>VAWN01000050.1:15452-17133 GCA_005885555.1 Actinomycetota bacterium
TTGATCTCAGCACACGCGAGCGAGACGGCCACTTCGGTGGGTTGTGGCCGGTAGGTACGCAGTGCGTCGTGATTGCCCTGGAACACGGCCAGCCGTGATGCGAGATCAGCGATCGGGATCTCGGTCCGTAGGGCACCGCTATCGACGAGCCAGCGCTGCAACCGGTGCAGCCGCTCGGCGTGACTGAGGGCCGCCAGCTCGGCAACGTCCGGCGGCTGGCTCCAGGTACCGAGGGTGGCCGCGACATCCGCGGCCAGCCGTCCGACGGCGTACGCCTCGCTAATCTCCTGGATGCCCGGTTCCGGGATCGCGGGTTCCACCATGACCAACCGTTCCACGGGCACACCGGCCCCGGCGAGCTGCTGCGCCATCTCGTAAGACACCGCTGCGCCCAGGGACCACCCGCCGAGCCGGCAGGGGCCGGTCGGCCACTCCTTCCGCAGCGCCGCCACGTACCGTGCGGCGAGCTCCGGAATCGACCGGGGCGGTACCCGGCCGCTGCGCAGTTCAGGCGACTCCACCGCGACCAGCAGATGGTCAGGCAGCAGCTGCGCAAGGTCCGAGTAGCAGCCGACCGTGCCGCTGATCGGGTGGATGAAAAACACCGGCGGCCGGGCGTCCCGTCCGCCCATGCAGACGAAGCAACTCTCCGGCCCCGGCCCGGCTGCCTCGGCCCGCAGGGCATCGATGGCGGCGGCCAGCCCGGCCGAACGGGTGGCGAGGAGCGAGTGGCCGCCCTGGTCGAAAAAGTCGTCGTTCGGCCCGACTTCGGCCGCCCCGAGCAGTTGACGCCAGTGGTTGAGGACGCGTTGTTCGGTTGCGGTGATGCCATCGCTCCGTCCGGCCGGCTCGGTCTCCGCCGGCGCCGATTGGCGGTCACCCGTGGAGGTGCGGTCGGTCGTCGACGGCTGCGGCGGCGTACCGCCAGCCGGGTCCGGGAGCGCCCGCACGTCGAGCTTGCCGTGTCGTGTCAGCGGCAGGGCGTCCAGTACCAGCAGACTCCGCGGCGCCATGTGCGCGGGCAGCCGGTCGGCGAGGAACGTCCGCAGCTCCTCCACATCAAGGACGGACCCGGTCGGGGTCACGTACCCGACCAGCGAAACCTCGTCGTCCACTGTGGATGGACGTACGACCGCGGCAGCGACGCCCGGGTGTGCCCGCAGGGCGCTGGCGATGTCGCCCATCTCGATCCGGTTGCCCCGGATCTTCACCTGCTCGTCGGACCGGCCGAGGAACTCGACCGTGCCATCGGGCCGCCACCGGCCGCGGTCGCCGGTGCGGTACATGCGGGCCCCGGGTACCGGTGAGAACGGGTCCGGAGTGAACCGCTCGGCGGTCAGGTTGGGTCGGCGGTGGTATCCGCGGGCCACCGGTACGCCGCCGATGACGATCTCGCCCGGCGTCATCGGTACCACCGGCACGTCATTGTCGTCGAGTATGTAGATCCGGGCGCCGACCAGCGGCCGGCCGAGGGGCGTGACGGTGGCTGGCGGCGCACCCTCCGCGCCCAGCGGCTGCACGAGCACGCCGACGGTGGCCTCGGTCGGACCGTAGTGGTTGAAGACCGCGCAGCCGGGCCGCAGGCCGGCGAGCCCGTCGGCCCACCGCTGGTCGGAACCCTCACCTCCGATCATGAGCCAGCGCCGCGGCATGAGCGTGCCCGGCGAGGTCGACTGCTGCA
>VAWN01000050.1:17202-17664 GCA_005885555.1 Actinomycetota bacterium
CCGAGCGGGGCACCGTGACCAGCGTCCCACCGTGGTAGAGGGCGCCGTGCAGCATGACCGCCGAGGAGTCGACGGCCAACGGCTGCACCATCGCATAGCGGCCCGCCGGCAGCCCGGCGACCGCGTCGATGCCGGCCAGGTAGTTGAGCACCTGACGGTGCTCGACCCCGACGCCCTTGGGCGTACCCGTCGAGCCCGAGGTGTAGAGAACGTACGCGAGGTCGCTGCCGCCGGTCGGGACGGTCGCCTCGACCACCGGCCCGGCATGGACCGCCAGGCGCAGATCGCCGAGGTCGACCGGCAGGGCCGGTACGCCGTTGACCAGTCCCGGCGGCCCGAGCAGGGCGACCGGAGCGGCATCGCTGACCATGACGGCCAGCCTGGCCGGCGGGTAGGTCGGGTCCAGCGGCACATACGCGGCCCCGGCCTTCAGCACCGCCACCACCATGGCGGCCGTTCGGT
>VAWN01000051.1 GCA_005885555.1 Actinomycetota bacterium
TGCCTGTCAGGGCAGGCGCCAGACGGTGACCCGCTTGACGGCCGCGTCTTCGAGCGCGCGGACCACGGGTACCTCGTATTCAACGACGTGGATCAACCGCTGCCGCGGCAGGTACGCCCGGCCGGGGTCGCCGACGAGCACCACCGCACCGGCCGCGCGCGCCCGGTCGAGGTACCCGATCATCCGGTCCGCCATCTCCCGGCTGTAGAAGACGTCACCGGCGAGCACGACCTCGGTACCGGCGTCGCCGTCGAGCAGGTCGCCCGCGAGGACGTCGAGCTTCACGTCGTTGAGGCGCGCGTTGAGCGCGATCGCCGCCTCGGCGTGCCGGTCGATCTCGTTCGCGGCGACCGTCGCCGCCCCGGCCAGCGCGGCCGCGATGCCGACCAGTCCCGACCCGGCCGCCAGGTCCAGTACCGTCCGCCCGCGCACCGTCTCCGGATAGTCCAGCAGGTACCGGGCCAGCGCCTGCCCGCCCGCCCACGGGAACGCCCAGAACGGCGGCGCCGACACCCCACCGCCGAGCGCTCCGCCGCCCAGTTCCTCCTCCGTCCGCTCCCACAGCGCGAACGCGTCCGCCGCCATGTGCAGCCGGATCTGCGGAAGGAACGGCGACGCGGCGACCGCGGTGTGCGCGCGGACGAAGGCTTCCGGGTCCATGCCGGCCACAGTATCCATGTCGCCACGCTATTCCTGCCATCA
The DNA here is from genome assembly GCA_005885555.1 of Actinomycetota bacterium. GTDB lineage: Bacteria > Actinomycetota > Actinomycetes > Mycobacteriales > Micromonosporaceae > AC-43. The sequence goes on from VAWN01000051.1 coordinate 703, forward strand.
TCGGGCGGTGACCGACGGGGAGGAGCGGCTGCGCGCTCTGGTACGCGACTGCGCCTGGTTCATGGCGGTACTCGCGGTGGTCCGCGATGCCGGACTTCCGGATGCCTGGGTCGGTGCCGGGGCACTGCGTGACCTTGTCTGGGGCGAGCTGTCCGGCGTCGGGTTCCGGCCGGACGAGGTACGCGACATCGACGTGGTCTACTTCGATCCGGCCGACCTGTCCCGGGCGCGCGACGACGCGGCCACCGGGCGGCTCGCCGCCGTGCGGCCGGACCTGCCGTGGCAGGCGCGCAACCAGGCGGCGGTACACGTCTGGTACGCGGCCCGGTTCGGCGGTGATCCGGTACCGCCGCTGCGCTCGATCGCGGAGGCGGTGGCGACCTGGCCGGAGACGGCGACCGCGGTGGCCGTCCGGCTCGAACCCGGTGGCGCGATCGGGGTCTGCGCTCCGCTGGGACTGGCGGATCTCCTCGGCGGGGTGTGGCGGCGCAACCCGGCCCGGGCGAGCCTGGACGTGTCCCGGGCGCGGCTGGCGCGGCACCGGCCGGCGCGGCGGTGGCCGGGGATCCAGGTGATCCCGCCCGGCTGAGCCGGGTCAGGTCTCCTCGGTCAGGTCGGCGAGGTTCAGGGCGGCGTCGACCCGCAGCACCCGCTCGGCCTCGCCGCGCATCAGGCCATCGGCGAACGTGACGCCGTCGCGCAGGATGCGGTACCACGACCGGTCGCCGTCGCGCACCGCCTGTACCCGCCAGCGGCCGTCGACGGAGACGAACGAGCCGAGGATCTTCTCCACGGTCGGCACAGTACGGGCGTTAAGTTGCCGTTTACCCGCGTTTCCGAGGCCAGTACTACGTGATACGATGCATCGCATGGCGAAGTATGGCGACATCGTGCGACGGGTGCTGGGGCTACGGTTGCACGCGCACCGCCGGCCGCTGGCCCGGCTCGGCGCGCTCGCCCTCTTCGCACTGTTCGACCGGGCGTCGGTCGCGGCACTGGCACCGGGCCGGCGGGTCAGGGGTACCGCATGAAAGTGGCCCTGTGGCGCCTCGGCAGCGGGCTGATCGCGCTGCCGGCCCAGGTCATCTCGCTGTTCCTGGTGTTCCACGGCGCCGGGGAGGCGGTCGGTGACCTTTACCGGCGGCTGCTGCCACCGGCCGGTGCCCCGCGCGGCCGGGCGCGGGAGGGCGCGCCGCTGTTCGGCCTGCTGCTGCTCGGGATCCCGGTCGCGATGGCGATGAGCGGCGCCGCCCTGACCATGATCTTCACGCTGGTCCGGATGGTGTACTACCCGTTCTGGGCGCTGTCCGCGCCGGCGGCCGACCTGCGGCACTCGTGGGGCGGGCCGACCCCGGCCGGTGCGACGCTCGTGCACTGGCTGGTCGGCGTCTTCGTCCTGGTGGCCGGCGACCTGGTGGTGCGCGGCGGCGGACACCTGCTGCGCCGGCTGGTCTTCCCCCCGTTGCCGGAAGACCAGCCGGCGCGGGTCACGCCGCCCGGTTCAGCGCAGCGATCGTCCGTGCCCGCAGGTCGTCGAGGGACACCCCGGCCTCGGTGAGGATCCGCGCCGCCAGTCCCTCGCCCTCGCGGATCAGGCCGAGCAGGAGGTGTTCCGAGCCGATGTAGTTGTGCCCCAGCGCCAGCGACTCGCGCAGCGCCAGTTCCAGCACCTTCTTCGCGCGCGGGACGAACGGGATCCGGGTACCCGCCGAAGGGGCCGACGGGCGGCGCCGGCGCAGCAGCCCGCGGCGCGGCTCGGGGCAGGGCGGGTCCAGGGCACCCGGCCCGAACGCCTCCTCCAGCTTCGCCAGCACCGCCGGCAGGTCGATCCCGATCGCGCGCAGCGCCTCGGCGTCCGCGTCACCGAGCGCGCCCTCGCCGACCTTCTCCTCGATCGCCGCGCGTACCCGGTCGTAGCTCATCCCGGTACCGGTCAGCACCGCGTACGGCAGCCCGCTGCCCGGCCCAACCAGGGCCAGCAGCAGGTGCTCCGTGCCGATGTAGCGGTGCTTGAGCTGCCTGGCCTCCTCGCGGGCCTGCATGACCACCTGCCGCGCCTGGTCGCTGAATCGCTCGAACATCAGTCCTCCTGTGACCGGGCCGCCACCGTGCGGCCGGCGTGCTTCTTGTGTACCGCCTGCTTGCTCACCCCGAGCGCATCCGCGATCTCCTGCCAGGACCAGCCCTGGCGGCGCGCGTTGTCGACCTGCAGCCGTTCCAGGGTCTCCAGCAGCCGCCGCAGGGCGAGCACGGCCCGTAGTCCCACCCGCGCGTCGGCGCTGCCGGCCGCGGCGGCGAGGTCTGTCGCCTCACTCATACCGTCAATTTACGTTGACGCCCGCCGCCTTGTCAACCTTGATTGACGGCGCCTTGCGGCACCACGAGCTGGTCACCAGCCGGGTGTTGAATGGGGCAGGTGGGACCTTCGCTGCGGCGCGCTCTCGCCGGCCTGGCCGCGGTCGTGCTGGCGCTGTCCGGGTGTACCTCGCGGGCGCACCCGGCCGGCGCGACCTCGTCGGGCACCGGGCCGGTGCCGTCTTCGGCCCCGGCGTCGACGACCACCGGCCCGGCGAGCCCGTCGGGCGTCGCCGGCCCGGTACCCGTTCCGCCGGCGGTACCCCGCTTCGGCCACGTCGTCGTCGCGGTGTTCGAGAACCACGGGTACGCGCAGGTGATCGGGGCCGGGCAGGCGCCGTACCTGAACCTGCTCGCCGGCCGGGGCGCCCTGCTGACCGACGCGCACGGGCTGACCCATCCGAGCCAGCCGAACTATCTCGGCATGTTCGCCGGCTCGACGTACGGCGTCACCGACGACAGCTGCCCGCGTGACATCGGCGGTACCGCCAACCTCGGCAGCCAGCTCGCGGCCGCCGGCCTGACCTTCGCCGGGTACTCGGAGGGCCTGCCCTCGACCGGGTACCGCGGCTGTGGCGGCGGCGACCGGTACGCCCGCAAGCACAACCCCTGGGTCGACTTCACCGCGCTGCCCGGCTCGGTGAACCGCACCTTCGCCGACTTCCCGGCCGACTACGCCACCCTGCCGGCGGTCAGCTTCGTGGTGCCGAACCTCTGCCACGACATGCACGACTGCCCGGTCGCCGCGGGGGACACCTGGGCGCAGGCGCACCTGGACGGGTACGCGCGCTGGGCGGCCGGGCACAACAGCCTGCTGATCGTCACGTGGGACGAGGACGAGGGCACCGGCGGCGACCACATTCCGACCCTGTTCACCGGCGCGCACGTGGCCGCGGGCAGCCGGTACCCCCGGGAGGTGGACCACTACGGCATCCTGCGCACGGTCGAGGCGGCGTGCGGCCTGCCCGGCCTGGGCGCGGCGGCCGGCCGCCAGCCGGTCACCGGCATCTGGGACTGACGGGATCAGGCGCCCGCGGCGGTGAGGATCGCGTCGGTGGCGAAGCCGAGCATCAGGCCGCCGAGCAGGCCCCAGGTGGTGACGCTCTTGGCGTTGAACTTGCGCCCGACCGCGAGCAGTTCGATCACCACGTAGAGGATGGAACCGGCGGCCAGGGCGAGGAACGCGATGCTCAGCGTCTGGTTGCTGAACCGCTGCCCGACGACGGTACCCACGAAGGTGGGCCCCCCGGCGATGAGCCCGAGCAGCGCCAGCCGGGCCCAGGTAGCCCGGGTACCCGACGCCGTCATCGGCGCCACGATGCCGAAGCCCTCGGTCCCGTTGTGCAGCCCGAAGCCGATGACCAGCATGAGCGCGAGCTGCACCTGCCCGGTACGCGCGGAGTTGCCGATGGCCAGGCCCTCGGCGAAGTTGTGCAGCCCGATGCCGATCGCGATCAGCAGGGCGAGCTGGGTCGCCGGGTTGCGCCAGCCGGCCGCCACGGCACCGTCCGGCGGCGTCTCGCCGTGCCGGCGGGCGCGACGGGCCACCCAGCGGTCGAAGTAGACCAGGCCGAGCAGGCCCAGGCCGGTACCGACGGCGAGCACCAGTCCGTCGCGCAGCGCCGGCCCGTAGCTGTGCTCCTGCAGCGCGCCGTCGACCGGCTCCCACGCCGCCGCCAGGACGTCCCACAGCAGGAAGACCAGGATGCCGATGGCGAGCGCGTTGAGCAGCGCGCGGATCCGCGGCATCGGCGCCCGTACCCGACCGACCGGCAGGCCCAGGAAGATGGTGCACCCGGCCACGGCTCCCAACAGGGCGATCCTGGCAGCAGACACGCGTACTCTCCCTCAAAACGCTTCGAGCGGGTGGTTAGGGCAGCCTTAGCTTAGGCTACCCTCACCACCCGCGTCGAAGCGGCCCTGGCCGGGTTACTTCTGCACCGGGGGTCCCGAGATGTCCTCCCAGCACGTGGGTACCAGTGGCCACAGGTCACCGCCGGCCGGCGCCGGTACCTTCGACACCGCCGCCTTGGCCTTGCTGTCCCCGTGCGCCGCCGCCACGTGCGCCTTGTCCAGCAGGAAGCTGCCGTCGAAGACGTCCAGGTCCGGCGGCGTCCACGGGCCGCCCTCGGCCGGCGGGATCAGCACGTCCACCGCCTTGGCCAGGGTCGCGCCGCTGGATGCCTTGTACGCCCACAGGTCGATGCCGACGTTGCGGCCGGCGCCGGCCATCCGGCACAGCGCCATGAGGTTGAAGTTGACGTAGTGCCACGGACGCGTGCGCGACACCTCCTTCGGCTGCGTGCCGTCGGCGTTGATCTGCTTGGCGATCCGGCCGGCGCGCGCGTTGCCGATCAGCGTCTTGGCCGTCGCGGTGTCCCCGGTGTACAGCGCCACCACGGCGTCCTGCAGGTCCTTGAACGTGCCGTGGTTGTTGGTCGCCTTGCTCTCGGCGATGCCGAGGCTGCTGGTGCGGTTCCACGTCTGGAAGGCCTTCAGCCAGCTCACCATGCCGCTGTGGTCGGTCGTGGTCCAGCCGGGTGCGCCGCTGTCCAGCAGCGCCAGGCCGTCGATGACCTGGGTCAGCGCCTGGGACGTCTCGATGATGCCTTCCTTGCGGCCGGTCGTGGTGCACGGGACGACCTGGCCGAAGTTCATGTTCGGGTTCATCTTCGTGGCCGAGTTGAGGAACCAGGTGCGGATCACCAGCTCGGCGCGCTGCGCGTAGGCCGCCTTGCCGGTGTAGTACCAGGCCAGCGTCAGGTCGTTGATCGCGTGCCAGGTGTTCGCCCAGGCGGTCAGGTCGCCGGTGGTGGCCACCGTCGGGCCCCACCGGCCGTCCTTGTGGATGTAGGGGCAGCCGTCGGCGGTGTCCGGGTTCGGCCAGAAGTACGTGGCGAGGCTGTAGTAGTCGTGCTTGGTCTTGCTCACCGTCGTCTTCTTGTCCATGACCGACCACGGGCCGGCGGTCAGCTCCTTGTCCGCGGCCGCGGTCAGCGTCTTGAGCGCCGCCTTCTGCGCCGCGGTGGGTGCGGTGGTCACCTGCTGCCGGATCGTGGCCAGCTGCGCGCCGTCCAGGACGATCGTCTTCGGTACCGCCGCGGCGGCGGAGACACCGGCGAGCGCTGGAGGTCCGATGACCGCGACGGCGGTACCGAGGGCGAGTGCTCCGGCGAGCACGAGCGCGGGCTTGCGTTTCATCCCCACTCCTACGGGTTGAGGGTCACGAGAGTGGCGGTACCGGCCGGCAGGGTCAGCGTCAGCGTGCTGCCGGACACGGAGATCGTGGTCTTGGCGGTGCCGGGGAACGTCCCGTCCGCGGCGACGGTCGCGCCGCCCAGGCTGATCCCGGTCTTCGCGGTCAGCGCCGGCCCGGTCAGCCGCAGCAGGTTGCCCTGCGTGAACGAGCCGCCGAGGTGCACGGTGACCGTGCGGTTGCCGCTGCTGCGCAGGTTGTCCAGCACCAGCCGCAGCCGGGTACCGTTGCGCACCGCGTAGGTCCGCAGCGTGTCGGTGTCACTGCTGGTCACCGGTACGAAGGTGCCGGTGCCGATCTGCTGGAGCATGAGCAGCCCGTAGTACTCCGGCTGGGCGCGCAGCAGCCCCTTGGCCGCGTCGGCGTCGGTCGGCGCGCAGAACGGCGTGTACGCCTTGTACAGCGGCTTCGGCGCGCCGCATCGGGCGATCGCGCTGTGGAAGTACTCGCCGCGGATGCCCAGCGACGCGATGAGCAGCTCGTCGTCGACCGCCCACAGGGCCGAGGCGTACACGTCGCTCGTACCGTCCTGGCCCTCGCAGGACACCGAGTTGGCCTCGTCCATGATCGGCGGGATCTTCAGCGGCTTGGCCGCGTCGACCAGGATCTGCCCGCGGGTACGGATCTTGTCGTGGAACCCGGACGACAGCAGGTCGGCGATGCTGACCGGGCCGCTGCGCGCGCAGGCCGGGTAGAAGTGCGTGGTCAGCGCGGCGAGGTCCACGTGGCCCTGCTCGCGCTTGGCGAAGTCCTGCAGGAACGTCACGGCCTTGGGTGCCGAGCCGGTCTCCGGCGCGACCAGGCCGACGCCGGGCGCCGACTTGTTGATCGCGGCGCGGTACCGCTGGTAGTCGCTCCACAGCTTGGCCGGCGTGTAGTTCGGGTAGTAGTTGGGCTCGTTGCCGATCTCGATGGCCATCAGCGAGCCGCCCAGCGCCGCCTTCGCGTGCGCCGCCTCGTCCGCCGCCCGGGCCGGGTCCGGGTGCTTGAGGTTGACGCCGAGGATCACCTTCCAGCCGGTCGCCTGGGCCAGTTTGGCCAGCCGGGCGAGGTCGGTCGGGGTGAGCGTGGTGACCGCCCAGGACGGCGCCTTCTCGCCCTTGGCGGTCCAGAACGTCGTGTCGACGAAGTTGCCGCCGAAGCGCATCACGCCCGGGCCCAGCGTCTTCATGTACTGCGCCAGGTTGCCGCTGGTCAGCGCCGGGGAGGCGAGGATGCTGGCCTCGAAGGACAGGCCGATGAAGTCGTCGTGCAGGCTGGCCCCGCTGCCGCTGCCCACCGTGACGGTCGTGGTGGTCGCCGCCCGGGCGGGCAGGGTACCGACGACTCCGGCGACGGTCAGCGCGGCTGCCGCGGCAATGACGGGAAACCAAAGGCGGCGTCGCGCCATGTTTCATCCTTCTCGGGAATCTCACGGGAGTAGTGCATTGATCAGCTTCTAATGAAGCGGGTCGCCCGTCAAGAGATTCATCCGATCTTTACCCTCGGGCGGAACGTCAGAGCCAGCCTTTTCGCCGGAACACCACGTACAGCGCCACCGACAGGCCCACAGTGATCAGCGTCGACGTCCAGAACCCGGCCGCGTTGCCGAAGCCGGGGTACGGCACGTTCTGGCCGTAGAACCCGGTGACCGCCGTCGGTACCGCGATGATCGCCGCCCAGCTGGTCACCTGCTTCATGATCACGTTGAGCCGGTTCCCGCGTACCGTCAGGTGCGTCTCCAGGATCGTGGTGACCAGGTCGCGCAGCGACTCGGTCCACTCGGTCGCCCGCAGCACGTGGTCGTACACGTCCTGGTAGTACGGCAGCATCGGCTCGTCGACCACGTGCAGGTCGCGGCGCAGCAGCGAGTTGACGACCTCGCGCATCGGCAGCACCACCCGTCGTACCGTGACCAGGCTCTTGCGTAGCTGGAAGGTGCGCCGCTGCATCTCCCGGTCCTTCGGCTGGTCGTCGAAGAGCTGGTCCTCCAGCGCCTCGATCTCCCCGTCCAGTGACTGCACCGCCTCGAAGTGCGTGTCGACCACGTAGTCGAGCAGGCCGTGCAGGAGGAACCCGACGCCGTACTTGGCCAGGTCGGGCGAGCCGTCCCAGCGGTCGAGCACCGCGTCGATGTCGAAGTGATCGTCCTTGCGCACGGTCACCAGCGCGCGGCCGGTGATGAACGCGTCGACCTCGCTCTCCCGCAGCTCGCCGCTGGCGGTGTCCAGCGCCACCGCGTACGCCGTCACGAACAGGTGCGAGGCGTACCGGTCCAGCTTCGGCCGCTGGTGCTCGGCGACCGCGTCCTCCACGGCGAGCGGGTGCAGGCCCAGCTCCTCGCTGATCGCGGCCAGCTCGTCGGCGGTCGGCCGGCACAGGTCGAACCAGACGACCGCGGACTCGTCGGCCAGCTGGTCGGACACGTCGGCGATCGGGAAGCCCTCGGCTTCGAGCACTCCGTTGCGGTACACGCGGGTGCGGTGCATGAGGTCACCATAGGTCGGGTACCCGTAGGCGTGATGAACCGTGCCGCGCACCAGCCCGTGGCATACGGTGTAAATCGGTGAGCAAGGCCCGGGCGGGCCGCTCGGGGGTACGGAGGTAGGTCATGGGCGACGCGGTGGTCAATCGGTCCGTGGAGCCCGACGGGACCGTCGTCGTGGAGCTGCGCGGCGAGCTGGACCTGGCGATCAACGAGGCGTTACGCCTGCTGCTGGTGGAGACGGCGACGACCGTCCGGCCGCCGCGCATCGTGGTGGACATGCTGCACGTCAGCTTCGTCGACTCGACGGGCATCGGGGCGCTGGCCGCCGGGTACAGCGCGGCACGTGGCTCGGGAGTCGAGTTCACCGTGCGGCACCTGGCCCCGTTCATCGCCGAGCAGCTGCGGCTGACCGGTCTCTACGAGCACCTGGTGGGCGCGGAGAGCTGATCGGTTTCCGAACCGATCCGACCGGGTAGGGATCTGGCGACGTCGATCGCCCCCCCGGTTGGAGGAATCGTCATGTCCGGTGCCGTGACCGACATGTTCCGTGCGGTACTGCTGTTCCTGCCCAAGGCGCTGGGGTTCATCGCGATCCTCGTGGTCGGCTGGATCGTCGCCCGGCTGCTGCGCACCGTGATCGGCAAGGTGCTCGAACGCGTCGGGTTCGACCGGGCGGTCGAGCGGGGCGGCATCCGGACGGCGCTGGCGCGCAGCCGGTACGACGCCTCGGATCTGGTGGCCCGGCTGGTGTACTACGCGGTGCTGCTGTTCACGCTGCAGTTGGCGTTCGGGATATGGGGACCGAACCCGGTGTCCGACCTCATCAAGGGCGTCGTCGCCTGGCTGCCCAAGGCGTTCGTGGCGATCCTGATCGTGGTCATCGCCGCCGCGGTCGCGAGCGCCGTGCGCGACATCGTCGGCAACGCGCTCGGCGGCCTGTCGTACGGCCGGCTGCTGGCCAACGTGGCGGCCTGGTTCATCGTCGGGCTCGGCGTGATCGCTGCGCTCAACCAGGTCGGCGTGGCCACCACGGTCACCACGCCGATCCTCATCGCGGTACTGGCGACGATCGCCGGAATCCTCATCGTCGGCGTCGGCGGCGGACTGGTGCGGCCGATGCAGGCGCGCTGGGAGGCGTGGCTGGACCGGGCCGGGCGGGAGTCGCAGGCGATCGCCGAGTACGCCCGCGCCTACCAGGCCGCGCAGGCCGACGCCCGGGAGGCTGCCCCGCCGCCGGTGCCCGACGCGACCCCGGCGCACGACGCGACCGCGGCCCCGGCATCGCCCGGGCCGGGGCTGGCGGCCACGGAGGTACTGCCGCGGATCGACCAGACCCCCGCGGACCCGGCGCTGGCCGCGCAGGGGCCGCCCACCCTCTACGGCGCGCCCACCCCGCCGCCCGCCGGCGACGCCGCGTCCATCCCGCGGCCTGGCGGCGACGCCGAGCCCACCCAGGTCCTGCCGCCGGTGACCGAGGAGCCGCCGCGCTGACGGGGCTCGCATGCTGCCACCTTGAGGTGCTGGCGCTGCGGCTGGTCCCGCGGGACGACCCGTCGCCCCGCAGATCCGTAGCATGATCGGCGTGCTTCCGGTACGCGCGCTGGTCTTCGACTTCGACGGGCTGCTGGTGGACACCGAGTCGGCCGCATTGCACGCCTGGCAGGAGACGCTGTCCGAGCGCGGGGTGGCGTTCCCGCACGCGCTGTGGACCGGCTGGATCGGCGGTGTGGGTACCGACTTCGCGATGCGCGAGCATCTTGCCGAGCTGATCGGGCACGCCGACGCGGAGGCCATGCGGGAGCAGTGGTGGACCCGGCATCTGGCGCTGGTCGACTCCGCACCGCTGCAACCGGGCGTGGCGGGGTACCTCGCCGAGGCGGTACGGCTCGGGCTGGCGCTCGCCGTGGCGTCCAGCGCGACCGGGGACTGGGTCGCCGCGCACCTGCGCCGCCTGGGTACCCACGAGGCGTTCACGGTCGTCGCGACCGGCGACCGGTACGCGGCCAAGCCGGCGCCGGACACCTACCTCGGCGCGCTGGACGGTCTCGGGATCCCGGCCGCGCAGGCGGTGGCGTTCGAGGACTCGCCGACCGGGGTCGCGGCGGCGAAGGCGGCCGGGCTGCACTGCGTCGCGGTACCGAACCCGGTCACCGCGGGGCTGGCCGCCGCTCGCGTGGCCGCCGCTCACGCGGTGCGCGACCGCGCCGGCGCACCGCGGCGCACCGTGGCGCGGCGGTAAACGCCGGGCCCGGCGCGGCCGGCCCGCCTATCCTTGCGGCGTGCCCGACCTGTCCCTGCGCTACCCCCCCGAGCTGCCGCTCACCGGGCGCAAGGACGACATCCTGGCGGCGATCCGGGACCACCAGGTGGTGATCGTCGCGGGGGAGACCGGCTCCGGCAAGACCACCCAACTGCCCAAGATCTGCCTGGAGCTGGGCCGGGGGAGCGCCGGCCTGATCGGGCACACCCAACCGCGCCGCCTGGCCGCCCGTACCGTCGCCGAGCGCATCGCCGAGGAGCTGGACACGCCGCTCGGCGAGGTCGTCGGGTACCAGGTCCGGTTCACCGCCCGGGTCGGCGGGCAGACCCGGGTCAAGCTGATGACCGACGGGATCCTGCTCGCCGAGATCGCACAGGACCGGCTGCTGCGCCGGTACGACACGCTGATCATCGACGAGGCGCACGAGCGCAGCCTGAACGTCGACTTCATCCTCGGGTACCTCAGGCGGCTGCTGCCCCGCCGGCCGGATCTCAAGGTCGTGATCACCTCCGCGACCATCGACGTCGAGCGGTTCTCCCATCACTTCGACAACGCGCCGGTCATCGAGGTGTCCGGTCGGACATACCCGGTGCAGCTGCGGTACCGGCCGCCGGACGAGGAGACCGACCAGGTCGAGGCGATCGGCGCGGCGGTCGACGAGCTGTGCGCTGAAGGGCCGGGCGACATCCTGGTGTTCCTGTCCGGCGAGCGGGAGATCCGGGACACCGCCGACGCGCTCGCCGGCCGGGTGCGACCGGGTACCGAGATCCTGCCGCTGTTCGCCCGACTGTCCACAGTGGAGCAACACCGGGTCTTCGCCCCGCACCCCGGCCGGCGCATCGTGCTGGCGACCAACGTGGCGGAGACCTCGCTGACGGTACCCGGGATCCGGTACGTGGTCGATCCGGGTACCGCGCGCATCTCCCGGTACAGCCACCGGCTGAAGGTGCAGCGGCTGCCGATCGAACCGGTGTCGCAGGCGTCGGCGAACCAGCGCGCCGGCCGCTGCGGCCGGGTCGCCGAGGGCATCTGCATCCGGCTCTACGACGAGAAGGACTTCCTGGCCCGGCCGGAGTTCACCGACCCGGAGATCCTGCGCACCAACCTCGCGTCGGTCATCCTGCAGATGGCCGCACTGGGCCTGGGCGAGGTCGCCGAGTTCCCGTTCCTCGACCCGCCGGACCGGCGCGCGATCCGCGACGGTACCGAACTGCTCGTCGAACTCGGCGCGCTGGACGCCGACCACAAGCTGACGAAACTGGGCCGGCGCCTGGCCCAGGTACCCATCGACCCGCGGCTGGGGCGCATGGTGCTCGCCGGCGACGAGCAGGGCGCGCTGCGCGAGGTGCTCGTCATCGCGGCCGCACTGTCCATTCAGGACCCTCGCGAGCGGCCGGCCGACCGGCAGGACGCCGCAACCCAGGCGCACGCCCGGTTCCGCGACAAGGAGTCGGACTTCGCCAGTTACCTGAACCTGTGGCACTACCTGATGGACAAGCAGAAGGAGCTGTCCGGCAACCAGTTCCGCAAGCTGTGCCGCGCCGAATTCCTCAACTACCTGCGGGTGCGCGAATGGCAGGACCTGCACACCCAGATCCGCCAGGTCGCCCGTACCCTCGGCGGTTCGTTGAACAGCACCCCCGCGGAGCCGGCGCAGATCCACCGGGCCCTGCTGTCCGGACTCCTTTCGCACGTCGGCGTGAAGGATCCGGAGAAGGGCGACTACCTCGGTGCCCGCGGCGCGCGCTTCGCGGTGTTTCCCGGCTCGACGCTGTTCCGCCGTACCCCGCGCTGGGTCATGGCGGCCGAACTCGTTGAGACGAACCGGTTGTGGGCCCGGGTCTGCGCGCGCATCGAGCCGCAGTGGCTGGAACCGTTGGCGGATCACCTGGTCAAGCGCTCCTACAGCGAGCCGCACTGGGACCGCGAGCGCGGCGCGGTGATGGCCTACGAACGCGTGACGCTGTACGGCATTCCGATCGTCACCCGGCGGCTGGTCAACTACGGCCGCGTCGACGCGCCGCTGGCGCGGGAACTGTTCATCCGGCACGCGCTCGTCGAGGGCGACTGGGAGACGCGGCACCGGTTCTTCCACGACAACGCGAAGCTGCTCGCCGAGGTCGAGGAGCTGGAGCACCGGGCGCGGCGGCGCGACATCGTGGTCGACGACGCGGTGCTGTTCGCGTTCTACGACCGGCGCGTCGGCCCGGATGTCGTGTCCGGGCGGCACTTCGACACCTGGTGGAAGAAGACCCGGCAGGCGCAGCCGGACCTGCTCACCCTCGACCGGGCCACGCTGCTCACCGCGACCGCCGGCGCGGTCCGCGCGGAGGACTTCCCGTCCGCGTGGCGGCAGGGTCCGCTCGAACTGCCGCTGCGGTACCGCTTCCAGCCGGGCGCGGCCGACGACGGCGTCACGGTCGAGGTCCCGCTGCCGGTGCTCGGCCGGGTCGCGCCGGCCGCGTTCGCCTGGCAGGTACCGGGACTGCGCGAGGAGCTTGTCATCGCGCTGATCCGGACCCTGCCCAAGCCGCTGCGGCGCGAGTTCGTCCCGGTACCCGACTACGCCCGCGCCGCGCTCGCGCAACTGTCCACAATGGACGGAGACCTGCTCGACGCGCTGGAACTGGGGCTGCGCCGGCTCGCCGGGGTACCGGTACCGCATGACGCCTGGCAGCCCGACAAGGTACCCGAGCATCTGAAGATGAACTTCCGGGTGCTCGACGAGTCCGGCGCGGTCGTCGGCGAGGGCCGGGATCTCGCCCAGCTGCAACGGGAACTCAGCTCCCGCATCCGCGAGTCGCTCGCGCAGGCGCTGCCGAGCCAGGCCGGCCTGCGCGACTGGACGGTCGGCACCCTGCCGCAGACGGTGGAGCAGATCCGCGCCGGGTACCGGGTGACCGGGTACCCGGCGCTCGTCGACGAGGGCGACTCGGTCGCGGTACGGGTCTTCGAAACCGCGGCGGAGCAACGCATCGCGCACCGGGCCGGGGTACGGCGGCTGCTGCGGCTGGCGCTGCCGGCCCCGGCGACCGTGGTGCAGGGCCGGCTGGACAACGCCGCGAAGCTGGCTCTGCTGCGCAGCCCGCACGGCAACGTCAACGCGCTGCTCGACGACTGCGCGGACTGCGCGGTCGACGCGCTGATGCCGCAGCCGCCCTGGGATGAGGCCGGGTACCGCGCCGTGCTCGTCCGGGTCCGGGGCGGCCTCACCGCGACCGTGGTGGCCGTGCTGGGGCAGGTCCGGCAGATCGTCGCGCTCGCCACCGAGGTCGCGCCGCGGATCGACGCCGCCCCGGAACCGGCCCGGACCGACCTGCGCGACCAGCTCGCCGGCCTGGTGTACCCCGGCTTCGTGACCGCGACCGGCTGGTCGCAGCTGCCGCAGCTGCCGCGGTACCTGCGTGCCGCGCAGCGGCGGCTGGACCGGCTCGCGGAGAACCCGGCCCGCGACCGCGACCAGCTGCGCGCGATCAGCGACGTGCAGCGCGAGTACGCGGAACTGTCCGCGCAGGCGCCGCCCGGCCACCCGGCCCGCGAGGCGCTGGACCGGATCCGCTGGATGATCGAGGAGCTGCGCGTCGCCGTCTACGCCCAGGCGCTGGGTACCGCATACCCGGTGTCGGACAAGCGGATCCGCCGCGCCCTCGACGAGCTGACCGAAGCCTAGGTCTGAACGTCCGCGGTCTGAACGTCCGCGGTCTGAACGTCGGCCGGGATGCGTTCCAGGGTGCGGCGGCCCATCCGGCTCATCGCCGTATCGCCCAGATCCCGCGCAGCCGGCCCACGTCCAGCAGGTGTCCCCTTCGGCCCGCAGCCGCCGTCGCACCGACCCGACGGCGCGCGGCCGGAGCGGGAACCGGGCGGCGTACCGGTCGCCGACGCGGAAGATGGCGTTGACCGTCCCCTTCGCCGCGACGCGCCGGACCGGCAGATCCCGCCACTGCCGCCGGCAGCCTCCCGCGTACCGATCTTGAGCGGCAACCGCTTTTC
>VAWN01000052.1 GCA_005885555.1 Actinomycetota bacterium
CGACGAAGGCCACGGTGACCGCCAGGTTGATCGACATGTGCACCAGGCCGATCCGGAACACCCGGGTACCGGTCGGGATCGCCAGCAGGTCGAGGAACCCGACCAGCGCCGCCGCCACCGCGCCGAGCACGCCGATCGCGATCAGCCACCGCGACCCCTGGGCGAGGAACCCCGGATCGCGAACCAGTCGCGAGCCGATGTCAAAGATGAAGCTGGCGATCCAGGCGCCGATGGGTACCGCCACCAGCGCCGGGTGCACCGGATGTCCGTACCGTCCGGCCAGCCCGGTCACCGGCCGTTTCACCTGCTCCAATGCGCGCATGCCGACCCGGTACCCGAGGACCCGTGATTTAAACAATCAAGGCTGGCGAAAATCGGCCGCGGCCGGGGCCGGCTACGCGCGCCGCTGCTAGGTTGCTCGACGTGACCGACACGGTGATCCGCAGGGCGGGCGACGACGACATACCGGCCCTCGCCCGGTTGCGCAGGAGCTGGCTCGAAGAGGAGGAGGGGCCGCACCCGGATCCGGACTTCGAACACCGGTTCGCCGCCTGGTACCTCGACGAGTCGCCGCGCCGCGTCACCTGGCTCGCGGAAGCCGGCGGCGGGCCGGTGGGAACCATGAACCTCGCCGTGGTCACCCGGATGCCCGCGCCGGGCCGCACCCCGCGCCGGTGGGGGTACCTCAACAACGCCTTCGTCCTCGCCGCGCACCGCAACCGCGCAGTGGGCCGGCAACTGCTGGACGCGCTCCTGGGGTACGCCACCGATGAGGGCCTCGCCCGCGTGGTACTGCGCCCGAGCGTCCGGTCGGTCCCGTTCTACGGTCGGGCCGGTTTCGTACCCGCACAAATGCTGATGGTCCGGATGGTGCATGCCGGCGACTGAGACCGGCGACTGAGATCCCCCGGTTGCCCATCCTGATCCGACCACTGACAATCAGTTCAGCCGTGGGCTGGAGGGCTGCCATGCGCCGGATCCTGATTCTTCTGACCGCCATCGCATCGTTCGGCTTCCTGGCCGGCCCGGCTGCCGGCCCGGCCCAGGCAGCGGTCGCCGCCGCGCCGACACCGCCACAGGTGTACGGCGCCTGGCACTGCTCCAACGACGCCTGTCTATGGGGCAGCGTGCGCGACATGACCGACTTCGACCACAACAACCACTGGCTGATCGACCGCGGCGACGGCCGACCGTCGGTGAACCTGGTCGTCTTGAGCTTCGTCAACCCGCTGCGCCTGCTGAACGGGACGACCGACGCGCAGACCCTCAACGGGACACCGCGCGGCATGACCGCCGACATCGTCAACTACTTCACCAGCCACAACGTCCGGGTCATGCTGTCCATCGGTGGCATCACCTATGTCAACGACTGGAACACCGCGCTGTCCACCAACGCCACCCAGCTCGGGCTCAACGCCGCCACCCTGGCCAGCACCCTCCACGTCGGCATCGAGATCGACTACGAGGAGAGCAGCAGCCCGAACCTGACCGGACTGCAGGCGTTCATCAACGCGTACCGCGGCCGGCTGCCGTACGACGCGAGCGGTGCGAACCCGGCCGCCCGGCTGACCATCGACGTCGCGGCCGGCGACCGCTGGCTGATCGCGCTGGACCGCAAGGCCACGGCGGACTGGCTGCGTACCGACGTCCCGGTACTCGACTACGCCAACGCGATGGTGCCCTCCCGCCAGCCGAGCAGCGCCACCGACGCCCAGTCGAACTGGCAGGAACACGTCGACGGAAAGTCCAACTACTCGCCGCCGATCCCGCCGCTGGCCCCGGCCAAGTTCACCGGCAGCCTGTTCATCGCCGAGGGCAACAAGGTCCGGCCGGAGTGCACGAACTTCGCCAGCTCGTTGCAGAAGTCGACGGGCCCCTATGTGCAGACCGTCGCGCCCAACGGCGCCGGCAGCACGGCCGGGATGCTCGGGTACATGTTCTGGGCGGCCGAACGACCCTCGACCCGCGGCGTCACCACGACCCCGCCGAACACGTGTGAAGGCGGCGTCGGCGCCGGGGCGAGCGCCTACAGCATCCCGCTGCCGATGCCCGCGCTGCGCCAGAGCTGACCGGGCGGCGCGGGCTGGCGCACCCGCGGCCCAGCGCGCCGGCCGGGCCTACGGCGTCGACCGGTCCTGGGTCGGACGCGGACGAAGGTACCGGTCCTTCTCGTTGACTGCCCGCCACCACAGCGGACAACGGCCGGACCGACGCGGTACCGCGGTCGTGCCGGTAGCGCCTGGGTCCGCGGTTGTCGTCGCCACGGCACACGGGCAGTTGTCTGCGCACATGGCACTCCGCTCCTTCCTCGCCGGGCCCGTCACGGATCGCGAATGGATGAAGTAGCGCCACGGCCGGCCATGGCGTTACCACTGGACCATGACGCCCCAGCGTGCGGGCTCCGCTACGGCGTGTTTCGATCGAAGAAACGCAGGCCAAGGCGTGACGGCACCTCTCGATGCCGCCCACCAAAGGGGTGGTTCCCATGAGGCACAGCAGATGGCCGGGGCGGGGACGGCAGTTGGCGATCGGGGTGAGCGTGATTCTGCTGGGTACCGCCACGGCGTGCTCGGCATCCGGCGGCATGCGGGCCCAGCTTGCCGCCGACCGCGTCGTCGAGCAGCGGGTCGACAACCTGCTCCGGCAGATGACCCTCGCCGAGAAGCTCCAGCAGGTGCAACTGCTACCCGACTTCCTCGTCACCGACAACGACGCGCGCAACGGGCTCGGCAGCGCGTTCAGCATCACCGATCCGGTACGGATCAACCATCTCCAGCACGTGGCCGTCGAGCAGTCCCGGCTGCACATACCGATGCTGTTCGCGTTCGACACGATCCACGGGTACCGGACGGTCTTCCCGATCCCGCTGGGTACCGCGAGCAGCTTCGATCCGCAGGCGGCCACGGACGACGACACGATCGGCGCGCGGGAGTCCGCCGCCGTCGGGCTCAAGCAGATCTACGCCCCGATGGTCGACCTCTCGCACGAGCCGCGATGGGGCCGGATCGCCGAAGGAGCCGGCGAGGATCCGTTCCTCGGCGCCGTCATGGCCGCGGCCCGCGTCCGGGCTGCGCAGGGCAGCGACTACAGCGCACCGGACAAGGTGGTGGCCAGCGTCAAGCACTTCGCCGCGTACGGCCAGCCGGAGGGCGGCCGGGACTACAACACCACCGACATGTCCGAGCAGCGGCTGCGCAACTTCTACCTGCCGCCGTTCAAGGCCGCGGTCGACGCCGGTGTGGGTACCGCGATGTGTTCCTTCAACGCGATCAACGGCGTGCCCGGCTGCGCCAACCACCAGACGCTGACCGACATTCTCAAGGGTGAATGGGGTTTCGACGGCTTCGTCGAGAGCGACTACACGGCCGTGGCCGAGCTGCGCTCCTGCCCGCCGGTGAACCCCGGAAGCAACACGCCGTGGGGCGGGCCGTGTGGGCACGGTGTCGCGGCCGACGGCCCGGACGCCGCGGCGCTCGCGCTCAATGCGGGCGTGGACTCGGAGATGACCAGTACCCTCATCCGCGACTTCGGCGCCCAACTGCTGGCCCAGGGCCGGATCACGATGGCGCGGCTCAACGACGCGGTACGGCGGATCCTGCGGGTGAAGTTCCGCGCCGGGCTGTTCGAGCACCCGTACGTCGACCCGTCGAAGGCCGAGTCCGCGCAACTGCTGCCCGACGCGGTGGCGCTGGCGCGCAAGGACGCGGCCCGCTCGATGGTGCTGCTGAAGAACGACAGCGCGACGCTGCCGCTGGACCCGGCGAAGAACACCGCCGTGATCGGTCCGCTCGGCGACGACGGGCACGCCATGCTCGGGCCGTGGTGGGGCACCGGCCGCGACCAGGACGCGGTCAGCGTGCTCACCGGGATCAAGGCACAGAGCACCGGTACCACCACGTTCGCGCAAGCCTGCACGCTGCCGCACACCGAGCCGCCGCAGTACAACCCGGCCGACGACTGCCCGGCCGGTCCGGGCTTCGACCAGGCCGTCGCCGCGGCCCGGGCGGCCGACCAGGTCGTCCTCGCGCTGGGCGAGTCCCGCGAGATGAGCGGCGAGGCGGCGGCACGCAGCACGATCGACCTGCCCGGCGACCAGCAGCAGCTGATCGACGCGGTCAAGGCGACCGGAAAGCCGTTCGTGGTCGTGCTGTTCAACGGCCGGCCGCTCACGCTGCCGAAGGTCGCCGCGTCCGCGCCGGCCATCCTCGAAGCGTGGTTCCCCGGTGTCCAGGGCGGCAACTCGGTCGCCGACGTCCTGTTCGGCAAGGTGAATCCCGGCGGCAAGCTGCCGGTGTCGTTCCCGGTCACCCTGGGCCAGGTACCGATCTACTACAACCACGAGCCCACCGGACGGCCGTGCGACGTCACGCAGAAGTACGACTCGCGGTACCGCGACCTGACCACCTGCGAGCCGCTGTACCCGTTCGGCTACGGGCTCAGCTACACCACCTTCTCGGTCACCAACCTGCGGCTGAGCGCCGCCACCGTCTCCGCCAGGGGTACCGTGACCGCCTCGGTGGACGTGACGAACACCGGCAGCCGCGCCGGTGACGACGTCGTGCAGCTGTACCTGCACGACCCGGTGGCGAGCATCTCCCAGCCGGTACGCCGGTTGCGCGGGTTCCAGCGGGTGACGCTGGCCCCGGGCGCCACGCGGACGCTCACGTTCACCCTCGGCGCGAACGACTTCGGCTTCTACGACAACCGCGGCCGGTTCGTGGTCGAGGCGGGCCGGATCGACGTGTTCGCCGGGGACAGTTCAGTGGGCGGCCTGCAGGGCTCCTTCACCATCCGTTGACGACGTGACGCGGCGCAGCGCGCCGTCGAGCCGGGCCGGGGATCGTCCCCGGCCCGGCTCGCGTGCCGGAGCCGCGGGTCAGAACCCTCCCCGGCAACCGGGAGCGTCCTCGCGGAGGTTCACCGCGGTTCCCCGCAGTACCAGGGTTCCGCCGGTGGGGTTCTGCAGTTCCACGGTCCCGGCCGGATTGATGCACCGGGTGTCGAAGCTGATCTGGCCGACCGCCAGCCCGGCCGCGTTGATGGCGCTGCGCGCGCTCTGGTCGTCGAAGCTGAGCACGTTGGGTACGAAGGTCACCCCGCAGTTGAAGCGGAAGATCTCCCACGCCTGGACCTGGGTGGCGTCGCTGTGGATGACGTCGGTGGTGCGGCCGCCACCGCCCACCGCGGTGAGGAAGTGGCCGTCGATGGTCTGGATGGCGAACCCGTCACCACCGATGCGGATGACGTTGAACCTCTCCCACGCCTGCAGCAGCGTGGCGTTCGAGTGGATGACGTCGGTCTGCAGGCCGCCGCCGTTCACGGCGGTGAGGTAGTTCCCGGTGAGCGTCCTGATGCCCACGTGTACGCCGTCGCCCGCGTCGACGAGCGTGAAGGCCTCCCACGACCGGGCCACGGTCGCGTCGCTGTGGATGACGTCCGACGTCCGCCCGCCACCGCCGACCGCGGTCAGGAAGTTCCCGGTGTTGAACGTCTGGATGGTGCAGGTGGTCGGCGTGGCGAACGCCGCCGCCGACGCGGGCTGGCCCAGCCCGACCACACCGGCGGCGGCGAGCGCGAGCCCCCCGGCCGCGCCGAGCACTCGTCTCAGGTTCATGCATCTCCCCCTGCTGTTGCGGACCTCGGCTCCCGCGGCCGAGCGTCACCCGTAGGGCGTTCCACGCCGTTCACCGGCCGTTCCACGCGATGGAACGGGTTGCGCCGGGATGCATCGACAACTGTCGTTGGTAAGGTAGTCATCGGATGTCCGGGTGCGCGGTCGATAAGGGGTACGGCGATGGAATCTCGGATGAAGCGGGCCTGGCGCGTGGCCTGCGCGGTGTTCGTCCTCACGATGGCGGCCGGCCTCACCGGCGTACCCGCGGCGCACGCCGAGGTGCAGAACCCGCGCCAGGAGTGGCTGCGCAACGCCACGGCCGGGCTGTTCCTGCACTGGGGCATGTTCACCGCCCCGATCCACAAGGACTGCGCGCAGTGGGAGCAGGACGTCACCGCCGGTGGCTGGACCCCCGACTACTGGCTCAACGAGGCCACCAAGCTCGGCGCCTCCTACGTCGTGCTCACCACGTTCCACAGCCGGCTCGGGTACGCCCGGCCCTGGCCGTCGAAGATCCCGGGTAGCTGCGCGACCAAGCGGGACTTCCTCGGCGAGCTGATCCAGGCCGGCAAGGCCAGGAACATCCACGTGCTGCTGTACGTGACCGACGACCCGCAGTGGCACGCCGAGCAGGGGTTCGAGACGCTCGACTCGGCGGCGTTCTCCGCGTACGCCGGACATCCCGTTGACCTGGACACCCGGCCGGGCTTCGGCGAGTACAGCTACGACCTGTTCTTCGAGGTCATGCAGAACTACCCCGACCTCGGCGGGTTCTGGATCGACAACGACAACGAGTACTGGCTGCAGCACCAGCTCTACGAGCAGATCCGCCAGCTCCGGCCGTCCTACCTGTTGAGCAACAACAACGAGGACACGCCGATCATGGACACGGTCAGCAACGAGCAGAAGACCGGCATGACGCCGTCCTACGACTACCCGGCGGCGGTCACGGTACCCATGCCGCGGCTCACCGAGGCCGACTACAAGCTGCCGACCAACGGGCAGTGGTGGTTCGACGGTACCGATTCGGCGGTCGACACGCGGCTGAGCACCGGCCGGTACATCACCAACGTCGGGTCGTCGATCAAGTCGCTGATGGCCGAAACGGCGATGGTCAACGGGAGGTTCCCGCCGCAGCAGGAGGCGTTCAACAACTTCATGGCCTCCTGGGTACCCCCGATCGCCGAGTCGGTGCGGGGCGTCCAGGGCGGCGGCTACCTGTACGGCGGGATGCAGCCCGGCTTCTGGAACGACGGCGCGCACGGCGTCATCACCGTCAAGCCGGGTACCGGCACCCAGTACGTCCACGTGGTGACCCGGCCGCGGACCGACTACGTCCGGCTGCGCGACAACGGGTACCAGGTGACCTCGGTGACCGACCTGCGCACCGGCGAGCCGATGGCGTTCAACCAGTCCGGCGGCAGCCTGACGATCCTGGGCGTCCACAACTGGGACCCGTACGACACCGTGTTCAAGGTGCAGACAGCCGGCCAGCTCGACATCCAGACCGGCGTCACGGCCACCGCGTCGGCGTCGGCGCCCGGCCAGCCGGCCAGCAACCTGGTCGACGGCAGCTACGAGAACTTCTGGGACAGCGGCGGCCAGCTGCCGGTGTCGGTCACCCTGGACCTCGGCCGGCCCAAGCTCGCCAGCTACCTCGCCGTGAACCAGCGCGAGTGGTCGCCGACCCAACCCCGGTCGACCTTCGGCCGCCCCGAGGACTCCGCGCGCATCAAGGACTACCGGGTCTCCGTCAGCCGCGACGCGATCAACTGGACGCAGGTGCGCGCCGGCGCGCTACCCAGCGCGC
Organism: Actinomycetota bacterium; assembly: GCA_005885555.1. Taxonomy (GTDB): domain Bacteria; phylum Actinomycetota; class Actinomycetes; order Mycobacteriales; family Micromonosporaceae; genus AC-43. The sequence goes on from VAWN01000052.1 coordinate 7,425, forward strand.
GGGGCGTGCAGTTCATCGACCTCGGGCTGCAGCTCGCCCGGTACGTCAAGCTGGAGGTGCTCAACACCTGGGCCGGCCCGCAGGCGCCCGCGTTCTTCCACCAGCTGAAGATCGACGAGATCCGGGTGGGCTTCGGGTACCCGCCGGCGAACGGGGCGCCGATGCCGCTGGAGGCGGAGTCCGTGGACACCGCCCGCACCGGCCGGGCACACCTGCAGTCCTGCCTGGCCTGCTCCGGCTCGTACCAGGTCGTCGGGCTCGGCGGCGGTACCCGCAACGCGGTCACCTACGACAACGTCACGGCACCGCAGGACGGCAACTACCGGCTGGAGCTCGACCACACCGCGGCACCGGTACCGGGCGCCTCGCTGTCGGTCAGCGTCAACGGGGCGCCGGCCGTCGCGGTACCGGTCGCCGCCGACAACCCCGACGTGCCGGCCTGGTCGGCGATCGCGGTAGCGCTGCACGCCGGGGCCAACACCGTCACCGTGTCCAGCGACTCGGCCAAGGGACCGGGCCTCGACCGCATCGCGGTCGGCCCGCTGCCGCCGCCGAACTACACACCGATCACCAACCTGACCGTCGTGCCGCACGGCATCCAGTGGGTCAGCCCGGGGCAGCAGTCGATCACCGTGTCCGCGACCCTGCGGCTCGACGTCGACGACGCGCTCGACCAGGTCACCCTGGCGCCGACGGTACCGGCCGGGTGGACCCTCTCCGGTGCCCCGGCCACCGCGGCCACGCTGCGACTGGGCCAGACGATCGGGGGTACCTGGACGCTGACCTCACCGGCCGGACAGGACGTGGGTTCGGTCAGCATCCCGGTCACCGGCATGTTCCAGGTACTCGGCCTGGCCAAGAAGGCGACCAGCGCGGTACCGGTGAAGACCCGGCCGGCCGACCGGGTGTTCATGCGCGAGGCGGAGGACTCGCAGAACCAGATCGGCAACGCCGGCCTCACCGGCTGCGGGAAGTGCTCGGGCGGCGAGAAGGTCCGCAACATCGGTGGCGACCCGACCGCCTACGTGCTGTTCCCGAACGTGACCGTGGACCAGGCCGGCCCGTACACGCTGTACCTGGACTACACCGTCAACGGCCCGCACTCGTACTTCGTGTCGGTCAACGGCGGCGCTCCGGTCGAGGTGAAGGTGGACGGCGTCGGCAACTCGACGCCGCAGACCACGCCGGTACCGGTGACACTGCAGGCGGGTACCAACACCATCAAGGTCTACAACGACCAGAGCTCGGCCCCCGACCTGGACCGCATCTCCCTGGGCACCTGACGCGCCCCGCCCGCGAGATCTTGGACGCTCGTACCCCTTGCAGGGGGTGTAAGCGTCCAAGATCTCGCCGTCATGGCCGACCGGCGCCGGGTACCCGGACCGGGAGCGTCAGGATCTGCCCGGTGCGCGGCCCGTCGGCCAGTCGGTCGAGATTCGCGAAGCCGTCGGCCGGGTGCCACTCGACGGTCAGGATGAACAGGGTTCGCCGGTCCGGGCCGCCGAGCATGAGGGCGAACGGCGCGCGGTTGTCGGGAAGTTCGACCTGTTGCAGAATCCCACCGCCCTCGGTGACGCGGACCGGCGAGTACCCGAGGGTGCCGGTCCAGACCGCGCCTTCGGCATCGAGGCAGATGCCGTCCGGGCCCAGCCCCTCGGCGAAGACCCGCCGGTTGGACAGCCCTCCGTCGGCGTCGATGTCGAACGCGCTCAGCCGGCGGGCGAACGACTCCGCGATGATCAACGTGCGGTCGTCCGGGGTGATGGCCATGCCGTTGGGGAACTGGATGTCGCCGGCGACCTGACGTAGTTCGCCGTCCGGTGTGACCAGCTTGATCCAGCCCGGCTTGGGGGCCTCGCCGCCGAGGAAGTCGAAGTCCGCGCCGTTGATGTAGACGTTGCCGCGCCCGTCCACGACGATCTCGTTCGACGGTTGCTCGGCGAGGACGGTCATCGACCCGTCGGGCTCCTGGCGGCGTAGCTTGTCGCCGGTCATGACCAGCCTGCCGTCGGGCAGCCAGTCGATGGACCACCCCATCGGGCGTGACGGGCCAGGGCCGGGCGCCACGACCTCGGACTACCCGTCGAGGCCAACGGCGACAACCTGCCGGTCGATCCAGTTGCAGAACCACAGGCGGCCCTCGTGCCAGCGTGGTGATTCAGGAATTCCCAGACCGCTCAGCAGTACCTTCGGCTCGGACATGACACCTCCTCGCGTCGGCGGTCTCCGCACCCAACCGTAGGGCCTTCAGCAGCGCAGCGCCGTGCGGGCGAGCAGGTGGTTGTCGGCGAGGACGGCGAGCCAGTAGTTCATCCGCTCGGCGTTGGTCAGATCGCGCCAGTGGCCGAAGAGATCGGTGTCGTGGACCGGAAGCCGGCCCTCGACCTGATGGATCTCCAAGGTGAAGGAGGCGCGTCCGGTACCGCATGCCTCGGTGGCGACCCGCAGGATCTCGGCGAGGCCGGCCGGGCCGTACATCGGGTCCAGGGACCGCCTGCCGTCGACGGCGAACGGGACCGGTACCCGGGTCAGGAAGCTGAAGTGGTCGGCGAGCCCCGGGATGAGCGGGTGCCCGTCGTGCAGGTGGAGATGCACGGTCTTGCCGAGCGGTCCGACGGCCCGCACGAGGTCCAGCACTACCGGCAGCGCGGCGCGGGTCGCGTCCTGCACGTCGGCGACCGACTCCGCGGTGACGGTACCCAGCTCGATGCCGGGACGCGTCACCGCCAGCGCGTCGCGTGCCGCCTGGATGCCCACGTGCCCGATGTCGATGCACACCGACGCGAGTTCCACGTCGGCGATGCGGGCCGCCAGCTCCGCGTACCATGCCGGCCCGAGCCCGACCGCGTACTCCAGGAACACCACCGGCCCGTCGCGCCGTGGGCGGCCCACCTCGCGCAGCGCGTCGACAACCTCGGCGGTACGCCCGCGCATCGCGGCCCGGTCGTGCACGACGATGCCGGCCACCCGGCCGGCGAAGCGGGTGGCGAACGCCTCGACGGTGGCCCGCCCGGCCGCGTCGAACAGGTTGACGGCACGGTTGAGGTGCACGACCGGCAGCACCGGGTGCCGCGGGACGTAGCGCAGCAGCCGGTCCAGCTCGTCCGGGTCGTTGGCGTACACCTCGGCCGGCATGCCGGCCTCGGCGAACCGCAGCGCGGCGAGCCGCAACAGCGCGTCGTCCCCGGCGATCCGTTGCTGGAACAGCCCGCGGACCGGTACCGGCACGTTCACCCTGGCGCCGCCGGCAGCGCGAACAGGTGCAGCGACTCGTCTTCCGCCCGGCACGGACGGTCGCGCTTTCCGGGCTTGGCCCGGTCGGACACCACGACGAACTCATCGGCCGCGCGCCAGCACACGCCCTCGACGGTGCAGTATGCGATGCCGCCGTCCGCGTCCCGCGGGAACAGGTATGTGCGGCCGGGGCCGGACACCTGCCACGTCGACGGCAGCAGGCGGCCCAGCCACAGCGCCGAGGACTCCTGGGAGACGACGGCGAGCCGGTCACCGGCGACCGAGATGGCGCTGTAGTCGGTGAACCGGACGGTGTCCGGGAGTTCGATGGTGGTGTGCTGCTTCCAGTTGCGCCGGCCGCGCCGGAACACGACAACCCGACCGCCGCCGGGCTGCCGCTCGCACAGACCCAACAGATACAACACCCCGCCGCGGCGGACGCAGTCGAGACCTTCGATCCCCTTGTTGGCTTCGCGCAACGGGAACTCCAGCCAGCCGGCGGACTGGAACCGCAACTGCGGGTCGTACTCCTCGACCCGGGCCAGGTACCCGTCGTCCCGTGGCGCCGCCTCGATCAGCAGGTACAGGTTGCCGGTGACCGGATCCCGGGCGATGTCCTCGTATGCGGCCTCGTCGTGCGGACCGGTCGGCACGAGCGCGTTTCCGTCGAGCCGGTCGAGGTCCTCGTCGATCACCGCGACGGCGCGCAGGTTGTCGAAGATGACGTAGAAGCGACGGTCGGCGGCGACGACCCCGCTGGCTTCCAGCCGGTGCGGCGATCCGGCGGGCAGCAGGTCACGCACCCGCGCTTCGCGCACCAGTCGCAGCTGCGCGGTGCTCACTGCGGGACCGATTCGACGGTACCGGTGAATTGCGCGCCACTCGCGCCCGCCGGATAGGTCTTGCGCAGGATCGCCAACTGCTCCCGTGCGCTGGCGTAGCGCATCCGCACGTAGTGGTGGATGCCCAGGACGAACGCGTTGGCGTGCCGCAGTTCCTGTTGCACGTACCCGCCGCGGTACACCTCGTCGTTGGTGAACTGGCGGCCGGTGAACGGCGGTGAGTTCGGGAAGTCGGCCTCCAGGTATGCCGACGGGATGACCCGCTGCCACAGCCCCGGCCCGTCCGGGGTACCCATCCGCGCGCGGAACGCCGCCGTGGTGAAGTCGGTGTCCAGCATGTGCTCCAGGTGGTCCAGGTAGTACTGCGCGAAGTCGTGGTTGGCCAACAGGTTCTGCACCAACGGAATCCGCGAGGTGCCTTTGCCGCCATGGTACGACCGGGTGTTGTCCGGCCAGTCGAGCAGGTCCGTGTACTGCCAGCGCGTGTCGAAGTAGTCGATGCCGAGGCAGTTGTCGTAGTCCCACGGGATGAACGTGAAGTACGGCGTGGCCATGAACTGCTTCGCGGCGCCGCGCCGCCCCGAGTTGTAGAGGTAGTAGTTGGCGGGCGTGGCGAAGTAGTTGTCCCAGCTGCCGAGGAGCAGGTTCAGCCCGGCCCAGCGCAGGAACGCGCGGACGTTCAGGATGCCTTCGACCGCCGCGCGGTAGGAGTCGGTGTTGAACCGCTCGCCGCCGCCGGGCCGGCCGACGCCGTTGATGACCCGGATGAACTGCGCCAGATCGTCGTACCCGTTGGCCGACCGGTCGTCCTCGTTGGTCTTCAACCGGTACGTCAGGTCGGGGTGGCCGGGCGTGAAGTACTGCCGGCCGCTGTCGTCGCCGTCGGTACCGACGCGGCGTTCGAGGGTCGCGCAGCCGACGTCGCCGCAGTACATCTTGTAGAGGTTGCCGCGGTTGTTCGCGCCGAAGCGCTCCCGCAGGAACGCCCGGTCGACCTGCTCGATGAGCGAGTACAGGCCCTGGTACCCGTCGTTGATGGCCAGCCGGGCGTAGGTGTGCCGGGCAGCGGGTACCCCGGCGCGGCGGAACAGCGCCCACGCCAGGCCCTCGCGCATCTGGGACGGGTCGTTGTACATCGACTTGAGGTTCAGCCGTGCCATGCCGACGATCCGGTCGTCGTCGTCACCCGGCTCCACGTCGACCTTCCACGACCGCTTCGGCGCGTACTTCGTGCGGTTGCCGCTGTTGACCAACGAGAACGTGGCGCTGGTGTACAGCACGCCCGACGCGCCCGGGTCCGGTACCCGCCGCTGGTCGGCAGGATCGGTGCGCCACAAGGCGATCCGCGCCCCGCCGGTGGCGACCACCGGTTCCTCCGGCCGCATCTCGGCCGCCGGCCAGCCGCTGAGGCTGACGACGTACATCGGTGCGCCGAAGAACTGCTCCTTGCCGATCGAGGCGGCCCGGTACCGGTCGAGCAGCCGCGCGGCCGCCCACGTCCGACCCGGCCTTCTCGCGGATCCCGTTGAACAGCGCATCGAACTCCGCATCCGTGCGCAGGGTGGCATCGTCCGGCCCGGCCGGCCGGTTGACGCTCGCCGCCAGTTCGCGCGCGGCGCCCGGCGGCAGGTCGTCGATCACGATCACCCGGCCGTTGAAGAGATCCCGGAACTGCTCTACGTCGATGCTGTTGTCCACGGCCGGTCCTCGTTCCCGTCGTACGATTCGCCGGTCTCCATCACGCACCGGGCGCCACGATGAACGACAGGCACCTGTCGGATTCCCGTCCGGCCACGGTGCGGGAGGATTACCGGATGGCGCACGAGGAGCTTCTCCGATCACTCCTTGACGATGTCCTGGCGAACGACCAGGAGATCCGCGACGGCGCCCAGTCCGCCGAGGTGTCGCTGGACGAACTGCGGACCGCGGTGCGTCGGCGTTTCCCCGAGGCGCTGGCCGACTGTGTCCAGGAGCAGAACCTGATGACCGACCTGCAAGGTCAGGTCGACGCGGAACGCGAGGCGATCGAGCTCATCCGCCGGCGTCCGGCCTGGTACCTCAGGACGGCGCGGATACTTGCCTGGGCGACGATCGCCGCGGTCGTGCTCGCCGCGGCGTTCACCTGGATCGCCTGGGGCGTGGGCGGAAATCGGCAGTTGGGCGTCCTGTGGACGCAGTTCCCGATTGTGAGCGTGGGGCTCGGCGGCACGGCCCTGATGGTCGCGGTCGGTGTTGTCGCTCTCGTCACGTGGGTGTTGCACCGGCGCCACAATGCCGCACTGCACAGCGCGGAATATCAACTTCTCGTGGCCCGTAAGAGGGCGGCGAAGGCGGCCTGGGAGGCCGCGCTGCGCGACCGCGGGCTGAAGGGACTTCTCCGCGAGGAGATCAACATTCGGCTGCCCCGCTACCCTCGGACGCGCAGCAGGAGGTCGAGCAGCTGATCGGATCGATGCCGGGCGGGAGCATCGGCGTCTCCGGTCCGCGCGGGGCCGGAAAGACCACCCTCCTGCAACACTTCTGCTCGCCGGAGTACGCCGCGCGCGACAAGGCACCGGCCGCGCCGATCAGGGTGTTGTTGTCGGCTCCGGTGCGGTACGACCCGCGGGAGTTCGTACTGCACCTGTTCGCCAGCGTCTGCCACGGCGTCGTCGGACCCGACGAACTCCGCATCGAGATCGACACAAGCTGGTTCCGGCGCCGGCTGGTTTTCCAGGCGGTGTATGTTGCCGCGTCTCTCTGCGCCGCATGGGGCGCCTTTCTCGTTGTTGCGGCCGTGGCCGGCTGGAAGCTCAATCCGAACCTGCAGTCAGGGGTGTACCTGCTCGTGGCCGCCGGTACCGCCCTCGTCCTGGCGACCGCGTGGCGCCAATCGCTGCGGTTCCGCGGTGATCTGAGGTTCCCCGACGATAGCGACGCTCTGGGCGCCTCGGCGCGCGCCCTGTTGACCGGACTGGCGTACCAGCAGTCGATCGGGCACGGCTGGAGCGCCGGGGTGAAGCTGCCGGCCGGAGTCGAGGTGGGTACCTCGTCCAGCACCACGATGACGGAAAAGCCCATGGGCTTCCCGGAGATCGTCAGCAGGTTCCGCGAGTTCCTCCGGCAGGCGTCCGCGTCGAGGCGCATCTACATCGGCATCGACGAGCTGGACAAGTTCGACTCCAGCGCCGACATCTACGCCTTCCTGAACGACATCAAGAGCATCTTCGGCATCCCCGGCTGCTACTACCTGATCTCCATCTCGGAGAACGCGATGAGCGCCTTCGAGCGGCGCGGCCTGCCGCTGCGCGACGCGTTCGACTCCGCCTTCGACGCGGTCGTGGACGTACCCTGTCTGGACTTCACGCAGTCCCGCCGGCTGCTGCGCCGCCGCGTGATCGGCATGCCGGAACAGTTCGTGGCACTGGCCCACGTCATGTCCGGAGGTCTGCCACGTGATCTCATCCGGGTGGCCCGCGACCTCGTCGCGCTGTCCCAGAAGGCCGGTCAACCGGAGAACCTCACCGAGACCTCGTCGGCGCTCGCCGCGGGCGATGTGCATCGGAAGATCGTCGCCGCCCGCCTCGCGGCGCAGAACACCGGGCTCGATACGGCGGTCGCCGAGTTCGTCACCCGGCTGCCGCCGGACGGTGTCGCGGCCGACGGCATGCGCGAGGTCGGCACGCGACTGTTCGACGCCCTGGCGGAGGTACCGTCGGCAACCGACACCGACAGGCAGCACAGCGCCGAGTTCCGCCGCATCGTCGCCGAGACCGCCACATACCCCGGCTCGCGTGGACGTCGATATCGCGGTTCCGGACGCAACGGCACCTCGACAGCTGGGCGCTGCCGCCGGACGGCCGGCCAACCGGCCCGTCACCACCGGGATAGCGCCGCGAGCGTCCACGTTCGGCGGTCGGGGAGGGCGCGCAGCTTGGCCCGGACGCGCGGCGCATCGGCGTGGTCGAGCTCGTCGAGGATGGTCAGGGCCCGTCGCCAGGTCTGCCTGGCGTTGGCGTAGTCGCCGGTGGCGAGGTGGACGTCGCCGAGCCGGTCGAGGGTGGCGGCCTGCGGGTAGCGGTAGCCCAGTTCCCGGTACAGGTCGAGGGCGTGCCGGTAGCACCGGCTGGCCTGGGCGTGGTCGCCGAGGTGGTGGTGGCCGTAGCCGATGCTGTCCCAGACGCTGGCCTGTCCGGAGCGGTCGGCGAGGTCGTCGTAGATGGCGAGCGCCTGCTGGCAGTACGCGATGCCCGACCGGTACTCGCGGATCTGCATGTGCGACCAGCCGATCGCGTTGAGCGCTCTGGCCTGCCCGAGCCGATGCCCGGCGGTCCGGTACAGGTCAAGGGCCTGTGCCGCGTGACCGATCGCCCGGCGGTACCCGTCGGGATGCTGGAGCACAGCGTTGATGTCCAGGTGGACGCGCGCCTCGCCGGTCCGGTCCTGTACCTCCTGAAACAGCCCCAGGGCGCGCTGGAAATGGACGGCAGCCTGCTCCGGCCGGTTGAGCCGCAGGTGTGCGCGGCCCAGGAGCCGGTGGGCGAGCGCCTGGGCGTCGAGATCGGGAACCCGTTGCGCCGCTTCGAGCCCGATGTGCTGGGTACGCAGCCAGTCGTCCCACCGGCTGCGCAGGTCGAGCACCGTGCCGAGCGCCCAGGCGAGCTGCCAGGCGTGGACGGGGAACCCGGTCGCGGCGGCCAGCCCGGTGGCCGCCAGAAGGCACTCGTGCTCGGCGGTGAACCAGGCCAGAGCCTGCTGCGCGTCAGCGAAGCTTTCGGCCGTGACGCCGGGCTGCGCCGGCGCGACGGTGATCGGGTCGCGGTACGGGCTCAGCAACCGGTCCGCGGCGCAGCCGGCGTGCAGGTAGTGGTCGAGCAACCGGTGCGTGGCGGCGCGACGTTCCTGTTCGGACTCGCTGCGCTCGACGGCATACGCGCGGAGCAGGTCGTGGAGGCTGTACCGGCCCGGAGCGTGTTCGACGACCAGGTTCGCCAGAGTGAGCTCGGTGAGCAACACCTGCGTGTGTTTCGGCGGGACGGCGGCGAGGCTGGCGGCGGCCGCGACGGGGATGTCCGGGCCCGGGTACAGGCCCAGCAGCCGGAACAGCCGTGCGCCGTCGGCGGAGAGGGCCCGGTACGACCAGGAGAACACCGCCCGTGGGTCGGTGTACGGTTCGTCGCCGGCCAGCGCGTCGAGGCGGGCGCCGGCATCGCGCAGTTCGCCGGCCAGGGCAGCCAGCGGATGGTTGCGGCGCACGGCGGCCCGGGCAGCCGCAATGGCCAGGGCAAGGGGTAGCCGGGCGCAGCTGGCGATGATGTCGTCGACGGCCTCGGGCTCTGCCGCGATCCGGTCCGCGCCGAGCCGGCCGGCCAGCAGTTGCCGCGACTCGTCGGGGCTGAGCAGGTCCAGCGTCATCGGGTGGGCGCCGTCGGCCGCGACGAGGCCGGTGAGCTGGTTCCGGCTGGTGACCACGGTGAGGCAGCCGGAGCCGCCGGGCAGCAGCGGGCGGACCTGGGTGGTGTCGTGGGCGTTGTCGAGCACGATCAGCATGCGCCTGTCCGCGAGGAGGGTCCGGTACAGGTCGACCTGTGCGTCGAGGCCGGTCGGGCTGCGCTCGGCCGGCACGCCGAGGGCGTCGAGGAAGCGGCGGACGGCTTCGGTGGCCTGCACCGGTGGCCCGGTCGGGTCGAAGCCGCGCAGGTTGATGTAGAGCTGGCCGTCGGGGAACCGGTCGCGGATGCGGTGCGCCCAGTGCACCGCCAGCGTGGTCTTGCCGACGCCGGCGGTTCCGGCGATCGCCACGATGGGCACGGCCTGGGCGTCCAGCAGGCGAAGATGATCGGTGCGTCCGCTGAAGGTGGACAGATCCGCCGGAAGCTGCGCGGGTGCGATGCCGGTGTCGGGCTGCCGCGGTACCGGGGCAGGGGTTCGGACCGGTCGCGGCGCGTCGCCGCGCAGGACGGCCTGGTGCACGGACTGCAGGTCGCGTCCTGGCTCGGTGCCCAGGTCGTCGACCAGCCGCCGGCGCGTGCGGGCGTAGTGGTGCAGGGCGTCCGCGCTGCGCCCGGCCGCGTGCAGCGCACGCATCAGCGCGGCGGCCAGACTTTCGTGGTACGGGTACTGCCCGGCCAGTTCGGTGAGCAGCCCGATGGACGCGGTGGGATCGTCGACGTCGAGCGTCGCGTCCGCCCAGGCGACCACCGTGTCGAGGTGCTCCTGCGCCCAGCTGCGCCGGAGCCGCGCCGGCCATTCGCCGGCCAGGTCCGCCACCGGTACGCCCCGCCACAGCCGGACAGCCTGGCGCAGCAGGGCCTCCCGGTCGGCGGCCGGGCAGCCCGGTTCGCGGGTCCGGGCGACCAGTCGCCGGTACCGGTGCAGGTCGACCCGGTCCGGATCCACGTCGAGCAGGTACCCGCCCGCCCGGCGCGTCACGGCCGGCCGGTGCCCACCGGAACCGGCGGAGCCGAGGACCTTGCGCAGGCGCGCGACGTAGACGTACAGCGCGTGCCGCACACGTTGCGGGGGTTCGGGCCCCCACACCCGATCGATCAGCGTCTGGACCGGCACCGGCCGGCCGGCGTCCACCGCCAGTGCGGCCAGGACGCAGCGCTGGCGTGGGGCGCCGATCGCCACCGGTGCGCCGGCCGCTTCCACCTCCACCGGACCGAACAGCCGAACCTGCACCCGCGTCCCTCCCCCGTGGCAGCGCCCTCCCCGGGTCAAGAAAAGCACAGGGTTCCGTGGCACACCACGCGCCGATGCTGTGGCCAGCGAGTAACCGGTCGACACGGCTGGCCGGCCGGTCGGTCACACGAGGGGAGCCCACATGTTGAGGTTGGTGCGCTTTGCTGTTCTTGGTGCCACGGCGCTCGTCGGCGCGATGCTCATGGCACCCCCGGCGCATGCGGCGGCGTCGCCGGTACCCGCCGTGCCCAAGCCCGGCGAACTGGTGGTCAAGCGCGACGGAACGGTTGTCCGGGGGCCGGCCCTGCCGGCGCCGAAGGCAACCGGCGCCATGTCGCCCGCGGACTCGCTTCCGATCTGGACCTCGATCTGGACGCAGGACACCAACGGCAATTTCGAGCACATCTGGATCGGCAACGCGGACGAGTCCACGTCGATACCGGGATCCGTGTGGCACAAGTGGCAGAACCCGGACGGCTCCATGAGCGGTGCGGTGAGCCTCGACGGCTGGTTCACCAGCGGCATGGACGTATGCAACAACGCTGACGGCCGGCTGGAGATCTTCGGCCGGGCCGGCGGTGCCGACCTCGTCCACAAATGGCAGATGCTTCGCCGACAACTCGGCCTACGTCCAGGTCATCGGCAACGACAACCGGAGAACGCACACCAAGTTCCGTAACACCTCCGGCGTCTGGGACAGCTTCTGGTCCTGAACGTTGACGCAACCGTTGCCGGTCCGCCCGCCATCGGGCGGACCGGCACCGTACCGGAGCTGAACCGGCGCCCGCCCGGTCCGGCTCAGCTGGCCGGCTTGGTCAGCAGGCAGCCGGGCTTGTTGAGGTCGATCGTGCGCTGTGCCGTCACGCAGGTGGTGAACCAGTAGGTCTCCTGCCCGTAGCGCAGCCCTTTGGTGGCATGGGGGACGCCGTCCGGTCCGACCTCGCACGGGTTGTTCAGGGTGCAGACTCCGCCGTTGTCGTTGGCGGTGTTGTTGATGCCCACCACCTGACCGGTGGCGGCGCTGACGATCGGCGAACCCGAGGTGCCGTGGATGGTCATGCAACCCGCGGCGTACCGGATCGAGTCGTGCCACGTCCACCTGTCCTCGCGCAGGGTCGGCACGAAGGTCTGGATGTCACAGTTGAAGACCCGCGAGAAGAACCCGGACGGTACGAACGTGTCACCGGCCGCGGGATGGGCGGCCGCGATGGTCCGCGCGGACACACCGGTGGCCGACCGGATCGATGCGAAGGTGGTGGTGAGCCGGTACAGCGTGACATCGGTACCGGTCATCGTCGCGTACAGCACCCGGTCGGCGGTGAGGGTGGTCACGGCAGTACCGGCGGCGTTGCGCAGCGTTCCCCGCCGGGTGCTGGCCCGATTGACGATCACCTGACCGGCGGCGAGGAAGCCGCCCTCGAAGCAGTGGCCGTTGGTCAGCATCATCGCCCGGTCACTCGACCGCGAGGTGGGGAACCGTACCAGCGACGCCGAACAGTTGTTCAACCTGATCGTCGCGGTGAGGTCGGCCGCCACCGACACCGCAGGTGTGGCCCGACCGGTCGCGGTCGGCGTGGTGCCAGCGGACGCCGCCGAGGCGGTGAAGACGAGGGTACCGGCGACCAACAGGCCGACCAGTACCGGCCGCATACGACGAATGGCTGGCAGGGATCGCATCGGACGGCTCCATCGATCGTAGGGTTCGAGGCGACCGGCCCGCGGGCCGCCCGTCGGGGAGCATTATCGATCGACGCCAATATATATGGCAACCTCTGGGCGCAGCCTTCCCGTCTTCCGCCAAGCCCGGCAGCTTCTGGGTGATGCGGCCATCGGCAACGGATTCGCCGGGGCATCGATGCCGGGCCGCCGCAGTACCTGTCTAGGCTTGCCGTCAGGCCGACGAGGGAGGAGTACTGCGGTGACCGCGGATGCGCCGACGTTTCTGGTGCTCTACACATACGTCCCGGACATGGAGCAGCGGCGTGCGCCGCACCGGGAGGCGCACCTCGCGTGGCTGCGCGAGCTGGCCGGCGCGGGCACGCTGCTCGTGGCCGGGGCGGCGCGGGAACCGGTGGACACGGGCGTGCTGGTCGTGCGTGCCGCCGACGTCCACGAGGTGCGCCGGTTGCTGCTGGACGACCCGTACGCCGCCGCCAATCTCATCAGTGGGGTCGTGGTGCGCCCGTTCGGGCTGGTCGTGGGTGGCTGACCGGTGCAGTTCCGGGTGCTGGGGCCGGTGGAGATCCACGCCGACGGGCGGGAGGTACCGCTGACCCGGCGGCAGCTGCGGTGCCTGCTGGCGATCCTGCTGCTGGATCCCGGCCGGGTGGTGCCGGCCCAGCGACTGTGCGCGCTGATGTGGAACGGCGAAGCACCGGAGGTGACCCTGCCGCGACTGCGCAGCCAGGTCGCGCGGCTGCGCGGGGTGCTCGCCCGCGCCGGTACCGTCGATGTGGCGCTGGAGCTGGCCCCGGGCGGGTACCGCCTCCGGGTCGATCCGGAAGCGGTGGACGCGCAGCGGTTCCGGCGCTTGGTCGAGCGCGCGGCGGCGACGCCGGATCCCCTTGTGCGGGACGCTGCTCCAGGAGACCGAACATCCACAGGCCGACGAGCTGCGCCAGCGACTGCGCGAGCTCAGCGCGGCCGCGTAGAAGGAGAGGCACCACGATGGTTGCCAGCGCCAGCACGGCCGGCACGATCGACGTGGGCGGGGACCTGACGGTCAACCGCCTCGGCTTCGGCGCCATGCGGATCACCGGGTCGGGCATCTGGGGACCGCCGGCCGACCGGGACCGGGCGAAGGCCGTGCTGCGCCGCGCGATCGAGCTCGGGGTGAACTTCATCGACACCGCCGACTCCTACGGTCCGCACGTCAGCGAGGAGCTGATCGCGGAGGCGCTGCACCCGTACCCGGACGACCTGGTGATCGCGACCAAGGGCGGCCTGGAGCGCACCGGCCCGGGACACTGGCCGGCCAACGGCCGGCCCGACCACCTCATCGAGGCATGCGAGGGCAGCCTGCGCCGGCTGCGGCTCGACGAGATCCCGTTGTACCAGTTCCACCGGCCCGATCCGAGGGTGCCGCTGGAGGACTCGGTCGGCGCCCTCGTCACGCTCAAGGACCAGGGCAAGATCCGTCACATCGGACTGTCCAACGTGACCGAGGACCAGTTGCGGCAGGCCCAGCGGCTGACCGCGATCGTGTCGATCCAGAACCGGTACAACGTCGACGATCGCCGCTCCGATTCGCTGGTCGACCTCTGCGAGCAGGAGCAGCTGGTGTTCCTGCCGTGGGCGCCGATTCAGGACCTCGACCGCAACCGGGCGGTACAGGAGTCGGCCCGGCGCCACGACGCGACACCACGGCAGATCGTGCTCGCCTGGCTGCTGGCGCGCTCGCCGTCGATCCTGCCGATCCCCGGTACCGGATCGGTGTCACATGTGGCGGACAACGTCGCCGCGGCGGCGATCGACCTGACCCCCGCGGAGGTCGCCGCGATCAGCCACGGCTGAGCGGCGCCGCGACGAAGCGGCGCGACACTCACAACGGACCACCGAAATCACCAGTGGCAAGGGTGTCCCAGGTGTTCACATAGTCCAGGTGGGGATGCTCCCGCGTGTACCTGCGCACCCAGTCGGCCAGATCCCGCAACGGCTGGCGCAGGTGCTCGTGCTCCACATACCCGATCGCCCGGTCCCACCACAGCACATGCTGCCCCAGCAGCCGATGCAACAGGCCGAAGTCGGTGGCGCCGGACAGTCGTAGCGCGTCGCCACGTTCGAACACCCGCAGGATCTGGTTGAGGTCCTGCTCGGGCGTGACACCGGGATCGGGGTCGTACCGCGAGATCAGCGGATCGGTCCGCAGTTCCTGCTGCGCGACCTGGCGCACCGATCCGCCACCGAGTGCGCGTAGATGGCGGGCCAGTCGGACGCGTGCGTCGTAGATCGGTTCACTCACCACCCGGTTGTAGAGGTCCACCGCACGGTCGACGCGCTTGTCATGTGTGTCGTTCCGGATGGCGACCGCCGCGAACACCAAGGTGACTATCAGACCCAGTGCCTGGACGCCGGAGCTGACCGCCTGGTACCGCTCGGAGTTCGCGAACAGCGCGGGCACGATGGCGACCGGCGCCAGCAGCACCAGAGCAAAGAGGAGTCCGGCCCGGGAAATGGTGATCACGGCGCCAGTCTATGGACGAGGAACCAGCGCACTCTCCCGCCCGTGCGGGGTCGGATGTCCGACGGTGCTGGCGGCGCCGGAGCGCAGCAGACCGTCGTTGTGCAACTGGTCCCGAGCGCCTTCTATCAATGGCGCGTCACGGCTCTCTCACCGGACGGCCACGACAGCACGCCGGGTCCGATCAGCCAGTTCCAATGTAGGCTGATCTCTTGACAACCCTGTACAGAAAGCAGCGGCAGTTTGCCGGTGCGGGTGGCCGACCGGGCTCCGGCGTAGCATCGTCGTGTTCATGAGGCATCGGATCCAGCGACGATCGGTAGGCGTGGCGGCTCTGGTTGTGGTCGTGGCGCTGGTGGCAGGATGTGCAGGGCAGTCGGCGAACTGGCGCGGGGGCGCACGGTCCCCGACCGGCGCGGCGTCGCCGTCATCGTCGGGCACGCCGTCCGCGGCCGGCCAGCCGGTCCACGTCCGCCTGTACCAGAGCGACGGTGCGACCTACGGGGTCGGCATACCGATCATCGCCTACCTGTCGGCCACGATCACGGATGGCCGGGCCTTCGCCGCGGCCACCCGGGTGACGGTCAACGGGTCACCGGCACAGGGCGCCTGGTACTTCCAGAAGTCGGCCGTCTACCAGGGGTACCCGGTCGAGGCGCACTACCGGCTGCAGGACTACTGGCCGGCACACGCCTCGATCCATCTCGACCTGCCGGTCCAGGGCAAGAGCGCCGGGGCCGGCCTGGCGTTCGACAACAGCCTGACCCTGGACATGTCCACCGGACCGGCCAACATCAGCAAGATCGACGGCGCCAGCGAGCGCATGGTGGTGACCTCCGACGGGCAGCAGGTCTTCAGCTTCCCGGTCTCGCTGGGCAAGGCGAGCACGCCCACCTTCGGCGGCGTGAAGGTGCTCATGGCGAAGAACCGCGTCGAGCACATGGTCAGCAACACGCCGGGCAACGTCTACGACCTGACGGTTCCCTGGTCGGTGCGGATCACCAACTCCGGCGAGTTCATCCACGCCGCGAGCTGGAACGGCGGCAACATCGGCCAGCGCAGCACCTCGCACGGATGCACCAACCTCAACGAGAACGACGCGCACCAGTTCTTCGACTTCGCCCAGGTCGGCGACGTGGCGGTCTACACCAACACCGGCGGCCCGACGATGCCGAGCTGGGACGGGTACGGCGACTGGAACGTGTCCTGGGGCAGCTGGCAGGGCGGTGGCCTGGTACCGACCAGCTGATCCGGTACCGGACGCCACGTCAGGGGCACGGACCCGGACGCGAACGGATGGCCCGGGTCGGCAGCTCGTGCTCCGCTGGCCCCTCGTCCTCGGGTGTCGGCGGGTCGGTCGCGAGGGGGAGCTCCGGAATCAGGTACCTGGCCAGCGGCGATATCGCGCGGCCGACGGCCTGGGCCACGCCGGGTGAGCGCCAGTAGCCGGAGTGCCCGAGGCCGGTCGAGAAGCGCAGGTCCCACCGGTCGCGCTCGGGTGCCCCGCGCCGGCCGACCGCCTCCGCCAGCCAGTCGAAGCCGAGCTGGCCGGGCGGAAAGGCGAGGGCCAGCACCATGTCGCGGTGCGAGTACATGGTCTGGTACCGCTCCGCGCTCAGCCGTCCGGCGAAGTCTCCTTGGCCGTGGCAGTCCCGCACCGGTACCGCGGCGGCGAGCAGGAAGACCGCGCCGACCCGCGGACCCTTGCCACCCGCCTTGCGGCGCAGCCAGCGCAGCGCCGACAGCGCCACCCGGCAGCCCAGGGAGTGGGCGACCAGGATGACCTCGGCATCGGGGGGCAGCCTGGCCGCAAGCGTCTCGGCGAGTACCGCGCCGGACAGCTGTGCCGACGGTACCCGGGTGGAGAACGTCGCCTGGTTGAAGACCGGAAGCGGGTGATCGCCCGGCCAGTAGAAGCGGAAGTAGGTGGCGAAGCGCTCCGGGCACGGAGGCAGGCAGTCCTCCAGTCCGGCAGCCAGCGCGGCGTAGCTGCGGTCGGCGCGTTTCGGCGAGTTGGCGAACCCGTGGATCAGAATGACCGCGCGCCGGCTCCTGCCCAGGACGTCGACGTCTCCGGTCACCTCGTCGTCCGGTAGGCGGGACATCCGGCTGTTCGGGCGCACGGAAAGCTGGTACAGCCTCATCGGCGCAGCCGCTCGACAACCGCCGACACATCCCGGGCCAGCCAGGCGAAGAAGCCGCCGAGCAGTAGCGCGACAACCACCAGCGTCGCCGAGTGGACGGCGGGCGTCCGGTCGATGAGCGCCAGCAGCAGCGCGACCAGTCCGGTCAGCCACCAGGCCGTCGCCTGCAGGTAGTGCCGCCACCGTCCGGCCAGCCGGATCTGCAACTGGTCTATCGCGGTGGCGATGCGGTACTCCACGTCGGCCACCGCCTCCCGGCGCCGCACGTCGTCGGGCTCAATATCGCGGTGAAGGCCGGCCAGAGCGTCGCGGGGCATGCCCACGCAGAGCGCGAGCAGCAGCTCCTGGTACCTCGCGGGGTCCCGGACGGCGCGCTCGGCGGCTGCGGCGACCTGCGCGGAGAACTGCTCGGCGGGAAGGTTGAACACCCCGCCCAGACCCGGGCCGAGGAAGCCGACACGTTCCCACGCGCGCCCGACGATCAGGTCCAGCTGCGGGTCAGTGCTCTCCAATTGCCGACGGATTGGCTCGTCCAGGTCCATCGCCCGGATGAGCTGACCCATACAAACGGCACCCTGTTCGGGGTACCGCTCCCGAAGCCAGACCGCCACCTGCCGGCGGTTGTAGGCACCGCGCAGGGGCAGCAGCCGCTTCACGGTTTCGAGCAGCGCCATGGCGGCCACGGCCGAGAACAGCACCGAGCCCACGAACCGGGCGAGCGGCACCGGACCGGCCGGGTGCAACACCGGCAGGGCCACGAGCGCAACCAGCAGGATGTACCCCGCGAACACCGCGGGAAGCAGGCCGGAGAAGAGCTGCCGGGCGATCGGGTACCCCGGCACGCCCCTGCTCCGGCGCCGTGCCGCGAACTCGGCCAGGACCAGCGCGACGACGACCGCCACGCCGACCGCGACCGAAGCCCAGACCAACACCGGCCTCATGCGTCCTCCACGGTGGAAAGCGTTCTCAGGGTACCGAGCGCCGCCCTCCGGCGGCAGGCGGTCGACCCAGAGCCTGTTCTTCGTCGTGCTCCGCGCCGCCCTGGTCGGGCGTTAGCGAAACCGGTGGCGCGCGGTCGACGTAGATATATTGGCGAACGTCATTACGGTCCCGAGAGGGGGACGGCATGGCGGTGTTGCCAGGGTTCGAGGGTTCCACCGAAGGCGGTCGTCGTCGCCTCGGTCGGCGTACCCGGTGGCTGCTCTGCGTACCGGCGCTGCTGGTGGCCGGCCCGCTGGCGGTGCTCGTCCTGCCCGTACCGGGGCTGGACGGGTACCTCACCCGGATGGCCACCGGGCAGGTCGCCGACGCGCTGGCCTGCCCCGGCGCGCCCGCACCGGCGGCCCGGATCAGGTTCACCGGTGGCCGCCTGCTGCCACAGTTGCTGCGCGGCCGGCTGTCCGGGATCGAGCTGTCGCTTCCGGACGTGACCGTCGGCGGCGTCCGGCACGCCGCGTTCACCGCGACACTGCGCGACGTCAGCCAGCCGCGCCCGGGTACCACGCACGTCGGCAGCATGGACGCGTCGATCACGATCGGCTTCGCCAACATGCCGGGCCCGCCGGACGGATCGTCGCCCACCTACGGGCGCTCACCCGACGGCTCCCTCACCATCGAGGTCGTTCCCCCGGCGGAGGTGGCCAGGAACGTCAAGGCGACCATGTTCCTGCGGCTCGACCTGCGCGGCAACACCCTTACTCCGGTACCGCAGCGGCTGCTGCTGTTCGGACACCTGGTGCCGGCCGCGCAGGTCGCCACGCTGACCGGCGGCGTGCGACCGCAGACGCTGCCGCCCCTGCCGACCGGGGTCAGCTACAAGTCGATCACGCCGGAGAAGGACGGACTGCACGTCGCGCTCGGCGGTGTCACCACCACAGCGCTGTCCGAGCTGCCCACCACCGTGAACGGCCAGACGGTCTCCTACGACGTCGAGAACGGGCTGCTCGGGATCTCCAGCACCCGGACCCTCCCGCTGATCGGCAGCATCCCGCTGACCATCGTCACCGAGCCGCGGCTCGACGGCGGCACGCTGACGCTGGTTCCCCGGTTGGTCAAGGTGCTCGGTGGCAACCACCCGGCCGATGATCCGATCGCCAGAATCGTGCTCAGCCAGACCAGGAAGGAAGACTTCACCCGCCCGCTGCCGGCGCTGCCGGGCGGGGTGCGGTACCTGTCCGCGAGCGTCGACGCCGCCGGTATCAAGGTCGCCCTCGGCGGCGTGACCGTCGAGCCGTTCTCCGTCCTGCCGGCCACTGTGGACGGTCGGGCCACGACGTACGGCGCGGCGGACGGGTTGCTCACGGCCACCGCCACGGGGGCACCGGGCAACGCTCCTCCGGCGCCGATCACGCTGTCCACCAGGCCGACCATCGCCGGAAACACGCTCGACCTGACGCCACACGAGATCCGGATGTTCGGCCTCCCGTTCCCCGCCAAGGACGTCCTTGCCGAGGTCAGGACGTCGGTCAGCAGGTACCCGCTGCAACCGCTGCCCGCTCACCTCGCCTACACGGGCGTCGAGGTACTCCCCCAGGCGCTGCGGATCAGCCTGAGCGGTCGGGACATCGACTTCGCCAGGGGAATGCTCGCGGGTACCGGCTGCCGCTCCTGATCGCTTGACTGTGCCCGGCTGTCCCATGCGTACGGCCCGGCCGGAGACGTTCCCGGATTCCTGAGAATCTTCGGAGCCGACACGGATCCACCGCCGACGATGAAGGGCCGATGAGACTTCGGCCAGGCAGCACGCCCGGCCGGGCGTGCTGCCTGGCCCGGCCGGTTACCGTGGAGCTGAACCGTGCAGTCGACCCGGGAGCTGACCCATGCCCCGTCGCCGCGCCGTTGTCGCCGCGGCCCTGACCAGTTTCCTCGCCGGCTGTGGCGTGACCGGCCGGCCGGTGACCCGCTGGGCCGCACCGCAGCCGGTACCGGCGCCGGGTGCGATCCCCAGCCCGTCGCCCAGCCGGTCGCCGGGGGTACCGGCACCGCTGACCCCGCAGGCCCCCGTTCCGCATCCCGGCGGGGGCAACGGGCCGGCCGGGGCGCTCCGGCTCACCGGCTCCGACGCCATCGCGCTGACCTTCGACGACGGCCCGGACCCGCAGTACACCCCGCAGTTGCTCGCCGTGCTGAAGCAGTACGACGTGCAGGTGACCTTCTCGATGATCGGCTCACGGATCCGCGACTACCCCGACGTGGTGCGCCAGGTGGTCGCCGAGGGGCACAACGTGGCCAGCCACTCCTGGCAGCACCTCATGGACCTGGACCGGCACCCCTGGCCGTACCAGAACTGGGACCTGCGTAACACCATGGCCTGGTTCCAGACGGTGGTACCGGACACGCCGATGTCCTACTTCCGCGCGCCGGGCGGCAACTTCACCCCGGAGCTGGTGCAACTGGCCGGCTCCCTCGGCATGCAGTCGCTCTTCTGGGACGTCGACCCGGAAGACTGGGACGCCCCGAAATGGGGCCACGGATCGGCCATGGTCGACCACATCGTCTCGGTCGTCAAGGCCACCACCCGACCCGGCTCGATCATCCTGTCGCACGACCGGGTGCGCCCGGACACCATCGCCGCATACAAGATCCTGCTGCCCTGGCTCAAGGACCACTTCCGGATCGTCCGGCTCCCCTGATCCGGGTCGCGTTCATTCGGCGAAGATCCTCACCTTGGTGTCCTTCTCCTCGACGTCGATGGTGAGGTCGGCCAGGTGGACCACCAACTCGTCGAGGTCCTCGGGCTTGAGCTGGGTGACGTCGATGGGTACGCCGTTCTTGCGGAGCGCTTCGTTGATCTGGTCCTTGGCACCGTTGGGGATCAGGCTGGCCAGCCGCACCCCGGCGCGAAGCAGTTGGAACGGTACCCGGATGTTGACTTTCGTCGGCGGGCCGCCGTCGGTCTCCTGCTCCTCCACGAAGACGCGCAGGTACCGCGGATTGCCCCCGGTGACCTCGCCGGGGCGAGCAGCCGGTGCCGCGGGTTGCTTGTCCAGTGCGGCGATGAGCCGGTCGGCCTCCTCCGGGCTGACCTCACCCGCGGCGAGCATCTGCAGCACGTGCAGGCGGTTGTCGTTCATGTCCTCTCTCCTCCGTACTAGATGAATCGGATCCGCAGAGCGATCTCGGGGCTGTCGACCTCGATGTGCATGCCGCGGCATCCGCTGGCCAACTGCCAGGCGGTGCGCAGTGCGGCGGCGACGTTCCGTGTCATGACCGCAGCGGCGACGGCGAGCACCACGGCGAACGGCGGCACGAGCGGCCAGAGCAGGAACAGCGGCAGCCAGAGCCGGATGCCGCGGCGCCGGCCGCCCACCCGAACCATGGCCAGGTAGGGAATCACGGCATGGCCTCCAGTTCCCGGATCGCTTCCGGTGCGGTGATTTCGCCGCGCTTGAGGCGCTGGAGCACCTCGGAGCGCGACGGCGCCGGATCGGTGTCGACGAACTCCAGGCTGTTCGCGATCCGGTTGAGCCGGTTCTTGATCGTGGGGTAACTGACCCCGAAGGTGCGCTCCATCTCCTTGATGGAGCCGTGGCAGCGCACGAAGGCGGTGACGAACACCTGGTCCTCGACGCTGAGCTGGGCGAGCTGAGGAAGCTCGAAGGCGCCTTCGATTGCCACACCCGTCCCGGCCAGGCGCACCCGCTCCACAACGAGCGGCTGCCCCTGGGTCAGTCTCGTGAGTTCCCCCCAGTCCACCCTGCCTCCTTAATTTTCTCAAGTGTGACCTTGATTTTCTTAATCGTCAAGCCCCACGCGGCGGGTGGCGGCCGGTTGGCATACCATGCCCGGCATGCCTGCCCCGTTGTCCGTAGACCTTGGCCAGGAGCGGTTCCGGCGCACACCCGCCATCGAGTCCGGGCCGCGGTGAAGGAGGCCGCGGTGAAGGAGGCCGCGGAGCCGGCTGACCGGCTGACCCTTCACCTGAGCAGCTGGCTCGGACAGTGGCCGGGCCGCCGGCCGGGCCTGGATGTGGTCGGCTCGACGCAACGCCTGCGCCCCGGCTGGGACGGGCAGGTCCGCACGGTGCTCGGGGTCCGCACCCCTGACTCGGGCGTGCTGTCGGTACCCCCGCAGCAGCTGGCCGCCATCGCACCGCTCGCCGACCGCGGCCCGGACCAGCTCCTGGCCGCCCTGCCGACCGCCCTCGGCAAGCCGAACGCCCTTGTCTACCAAGGCGTGTTCCGGTGGAGCACCACCCCTGCGGACCTGCCCGACGCGGGCGTCTGGGTACCCGCCGATGACCCGGTCGTCCCCGACTGGCTGCGCGTCTTCGGCGGCGAGGTGCTGCTCGCGCTGGACCCGGCTACCGGCGCATACCTGGCCGGTGTCGGCATCAAGCGGCACGACCGGTACGGTCGCGAACTGTCCGTCGGCACCGAACCGGCCGCCCGCGGTCAGGGCCTGGCCCGCCGGCTGGTCGCCCAGGCGGCGCGGCGGGTGATCGCGGACGGCGCGGTGGCCACCTACCTGCACGACCCGGCGAACCTGTCCTCCGCCCGGGTCGCCGCGGCGGCCGGCTTCCCCGACCACGGATGGAAGATCATCGGCGTCGCCGGCTGACGCGGACGGCCTGCCGCACCTGTGCGGGGTGCATCCGTGGCAGTACCGCGACTACGCGGCGTTGCGTGGCGACCCGTCGGACAACATGCACGGCGTACGGCGGTTCGGGGCGGCGACGGCGACGGCGACGGCGACGGCGACGGCGACGGCGACGGCGGCCAGCCTGCTGGCGTCGTTCGGCACGGTCGAGGCGGCCTGGGCGGCCTGGGCGGCGGCCGACGACGGAGAGGGGCGGGCCTGCTCTCCAACCAGCCGGAGCTGTCCCGCACGCTTGGAGTCCGCGACCCTACCTGTTGCCGTTGCATCACTTCAGGTCGCCCCGCTGCGCCAGTATCGGGACCGGGGCTCGGACCACCGGCCGCTCCGGGTGTCCGGCGGGCGGCGTTCGACGTGGACGGGCTCGAGCGTGCCCTGCTCACCACGGTCAGCGGGATCGCGGCCGGCGTGCGTAACACCGGCTGGCCCCACGTGCGCGAAGATCGACTTCACGTCAAGACGGTGAGCGTCGAGTTGATCGGCAATATTGATTCATGAAGATGGTTGCGTGCAGGGACCATGGGTGCTTCGATCTGTTAAACAGCCTTACTAACGATTGATGGAGGGCCGCCCAGCATGTCATTCACCCGTAGGCGCTTCGCTGTGGTGACCGCCGGGGCTCTGGCGCTCGCCGCCCCGCTCGCTGTCAAGGCCGCCGACGCCGCCACGACGCCCACCGCTGTCCAGGTGGGCCCGGCTGCCGCCACCTCGTTTACGCCCGCCCAGGTGTTGGCTGGCGTCCAGGCGAACATGACGACCGCGAACAAGGTCAACTCCAAGCCCCACATCAACACCATGACGCGGGCCCAGAACGTGAACGTGTACCAGGTGGCGTCG
>VAWN01000042.1 GCA_005885555.1 Actinomycetota bacterium
TCTTCATCTGCAGTTTGACCATGCGTTGGGGCTGTTCACAGGGGTTGTTGGTGAAGGGGATGGCGAGGTCGATGGTGAACCGCCAGACCTGCTGTGCGCGGGTCTGTAACCGGGTGGCCAGGGTGTGGCCGGGATGTCGCCCGGTGGGCCAGTCCCGGTGCTGGTTGGTCATGACGCCCCAGGCCACGGCCTGGTCGTAGCGGGCCCGCAGCCCGGCCAACACGTCGGGGTCGCAGGCGATGACGCCAGCGGTGCGGGCCTTGTCCACCGCGGCCTTCGCCTGCAGCAGTGCCGCGGCGGCGGGTTCGGTCCAGGTTCGCTGGATGCGGTACGGATCGGTGTCCAGCTCACCGATGCCGCGCAGGGAGCGCAGCAGATGGGCAAAGCACAGCTGGACCGCGGTCAGCTGGTGGTCGTACTTGGCGTAGCCGGCGTAGTCGTCACGGACCAGCGTGCCGGTGAAGCCGGGCAGGATGGCGAACCCGTCCAGGGCGGCGTCCCCGGCATGGAGCAGCAGTTCGAGCGGGCGTGGCTGGAAGCCGACGCGGATCTGGCCGACGAACCGGCGAGCCTGAACCGTTCGCTGCTGCGCAGCGCGACCGAGGACGGCGTGTACTTCATCGTCAGCGACTGGGTCAACGAGGCTGGCTTCCGTGCCTTCGAAGGCAGTCCCACGCACCTGGTGCACCGGGCGAAACTGCATCCCTTCCGCTCGTCCGGATCCTTCACGGCCATGCACCTGGTCCATAACGTGGCTGGCGCCGCCGGGGACGGCCCGCGATGAGCGGCCGGATCCGGGTACTCATCTGGTACCGCTGCCCACCCGACAAGCTCGACAGCTTCATTGAGACCTTCCATGCGATCAGCACCCAACTGGCCGGCGTACCCGGGCTGCTGCGCAGCGACCTGCTTCAGGCGCGGCGCGAGGAGGGCAGTGTCGTCCTCATGAGCGAGTGGGAGAGCGCGGAGGCCTTCGCGACGTGGGAAGCCTCGGCCAGGCATCGACCTACCGGCGCCCCGCTCCGCGAGTACGCGGACACCTCGCGCCCGTACCAGTTCGAGCTGTACCAGATCCTGGCCACCCGCACCGCGAACCGTCCGTCGCCGGGCCACTTCCCAGCGAGCAGCTGGACTGCAACTACGACCACTACCACCCGAACCCGAAGAAGGGATGTGTGAGGCATGAACGACAACGACGACCGGGCCGCCGGTGGCAAAGCTGACGTCGTACCGGCCGCGACCGCCAGCCGGATGCGTGAGCTCGGGATAAGTCTGGCCTTCGCGGCTCAAATGCGTGCGGCGGCCCGACTCGGCATCGCCGACGCCCTCGGCGACCAGCCCCGCCCAGCCGCGGAGCTGGCCGCGGCGATCGACGCTGATCCGGACACGCTGGACCGGCTGCTGCGCGCGCTGACGTCGCACGGTGTCTTCGTAGAGACGGCACCCGGACACTACGCGCACACCGACCTGTCCCAGCTGCTGCGCGAGGACCACCCGGCGAGCCTGAAGTACCTGATGCTGTGGTTCACCGCCCCATGGACCTGGCAGGTTTGGCCGCGCCTGGACGAGGCGGTCCGTACCGGCAAGCCGGCCTTCACGGAGATCTACGGTGCGGACTTCTTCGCCTATCTCAGGAGCGACCCGGAGTCGGCCGAGGTGTTCAACCGGGCCATGACGGAGGCGAGCCGCATCTCCTCCGACCGGGTCGTCGACGTTCTCGACGTGACCGACGTGCGGACGGTGGTCGACGTCGGTGGCGGGCAAGGCCATCTGGTCGCCACGTTGCTACGCCGCTATCCCCAGGTACGCGCCGTACTGTACGACTTGGCGACGGTGGTGGCCGGCGCTCTCGCCGAGATCCGCGAGGGCGGTGAGCTGGCCGACCGGTGCCAGGTCGTGGCCGGTGACTGCCGCGTTGACGTACCGGCCGGCGCTGACCTGTACCTGTTCAAGAACGTACTGGAATGGGACGACGAGAGTACCCTCGCGGCGCTGCGCGCGGTGCGCCGGTGCGGGCAGCCTGGCGGCCGGGTGGTACTCGTGCAGAATCTCGTCGAGGACACCCCGGAGCTGACGGTCACCACCGCCATGGACCTGTTCATGCTGCTCAACGTCGGCGGTAAGAAGCACACGCGGCGCGGCCTGGCCCGACTTCTCGAGGCAGCGGGGTTGCGGCCTGACGGGGTTGAGCCGGTACCTGGCACCACCCTGCGGGCGGTCACCGCGCACATCCCAGCGGTCGGGGCGTGACCCCGGAGCCACTCCCCGCCGCGGTGACGTGTTCATGGGGTGGACTTTCTCGATCAGACATAGCTGAACAACGGGGGGAAGAGGAGGACCACGATCCAGGCCCACCCGGCGTACACGGGTAGGTAGCCGGTCTGCCATCGTTCGAGCGCCGTGAACGGTGTGCGCCGCCGGATGAACCTGAGCAGCAGCCACGCCGAGTAGGCGAGGTTGGCCAGCAGGATGAGGTTCTCACCGAGCGCGGCAGCCCTGTTGGGTGTGGTGCCGTACTCGTCGGTGATGCGTGCGGTGATCGCGAGCAGCACCAGTACGTCGATGGCCAACGCGCTGACCACGAGAGCGAGCTGAAGTTTGTCGAACAGGCCGGTCGGGGCCAGCGGATCGCGGGCTGAGATCGAGTAGAGCAGTAGCCCCAGCACTACGATTAGCAGGAGGTCGAACAGGATCAGCGCTTCGCGGTCGACGTTGATGCCGTGGCTGGTCCAGCCGACGGCGACGAGGAAGGCCAGCAGTGCTGCCGTGAACAGCGGAGTGAACAGCCGCGTGAGCACCGGGGCGATATTTTCGACCACGCTCTGCTTGGCCTCGACCAGCCACCCGGCCACGACAGCCCCGGCCACGGCGCCGCAGGGAAGCAGCCACTGCGAGATGAACTCCTGCGGGATGATCCCGATGGCATTGAAGGTGTGGTACAGGAACAAGCTGAGCACACCGCCGCCGAGGGCGATGAGTACGAAGTAGATGAGCCACTCGCCGGTGAAGCGGATGAAGTCCATGCGTCGGCGTGAGGAGCGCCAGTCGTCGGCAACGTAGGCCAGACCCACCACAAGCCACAGGGCGATGGGGAGGTGGATGCTGGTGAGGACCAGCGACTTTGACTCCTCGGCCAGGGGGTAGGCGTTGGCCGCCACCGCGCCGAGGCCGAACAGCGCCACCAGCGTTGCGATCAGCGGGCGTCGGGCGTGCCGGCGCCAGGCCAGGAAGACCGCCAGCCAGGGCAGGGCGAACAGGGCGAAGTTCCGCGCGTAGAACGCGCCGTCGTCGGCCAGCCTCAACCCGAACAGCTCCGGCGCCTTGATGGACACCGCCGCGCCCGCAGCGCAGATGACCATCGCCCACATGTCCCGACGCGACCGCGTGTCCGCCGCCGGGCTGCCGGCCTCGCCGGTCAGCACCAGCTGCTTCCACAGCCGTTCCGAATGCTCCCGGGCGAACTCGCGGGACAGTTCGTCGAGGCTGCCCATCCGCTTGACCGCGACGAGGAACGCCTCGTCCGGGCTCAGGCCCGCGGCGATGAGTTCGTCGACGGATCCGCGGAGATGGTCTTCGAGTTCGTCAGCGTCGGACGGCTGCAGTTCCCTGCGGCGGAGCACGTAGCGACGCCACTGCTCGAACTGCGCCGCCAACTCCTCCTGACCCGTCCGCGCCGTCATGCCCGGCACCCCAGCGGGATCGCCGTCAGCGGCCTGCGCTCGCCGAGGCCGAGCCAGATCTCCTTGAGCGCGTCGGTGACCGTGTCCCACTGGCGGCGTTGCTCGGCCAACTCAGCCAGGCCCTTGTCGGTGATGCGGTAGTACTTGCGCCGCCGCTCGCCGGCCACCGACTGCCAGCTCGACTGCGCATAGCCGAGGCGCTCAAGCCGGTGCAGCAACGGGTACAGCAGCCCCTCGGTCCAGTCCAGCTCGCCACCGGACAGCTCGTTGATCCGCCTGAGAATGGCGTAGCCGTAGCTCTCCCCGTCGGCCAGGATGCCGAGCACCATCGGTGTCGCCGAGGCGGCCACCAGATCCTTGGCGACCTTCACGAGAACTCACCCCGTTCCACACCCTAGAAGTGTTGTGCATAGTACTGCTAGGTATTGTGTAGCGCAACGGCCCGCGGCTGGCCCTGGACATGGTCACCTGACCGCAGCAGACGCCCNNNNCTAGGCCGGGCGTCCGGTGTACGCGGCCTGGGCCTGCTCGGCGTAGTGGCAGGCGACCTCCTGGCCGGAGCCGACCACCCGCAATAGCGGCACCTTCTCGGCGCATCGGTCGCTCGCCATGAAACAGCGGGTGTGGAAGCGGCAGCCGGACGGCGGAGCCACCGGCGAGGGCGGGTCACCGGCGAGCACGATCCGCCGTTGCTGGTGCGCCAGGCCGGGCTGCGCCGACAGCAGTGCCTGGGTGTACGGGTGCGCCGGGCTGCTGTACACCTGCGCGTGTTCGCCCAACTCGGCCAGCCGGCCCAGGTACATCACGGCGACCCGGTCCGACACGTGCCGCACGACCGACAGGTCGTGCGCCACGAACACGATGCTCAAGCCCAGCTCCCGCTTGAGCCGCATCAGCAGGTTGACCACCTGGGCCTGTACCGACAGGTCCAGCGCGGAGACCGGCTCGTCGCACAGCAGTACCTCCGGGTTGAGCGCGATGGCCCGCGCGATGCCGATACGCTGGCGCTGCCCGCCGGAGAACTGGTGTGGGAACTTGGTCTCGTCCTCGGCCCGCAGGCCGACCATGTCGAGCAGGTCGCGGACCCGGCGGCGCACATCCAGGCCGGCGGCCACTCCGGGGTGTACCAGCAACGGCTCGGCGACGATCTCGCCGGCGCGCATCCGGGGGTTCAGGCTGGCGTACGGATCCTGGAAGACCACCTGGATCCGCCGCCGCCAGTGCCGCAACGCCTTGCCGTGCAAGCGGTTCACGTCGACCCCGGCGAAGTACAGCTCGCCGGCTGTCGGGCGCTCCAGTGCGGACAGCAGCCGCACCAGGGTGGACTTGCCGCACCCGGATTCGCCGACGATGCCCAGCGACTCGCCCCGGCGCAGGGTCAGGTCGACGCCGTCGACCGCGCGGACCAGCGTCCGGCGGCCGAGGGACAGCGTCGGCGAAATGTCGTAGTACTTGACCAGGCCACGGGTCACCAGGAGGTCGGTCATGCGCCGCCCGCAGCCAGCCGGGAGTGGGGGATCGTCACGCCGGGCACCTCCGAAGTGCGGCGGATGCAGGCCGTCTCCCGACCAGGGCCGACCGGGATCAGCGGCGGCACCGCACTCGCGCATTCGGCGACCGTCAGCGGGCACCGGGTCCGGAACGCGCACCCCGACGGCACGGTACGCAGCGACGGCGGGGTACCCGGGATGGTCGGCAGGTCGTGCCCCTTCAGGTCGGCCGACGGGATCGAGCCGAGCAGCCCCTCGGTGTAGGGGTGCACCGGGTGGTCCAGCAGTTCCCGCGCGGCGGCCCGTTCGACCACGTGCCCGGCATACATCACGACCACCGTGTCGGCGACATCGGCCACCACGCCGATGTCGTGGGTGATCAGTACCACGCCCATCTGCCGGTCCGTCTGCAGGTCGGCGATCAGTTCCAGGACCTGCGCCTGGACAGTCACGTCCAGTGCCGTGGTCGGCTCGTCGGCGATCAGCACGTCGGGGTCCAGCGCGAGCGCCATCGCCAGCATGACCCGTTGCCGCATGCCGCCGGAGAACTCGTGCGGGTAGTCCTTGACCCGCTGGCGCGCGGCGGGGATCCGGACCCGGTCGAGCATTTCGGCCGCGCGGCGCATCGCCTCCCGGCGGGACAGGCCGCGGTGCACCTCGAAACACTCGGCGATCTGCCGGCCGACCGTCTGCACCGGGTTCAGCGCGGACAGCGAGTCCTGGAACACCATGGTGATCCGGTCGCCGACGACCCGCCGGCGGCTGCGGGCTTCCATCGCGATCAGGTCGTCGCCGCGGTAGCGGGCGGTACCGGAGACGATCCGGCCCGGCGGCATCTCCAGGATGCCGGTCAGGGCCTGCACCGACACGCTCTTGCCGGAGCCGGACTCGCCGAGGATGGCGAGGGTCTCGCCGGCCCGTACCCGCCACGAGACACCGTCGACGGCGCGCAGCCGCCCATGCCTGGTGTCGAAGTCCACCGACAGGTTCTCGACCTCCAGCAGTACCTCGCCGGGGGTCAGCGAACGCGTGCCGCGACCGTCGAGATCGATGGTCATCGCAGCAACTTCGGGTCGAGGGCGTCCCGGATCGAGTCACCGACGATCATGAACGAGATCGTCATCGTCGCGATGAACAGCGCCGGCCAGATGAACAGGTGCGGGGTGTCGCGGTAGGTCGCGGCGATGCCGAACTGGCTGCCCCACGAGATGGCCGGCGGCTGCAGGCCGACGCCGAGGAAGGTCAGCGCCGCCTCCAGGCCGACCAGCGCGCCGACGCCCAGCGTGGTCTGGGCCAGCAGCGGGGCCATCGCGTTCGGGAAGACGTGCTTGCGCAGGATGCGCAGCGGGGGTACCCCGACCGCCCGGGCCGCCAGGACGAACTCCCGGTTGCGCACCGAGAACACGGTGGAGCGCATCAGCCGCATGCCGGCCGGCCAGCCGATGAGCAGGATGACCCCGACGATCACCCAGATACTCCGGTTGCGCACCGAGTTGAGGATGACGATCAGCGCCACCAGGCCGGGCAGGGCGAACACCACGTCGGCGGTCCGCGAGATCAGGCCGTCCACGAAGCCGGGGAAATAGCCGGCGAGCAGGCCCAGGACGGCCGCCAGCAGGAACCCGCCGATGCTGGCCACCACGCTCACCAGTACCGACGGTCGAGCCCCGTAGATCACATTGGCCAGGTAGTCGCAGCCCTGTACGTCGAAGCCGAACGGATGCCCGGCGGTGGCGGTCTCCCGGGACCGGGACAGGTCGCAGGCCCGCGGGTCGACCGAGGTGAACAGCCGCGGTACCGCCGCCATGGCGAAGAACGTGAGCAGTGCCAGCGTGCAGACCACGAACTGCGGCTTGCGCAGCAGGGCCCACAGCAGTTCGCGGTGCGACAGCGTGGTGCCCTCGGGCGTCTCGACCGGCGGGGCGGCCAGGCTCAGCTCAGCCACTGCGTACCCGCGGGTCGAGGACGCCGTACAGGAGGTCGACGATCAGATTGATCACGATGAACGAGATGAACGCCAACGTGGACAGCAGTACCACCACCCCGCCCTCCTTGAGCTGGATGGCCTGGAAGAGGAACTGGCCGAGACCCGGCAGGTTGAAGATGCTCTCGGTGAGCACCGCCCCGGCGAAGATGCCGGCCAGGTCGATACCGATGAAGGTGATCACCGGCAGCAGGGCGTTGGGCAGGATGTGCCGCCACAGCACCCGCTGCTCGCCGATTCCCTTGGCCCGGGCCGTCTTGACGAAGTCGGAGTTGACCGTCTCGACGATCGAGGTCCGCAGCACCCGGGCCAGTCCGGCGAAGCTGAGCAGGCCGATGACCATCGCGGGGAGCAGGTACGACATCGGGAAGCCGTCGGCGGTACCCGAGACCGGGAACCACTTGAGCTGGACGCCGAACAGGTACTGCGCGGCGAACGCCAGAACCAGGAACGGTACGGCGAGGACGAACAACGTGGCCAGCATCAGCAACCGGTCCACGGCGCCGTTCCTCCGGAACCCGGCATAGCTGCCGAACAGCATGCCCGCGGTGAACTGGAAGGCGTTCGCCAGCAACGCCAGCTTGACGGTGACCGGGATGCGTAGCCGCAGCTGCTCGCCGATGTCGCGGCCGTCGAAGGTCTCGCCGAAGTGACCGGTGACGATGTCCTTCAGGTACAGCCCGTACTGCACGAGCAGCGGCCTGTCGAGGTGGAACTGGGCCCGCTCGGCCGCCAGCACGGAGGGCGGGACGGGCTTGTCGCCGGCCAGTTCCCGCAGGGGGTCGCCGGGCATCGCGAACACGAGCGCGAAGACCCCCAGCGTGACGAGCAACCCGATCGGGATCGCCGCCAGGATCCGGCGGAGGGCGAAGCGGATCACCGGTCGATGGTCGACCAGAGCGGCGATACTCCGGTGTACCTGGAGTTCCGCGGGTGCACGCCCTTGGCCGCGAGGTAGGCGTCCTGAATGTGGTAGAGCGGGACCAGCGGCATGTCCTCCAGGCAGATGTCCTCGAGCTGCTGGTACAGCTGGATGGCCCGCTCGGGGTTGGGTTGCGAGTCGCCCTGCGCGAGCAGCTGGTCGACCTTCGGGTTGGCGTACTTGGAGAAGTTGGCGTCGCCGTTGGACTTGAACATCGGCGTCAGGTAGTCCTCAATGGACGGGTAGTCGTGGCCCCAGCCGCCGAAGCGCACACCCTCCAGCGACTTCTTGTCGGCCAGATCGGTGATCTCGGAGCCCGGCTTGCCGACGTAGCGCACCTCGATGCCGAGGGTCTGCCGCATCATGTTGCCGATCGCCTCGGCGTAGGTCTGGCCGGTCGACGTACCGGAGTTGTAGTTGATGGTCATCGGCTTGGACAGGCCGCCGGCCTCGTCGAAGAGCTTCTTGGCCGCCGCGGCGTCATGGGTGCAGTACTTGCAGGCGTCCGGCCGCTGCCCGTCGATGCCCGGCGCCACCAGCCCGCTCGCCGGCTTGGCCAGCCCGACCAGGTTGGCGAAGGCGGCGCGGTCGATCGCCATCGAGATCGCATGCCGCAGCTCCGGCTTGGCGTAAGCCGGATCCCAGGACGGGAAGACGAAGTAGAAGATGTTGCCCGCGCTCTCGCTGACCAGCCAGCGGTCGGGGGCGTCGGTCTTGAAGGTGTTCTTCTTGGTCGACGGTACCTGGACGGAGTCGACGGTACCGGCCAGGAACTCGTTGTACGCCGTGTCCCCGTTCTGGATGAACCGGAAGGTCACCTTGTCGGCCTGGGGCGCGGTTGCCTTGTAGCCGTTCCACTTCACCAGCTTGATGTCCTCGCCGGTCTTCCACTCGTCGGTGGCGAGCTTGTAGGGGCCCATGCCGATCGGCTTGTGGTCGTATGCCTTCGGATCCTTGCGTACCGCCTCGGCCAGCGGCGCCAGGCCCAGGTACTGCAGGGTCAGGCCGAACTGTGAGAACGGCACCTTCAGCCGGACCGTGAACGTATGGTCGTCCACGACCTTGAGCCCGGTCATCTCCTTGGCGGTCGGCGCCGCGGCGGTCTGGCCGTCGGGGGCGGTCGGGTTCAGCGCGTCGTAGCCGTCCACCTTGGAGAAGAACCCGTTGTTCTTCCAGGCATTCGGGCCGTACGCGGTCAGGTTCCAGGTATCGACGTAGTCGCGGGCGGTCAGTGCCTGGCCGTTCTGGAAACTGAAGCCGTCCTTGATCTTGATGGTCCAGGTCCGGCCGGTGGCGTCGGGCGTGATCGAGTCGGCCACCACGTTGCGCAGCTTGCCGCTGGCCGGATCGGTTTCCACCAGCGGCGCGTACAGCGCCTCGGCGACCTGGATGTCGGCGCTGGAGTTGCCGTTCTCCGGGTTGAGCGTCTTGTTCGGCTCAGCCGTGATGACGATCGTGAGGGACTTGCTCTTCGCCGGCGTGGCGCTCTTCCCGTTGCCGCAGGCGCCGAGCGCCAGTGCGGGAACGAGCAACAGACCGAGTGCAGCCGAGGACCGTCGCATTCCGTACCACTCCCCAGTCGGTAACGCACCATCCGGACGAGGTGACATTCATCGATATCGTCGTCTGGCCTAGATAACGTTGTCAACGTTCTCCGGCGTGCGCCCGTGCTGATCTGGGCGATCGCCCACCCCGGAACGGCCGCCTACGAGGTCGGTCTGCCGGAGAACTTGGCGCGCAGTGTGTTCACGTCCGCACCGGCCAGGTCGGTCACCGGCTTCGGGCTCGGTACCGTCAGATCCTCCGGCCGCAGCTGGGTGGATATCTTGTCGAGGAAGTCGCAGATCTCCTGCTCCTGCTGCTCGATCCCGGTCAGGATGTCGGCGATCCGGTCGGACATGCTGTTGATCACGGACTGGACGGTGCCGCCGGAGATCAGCTTGGTGGAGGCGGCGACCGCGTCGGCCAGTCCCACGCCGGCCATGCCGAGGCCGTACAGGCCGGCGAAACTGAGCCCGTCGGTGGGTATCGCCATCAGTACCGAGATCGCCGAGGTGAGGACGCTCAGGACGACCTTTCCGCTACCGGGGTTGGACGAGTACAGCCCGTTGAGCGCGGCGAGGGTCTGCTGCCCGACGTCCCAGATGTTGTCGAACGTGGTCTGGCGGATGCGCTGATGTGCGGCCAGCGCCACGGCCAGTACCGCCGCCAGGCCGGCCTGCGGGCCGACGGTGGACTTGAGACGGTCGAGGTACTCGTTCTTGAACCCGTCGGCGGCGTCGCCCTCCCAGTACGACAGCAGGTTGCCTTCGATCTGCCCGATCCGGCTGGACACGCTGTCCTTGAGGTGCCAGGCGTTGGCCGGGATCGGATCCTTCAGCGGCGTGTTCGCGAAGTGCCCGAGCGTCTCCGGTACCAGCGCATAGGCGACCGACCAGAGCGACCCGATGCAGCCCTGCATCTTCGCCGGGTCCGGATAGTCGAACTGGGTGAACAGGTCGGGGATGTAGTCGTAGAACTGGTGCAGGCGCCATTTGATCCGGGCCTCGTCGAGGACCGGGCCGCCCTCGTCGACCGGCGGTACCCCCTCCTCCTCGGCGACCTCGCGGATCCGGTTCATCGTCTCCACGATCTCCCGCCGGAAACAGACGTCGATCGCCTTGTCCCGGATCTGTCCGCCGAGCTGACCCAGTTCGGCGACGCTGTGGTATCCCATGGCGGCGGCTCCTACCTGGTGAGCACGACGGGAGGCGCCGTGGTCGGCAGTTGGTCCTCGGCGCCGGGTACCTGGTCGGGCGGTGGACCGTGCAGCCATTTCTGGTCGAAGCTCGCCTTTGCCCGGTCGTCGCTGTTCAGGTAGGTCTGGACGATGGACATGACGGCGTGACCGGCCTCCTGCAGTCCGTTGGCGGCGTTGCCGAGCACGTTCTGCAGTTCGTCGCGCAAGCCGGACCACTTCGTGTACATCGAGCCGGTGGCGCCGCCGTACCCTTTCGGCGTCGCGCCGCCCATGAACGCGTCCAGGTCACCGGACGCGGTGCCGGCCACCTCGCCGTTGAGCCTGGCGTATACGTAGCCGATCTCCGGCAGGGCCACGCTGCCGACGACGGCGAGGCGGGAAAGGTCGACAGCGAGCGCGTCACCGGTCACGGCCACGGGAGGTGTCCTTTCACGGTCGGGTACCGCTAGAAGCTGGTCTGGCGGTAGTAGAAGTAGATTTCGGCGTGCAGTCCGGCCCCGGTGCCGGGCGCCCGGGCGGTGGCGGTGAGGGTGCCGCCGGAGGCCGGCAGGTCCGCGGGTATGTGGACTTCGCGCATCTCGCCGGACACGATCCGGTCCGTCGTGTCGCGCAACAGGACGCACACCCACCGGTCGCCCGACGGCGCGGGCGCGTCCGGGCCGAGCCGGAAGCTGACCGGCACGTCCCCGTCGGATTGGCGCTGCCCGACGGCGACGTCCTGCGCCGTCGTGGCGGTGGGCTGGGCGACGTCGGTGGCCGCCTGCCAGTCCCAGTGCAGGACGTCAACCCGGACCGCCGCCACCGTGGTCGCGTTGAAATGGCCCACGGTCGCACCGGAGTTCGGGTCGTTGACGATCGATCCGGCCACCCCGAGCCGTTGGCCCGGCATGACCGCGTCGAGGCTGGTCCGCAGATGCAGCGCGCCCGCGACGTCGCTGCCGGACGCGGTCGTCGCCCGCGCCAGCAGCTGGACGTTCACCGCCGCGCGCGGGCAGGGGTTCTGCACGATCACCCCGAGCGTGATGTCGGCGTCGGCCGGTGCCACCTGCTGGCCGTTGAACTTGACCGCCCGGCTGCCGAACCCGACGTCAGCCACCCGCGGCCGGCAGTCCGCCGCCGCACTGCCCGCGGTCGCGGACGAGGCCGATGCACCGGTGCCGGAAGGGGTGTGCCGGCGGGTCGCCAGGATCAGCACCGCGGCCAGCGCCACACACACCACCACCGCGGCGACCGTCCACCACCGGCCCCGCCTGGTCACCAGTACAGCCTTCCGGGGTCACCGCGCCGCCCGAAGCCCAGTTCCCGCCGCAGGTCCTCGGGGAAGCCGAGATCGTAGACCTCATCGCGCAGGACGAACACCTGCAGGTGGAACTTGCGCAGCAGCCGCCGGACCGCGGTGCGCACGGCCGCCAGCAGGTCCCGTTCGCCGACCCGGCGCAGCGTGCCCGCCCGGATCGTGTACTCCCAGGTCGACAAGCCACGCGTGCGCACGGTCACCGCATCCTCGGCGGCGCTCCCCGTCGCGGTCAGCTGCTCGAACCCGGCCAGATAGCGGCGCCGTTCCGGCCCGAAGTCGATTCCGTCGTCCCGCAACGGTTGCGCGAACTGCGCCTCGGTCAGGTTCCACAGGCGCGTGGTCAGCTCGGCGAGTTGGCGTTCGAGCTGGTGCTCGCGGTACAGCCCATACATGCCGCCCGTCATGGTGACGTCGAGGATCGCGCCGTCGCCGCCGTATCGGCCGGCGAGGTGCCCGTCCGGCGAGCGCGCCTCAACCACCAGGCCGCGCAACCGCTCCGCCAGATCCGACACCTCGAAACCGTAACCGACCCGCACCACATCCCGCTGCCCCGTCAGTCCGCGGTCAGCAGCGGGCCCGTCGACTCGGCAGGGGCGAACACCACCAGCACCTCCAGGTCGTCGGTGACCGAGTGGAACCGGTGCTCCACACCGGCCGCGACATAGACCGCCGAACCCGGGCCGACGCGGCGCTGCTCGCCGGCCACGGTGAGTGTGGCCTGTCCGCGAAGCACCACATAGAGCTCGTCCTCGCGATGGATGCCCTGCCGGTCGATGCGGCCGACCGCTAGGTGATACAGCCCCGCGCTCATCGCACCGGTCCGGAGAAACTCGTGGTAAGCCGGTGATGGGTCTGGTCGTTGTTGTATCAATGCGTCGAGGTCGTGCAGATCCATGCGGACTTGCGCCCTCCAGTCTGCGGACGACCGCCCCGGTCGCCGACAACACTCTACGCGATGACGTATCTTGCGGGTGCCCCGACGATGGTCTCCGGTGAAGACACCGCGCGGGGTAGCGGTTCACCTGCCTGCCTGTCTAGCCTTGGCCCACGTTGCATCGCTTCGAAGCGGACCAGCTCATTCCCGGCCGGGGAGAGCCCGTTCGCGACGCTGTTGTCATTGTCGATGGAACAACGATCAGCTACGCCGGTCCGGCAGCGACGGCACCCGAGTCGCCAGACAGCACCACCACCGTGCGGACGCACACGGTGATGCCTGGCCTGTGGGACAGCCACGTCCATCTGATGGGTCTGCGGACCGCGGACGTCGACACGCTGCCGCGCGAGCCGGTGGCACTGCGCGCTGCCCGCGCCACCTCCGACCTCCGGGCGGCGCTCGACGCCGGTATCACCTCCGTGCGCGAGGTGGGCGGGCTCGGCATCCACCTCGCCAGGGCGGTAGAGGAGGGTACCGTGGTCGGCCCGTCGGTCTACGCGGCCGGCTCCGCACTGTCAACCACGGGCGGGCATGGCGACCTGCACAGCTATCCGCTGGAGTGGATGGCTGACTTCGCGCACACCGGCGGCGAGCTGCGGCTGGCCGATGGTGTCGACGAGTGCATCCGGGCGACACGTGAGCAGCTCCGGCGCAATGCCAAACTGATCAAGATCTACGCGTCCGGTGGTGTGTTGAGCGAG
Organism: Actinomycetota bacterium; assembly: GCA_005885555.1. GTDB lineage: Bacteria > Actinomycetota > Actinomycetes > Mycobacteriales > Micromonosporaceae > AC-43. Next base: position 13,749 of record VAWN01000042.1, read on the forward strand.
GTCGACCACCCGATCCACCAGCAGTTCACGGTGGCGGAGATGCGGGCGATCGTCGAGGTCGCCGCGATGAGCGACCGGATCGTCGCCGCCCACTGTCACGGCAAGCCGGGCATGATGGCCGCGCTGGAGGCGGGGATCCATACCATCGAGCACGGAACGTTCCTCGACGAGGAGGCGGCCCAGGCGATGCGCGAGTGCGGCGCGATGCTCGTGACGACCCGCACGATCTTTCAGGAGCTGCTCGAAAGCGGCGAGATCCCGCCGTACGCCATGACGAAGCTCCAGGCGACCGTGGACCGGCATGCCGACGCACTCGCCCTGGCGCGGGAGCAGGGTGTGACCATCGCAGCCGGTACCGATGTCGCGCTGACCGGGGCCGAGTTGCCGGACTCGTGGGGACGCAACGGTCGGGAGCTGCCGTTGCTCGTCAGCCTAGGTTTCTCGGCGCTGGAGGCGATCGAGGCGGCGACGGCGAACGGACCAGGCACGCTGGGGCCGCAGGCGCCGCGCTCCGGTCAGCTCGTCGCGGGATACGACGCGGACCTGCTGACCCTCGACCTCGACCCGCTCGCCGACGTCTCGGTGCTGGCGAAGCCCGCGAACATCACCGGTGTCTGGAAGGCCGGCCGCCGGGTCAAGTAGTGGCAGTCCGGCCGGGAAACGGCCACGAACCTTGAGGAGCAGGTCATGGGGGACAGCGAACACAGCCTGTTGGAGTTGCGTCTGTTCAAGCTGCATCCCGGCACCCGGGAGGAGTTCCACCGGATCAGTCGCGACGGGACGGTCCCGCTGATGCGCCAGCTCGGCATCACGGTGGTGGCGCACGGACCGAGCCTGAACGACGACGAAAGCTACCACCTGCTGCGGACGTTCTCGTCCGAACAGGAGCGGATCGACTGTCACAGTCGCTGTACGCCACCGAGGAATGGGAACGCAACTACGACGCGCCGGTGATGGCGATGATCCGGGAGTACCACACGGTCGTCATGCCCCAGCCCTCCTGAGCCGCCGAAGAGGCTGCGTCAACGTCCCTTCTCCGCGAAGTAGGCGGCGGCGACCCGCTTCGGGACGCACATGGACCACGCCTCGACGAGCAGCTCCGTCAGTTCCGCCTCGTCGATCTCGGCGAGCCGCACGCGTACCCAGTTGTAGCGCATGTCCGACGGGACCGGCAGCTGGAACTTGGTGGGTTCGGCGTCGAGCAGGGCCGCCCGTTCCTCCTTGGGGAACGCGAATCCCATCGTGGTCTCGTCTCTGGACAGCGACGCCCAGACGATGCGCCCGATGTAGAACTTGACCCGGTCGCCGACCAGGCGTTCCTCGGTGCGCGGCAGCGGCAGCGCGATCCGCCGGACGTCGTCGACAGTCACCACGGTGACTCTTCCCGCCCCGCGTACTCCACCAGCTCGATCAGCATCCCGGCCGGGCGCCGCAGGTACATGAAGGCCACCCGCATCCCGGGCCGCGCTCCGTTGCACGGCTGGGGGTCGACCGCCACGAAGCCGTGGGTACGCAGCCTCTCCAGCTCCCTGTCGATGTCGTCGACCACGAACGCGATGTGGTAGAGGCCGGGACCGGAGCGGGCCAGGCGCCCGTGGACCGAGGAGTCCTCGCGCGCCGGCGCGACAAGCTCCACCGCCGGCTCGGCCGGCCCGCTGCCGTACTGCCAGAAGTCACAGGACACGCCGTAGTGTTCGGCGACCCCGGTGTCGGTGCGTTGCATGCCCAGCGCTGTCAGGTATGGCTCAAGGGCGAGCGGGTCGTCGGTGGCCACGCCGACATGGTCGATACGCAGGATCATGTCACCCCCTCGCCGCGCGATCGCCGGTGCTCTCCCGCGTGCACACGAGATAACAGTAGTCGTCGAGCAGCTTCGCCACCTGCCGGCCGGGACGGCCGAGAACGGCCGGCAGCTCGGCGAGCGGTACCCCCGCCTCCGCCATCAGTTGCCGCGCCCACCGACGGCCGAGGCGCTGGTGGGCGGCGTACGCCGCCGCGTCCCGGGAACCGTGGAGGCGTTGCGCGATCGCCCGGTCCCAGGGCATGAGCGCATCGGGGCGCAGGGCGTGCAGCATCTTGGCCGCCGCGGTCGGTCCGAGCGATCGCGGTCGTCGTCCCGGTACCGCCGGCGTCGCGGCGAGTTCCGCGTACGCTTGCGCCGCCTGCAGGATGGCGTTGTCGTCCAGTTCCCCGAGTTGGATCTGCGCAGCCGGGAGGCCGTTGTGCCAACGGCTCCACCAGGCGGCCACACCGGTGTCGAAGAGGTCGGGCTCGCCCGCCACCGGGTACCGCAGCCGGCAACCCCACGCGTTCAGCCAGCGCAGCAGGGCCTGACGGTGGCCGGCGAGCGCTGGATCGATGCGCGGGGCGGTGACCCGGATGAGCGTCGCCGACGAACGATCGGCCCATGTACCGGGGAACTCCGCAGCGGCCGCCCGCACACTGACGAGGTCTGGTCCGACAATCGACATGGTGCCGAAACTACCCGGCTGGTCAATCCGACGGTAGGCGGGGAAAGTCACCACACATACACCGCGATTTCCGGATAAGAGTTGTCAGTGGTGACTCCGATCCGGGAGTTGACGGCAGGATCCTTGAGAGCCAGGGGTAGAAATGAGGAGCGCCCTCGGGGGGAGGTGCAACGGGGTCAAATCATCAGACACCAGTGTCCGTGTGGTCGATGCTTCGGCTTCGAGTCGCAGGCCCGCACGTGACTGTCCATCGGTCGGCGGTCGGCACAGCGCCGCATATCAGCGGTGACTGAGGCCCTCCGGAGTCGGCGGCCGGTGAAGAGTTCCACCCGCGCGTCGTTGTCTCGTCACGACGGCAGTTCGCCCTGCCCAAATCAACATGTGGAGGACAGCAATGGCAGGTCCGACCGTGCCTGGACGCGTACCACGGCATGTTCGGGGTGGCATACCCGTTCGACAAGCTGGACCAGGTGTTCGCCCCGGAGTTCAGCGTCCTGTCGCTGGACCATCCGGCCTGCGTGCTGCTGCGCGAGCAGTACCTGTTCAGCTCGGCCGCGACCGCCAGCGAGCGGGAGACCCGGGCGGTCGTCCTCGCCCACGGCATCTCCCTGCAGTGGCTGGCCGGTCTGGTGACCAACCGGTGGTGGGACGACCTGTGGCTCGGGCAGGCGTTCGCCGACTACATGGCGCACCGGATCACCAGCGAGGCGACGCGTTTCCCGGGGCCGCCGACCACGTTCGCCGCCCGGCGCAAGGGCCAGGCGTACGTCGCCGACCAGCGCCCGTCCACCCACCCGGTCAGCCTGGCCGGTCCGGACGTGCAGACCGTGCTGCTCGACCTGGACCGGATCTCGTACTTCAAGGCCCACTCGGCGCTGCGCCAGCTCGCCACCCGGATCGGCGACGAGACGCTGCGCGCCGGCCTGCGCACCTACTTCACCCGGCACGCCTACGGGACCGCGACGTTCGCCGACTTCCTCGCCGCGCTCAGCGAAGCCGCCGGTACCGACATGTCGGGCTGGGCCGACAGCACCGCACCGGTACACATCGGTGCGGGCGCGTCGATCCCGTTCATCGCCACGTTCCAGGAGCTGTTCCCCGAGGCCACGATCCTCGTGACCGGTGTCGAGGATCCGGACACCCGGGCCCACGCCCCCAACGAGAGCCTGCACATGGGCGACTTCGCGCGGGTGTGCCTCGCGGAGGCGCTATTGCTCGCGAAGCTCGGCGAGCCGCCGGCTCCCTAGGCGGCACAGCTTCCCTAGGCGGCACAGCTCACGCCGGCGGCCGGCTCAGTCGTCGTCGTGGTCGTCGGACCGCGGTACCGGTACGAACGGCTGCTGGCCCGGGGTTCCCTGGCCCGGGGGCTCGATGGTGACCTCGACGTCGAATCCCGACCGCACCTCGTAGGTGGCCGCGGTCCCCCGGGTGAGCCCGAACTTCCGCAGGGTCGCGTCGTGATCGACGACCATGGCCGGGTCGGGCGCCTCGCCTTCCCACTTCGCGAGCAGGTCGGCCAGCGGCATGCGTTGGCCGCCCTCGACGTGCGCCCGGATCGCCTGCCCTCCGCCGGCCTTGCCGAGAGCCGCCTGGTTGTACCGCACCACCGGGAGGTCGCGGGCGGCCTCGTCGGCGGGTACCCCGGAGCGGACCTGCTGTTCCAGTTCGAGCACCGAGCGGAGATGCTCCACCTCGACGACGCGCACCGTCCGCAGTTCGGCCACGGGTACCTCCAGCATCCGCATGAGCCGCATGGTGAGGTACTCGCTCAGCGGGACCGGCTGGCCGTCGACCTGGACCACGCGTGCCTCCTTCGGCACCTGGTTCAGGTCGATCTGGATCGCCTTGAACTCGCCGGTCTGCGGGTTGTACCCGCGGGTGGCGTGGCCGAAGCCGCGGTGACCGGACAGTTCGGCGTCGATGGTCGCGACCCGGGTACCGTCCGGTTCCGTCGTCACCTCGGACGGCTTGAACGTCCACTCGCCGACCTGGGCTGCCGTCGGGTCGATGTTCAGCGGCGGTTCCCCGCCCTCCGGCGGCGGCTCGCCGGTCTTCAGGCCGGGGATGAACTTGGCGAGCCGCGCGAGCAGCGGCGCCAGGAGCAGGGCGGTGAGCAGGTTCTTGTCCCACGGCTGGCCGGTGAGCAGGTTGCCGATCGTGTTCGCCACGACGGCGCTGAGCTCCAGCACGGCGAACCCGCCGACCACACTGCCGGCGAGGCCCAGGCCGCCGAGGAAGGCGGTACCGAAGACGAAGGCCGCGGCGCCCACCCCGCCGACGAGGCCGCCGATGAGGGCACTGTCGAGGACCCCGTCGAACACCTGCCAGCCGTGCTTGTTGGGGTCGCGGATGTTCTTCGTCAGCGTCCCCGCCGCGCCGGCCGCGGCACCGGCGGCGACCCCGGCGGCCACGATGACGAACGGGGTCGCCGTGCCGGCGGACACGATGATGATCGCCGCGACGGCCAGGCCGACGAGGAGCCCGACGAGGAACTCCGGACTGGTGATCGAGTCCCACAGGTCGTGGAACTGGTTGGACAGCCAGCTGCGCTTCGCCCGTTCGGCGGCCCGGGCCTGGCCGGCGTCGATGTTGGCGGTCAGCGAGTTGGTGACGCTGGCGGTCGCGGTACCCAGCTCGGCCACCTGGTCCTCCAGGCTGCCCTGGTGCTGGCCGAGCAGCTCGTCCAGGCCGGGCAGCGCGGTGCCGAGGTGCGCGTCGAGGACATCGCCGAACTGCGTGACAGTGGCGTCGCCGGAGGCGCGGGTGGCGTCCGCGGCGGAGGCCATCGTGTCGCGCGCGCCGCCACCGATCTGTCCCAGGGCCGCGCCGCCACCGTCCGCCTGCTGGTCGAGGCCGCTGGTCGCGGTACCGGTCGTCGTGGTGAACGCCTCGGCCACCTGCGACCGCATGCCGGCCAGGCCGCCCGCGAGGTCGCCGGCCCGGTTGCGGACCCCGGCGTCGAGCTGGTCCACCGTGGCGCTCAGCTCCTGGCTGGCGGCGTCGCCGAACTCGCCGGCGGCCGCTTCGTCCGCCGGTGCCGCGGCGAACTGCGCGACGAGCCCGTTCACCTGCGCGGTCAGCTCGGCGGTGGCCGCGTCAGCCCCGCGTCGCAGGTCGTCGGCGGCCTGCTGGCCCTGCTCGACCAGCGCCGCCGACGCGTTGCCGGCGTCGCGCTGGAGGGCACCGACGGCCTCCGTCTCGGTACCGTCGATCGCCGCCACCGTGTCGTCCCGCTGCTGGGCCAGCGCGCCGCGGCCCTGCGCGGTCGTCTGGTCGATCGCGGTCGCCCCGCGCCCGGCGTCCTCACCGAGGACGCTGGCGACCGGGTCGAGGTGGCCGCCGAGGTCGGCCGAGAGCTGCGTACCCATGCTCTCCAGCGCGCCGGCAACCTCCTCGCCCTGGCCGCGCATGCCGGCGGCGGCGTCCTGGGCACCCTGCGAGATCTTCGTGACCGCGTCGCCGCTGAGGTTCCGTGCCACTGCGGTCTGCGCATCCCGTACCGACTGGTCTGTCTCGGTGACTCCCGCGGCCTTGGCGGCGCCGATCTCCTGGGCCGCCGCGGCCTGCCCGTCGGCCCCGGCCTGGACGCGCGCGACGGTGGCGGCTGCGGCGTCGCGCGCCTGCGCGGCCCGCTGCTGCCCGGCCGCGACAGCCTGGGCCTGCCGGTCCTGCACCACTCCCGCCGCCGTGGTGACCGCACCCTGCTGCCAGGCCGCCAGTCCGGTCCGGTGCTCCTCCGCCGCCGCAGTGACCTGCGCGTCCTGCGCGGACGCGGCGTCCTGGACCCCGGTGCGCGCGGCCGCCGCCCCGGCGCCGACGGTCGTGACCGCCTCGGTGAGCGCGGCGTCCGTCGCGGTCTGCTGCTCGCGTACGGCCGCGTCGATCGCCGTCACGCCGGCGTCGACGCCCTGATCGAAGCGGGCGACCTCGGCCGCGTGCAGGGCGGCGAGGCGCGCGATCGCGTCCTGCTGGTGCGGGGTGGGCGCGGCCGGCAGGGCCAGCGCCGGTCCGGCTGCCGCGGGTGGGGCCTGGACGCCCGCTCCGGTGACCGGCGAGCCGGCCGGTGCGGCGGCCGGCGGTGCGGCGGTCGCCGCCGGCTGTGGCATCGGCGCGACGCTCGTCGCGGGCAGGGGAGCAGGAGTGGGTACCGGCACCGACGGCGCCGCTTCGCTGCCGGCACTGGTACCGAGGAGCCGGGCGAGCGCGGCGTTGCCGGCGTTGAGGTTCAGCACGCCGGGGCCGAGGGCGCCGCGGTCGCCGGACGCCGAGCCGCCCGCATCGGTGTAGAGGCGGCTCAGGGCCGCGTTGCCCGGTCCGGCCGCGGCCACCGCCGCATCAGGCGAATCCGGCCCGGCGACCGGTTGCTCGCGCGCGGCTGCCGTGGTCAGCGGGTCGGCGTCGCGATCCTCGGCCTGCCGCACCTCGCGCGTATCCGACTGCCCGGCCACGCAACGAGAGTATGGAGCGCAGGGCAACTCGCGCGGACACTGACAGCAACCCGACGCGGGGTGGCTGGATCATAGGGTTCCGACCGGGATGCCCTTGACTACGAGTGCGTGGCCGCCACCAGGGCCGAACACCGTCGTGAAACTGAATGTCGCATTCCCCGGCGGCGCCTTGCCGCTCAGGTTGATCTCGCCCGACTGCCGCCCACCGGGCGCCACGTTCTCGGCCCACCGGCTGCGGAAGGCGTCGGCTTCGAGGGTTGTTCCGTCGGCGGCCACGAGTTGGCAGTTGTTGAATAGAGGCAGGGTGACCGGCTCGCTCCCCGCGTTCTGCACGGTCACATCGACTCTCGTGAAGTGAGTGGTGATCATCATCTGGGTGACCGTCATCGTCACGGCCCCGGCCTTACCCGACACCTGTCCCTGGAACACCACCGGACCGGACTCGTGGCCGGTCGCCCAACCGTACACGTACTGGACGCCGGCGGTCGCCGCGAGCCCTCCACCGCCGCAGACCAGGAGCAACCCCGCAAGCACGGCAGCCACGGGTACGACACGTTTGGGGGCAGGCACCGGCGGCCGCGGGCGGTACCCGCCACCGCCGTAATCGCCGTAGCCGCCTCCCGACGGCTGCTGTTCATCGGGACGTTTGGCGAGGGCGTCGACGCCAGCCTTGATACCGGCGATCAACACGCCTGCCGCCGGTACGAGAAGGATCTGCCAGGCGGCGGGGGCGCTCTTGGCCAGGAGGTTCGCCAGGACGGTGACGAACACCGCGACGGTCTCCACCGCGACCGCGATGAGCACGACCTTGCCGACCTGGCCAGCCGTCGAGCCGCGCATCGGCGCCACCGCCTCCACACCTTCAGGCGCACGGTACGCGGATAACCGCGTCACCACAGTCGAGAAGCGGTCAGAACGGTTTCCGGGAACGGTCCCGGATGACCGGGCCGGCGCGGCTCCGTAGCGTCGGTGCTATGACGAGGAACGCTCCTATCCGGGTTGCCGCGGCAATCACCGCGGGCCTGGTCGCGGCCGGGTCAGTCGCCGGCTGCGGACTGAGCACCAACCGGTTCAGCGACGAGCACACCGAGGCCGTCGCGCTCACCGCGATCACGACCGACGGCGGATCCGGTTCGGTGACCGTGTCGTCCGGGCCGGCGGGCTCGGTCCGGGTACTGCGGCACGTGACGTACCGGGGCACCAAGCCGGGCGCCACCGACCAGCGCAGCGGCACCACACTCGCACTCAAGACCACGTGCGGCTCCCAGTGTTCGGTGTCCTACGAGGTGACCGCGCCGGCCGGGGTACGGGTCAGCGGGCACAGCGGCTCCGGCGCGCTGAACCTGTCGGACGTGTCGACCGTCGGGGTGGACGTCGGGTCGGGCGCGGTGACGGTACGCCAGGCGTCCGGGGACGTGAACGTGCAGACCGGCTCCGGTGCGGTCCGGCTGACCGGCATCAGCGGCCCGGCGGTCGTGAACACCGGTTCGGGTGCCGTCACCGTGCAGGTCACCGGGCCGGGTAACGTGACCGTGCGGACCGGCTCCGGCGCGATCCGGGTTACCGTGCCCTCCGGCGTCCGGTACCGCGTCAACGCGTCGTCCGACTCCGGACACGTGGACGTGAAGGTGCCCACCGATCCGGCCGCGGAGCACGCGATCGACGTACACAGCGGCAGCGGCGCCGTTATCGTGGAGGCCGGCTGACGGGCACGATGCGGGGAGCAGATGGTGGTCGACGGGTACCGTCGCCGGTGGCTGGGGCGCCACCCGCTCGCGATGCGGCGAGCCGTGCCGGTGGCCGCGGTCGGGTTGGTCGTCGCCGTCGCGTTGCTGTCATGGGTGCGGTGGGAGATCGCGGTGGTCGCCGGCTGGGACGCGGCAGCGCTGGCCTTCCTCGGCACGGTCTGGCCCAAGGTACTGCGGGCGGACGGGGCGCAGACCGAGCGGGTCGCCGGACAGGAGGACGAGCCGCGCGTCTCGGCGGCCGTACTGCTGCTCGGGGCGAGCGTCGTCAGCCTCCTGGGGGTGGGCTTCTCCCTGGTCCTCGCCGGGCACAACAGCGGGGCGGTGCGGCTGCTGCTGATCGGGCTGGCGACCTTCACGGTCGTGCTGTCGTGGACGGTGGTCAACACCGTGTACACGCTGCGGTACGCCGATCTGCATTTCCGGTCGGCCGGGGGAGGTGTCGTGTTCGACCTGCCGGCCGGGTCGCCACCGCCGGCGTACCGGGACTTCGCCTACGTCGCCTTCACGATCGGCATGACGTACCAGGTGTCGGACACGAGCGTGCGGGATCCGCGCATCCGGCGCACGGTGCTCGGCCATGCCCTGCTGTCGTATCTGTTCGGCGTGGTGATCGTGGCCGGCTCGGTCAGCCTCATCGCCGGCCTGGTCCACTAGCCCGCTCGGTCGCCCGCAGTACCCGCACGGCGTTGCGCCAACCGAGTTTCGCGCACTCGTCGGCGGACCAGCCGCGGCTGTCAAGTTCGGCGAACAGCGCGGGATAGCCGGCCACATCGGCGAGATCCCGCGGTACCAGGTCGGTGCCGTCGAAGTCACCACCGAGGCCGACCGCGTCCACGCCGGCCACCTCCCGGATGTGTTCGACGTGGTCGGCGACGTCGGCCGCCGTGCACGGCGGGCAGGGGTTGGCCGCGAGCCATTCGTCGCGGCGTTGTGTCCACTGTGGACTGCCGGCCGGCTCCTCGATGCCTTCCTCGACGGCCGTCCAGGACTGCCCCCACTCGCGGCAACGCTCGCTGACGAACACCGGAACGAAAGTCACCATCACGACGCCTTCGCTGTCCTTCACCCGCTGCAGCACGTCGTCCGGGACGTTGCGCGGATGGTCGCACAGTGCCCTGGCGCTGGAGTGCGAGAAGAACGCCGGTGCCGGTGAGGTGTCGAGGGCCGCGTGCATCGTCGACGCAGCGACGTGGGACAGGTCGACCAGCATGCCCAGCCGGTTCATCTCGCGCACGACCTCGTGGCCGAAGGCGGACAGCCCGCCCACCGCCGGGTCGTCGGTCGCGCTGTCCGCCCACGGGGTGTTGCGGCCGTGGGTCAGCGTCAGGTACCGCACCCCGAGCCCGTACAGCATCCGCAGTACCGCAAGCGAGGAGGCGATGCAGTGCCCGCCCTCGGCGCCGAGCAGGGAGGCGATCCGGCCCGCCGCCATCGCGCGCTCGACGTCGTCGGCGCACGTCGCCAGTACCAGCTCGGTGGGGTACCGCGCGACGAGGCGACGGACCAGGTCGATCTGTTCGAGTACCGCGACGGTGGACGCCGGCTCGGAATCCCCGCAGGGCACGTAGACCGACCAGAACTGGGCGGCGACCCCGCCCCGGCGCAGTCGCGGCAGGTCGGTGTGCAGGCCGTCGCGGCTCAGGTCGGTACGCATGTCCGGATCGATGCCGTGCTTGCGTAGCTGCCAGGCGTAGTCGTTGTGCCCGTCCACGACGGGTACCAGCGGGCTGGTCATGGCCCCAACCTACCGGCGCGCCGTGGTCCGCGCGTTGTGGTCCGCGCGTTGTAGCGTCAACGCATCCATGACACTCTCGGTGTGCTGGCCCACCGCGGCGGCCTGGTCGTGCGGCGACCGGAGCTGACCGTCGGCGTGGTCCGCGCGGTGTCCCGGCCCACCGGCCTGGAGCTCGACCTGCTGGCGCGGCGGCCGCCGGACCGGCGCAGCGCCACCGAGCGGCAGGCCGACATCCGGGCGGGTCGCGACGCGCCGCCGGTGGTACCGCGCCGGCTGCTGCCGAAGTTCGACGAAGGCACCGACCGGATCGGCTCTGGCACCGCGTCGCCGCCTCCGGGCCCGTGGAGCTGGCTGTCGAGGCGGGGCGGATCGTCGCGGTACCACAGGTGTTGAGCCGCGGTGACGATGCCGTCGTGGTGCTCACCCGGCTGACCGCCGTCGGTACCGTGCTGTCGCTGGAGATCCTCAGCGTGGCCACGGGGAGACCGGCGCGGGCGGTGTTCGCCGGCGCCTTCCCGCCCGGCCGGCCGGCCGCGTCCTCGACCTCGTGGTCGCCTGGCCGGCGGCCGGGCTGCCCGACGTGTGCGTCGCGATCCCGCTGCGCTGAGCCGTTTTCGAATGTGTTGGCGCGATCCTCCGCCGTCGGCGAAGGTGGGCACCATGACGAGTCAACACGTGGTCGGTTATGACGGTATGTGGGCGCCGGCCGGGAAGGACCCGCGCGTGATGGCCAACCCGGTCGGCGAACTGGCGACCATCCGCGAATACCTCACCAACTACCGGCTCACGCTGGGCATGAAGTGCGACGACCTGACGCCGGAACAGCTGGCCACCCGGTCGGTGCCGCCGTCGACGATGAGCCTGCTCGGCCTGATCCGGCACATGGCCCGGGTGGAGCACAACTGGTTCCAGCGGTCGTTGCAGGGCCGTCGGGACATCCCCCGGCTGTACTGGTCCGCCGACAACCACGACCTGGACTTCGACGGCGCGGTCGCCGAGGCGGGCGTCGTCGAGGACGCGTTCGCCGCGTGGAAGGCGCAGATCGCGGCCGCCGACGAGTGGCTGGACGGGCTGACCGACCTCGACGCCACGGTGCGCACCCCGCACGGCGAGGAGGCGAGCATCCGGGACATCCTCATTCACATGATCGAGGAGTACGCCCGGCACTGCGGGCACGCCGACCTGCTCCGCGAGTGCATCGACGGGCGCACCGGTCAGTAGCCCCGCGACGAAGGCGATCGGGTACTGCTCGTGGTCATCCCTTGACGACGAACGCGACCTGGTCGATGTAGCACCAGCTCCAGTCCTCGCCGGGCTCCGCGGAGCGGGCGATCGGATGCTGCCCGTCGCGCGCGTGTGCCGACGCGTGCCGGTGGGGGGAACTGTCGCAGCAGCCGATGTGGCCGCAGGACTGGCACATCCGCAGGTGCACCCAGCGACCGCCGATCGCGAGGCAGTCCTCGCAGCCGGGGATCTCCTCGGGCAGGTCGAGCACGGTGATGCTGCCGGTGTGCGTGCAGATCGGGTCCATCTGGCGCCTCCCTTGCGCTTGTCACCCGCGGCCGCTGTCCGCGGCGGAAGCCGACGACCAGTATGACGCCGATCCGGCCGGGTCGCCGCTGGCGTTGCCGGCACGCACCTACGGCGGTCGTCGGCGGTCACCGCTCTTCCGGTGGAGTTGGCGGTGCGGTTAACTAACCGTCATCGGGTTCTCACCGGCGTTGGTATGGATGACGGCATGCGTGGTATTTCCGCCCTGGTGCTCTCCGCCGTGCTCCTGCTCACGCCCGGTGCCGCGGGCGCGGCACCCGCCGATTGGTCGGGGCTGCGCTCGACGCGCGCGGCACCGTGACGCGACTGCTCGACTCCGGGGGCGGCCCGATCCCGGCCGACGGGCTGTACCGACGTGGTCGGCGGCGGACCGTACCTCGTCAAGGACGGGCGGCCGGTCGGCGACGCGATCCTCGTCTTCCCGCGGTCAGCTCAGGTCGGCGGTGACGAGTAGGCGCAGCTGGGCGTCGAGCCACGCCGTAGCGGCGCGGGCGCTGGGCTCGGGGGAGAGGGCCTGCGCGAAGCGGTCCACCGCCGCCGCGGCCCGGTGCAGGCCGACGCGGCGCAGGCTTTCCGCGACGGTACCGAGCCGGCCCGCGAAGGTACCCGGCAGGTGACGCAGGCCGCGGTGCGCGGCTTCGGCGAGCACCGTGAGCGCTTCGCCCAGCGCGGCCGGGATCGGCTCCCGGACCGGGCCGGCGTCGACGTCGAGCGGGGCGGCACCGGTACCGGCGGCGAGGTCGGGTACCACGACGGTGCCGGCCACGGCGACCGCGACCGGCTCGATGACGAAGCGGCCACCGGTGCGGTGCAGCGTGCCGGCGACGTACCGGGGACTGCCGTCCAGTGCTTCGGCCAGCGCGTCGAGCGCGGCCGGGCACTGCGCGCGGTGCTCCGCATGGATCGTGGCCACGCCGCCGGCCGGGTCCTCGACCACGGCCTGCAGGTACTGGTCGCCCGGCGCGTACCCGATGGACCGCACCGCGCCCAGTTCGACGACCCGGACGAACTCCGCCTCGACCCGCGGCCGGACCAGCCGCGGCGGCAGCTCGTCGAAGACCCGCCGCAGCGCGGCCAGGTCGCGCACCAGCAACGAGTCCGGCAACGTGCCCCAGGCGCCGCCGGACGGCGTGCACGTGGTACGCGCGACCCGGCTGCTGGCGAGCCGGACGGTGCGGCTGGCGCTGCGTACCGCCGACTCGGTGACCACGTTGCCGGCGGCGAGCGCGGCGACGGTCTGCCCGCCGACGCGGCGCCCACCCAGCTGCGCGGTACCGTCGCCGGCCGGCCAGCGGCGCCGCAGTACCAGTACCGTGCCGGCGTCCGGCTGGGCAAGGAAGATCTCGGCGACCCGTTCGTCCGCGGTCGCGGCGACCCGGCAGCCCAGGCCGGTCAGCCGTACCCGGCGCAGCGGCGTCTCGCCGGCCTCCTCGGTACCCAGGACCCGCGAGCGCAGGCTGGCGCCACCATTGGCGACCGCGCGGTCCCGGGCGGCCAGCTCGGCGAGCACCTCGGCGACCCGTTCGGCACGGTACCGGGCGCTGCGTGCGTGGTACGCCTCCAGCTGCTCGGCCAGCTCGTCGAGGGCGAGCAGCGGCCAGCGCAGGCCGCGTCGGTCGAGGTCCTGCCGGACCCGGGCGACCGCCGACCGCAGCGCGGGGCCGGCCTGGGTCGCGCCGTCGAGCAGTACCTCCTCGGCGAGTCCCAGCGCCGCGTCGAGCCCCGAGGGGCTGGTGGCGGCCACCCGCTCGGCGCCGACGTCGAGCCGCACCTCGGCCGCGTCGGGTGAGGTGGCGCCAGGGGCGGCCGCGTCGGGGGCGGCCGCGTCGGGGGCGGCCGCGTCGGCGGCGCGGAACGCCCACACGGCAAGCGCCACAAGCTGTTCACGGGTACCGTCCGCGGCGTCGGTGTGCGCGTACCCCAGCTCGTGCGGTACGAGGAAGCGGACCGTGGCGGCGGGCAGCTCGACGCTCGGTACCGGGTCGGCCGGCGTCGGTCGCCGTACCCGGGCCGGGTACCCGGTGCGGAAGGTGCGCCGGGCGGCGGCGAGCTGGCGGGCGCCGATCAGCTCCTCGATCGCCGCGTCGGTGAACTCCCCGGGCGACCACACGTCGAACGTCGGCGCGCCGCCCGTGTCGACAGCCGGCGCGGTGCCGTCGCGCTGGTAGGCGAGGACGAGGGCGAGCAGGTGCCGGCAGATGCCGGTCGCGGCGCAGCTGCAGGTGCCGCTGTCCAGGCCGGTGCCGGGTGGCAGGGCGCTGCGCGCACCGTCGGGATGCTCGCCGCGCACGGTGCCGTCCGGACCGGTCGACACGGCCGGCCCGGTACCGGCCTCGACCTCCCTGGCCGCCCGCTTCAGCAGCCCCCGGTTGGTCAGCGCGGCCAGCGCATCCGGCGTCAGCGCAAGCAGATCCGCCCTCATCGGCCCACGTGCTCCGCGACGAAGGCGGCCAGCTGCCCGGGGGTCATCGCACCGACGTGGGCACCCGCGTCGGCCAGCCGCTGCGCGAGTTCCCGGTCGTACACCGGGTTGGCCTCCTCGTCCAGCGCGGCCAGCCCGAGCACGTGGGTACCCTGCTCGGCGAGCTGCCGTACCGTGCGCACCAGCCGCCCCGCGTCGCCGCCCTCGAAGAAGTCGGTGACCACCGCGAGGATGGCGCGCCGCGGGTCCTCGATGAGCGCCGCGCCGTAGGCGACCGCGCGGGCGATGTCGGTACCGCCGCCGAGCTGTACCTTCATCAGCAGCTGCACCGGATCGTCCACATCGGACGTCAGGTCCACCACGTCGGTGTCGAACGCGACCAGATGCGTCTTCACCCCCGGCAGCCCCCACAGGCACGCCGCGGTGACCGCCGAGTGGATGACCGAACCGGCCATCGAGCCGGACTGGTCGACGATCAGGATCACCTGCCAGCGGTCGAGGTGCCGGCGGGTACGGGAGAAGAAGTGCGCGGTCTCCAGGTACAGCCGGCGTTCCTCGGGCCGGTAGTGGCCGAGGTTGGCGCGGATGGTGCGGTGCGCGTCGAAGTTGCGCGCCTGCTTGAAGCGGCTGGGCCGGCGCGCCCGGGTACCGGAGAACACCTGCCGCACCTCGGTGGCCAGGCGCCGCACCAGTTCCCGGACGACCGCCTCCACGATGCGCCGGGCCAGCGCCAGTACCTCGGGGTTCATCAGGTGCTTGGTGCGCAGCACCGCCTTGAGCAGCGTGGCGTTGGGTTCGATGCGGGACAGCACGGTCGGGTCGGTGACCACGTCATGGATCTCGTACCGTTCCACCGCGTCGCGTTCCAGCCGCTCGATGGTCTCCTTGGGAAACAGCCGGGTGATCTGGTCCAGCCAGTCGACCGTGGTGAGGACCGAGTCCTCGCAGCCGCCGTAGCGCGCGCCGGGGCGCCGGATGCCGCGCTGGGCAAGGTCTTCGTCGCGCCCGTAGAGCCAGTCGAGTGCGGCGTCCCGGCCGGCGGCCGTCGCGTCGAGCGGTTGCCCGCCGAGCGCCGCGTGGCCGGCCTCACCGAGCACCAGCCGCCACCGTTCCAGCGCGGGATCCAGGCCGCCGGTCATACCAGGCCCTCCCGTACCAGCAACTCGTCGACGCGGGCCTCCAGCGCGCGGGCTTCGGCGAGCAGCTCGGGCGTCGCGGCCAGCCGCAGCAGCGACCGGGCCGAGCCGACCAGGCCGCGCCGGGCCAGCAGGTGCCGGGCGATCCGCTCGCGTTCGCGCGGCGGGAAGAACGCGAACGCCTGCCGCAGCGCCGGCAACGCCACCAGGAACGCGTGTTCCGGCAGCGCGCCGACCAGCTCATCGAGCACGCCGAGCACCGGCGCCGCGAGCACCTCCTCGCGGGCCACCGCGAACAGGCCGGCGAGCCAGTCGCCGAGCGTCTGCGGGTCCGCGGCGCCGCGCACCGCCCGGACGGGGTCCACATTGGACGGTCCGAGCGACCAGCCGAAGCCGAACGCCGCACCGCGCAGGTCCGGCGGTACCGCGGGATCGCCGGACAGCCGCCGCATCACCGCCAGGGCCGCCTCCGCGTCCACGTCCACTGTCCGTCCACAGTGGACGATGGCGTCCCGGGTGGCGACGATGGCGCCGAGCCGGCCGAGGTCGGCCGGCGCCGCACCGCCGCGTACCCCTTCCGCGAGCCACAGCACCCGGCCGACCGCCGCGGTGATGACGGCGCCCAGCGTGGCGCTGTGCCGCGTGCCGAACAGCCGGTCGTGCCGCCAGAGGCCCAGCACTGTCGCGAGCACGGTGCCGAGCGGGCCGAGTTCGCCCACCGCGCCGACGGCCCGCAGCAGATCCGCCAGTACCCGCCCGGACAGCTCGGTGATGCCGCACAGCGCGGCGTCGAACAGTACCCCGGCCAGCCGGCCCACATCCGGTACCGCCGGGTCGATCCGGTCGGCGAGCGCCGCCGAGGCCGCGTCGAGCAGGGTCGCACCGTATCCGCCGGCCTCGATCAGTGCGGCCAGCCGGCCCCCGGCCCCGGCCCCGCCCCCGGCCTCGGTGAGCGTCCACGACTCCGCCAGTACCGGGTCGGAGCCCGTCGCCGGGCCGGTGTCGCGCCGTACCCCGGGGATGTGCAGCACCCGCAACCGGTGCAGGACACGGCTTGCGGCCAGACCCGTGTCGTCGGTCAGGTCGAGCGTGCGGGTACCGGCAGCGGCGAGCCCGTACCGGTCCAGCTCCGCCGCCACGTCGTGCACCAGGCCGGGCAGCGGCGTGTCGGGATGCAGCCGTCCGACCTTGTCGCCGCTGAGCGCGGCGACCATCTCGACGACGGCCGGATGGGTACCGGCCGGCAACCGGCCCCGCGCGGCCCACGGCAGCGGGATGTCCAGCGCCTCGGTGACCAGAGCGCAGACCAGCCCGTCGAGCACGTCGGTGCGCGCCGGTGCGGGATGGCCACGCAACCGGGCGAGGCCGCCGGCCATCGCGCGCGCGGCGATCAGGTCGGCGGTGGACACCACCTGCTTGCGGCGGCGCAGCCGGGCGACGACCGACCCGGTCAGCCCGTCCGCGGCGGCCGCCGGCCCGCTCTCCCACAGCCGCTGGTAGTACCCGGGCGACGGCATGCCGGACTGGTACCCGTCGAACGCGTCCAGCCGCCGGAACGAGTACGGCACCAGGTAGCTGCCGCCGACGGCCCCTTCGGGAAGGCGCGGAACGTCGGGCCAGTCCACAGTGGACAGTCCAGCCAGGCGGATCAGCGCCGGGCGGTGGAAGCCACCGGTCACCACCACGACCGGCCGGTCGCCGGCGGCCGCCACCGCCGCGCGTACCCACCGCGCCATGTACGCCTCCCGGGCCGCGTCGTCCTCGCCCGCCGGCCCGTCCCGTACCAGGTCGAAGTACGCCGCCAGCCGCTCCTCGATCCGGTCGACCGGCGCGATCTCGAACAGGTGGTCCCACAACACGTCCACGTTGTCGACGGCGAAGACCCGGCACAGCCGGTCGACCACGTCGGCGTAGCGCCGTTCCGCGTCGGCGTACCGGTTGGACCGGTCGGCGAACGCCGGATGCCAGGCGGGCAGGTCGATGAAGCGCACCTGCGCGCCGCAGCGCCGGCCCTCGGTCAGCGCCACCCACTCCGGCGAGTACCCGCAGAACGGGGTCCACGACGCGTGGGCGCGCTCGCCGTCGCGGTACGAGGTGAACACCGCCACCGGCAGCTCGTGCCCGAGCAGCAGCTCGTCGAGCCGGTCGTTGACGTCGGCCGGCCCCTCCACGAGCACGTACGCCGGCCGCTGCGCGGCGATCACCGAAGCGACCAGCCGCGCGCAGGCCGGGCTGTGATGGCGTACCCCGAGGAACGTCGCGGCCATCGGGCTCAGCCGGGCAGCAGGTGCCGCGCGTCGTGGAACGCCTTCCAGTGCGCGCCTTTGCGCCAGGTCACCTGCTGCTCCAGGTACCGCCGCAACCGGGCCAGGTCGTCACCGCTGTCCTTGGCCGCGGTGCCGGCGAGGCAGGCCACGATGTCGGCCGGGCTGCCCGCGTCGCGGCGCAGGAACCAGCCGCGCAGGCCGACCGCGTGCGCCACCGAGACCGCCTCCGCGGTGCTCATCACCGAGGACAGCCGGTCCATCGGGTCGCCCCGCTCGGTGAGCCCGGTGCGCAGCTCCCGGAACGTGGTGACGAGCACCTCCAGCACGTCGCGCCGCGGCGGTACCGTCACCCCGGAGCGCTCCAGCAGCGCCCGCGCCTCCGCCTCGACCAGGTTCAGCTCGGTGCCGAAGTCGGCGATCGGGAACACCGTCTCGAAGTTGAACCGGCGCTTCAGTGCGGCGCTCATCTCGTTGACACCGCGGTCGCGGGTGTTGGCCGTGGCGATGACGTTGAAGCCGTCCCGCGCGAAGACCATGCCGTCCGCCCCGGTCAGCTCGGGGATCGCCAGTACCCGGTCGGACAGCAGGGACAGCAGGCTGTCCTGCACCTCCAGCGGGCACCGGGTGATCTCCTCGAACCGGACCGTCTTGCCGGCCGCCATCCCGCGCAGCATCGGCGCCGGTACCAGCGACCGGGTCGACGGGCCCTCGGCGACCAGCAGCGCGTAGTTCCACGAGTACTTGATCTGGTCTTCGGTCGTCGCCGCGCCGCCCTGGATGGTCAGCGTGGAGTCGCCGCTGACCGCCGCGGCGAGCAGTTCGGACAGCAGCGACTTGGCGGTACCGGGTTCGCCGACCAGCATCAGGCCACGGCTGGTGGCCAGGGTGACCAGTGCCCGGTCGATCAGCGACGGGTCGCCGACGAACTTGCGGGAGCTGCCGGCCGCCTCGTCGCCGACGATGAACCGGCGGGCCGCGTCCAGGCTCAGCGCCCAGCCGGGCGGCCGGTCGCCGCGGTCCGCGTCGCGCAGCCGGGCCAGCTCGTCGGCGTAGCGCAGCTCGGCCGGCGGGCGCTGGATGTCGTCGCCGGCCATCAGGACACCACCGATGCGATGTCGCGGACCAGCTCGGACGCGAGGACCGGGTCCAGCTCGCCCAGGGGTACCAGGCCCTTGCTGCGCCAGTCGCCGGACGGCTGGTTGTTGACCCAGACCCCTTCGATGCGCTGCTCCGGCCACTCGGTCGCCATCCCGGCCGGGATGCCCGGCTCGATGCTCAGCACGGCCGCCCGGTTACCGGGCAGCGGCCGCTCCAGCCAGCCCTGTACCCCGCCGTCCTGCGCCTCGCCGCGCCGCCAGCCGCGCCGGTCCAGCCCCAGTACCTTCACCGTCAGCGCGGTGCGGTTGGTGAACCGCAGCAGCTCCGTCGCCGCCCGCTCCTCATCGGTCAGCGGGTAGGTCTCCCGGCCCAGCTGCGCGAACGGTTGCAGGATCTCGTAGTCGGCGAACACCTCGGACCAGGCCGGTACCGCCTCGCCGAGGTGCAGCGGGTGGGCGATGCCGACCGTGGCGGTGTCGTCGAGGGCCAGCGCGTCGTCGTCGACGTTCGCGAGGCTGCGGTCCTCGGCGACCCGGAACGCGGTGACCAGCTTGTCGCCGTCGTAGCTGGCCCAGACCAGGCGGCGCACGATGTGCCACAGCAGCGGGTGCCCGACGAACAGCTCGCGGAACTGCGCTACCGGCCAGCGCCGCTGCAGGACCATCGCCTCCTCCAGGCGGCGGATCTGGTCGGTGGCGATGGTGCGCACGTCCTTCTTCAGCGCGGCGAACCGCTGGTAGGCGCCGCCGGCCAGCTCCGCGTCGTCGCGCGCGCCGGGCTTGGGCAGGTCCTTTCGACGGGTACCGTCGGCGTCGGCCACATACGGCTTGAGCTGCTCGTCGAAGCCGACCACGAACCGGCGCGGCCCGTAGTCGAGGGTGAGGCTGCCGTCGGCGTCCAGCCCGAGGTCGGGTACCAGCCGGTCGGCCAGCTCGTCGCTGGTGAGTCCCAGTTCCTCGGCGACCTCGGCCATCTTGTCCCGGGCCCGCTGCTTCAGCGCGGCGAACTTCACCTTCTGCGCGATGCCGTGCAGGTGCATGAGCGCCACGTCGGTACCGATCCCGGCGAGCACGTCGAGCCCGGCCACGGCACGGGCATGCCCGCCCTCGCCGGGCCAGGCGCGGATCAGCGGAGCCAGCCGCCGTACCGTCGCGTCGTCGCCGATCCAGCCGAGCGCGGACAGTGCCCACCCGTCCCGGGCCGGACTGCCGACGGCGCGCCAGCACTCGAACAGCTCCCAGGCGAACCCGGCCAGCGACGCCGGGTCGCACGCGTCCCGTACCACGGCCACGCCCGCGTACACCTCGCCGGGCCGCGACATCGCGAGCATGGTGACCAGGTGGCCGACCATGCGGACGGGCACCGCGTGCCGGCGGTCGCGCAGCAGCACCTGCGGCAGCAGCGCCGCGTCGAACCACGCGGGCAGCGCGGGGATCCGGGCCGGCAGCACGTCCAGCGGGTCGGTCCGCAGCAGCGCCTCGATCCCGGCGGCCGCCGCCGGGCCGTAGCCGCGCGCCGCCGCCAGTACCCCCGACTCGTGGCCGGCACCGGCGACCACCCGCAGCGCGGCCTCGGCCGCCCGCCGCGCCGGCCCCGGTTTGCCCAGCGCGGCCGGGACGAGCGCCCGGCCCGCGGCCGCGGGATGCCGGGCCAGCCAGGCCTGCGCGACCGGGCGGGCCGACTTCGTCCGGGCGAGCCAGTCGGCCATCGCCTCGGCGACCGCCGGGCCGGTGTAGGGCAGCAGGAGGTCGGCGTGCGCCGGGTTGGCCTTGACGAAATGCAGCACGGCGGGCAGCGCGGCGAGCCCGTGCCGGGCAACGATGACCTTCATCCAGCTCTCCAGGCACCAGGCGTCCGCCGGGCGCCACCCGGCCAGCAGCGGGCCGGCCACCTCGTCCGGGGCGGTCGCGACGACCCACGCCTCCTGGAACCGCGGCAGCCGGCGGGTGCGGAACGACTCGCCGATCTCCAGCCAGGTCCGCTCGCCCTTCCAGTCGGCGTAGTTCCAGGGCGGCGGGCTCGCCCACGCCTCCCGCTCGCCGGGTTGCCAGTCGATCGCCGGCCGGTCCGCGCTGGCGAGGCCGTCCAGCCGGGCCTGCCCGGCCGCGGTCCGCCTGACGGTCCACGGTGGTTCGGCGAGCACCGGGGGTACCGTGTCAGCCGGCGCCTCGGGTACCGCGTCGGCGGTGTCGGCGGCCGCCTCGACCCGTTGCCGTACCGCATCGGACAGCTGCGGTGACGCGGCCCGCACCACGTCCGGGTTGGCCCGCACGTGGGCGCGCAGCAGCGCGGCACCCGCCGGACCGGCGGCGGCGAGCAGGCGCAGCGCGCGCACCGGGTACCGGCGCATCGCGTCGAGCAGCGCCGGCTGCACGTACTTGCGGTCGGCCCGGTCCAGCAGCAGCTGGAACGCCTCGTCGGTGGGCAGGGTGGCGAGGACGGCGAGCACCCGCTTGAGCGCGTCGGCCGAACCGTGCCCGTCGTCGAACCAGCGGGCGAGGAACGGTGCGGCGGCCGGACCGACGGCGGCGGTCATGGTCAGGATCGGGCCGGCCGAGTAGATCACCGACCAGGTGATCAGCTGCCCGTTGATGAGGTCGAGCTGCGCCACCGTGCCGACCGAGTGGAGCAGGGTGGTGGCCAGCGGGCCGATCCTGCCGCCCGTGGCCGCCACCGCCCGGCAGTCCTCGTCGACCCAGCCGGTCTCGGTGGGCAGCAGGAACGCGGTCATGATCCGCTGCCGCAGCAGGTCGTCGCGGTACCCGGCCAGCGCGTCGCGGGCCGCGGCGTACTCCTCGTCGGTGGCGGCCGCGAGGTGCTCCCGTACCCGGTCGGCGAACGGGTGCGCGGCCGTGCCGGAGTGGTCGCCCGCCGGCAGCCGCCGCAGCCGCAGTATCCCGTCCGACCACGGGGTCAGGCCGGCCAGCTCGGCGGCCGTGCCGGCGGCGAACACCACGCCGTACCGGGCGACCCAGCTGTCGGCGACCGACCGCAGGGTGGGCTCCTGCACCAGCCGGTTGAGCCGGACGGCGAGCGTGGCGACCACGGCGGCGCCGAGGGGTACCACCGCCGCGGACTCCGCTTCGCCCAGCGCCGCGGCCAGGTAGGCGAGGCCGGCGGTGGCGAGTTCGGGATCGTCGTCGCTCAGTTCCGCCAGGGTCTTCGAGATGTCCTCCCGCAGCGGCTCCAGCAATTGGCGCTGCTGCGCCGGGGCGTCCGGGTTCAGGACGGGCGGCCGGGACCCGTCGCCGCGGCGCGGTAGCATGCTGCGCCGCCAGCTTCCGGGTACCACGAAGGTGTCCTCGTCGGGGAGCGCGTCCGCGGCGGCGGGCTTGTCGGTTGCGGCGGCCGGGTGGCCGACCTCGGTGTAGCCCTTGCGGACCTTCTCCGCGACCAGCTTGTCGACCTGGGCGGCCGCGGCCGTTGCCGTGTCGAACTGTTTGACCTGTGTCTGGCCGCTCGTGCCGAGCCGGCCGAACCGCACCGTCACGGTGTGTTCGTCCCGATCGACCTGCCAGAATTTCTCGGATCCGCCGCCGACGTACTCGAACGCTCGCACCGGCACACTGTAGTGGCCGCCGTCACGGCCGAGGTGCCCCTCGACGGGTCGCCCGGCTTCGCCGACGACAGTCGCCGCGGACTGGCCGACCAGTCGTATTCGTTCCGTAGCGCGCTGTGATTGTGTGGTCGGCGTGACCGGCAACAATCTACCGGTTGACGCGCTCGGGCCGCGCACCGAGATCGGGTCGGGCGGTCAGGGTACCGTCTACGCCGTACCACGGACGATCAACCGCTCATGGCCGGTGGCCTACAAGGCATACAACACCGCGACCCTGGCCACGCTCGACATCGGCGCGCTGGAGGCGATGGTCGGGTACCTCGACGCGCTGCCGTACGCGGTCGGCCGGGACCTGTGTGACCGGGCCGCGTGGCCGGCGGCGGTGGTCGAGGAACACTCCACAGTCACCGGGTTCCTGATGCGCCGCATCGCCGGTGAGTTCAAGCCGCGCATGCGCTGGCCGGCCGGGTACCGGGAGGCACTGGGCCAGGTGCAGTTCCTGCTCAACAACGACCAGTACCTCGCCGCCCGGGAACTGCCGGTGCACGACCGGTTCCGGCTGGAGTTCCTCCGGGACACCGCCGAGACGCTGGAGCTGTTCCACGGGCTGCAGATCGCGGTGGGCGACCTGTCACCCAACAATCTCCTGTTCAGCCTGAGCTCGCGGCCGCGGTGTTTCTTCATCGACTGCGACGCGATGCGGGTGCGCGGCCGGTCGGTGATGACTGCGGTGGAGACTGCCGACTGGCAGGTACCCGCGGGCGAGGAACTGGCCACCGACCACAGTGACGCGTACAAGTTCGGTCTTCTCGCGATCCGGCTCTTCGCCGGCGACCAGAGCGCGCGCGATCCCGACGTGCTGTCCCGGGTGGCACCGGAACTCGCCGCGCTGGCCAGCCGGAGCCTGTCCACCACGCCGGGGCAGCGGCCGAAGCCGGCGGACTGGCTGGCGCCACTCGACGCGGCCATCCCGGCCGCGAGCCTGTCGCTTCCGGGCCAGCCGCCCGGCCACGTCGTGTGGACCGCCGGCGCCGGTACCGGTACCCCGCCACATGGATACGTACCGGTGCCCGGGTACCCGCCGGTGGCGCGGCCGCCGCAGAGCCCGCCGCGGCTGCCGGTGGCGACCCGGCCGCCGGCCCGGCCCGGGTACCGGCGCGGTCAGGTGCGCGCGCTGGTCACCGTGGCGCTGATCGGCCTGGGCGTGTGGATCGCCGGCCCGACGCTGGCGAAGCTGACCAGCACCGGTGGGGCACCGGCGAACCCGGGGGCGCCGGCCGCGGTCGCCACCGCGACCGCCGCCGGTACCGGCACCGCGACCGGCCCGGCCGACGACGGCGCGACGCAGGCCGCCGCGGTCCAGCGGGTACTGGAGGCGTCGCGTACCGACCGGGCGCGCATCGGCGGTGCGGTGTCCCAGGTCGCCGGCTGCGGTGACGTGTCGGGCGGGCTGGCCGCGTTCCAGCAGGCGAGTTCCGGCCGGCAGATCGAGCTCGGCGCGGCCCGTACCCTGGACACCGGGGCGCTGTCCGGTGGCGGGGCGGTTGCGGCCACGCTCGTCGAGGCGTTGCAGCATTCGCTCGCCGCCGACGACGCGTTCGTCCGCTGGGCGCAGGCGGTGCGCGACAGCGGATGCTCCGACGCGAGCCTCAACAACGCCGACCGGCACACCGCCGATGCCGAGTCGCACCAGGCCACCGACGCCAAGCAGCGCTTCATCTCCGCGTGGGCCCCCGACGCGCAGCGGTACGGGTACCCGGTGCCGACCGAGCCGGACATCTGACGCCGCTCAGCAGGACTGGTGGGTACCCGAGCCGCGGACGATCCGGTACTGGTGTGTGCCGGGTTCGCTGAGCGAGTAGGTGACCTGCCAACGGGTACAGGTCTCGTTCTCGCTGCCCTTGGGACCCATTCCCGCCGCCTGGGTGCTGCGGAAGGCCACCCGGGCGGTCACCGCGACCGCGCCGCCGTCACCCGAGCCGAGACTCTCCAGCTGCACGTCCGAGTCGGCGGTCGAGGACATGGCGGTGGCGAAGGACTGGCGCGACCGCGGGTTGCCGGGATTGACGACGCCGCTCGGGTCGTACACCTGCACCGCGGCATCGTAGTTGTGGCTGTTGATGTTCGAGAAGTACGTGTCGAACATGGTCGCCACGTCCGGTGCCCGGTCGTCGCCCGACACCGGGCTGTAGTCCACCACGCCGACCCGGTACGTCGCCGGTGTCGGGCTGGTGTATGTCGGAGTAGTTGTGGTGGTGGTGTATCCGGTGGCGGGTACCGGTTGCGGCGGCTGGGTCAGCGGTCCGCCCGAGGCGGCGCCGTGGCCGTTGAGGTTGTTGGCGATCAGCACGATCGCACCGAGGACGACGCCGGCGACCGCGGTCCGCAGCACCCACCGCCGTCGGGGCGGCGGGGCGGTGACCGGTGCGGTTCCCCAGGCCGGGCCGGGCACCGGTACCGGCTGCGGCGGTGCAGCGTTGGGCGGCGCGGGCGGGTACGGCGGCGGCGCGTTCGGCGGCGGCGCGTTCGGTGGCGGCGCAAGCTGGCTGATCGCCATCTGCCAGCCACCGGCCGCGGCGCGTTGTCCGGGCAGCGCCGTCGCCGCGTGCGGGATGGCCCGGTCAAGGGCGGCCGGCCACTCCTGCGGTAGCGGCCGCACGGCCGGGTTGAGGTGCATGCTGCGCCGCGCCAGGTCGCTCAGTTCGGCGGACAGCGGTCGCAGCACGTCCGGGTCGCGGCTGGACTGGTCGCCGGCGAACAGCCGCACCGCGAGCAGGCCCAGCTTGTAGGCGTCACTGGCCGGGGTCGCCAGTTCCTCGCCCGGGGGTACCTCCCAGTCGGGCGTCTCGACCTGGGGCAGTGCCGAGCGGCCGGCCAGGCGCATTGCGTCGCAGTCGATGAAGAAGCAGGCGGGTCGCGGGGTGAGGCTGAACAACAGGTTCTTCGGTGACAGGTCGCCGACGGCGATGCTGAGCTGATGCAACCGGCTCAGCGTCGCGGCCAGTTCCCGCAGCAGGATCAGGCGCAGCTGGTCGGTGATCGGGATGCCGAGCCGGGCCAGGTAGTCCTCGGGGTTTAGCAGGTACTCCCAGCCGCCCGGCCGGCGCCCGTGCCGCTGGCCGAGCGCGAGGTCGACGTGGAACTCGTCGGGCAGCCGCCGCATGAGGAAGCCGCAGAGCTGTCCCTGGCGGCGTACCACGGCCGCCGGCCACGCCGCCTGGTCGCACAGCCAGCGGGCGGTGTTCGGGTCCATCCGGCCGATGTGCCCGACCATGTCGGCGAGCACCGAGGTGTCCAGCCGGGCGAGTACCTCCGGAAAGTACTCCTTGAAGACGACCGGCCAGGACTGGTTGATCCGGATGCGCGGTGCGTCGTGTACCTTGCCCTGGCCGCCGCGGGCGAGCTCGGTCAGGTTCTCCAGCCGGTCGAAGTCGACCTCCGGGGCAGGGTATCCGTTCACGGCGCAGTCATCTCCCCGGCCGCTGCCAGATGGCGATCAGGGTCCGGTCGTCGTCGAAGGTGTCCCGGGAGAAGTCCAGCAGGTGCGCCAACGCCAGCGGCGGCGGTGGCTGCGCCAGCATCCGCGCGAACAGTTCGCCGACCTTGCCGCTGCCGTCGCCGAGCGGGTCGCCGATCCCGTCGGTACCGACCAGAAGCACCGCCTCGGCCGCAAGCCGCACCTCGACGACGCCGACGGAGGGCGGTACCCGTGGCAGGGCGGACACCGCGGAGGAGAACACCGCGGCACCCGCCTCGATCTTCGCCTTGCCCAGTGCGGTGTAGCGTCCGGCGTGCAGTTGCCATACTCCGGAGTCACCGAGCTGCACGAGCGTCGCGGTGTACCCATCCGGTCCGGGTACCACGGCTCCGACCACGAGTGTCGTGGCCAGCAACCGCTCGGCCGCCGCGGAGTCCGGACCCTCCAGTCCCTGCATCCGCTTGGCGTGCTCGACGAGCTGCCAGGCGACCCCGTTGACCAGCTGTTGCCAGTTGATGCCTTCGGAGCCGCGGTCGAGCTGGTCGAGGGCGGAGTCGACAGCGGCCCGGCAGGCGACGGTGGCACCGATGTGTGAGTGCTCGGCGGCCGATACACCGTCGGCGACGGCGAACACCACCGCCCGGGTGGCGGGATGCGCGGCGACGGCGAGGTCGTCCTGCCGTGGCGTGCCGGCGTAGCGGTGCGCGTACCCGCGTACCGAGGCCGCCCGTACCGTGAAGTGCTCGCTCGACCAACCGTCCACAATGGAGTCCGGGCGGTACGACGAGGTGAGCGGGCGGTACGTGGGGCGCGCCGGCCGCGGCTCGAACTCCACGATCGGCTGGTCCACCACGACCGGCGCCCACGGGTCCTCCGCGTGCCGGCGCGGCCGGACCGGCACGGGCGCCGGCGCAGCCACCGGTGGCGGCGGCACCGGCCGCGGTGACGGCGACGCCTCGGCGGCGGGCGGCTGCCCGTAGGCGTCCGGCGCGAGTGGCGGCCCGGAGTGCTGGTACATCGGCGGTACCGGTACCGCCGCCCGGACCGGTACCGGCCGCTCGGCCCGTGGACTCCCCGCGGGCGAGGCCGGTGGGTTCCCCGGATGGTGAGCCGGCCCGGGCATCGTGGCCCGGTCCCCCGACACGTAGACCGGCCCCGGACCGGGGCGCGGCCCGGATCCCGGCCGGTGCGCCGGCTGCGGCTGCTGCTCGTCCGCCTTGCCGCGCAGGCCGAGCCACGCCAACAGGCCCATGTCACATCACGTCGACCGCGAGGCGGAAGCCGTCCGGCTTCTCGACGACGAGTTCGGGATGGCCGCCGGCCAGTGCCCGGCCGGACGCGACGATGCTCTTCGTCAGCGCGGTGCAGAACTTCGCGATGGCCGAGCCGACGTCCGTGCCGCGGATGGAGACGAACGCGAACTCCTGCTGGGTGGCCACGTCGAGGATGGTCGACGCGTCGGCCGACCCGACACCGCAGGCGATGATGTTCGGTGCGGCCGGCGTCGTGCTGCGGTCGGTGAGCCTGCCGTGCGGCTCACGCCAGCGGGTGCCGTCGGTCGGCAGGCCGTCGCTGAAGAAGAACACGGCCGGCCGGTGCACGGTGTAGTTCTCGCTCTTCAACTGCTGCACGTCGCGCGGGATGCGGGAGATCAGGTCGGTGAACGCGGCACCGTAGTTGGTCCGTCCCCGGGTGGCGAGGGTGGGTAGCTCGTTCTCCCGGCGCAGGTCGGCCAGTTCCATCCGCACGGCCACGTCGTCGGAGAAGCCCAGGATCGAGAACCGTACCTTCGCCGCGGCCATCGGCTCGGCGAGAAGCGCCTCGTGCAGCGACGCCAGGCCGGCGTTCAGCTCGCCGATGTGCGGGGCCATCGAGCCCGACTCGTCGGCGACCATGTAGACCGGTAGGAGATTGCCGCGGTTGTCGGCCATTGCGCGCACCCTTCGAATACTGGCTAGACCAGGTCGTTGACCATCCGGAAACCCTCCGGCGGGACGATGCGAAGCTCGGGGGTACCGGAGACGAGCGCCCGCCCGGAATCCAGCACACTGCGTTCGAGGAACTCCCAGTACTGGCCGATCGACGTCGTCACCTGGGTACCGGTGACCGCGACGAACGCGAACTCCGCCCGGGTGGCGATCCGGCCGATCAGCTCGGCGGGTGCGTCACCGACACCGCAGGCGACGATGTTCGGCGCGTACCGCATCTGCGCCCGGTCGACCAGTTGCCGGTACGGCGTCGTCCAGTCGTCGTCGTCCGGCCGGGCGCCACTCAGGAAGAACACGACCGGCCGGTGCACCGACTGCTGCTGCGCCTTGAGCGACTCGACGTCGCGCGGTATCCGGTCCAGCAGCGCCTGGAAGGCGGTACCGTAACGGCTTGCGCCGCGCGCGGCGAACCACGGGCACCGGCTGCCGTCGCGGATCAGCTCCAGTTCCATCCGCGCGACGACGTCGTCGGAGTACCCGAGCACCGACAGCCGCACCGCGTCGGCCACCTCCGGGTTGCGGGCCAGCGTGGTGTGCAGCGAACGGATGCCGTCGTTGAGGTTGCCGAGGTACTGACCCGCCACTGTGGACTCGTCGACGACGAGGTACACCGGCATCAGCGCGTTGGCGCGCGGTACCACCTGCCCGGTGACCACATCCGGCGGCGCTGGGGCGTACGCGGCCGGCGCCGGTGCCGGCGGCGCGGACGTGGGCTGCCATCCGACGGGTGCCGCGGACAGCGCCTGCTGCGGTGGCAGGCTGGCACCGGCGATGCGGCCCATCGCGTGGTCGCGGAACCGGTCCAGGTCCACCGCCTGCACCAGGTCGCGGTCGGCCATGAACTGGAACAGCTCCATGGCCCGCCGGTCGCGGACCTCGGCCCGTTCCAGCTGCGCATGTTCGTGGCGCAGCAACAGGTCCAGCGCGCGTTCGGTGTCCTCGGGGTGGCGGGCCAGGTGCAGCATCAGGATGCGCCGCGCGTCCAGCTCCCGGCCGCCGAGGGCGTCGAGCTCGGCGGCCTGCCGGGCGAGCGAGCCGTCCTGCCTGATCCCGGCCAGCGCGTTGTCGAAGTGCGCGTCCTGCGCGTGTACCCGGTGCTGTGCCGCCTTGACCTCGACCTCGCGGCTGGCTTCGGTCTTCGCGTGCAGGTACCCGCGCGCCTTCGCGTCCGGAGTCAGCCGGGTGTGGCACGAGTAGATGGTGATTCCCTCGGGAAGCTGGCGCGGCCAGGTCGGGTCGTTGTTGATCGCCGACTCGGCCGCGGCGGACTCCTCGATGGCGAAGCCGCGGGTGATGGTACGGAACACGTTGATGAGGTGGTTGTAGACGACCACCAGCCCGTCCCGCACGTTGCGCCGCACCACCTCGGTCGGGTCGGTGACCCGGAACCCGACGTCGACGGTTGCCTCGAAGAAGTACACGTCGCCGCGGCTGGGCAGCGGGGTGCTGCGCAGCTCGACGATGCGCCGGTGGTCGCTGACGTCGACCTCGTACCGGGTGCGGTATCTGGTGTACAGGTGCTCGGTCCAGGTCATCGGCTGGCCGGTGAAGTTGGTGATTTCCCCGGTACCGGTGGCATACACCACCGCCACGTTCGGCGTGGTGGTGCGCATCGGCCCGAAGCGCGCGCGGGGTACCGGCTCGGCCTTGAGAATCAGCGGGAGGGTGTTGGTGGTCACGCGGGTACCTTCTCCCCGTCGAGGGCTGCGACAACCGCGTCAGCCGTCCTGGGTGTCGCCCGGAGGTTGTCCGGGCTGCGCCATTGCCGGGCGCAGCGTTCGAGGATCCGGCGGGTGCGCTCGTGTCCCGCCGCGGTGGCCCGGACCATGCCGACGAAGGCGTCCCGCAGCGCCTGGTCCGCCTCGGCGAGGCCGGCCCACACCGCCATCACCTTCTCCGCCTCGTCGTGCAGCAGCGCGGCGTTGAGGACGTGCCGCCACAGCAGGACCAGCCGGGTACGCAGGTCGGGCCGGCGGTCGGCGAGGAACAGCAGGGTGGGCCACGGCGCCGGTCCGTCGGCAAGCTCGGTGACCAGCGCGTCGGCGAGGATGAGGAACACCAGTTGCCCGGCCGCTTCCCGCTTGCGGTCACCGAGCCAGCGCAGCAGCGCGCCGAGAACCACCGGCGCCAGCCGGTCGGCGTCGTCGGCGAGCAGGTCGGCGAAGCTGTCGCCGATGCTCGCGGCGATGCGGATGTCGTCGATCGCGGCGAGGCGTTCCAGCGCGTCGACCGCGGCACCGGGGTCGGTGCGCCCGAGGCTCACCCCGTACACCCGGGCGGCGGTCGCCTGGGCGAGCGGGCGGTCCCGGTCGGCGTACCAGGCGGCCACGAGCCGGTTCACCGTGGGCCGCAGGACCGGGTCGGCCGCCGGTACCCGCAGCGCCTGCGCCACCGCCTCACGGCGCCACGGCTGGTCGCTGGTGGCCCAGCCGGCGAGCACCGCCTGCACGACGTAGTCGAACGAGTGCGTGGCCAGCAGGCCGATCGTCGTCGCCGCCCACACGCGTACCTGTTCGGCCGCGTCCTCGACCAGCGCGCCCAACCAGTCCAGCAGGATGCGCTGGATCTGGTACTCCGACCAGGCGTGGCGGATGACGAGCCGGTGGTGCTGCTCGTCGGTGTACTCCACCACCTCGGCCGGTACCCGCCCGTACGGCATGCGCACCTGGCCGCCGCGGGTACGCGCGCGCAGGGCCCGCAGCCGGTCGCGCCGGCGTTCCTGGAACTCCTCGGTCCGCGCCGAGGCGAGGTCGGTCAGGGAGCCGGCGAGGATCGGCGGCCGGTCCGGTTCCAGCCTGCTCCGCAGCATCCGCGCGGCCTGCGTGACGTTCTCGTACGGCAACCCGTTGAAGGCGGCCAGCGCGATGGCGAAGCTCCGCGACTCCAGATCGGCCAGGCCGCCGAACCAGATGTCGAAGTCCTCACTGGTGCGTTGCGCCATCCGGGTGCGGATGCGGGCCACGTTCGGGGTACCGCCGTCGATTTCCTGGCTGATGACGTGGGCCAGGTCGCCGGCGAACCGGCGGCTCGCCTCGGTGCCGAGCAACTCGTCGACCAGAGCCAGCAGGGCCGGCTGCGCCAGCACCTGGTCGGCCGGGAAGTCGCCGAGCCGCCAGCGCAGGTGGCTGCGCACGATGCTGGCGTGGTCGGGCGGCGGTGGCAGCCGCAGGAGGTAGTCGCGCAGGTCCTCGTCGGCCAGTGGGGTATCGGACGCGACCGTGAGGACCAGCCGGGCGTCCGCGGCGACCAGCGCCGCGTCCAGGCTCTGCAGGACCCAGCCGTGCAGGTGGTCCAGCTGCGCGGGCTGGCAGAGGAAGCCGCTTCCCGGTGGTACCGGGCGGGTGCCGGACCGGTCCGGTTCCAGCCATTCGGCCAGGCGGGTCAGGTCGACCTTCGGGTCGAGGTGGTACACGACCTGCGTGGAGGCGGCCTGGAACAGCCGGATGGCCGTCGCGGTCTTCCCGTACCCGGCCGCCTCGCGCAGGATCGCGGTCCGCCGGGCACCGAAGTCGGCGCGCAGGTCGTCCCAGCCCTGCGGGGGCGGTACGAACGCCTCGGCGACCGGCTCGGCCATCAGCGGGGACAGCTTGCTCAGCCGGACCCGTTCGGTACCGCCGATGAGGAACACGTGCTTGTCCCCGCCGACCACGTCGCCTTCGACGAGCAGGTTGGTGGCGTCGTGGAGGAACTCGTGGCGCACCGAACCCGCGCCGGGACGCGACGTCGCCTCGGCCGCTCCGGTACCGGATTCGACGGTGAACCCCGCAGCGGTCTCGCCGGCGGGCGGGGTACCCCCGGCGGGTGTTTCCGGCGCGGGCGCCGCCGCGGCCGGGCCCGGTGTCTGCGGTGCGGCCGGCGCGGCCGGTGCGGCCGGTGCGGCCGGCGGGGGAGCGGCTGGTGCGGTCATGCCGGACCGGCCCCGTACACGTTCTTGTTCCCGATGAACTTGTCCCCGAAGACCTGGTCGCCGTGGATGTGGGTGGACGCGACGACCGGCGGCTCCGGCTCCGGACCCTTCGGCGGCGGCGCCGTCTGGGCCGGCGGCAGGCCGGGCGGCGCCGGGTAGCCGGGCACGTGCACCCATGCCGTGGTGTCCAGTTCCTTGAGGCTCAGCCGTACCGGCCGGAACGTCGAGGCGTCGATGAACCGGTACTCGTGCCGGATGATGCCGCGGTAGATCTCGTCGGACACGATGAACGCCAGGTGCGCGCGGCTGGCGGCGGCGAGCGTGTCGCGCAGCGGCTGTGCGTCGACGAGCCGGGCGGTGGTGTTGATGGCCTCGCCGACCCAGCCGTGGGTGTCCTCTTCGACCAGCCCGGCGTGCAGCGCCACGCGCAACCGCATGGCGTGCGCCGCGCTGAACATCCGCGCCTTCTCCGTGAGCCCCTCGTCGAGCGCCCGGATCAGCGGGCCGGCGAGGTCCACCGGTGAGGTGGCCGGCGGTACCAGAAGGAGGATGCCGTCGCCGCGGTCCAGCGCGGTGAACTCGTCCCACGGAAGGTGGCAGTCCGCGACCGCGCCGCGGACCACGTCGTACATCGCCGTGCGCAGCGAGGCCTGGATCGGGTTGGGCCGCCGGCCGTAACCCTCGATGTCCACGACCAGGATCGAGACATGCGTGGACCGGGTCGCCATGCTGGATCCTCCAGTCGATCGGTCAGGAGAAAGGGAACGCCGACGTACGGGATCCGTCGTGGCCGGTTGCTTTCCCCACAAGGTAGGGGACCGGCGTCGCCCTCAGCCAGGCTTGGCGGCCAGGAAATTCAACTCTGAGCTACCGACCTATGACTGCGTGCACGATCGGCGGGCGGCGGTCGCGCCAACGGACCGGCCATTCCCAATTCGGTGACACGCCGGGGACGGTTCGAGGACCGTCACCCCGACGATCAGTCACAGGTAACCGGATGACCAGAAGGGAACGCCCGATGAGGCGGCTGTCGAAGATTCTCGCCGGCTCGGCACTGGCCGGCCTGCTGCTGGCCGGTGCGGCCGTCACCGCGCAGGCGCAGCAGGTACCGCACCGGCAGGCGGCGCAGGCCGTCTTCGTGAACCCGTCGCCGGTGGAGTTCGGCCGGGTGCGCGACGGGCGCACCGTCACGCAGCGGGTGTTCATCGAGAACCCCGGCCCCGGATCGCTGGACATCGGCAACGTGTCGATCTCCGAGGACATCGACTTCTCCGGCGGCGGTGGCGGCTGTCAGTTCACCGTGCTCGCCGCGCGGGAGGGCTGCGTCACGACGGTGTCGTTCACGCCGACCGGTACCGGCGACCGCACGGCGACGCTGTACATCATGAGCCAGGACGGGCTGTCGACCTGGGCTGCGGTCCCGCTGCACGGTACGGCGAGGCGCTGACCGCGACCGGCGCGTCCCAGTCGATGCGGTACCCGAACTGCCACGCCATCTTCTCCGGCTTGGCGAGCAGCTTCATCGCGACCGGCAGGAACAGGTCGCGCAGGATCCGGGCCACCGGGCCGGCGGCCTTGTCGGTGTTGGTCCGGGCCGCGTTCGCGATGACCCTCTCGACCCGGGCGCGGCGCAGCGACTCGTAGGCGGCGAACGCCTTGTCGTGCGGCAGGTCGCGCAGGCAGCGGGCGAGCTGCACGGCGCTCTCGACCGCCAGCGACGCGCCCTGTCCCGAGCTGGGCGAGGTGGCGTGGGCCGCGTCGCCGACCAGTACCACCCGGTCGCGGCTCCACACCGGTACCGTCGGCACGTCCTCCATCGGGCCGACGATGAGCAGGTCCTCCGGGCGGGTACGGCTGATCATGCGGGCGGCCGGGGTGCGGTCGTCGCGGAACACCTCGGACAGCCGCGCGATCCAGGCCGGTGCGCCGGTCCGCCGCGCGTCCGCGAGGCTCTGCGGCGTCCTTTGCGGCAGGTTGACGAACCAGCCGCCGGTACCGTCGTCGAGCACCTGGTACCCGAAGAAGGCGCGCTTGCCGAAGACCATGTGCATCGCGCCGTCGGTCGACGGCTCGCCGGTCTGGTCCATCCGGGCACCGAAGCTCGCCAGCCCCGCGTACCGCGGCGCCGGCGCGGCCGGGTCGATGAGCCCGCGCACGGTGGACCGGATGCCGTCCGCGCCGACGAGGATGTCGCCGGTGGCGTGGGTACCGTCGGCGAAGTGCGCGGTGACCGAGTCGCGCGACTCGGTCACCGAGACCAGCCGCTTGCCGTACCCGGTGGGAATGGCCCGCCGGACCAGCTCGTCGCGCAGCCCGCGGTACAGGTCGGCGCGCCAGACGAACTGCATGATGGGCTCGGCCGGGTCGCCGCCGAACCGGGCGAGCGTCTTTCCGGTCCAGCTCTGCATCACCATCGCGGTGACCGGTATGCCGATGCGCCGCACGACGTCGCCGGCGTCGAGCACGGCCAGGGCGTTCAGGCCGTTGGGTGCGATGCTCAGGCCGCCGCCGACGCCGTCCGCGGTGGTGTCGTAGGCCTCGTACACGGTGGCGTCGATGCCGGCCTTCCGCAGGGCCAGCGCGGTCACCGGGCCGGCGATGCCGCCGCCGACGATGACCGCGGTACGGGTGTCGCTCATGGCTGCCTCGCAAGGGGTTCAGGGCGGCGGCTCGCCGTGGAACTCGGCCCACGGGCGGCCCCAGCCGTTGTCTGGATCGGTGATCCGGCCGATGAAGTCGGTGACGAACGAGGACTCCGCGTCGAGCAGGGCGATGCGGTACTGCTCCTCGATAAGGAACAGCTCCGGTACCCCCTGGGCCAGCGCCGTGCCGATCACCTCACAGATCCCGGCGCGGTTGCCGGCCAGGCGGTCCAGCCGTTGCCGCAGCAGCGGTACCACCTGGCTCGGTGGCAGCGCCGCGATGAGCGACAGCGCCGCCACGAAGCTGGGGTACTCGTGCTCGGGTTCGCCGATCAGGTCGCGCAACCAGTCGTGCAGTTCCCGGCGGCCGGTGTCGGTGAGCGCGTAGACGGTGCGCTCGGGCCGCTGCCCCGCACGGTTGGTCTCCTGTACCGCGACGTAGCCGGCCTTCTCCAGTTGCTGCACCACCATGTAGAGCGAGCCGTGGTTGAACCTGATGCTGCGCGCGTCTCCGTTGTCGCGCAGCGTGCGGCTCAGCTCATAGGGGTGCATCGGCCGCTGGCTCAGGTACGACAGCACGGCCAGCGCCAGCAGGTTGCTGACCTTCCGCTTGGGTGGCACGGGTCAACTATCCAGGACTGACTAGTCAGAGTCAACTATTTTGTTCGGGCCACCCGCCACACGGAGAAGCCGAGCAGGACCAGCACCGCGACCGGGAGCACCCACCACGCGGACACGCCGAGATAGACCAGCAGGGCGGTGACGGCCAGGGCGAGCGCCACACCGGCCGCGATCCGCCAGTCGTCGCCGATCAGGAAGTCGTACCAGAACGCGGCGAACGACCGCAGCGCCCGGATCACGGGGTCTCCGCCGGTGCGGGCGCGACCCGGGTGGTACGCAACGCGGCGACCGCGGCCACCGAGAACGCCACGATGACCGCGAGCAGCACGAGGATCGCGGCGTCACCGCCGGGCCACCGCACGCCCGCGCCTTCGGCGCCCCAGAAGGTACCGAAGGTGGTCAGCAGCGCGCCGACCGCGAACTTCATCGTGTTCTCCGGTACCCGTGAAAGCGGCGCCCGGATCGCGAATCCGGTCACGGTGACCAGGACGACCGCCGCCGTGGCACCGATGACGGCCAGCCCGATGTGGCCCTGGTTGGCGCCGAAGGTCACCACGATGAAGGCGACCTCCAGTCCCTCCAGCACGACCGCCTTGAACGACAGCGTGAAGCCGTACCAGTCGGGTACCGCCAGCCGCCGCTGCCGTCCCGCCCGCCCGGCCGCCGCGACCTGCCGCGCGTAGGTGCCCGCCTCGTCGTGTAGCTCCTTGAGCCCGGCCGCGCGCAGAATCGCCTTGCGCAGCCACTGCAGCCCGAACACCAGCAGCAGCGCGCCGACCACGAGGCGCAGCGCACCCAGCGGTACCACGGTCAGCGCCGGCCCGAGCACCGCCACGACCGCGGCCAGGACGACCAGGCCGCCACCGACCCCGGTCAGCGCGGAACGCCAGTCCCGGGTGACCCCGGCGGCGAGCACGACCGTCAACGCCTCGACGGCCTCCACCGCACACGCGAGGAACACCGTCGCGACCAGGAACCAGGAACCCATCCGTCGAGGGTACTTGTGCGGTGCGCCCTCAGGCCGGCGGGAACTCGGTCGCCGGCATCGGCCGGGCGAACAGGTACCCCTGACCGAACCCGCAGCCGACCTCGCGCAGTACCCGGGCCTGTTCGGCGGTCTCGACGCCCTCCGCGACGGCGGTCAGCGACAGTGCCTCGGTGAGTCGGGTGATGGTACGCAGGAACGCCTCGCCCTGCCGGCTCGCGACGCCGCCCTCGACGAACGAGCGGTCGATCTTCAGGATGTCGACCGGGAACATGCGCAGGTAGGACAGCGACGAGTACCCGGTGCCGAAGTCGTCGATGGCCAGCCGCACCCCGATCGCCCGGATCCGGCGCAGCCGCTCCTCGGCGTTGGCCCGGTCGGACATGATGGTGCTCTCGGTGATCTCCAGCACGAGGCGTTCCGGGTCCAGACCGGTCGCGTCGAGCACCCGCCGCACGTCGGCGACCAGATCCGGGTCGTGCAACTGGCGGGCGGACAGGTTCACCGAGACCGACGGCGCCGGCCGGCCCGGCGCGCCCGGCCAGCGCACCGCCTGCGCGCAGGCTTCGGCGAGCATCCGGCGGCCGACCGGGACGATCAGGCCGGTCTCCTCGGCGAGCGGGATGAACTCCAGCGGCGCCACCACGCCCCGGGTCGGGTGCCGCCAGCGGGCGAGCGCCTCGGCGGAGTACAGCTCGCCGGTGTCCAGCGACACGATCGGCTGGAACACCGCGAACAGCTCGTCGCCCTCCAGCGCCCGGCGCAGGTCCGCTTCGAGACTGACCCGCTTGACCAGACTGGCGTGCATGCTCGGCTCGAACATGACGAGCCGGTCGCCACCGGCCTGCTTCGCGCGGTACATGGCGGTGTCGGCCTCGCGCAGCACGTCGCCGGTGTGCGCGCCGCGGGTGGCCGCTGCGATGCCGATGCTGCCGCCGACCCGGACGTCCTCGCCGCTGAGCCGGTACGGGGTGGCCAGTTCCGCGAGCAGCCGGGTGGCCAGCTGCCGTACCGTCTCCGCGCTGGTGTCCTCGACCAGCACCGCGAACTCGTCGCCGCCGAACCGCGCCAGGCAGTCCTCGCTGCGCAGGCAGCCGCGCAGCCGCCGGCCGATCTCGCGCAGCAGCTCGTCGCCCGCGGCGTGCCCGAGCGTGTCGTTGACGAGCTTGAACCGGTCGAGGTCGAGGAACAGCACGTACGCGCGGGACCCGGCGGTGGCGCGGGAGACGGCCCGCTCCAACCGTTGCAGGAACGCCATCCGGTTGGGCAGCCCGGTGACCGGGTCGCGGAACGCGTGCTGCGCGGTCGCCAGCGTCCGGGCGTCGGACATCGCGACGCTCACCTGGTCGGCGAACGTCAGCAGGGTGCGCTCGTCCGCCTCGGTGAACGTGTGGTCCGCGCGGAACGACACGACCACGAGGCTGCCGACGACCGCGCCGTTCTCGTGCACCGGTGCGGCCATCGCCGCCCGCGCGCCGCGCTCGACCAGTTGCGGTACCGCATAAGGCTGCGCCGGATAGTCGTTGGTGCGGACCGGGGCGTCGAGCTGGTACGCGGTGGCGCCGATGCTCGCCTCCAGCTTCAGCGTCGGCATCGGGCTCTGGGTGGTGACGACGGTGGCGCTGACCGAGGCGATGCCGAGGCCGTCGCCGTCGGCGAGGTAGAGGACGGACAACTCGGTACCGAAGATGCCGAGCAGGCTTTCGGTGACGGTGTCGAGTACCTCCGGCAGGGCGGCCCGTTGCGCGATCGCGTGCTGCACCCGGCCCACCTCGTCGAGCACCCGCTGCCGCTGGTTCAGCTCGCCCAGCGTGCGCAACGGGCGCAGCGCCAGGTGCAGTACCCACGCCATGCCGCGCAACAGCAGCATCTCGTCGGCGCTGAAGTGGTCGGCACCGGCCCGGGCGACCACCAGGTGCGCCGCGCCCGCGCCGTCGAGGCGCACCGTTGCCGCGCGGCACTTTCCCAGCCCCGGAACGTCCACCAGGTCCGGACCGCCACGCGCCACGGCGAGCAGGTCGTCCACCGGTTCGGTGTCCGGCCCGAGACCCACCGCGGTGACCATCCGGCCGCCCGCGACGAGCAGACCGACCGCCGCGTCGAGCGCTTCGAGTACCCGTTCCACCGCGGCACGCATCGCCGCCGTCTCGTCGGTCTCCTCCGCCAGCAGCGCAAGGAACTCGACGAGTTGCGAGGTGCTCCACGACCCGGATGCGGCGCCCATCTGCTCAGCCGAACGCCACGGCCACGATGGTCTGGTTGTGGAAGCCGTTGACGCCGCGGGTACGGGCGATCTCGCCGTAGGTGTAGAAGCCCGCGAGCGCCGCGTCGCCGACCCGCTTGCCCATCACGGCGCGCTCGGCGACCACGCCGTCGTCGCCGAGGACGGCCCGCCGGCCGGCGCAGTCGAACACCAGCAACGCCTGCAGCGGTACGCCGTCCAGCGCGCCGATCGCCTCCTCGCAGGCGCCGTCGGCGGCGTCCAATGTGGACTGTGCGTCGCCGGACATCAGCCACGCGGACGCGCCCTTGGGTACCCCGCCGGCACAGCGCAGCGTCCGCGTCCGCGGATCGGCGCCGAGCACGTGGCGTACCGCGTCGTCGCCGCGCCGGCAGACGGCCAGCGGCCGGGTGAGGGAGAAGTCGAAGAAGGCGGCCGGGTCGCGGTCGATGCCGGGCGGCGCGTGCAACCGTTGCAGGTAAACGTCCAGCGCCGGCTGGTCGTCCAGGGTGTGCACCTCGTTTCCGGCGCTGCCGGTGACCACCATCGCGTCGCTGTACCGGCGCCAGCCGTGCCGCACCGCGATGGCGACCGGCCCGTCCGAACCGAGCGACGCGGCGACCACGCTGTCCTGCAACACTTCGGTGCCGTGGAACTGTTGCGAGGTGACCATCCGCATGTCGTCCGCGGCGCCGCCACCGATCAGCGGTACCGTCGCGCCGACCACGCCGTACGCGCCGCGGATCATCTCCTGCTGGTCGCCGGCGAGCGCGTCGGTGAGCATCAGGGCGACCCGGTTACCGGTGCGGGGCAGGGGAAGCAGGGCGGTGGCGACCCGTTCGCCGGTGCCGCGCGGGTCGTCGCGCAGGCCGGTGGCGTGTCCGGTACGGACGTCGAAGGCGCCGCCGAAGCCGACCGCGACCACGCCGGTGCCCAGGGCCGGTCCGGGGCCGATGCCGCCGGCCGTCGAGCAGCCGATGACCGGTACCCCCGGCGCCTGCGCCGCAACCCCGGCGAGCAGTGCCGCAAGGTCGTAGCCGAACGACGGGAAGACCACCAGCAACCGCGGATCAGGGCCGCGCAGCGCGCCCCGCGCGGCCGCGGTGCCGGCGGGTCCGGCGTCCCGGTCGGTCGAGTGACCCACCTGTACCCATCGCGGACCCGCCTCGCTCGTCATGGCGGGACCATCGACACCGGCCCGGGGCAAGCTGAGGGAAATTCTGCTCCGGTTCGGCCGCGCGCTGCCGATGGATACCGGCATGAGCCCTCGGTCGCCGGTCCCGGCATGCGCACCGGCGGCGGCGCCCGGCTGGTCGGCCGAGCGGCTGGCCGCCCAGCTCGACGTGCTCGAGAACCAGCGGGACCGCGACGTCGAGGAGGTACTGGCCGAAGGCGTGGCGCTGCAACGTGCCGCGGAGGCGATCCCCGACCCGGCACTGGCCCGCCGTGCCGAACTGTTGCAGGCGGACATGCTCGACCGGCTCGGCGAGACCCAGCGCGCCGTGCGGATGCTGTGGGCGGTGCACGGGTGGGCGGCCGAGCGGGACTGCCGGCCGGTACTGGCACGCAGCCACCTGCTGCTGTCCCGTACCCACCACAACCTCGGGGACATGTCGGCCTGCCTGGAGCACGCGGTGTCCGCCGTGGAGTACCTCGGCGAGGATGCGCCACCCGACCGGCGCGCGCACTACGTGGCGAAGCTGGCCGACGCGCTGGGCTGGGCCGGTTCGTTCGACGCCGCCCGGGAACGGTACCGGCAGGCCGAGCGGCTCGCCGTCGCCGCCGGGAACCCGGAGCGGCAGATCATGGTGCTCAACAACCTGGCCTACACCGAGTACGAGGCGGGCGAGTTCAACGCGGCCTGGACCGTGGTCGAGCGGATGTTCGCGTTCCGTGACCGCACCGGCCGCGAGTTCGACGGCAACGACCTGGACACGATCTCCCGCATCCAGCTCGCGCTGGGCCGGCACGCCGACGCGGAGAAGACGGTACTGCAGGCGATCGCGACCTACGGTCACATGCGCAACAGGGAAGCCGACTGTATGGCCGAGTACCTGCTGACCCTGGCGACCGCCCGGCGCGGACTCGGTGCGCTGTACGGCGCACAGGCCAGCCTGGACCACAGCCTCGCGCTGTGCGAGGAGCGGGCGCTGGGCGACGTGCGCGTGCGGGTACTGCAGGAGCAGGCGGAACTGTACGCCGCGGCGGGCGACTACCGGCGCGCGTTCGCGACGTACAAGGCGTTCCACCGCGCCGAGGAGGCGCAGCGCTCGGCGCAGCAGGAGGCGCAGGCGCGTACCCGGCAGGCCATCTTCGAGACCACCGAGGCGCGGCAGCATGCCGAGCGGTTCCGCGAGCAGGCCCGCACCGACCCGCTGACCGGGCTGCCGAACCGGCGCTACGTCGACGAGGAGCTGCCGTTCGTCCTCGCCCGTGCCGAGGCGGCCGGCGTCCCCGTCACCGTCGCGCTGGCCGACCTGGACCACTTCAAGCGCATCAACGACACCCTGTCGCACGACGTGGGCGACCGGGTCCTGGCGACGGTCGGCGAACTGCTGCGCGCGGGGCTGCGTACCGACGGCTTCGTCGCGCGGCTCGGTGGCGAGGAGTTCCTGGTGGTACTGCCCGGCCTCGGGGCGAGCCAGGCCGAGTACCGGCTGGACGTGCTGCGCAACGGGATCCGCGCGCACGACTGGGTACCGCTGACCGGCGAGCTACCGGTGACCGTGAGCATCGGTGCGGTGTGCCTGGCTCCCGGCGACCGGGCGGGCCAGGCGGAACTGCTCGGCGCCGCCGACCACAATCTGTATGCCGCCAAGCGCTGCGGCCGCGACCGGGTGGTGGCCGACACCTTCGTGGTCAGGTAGCCGAGCGGCGCGACGGCGTCCACTGGCATGATGGTGTGGTGACCGAGGAAGAGATCATCCGGTTCATGAGCGCCCTGCCGGGCGTCTTCACCCAGACCGCCCAGACCGCCGACGGTTCACCCGAGATCGCCTGCGGTGACACGTTCTTCTTCCACGAACCCGACCGCAAGATGCCGTTCGCTACGATCGTCACGAAGGACTACCCGGGGTGGGACACCGCGTCGTACCTCGACCGGCCCGGCGTGTTCCGGGTCAACGCCGCGGTCGGGCGCGAGCGGTTCGCGCAACTGCTGGGGTACCCGCCGGCCGCGCACGCCGAACACGCGGGGGAGTACGACTACACCGCGCTGGACCGGCTCGTCCCGCATCCGGTGTACGCGGCGCAGGGCTGGGTGTCGATCCTGAACCCGAGCGGGGACACGGTACGGCCGGTGCTCGTCGCGGCACACGAGCGGGCCGGACAGCGGCACGGGTCGGGCTGATGCGCTCGTCGTGAAACGCCGTGGGTGCCCCGCCGCGGCGGGACACCCACGCAAACAGCGTGACCGGTCAGATGTGGGCGAGCGCCGGCACGAACGTGGCGGCGTC
This sequence comes from Actinomycetota bacterium, assembly GCA_005885555.1. GTDB lineage: Bacteria > Actinomycetota > Actinomycetes > Mycobacteriales > Micromonosporaceae > AC-43. Next base: position 55,481 of record VAWN01000042.1, read on the forward strand.
GATGGTTCCCCATCCACTGCTCAGGTCGGTCTCCGCGACCGGGGTCTCGACGAGCACGATGTGCGCGCCGGTGACTCCCTTGGCGTACAACGGGTTCAGGTTGTACGCGAGGCGGTACTGCAGCGGCGAGTAGCAGTGGATGCCGATCTGCGCCACACAGTCCGAAGTGGACAGTGGGGCCACCCGCGTGACCGCCTGGACGTGTCCGGTGATCGCCGGCCGGGGCTGCACCGTCGCCTGGTGCGCCGCGGCTGTCATCGGGGAGGGCCGGCGCGAATGCCGCCATCGTGGTGGCGGCGGTCGCGGCGACCAGGTTCGCTGCGATTCGGGTGGTTCGTGCGCTCCTTTGTAGATCACGTTGCCCGAGCCTGTCCACCCTCGGAGTACCCTCGCGTACGCTACGCGCTCAACGACATCTCCAGCCGCACCCGCGTGCCGCCGGCGTCGCTGGACACCTCCACCCGGTCGCAGACCTCGTTCATCAGCCACAGGCCGCGCCCGCCGGTGGCCTCCAGCCCTGGCCGGTGCAGCGCCACCCGCGCCGGCAGCCCCGGACCGTGGTCGGACACCACGGCGATCAGCCGGTTCCCGTTGTCCTGCAACACCTCCACCAGCCCCCGGCCGCCCGCGTGCTTGATCGCGTTGGTGGCCGCTTCGTTCACGGCCAGCACAAGCTGCCCGCTGCGCTGCGCGGACAGGCCGGCCCGCCGCGCCGCCGACAGCACGATCCGGCGTAGCCGGCGCAGTTGCCGGGCGGTGAACGTCTGGCGGGTGACCGTGAGCGCTTCGTTGCCGGTGGACGAGTTCACGGTGGACACCTCCGCGGTACAGCCGGTCCTACCTCCTGTGATCCCCACCGGGCCCGGGGCCTAATCCTCCGGTCACCCACGCGAGCACGTCGGCCGCGGTCACCGCCAGCGGCGTGGCCGGCAGGCCGGCCACCCGGGCCCGCGCGGCGCTGCGTTGCTGGGTCGGCCACCGCTGCGGGGGCCAGACGAGCGGAAGACGCGACGGTACCGTGTCAGCCGGCACCGGTACGATCTCCACCTCGGTACCGGCCACCTCGGCGCAGGTGCCGATCAGCCCGGCCAGCGTGGTCGGCTCGGCCGGACCGACCGCGTTGAACGCACCCGGCCGGTCGTCGGTCAGCAGCCGCACCACGAGCCGGGCCAGGTCCCGCGAGTCGACCACCTGCACCGGCTGCTCCAGCCGGCCCGGCAGCGCGACCCGGCCACCCTCCGTAGCCCGGCGTACCCAGTACGTCAGCCCGTCCTGCCGGTCGTGCGGCCCGGCCACCTTGCCCGGCCGCACGATCGTCGCCCGCGTCCCGTACCGCGCCACGACGTCGTCCTCGCACGCCACCTTGCACGGCCCGTACGTGTCGTCGTCGAGCACCTCGGTGTCGCGCGCCGGTGCCCGCCGCGGCGTGTCCTCGTCACTGCCCGGCCCGACGCCGGTACGCACGTACACGGCGTGGCTGGAGATGAACAGGTACCGGCCGACCCGGTCGCCGAGCACCGCCATCGCCTGCCCGACGTGGCGGGGCACGTAGCCGCTGACGTCCACGACCGCGTCCCAGGTGCCGTCGCGCAACGACGCGTAGTCACCGGTGTCCCGGTCGCCGGCCCGCCGGGGTACCCCGGGGAACAGGTCGGTACCGGTCCGGCCGCGGCCGAACAGGGTCACCTCGTTGCCGCAGCGCAGGGCGTCCTCGACGATCGCCCGGCCGACGAACGCGGTACCCCCGAGCACCAGAATCCGCACCGCACCGACGCTACCGCCCTCGTTCCTCCGGTTGGCGCAAACCACCTGATCACTCGGCTGTTCCCGGTCCGGTACCGCCGTAGTTTGTCGGGGCGGGGACCCGGAGGGGGTGGCGGCGGTGACGGTGAACCTGGCCCAGCCCGGCCTGCTGGTCTCGCTGCCCGGCATCCTGATCGTCGCCGTGGTGGCCGGTCGCCTGCTGGGCGTGCGCCGGTCGGTGGTGGCGAACCTGGTGTCCGGTCTGGTGGGGTGGCTGTGCGGGGTCGCGCTGTCCGAGGTGATCGCCCACGGTCACGTGAACCCGGTCTTACGCGACCGGAGCAATTGACGGAGCGGACCAATTGACCATCGTCCATTGACCGGGCCGGAGTGCGGGGATTAGCCTTCTCTGACAACGTTGTCGGAATCGGGGTGGGCACCATGCGGTACAGAGGTGTGCGCGCGGGTCTGATTGGTTTCGCGGCCTTGATGGTGGCCGTCGGCCTGACCGGTGTGGCAAAGGCGGCGACGAAGAGCGCCGCTCTGGTGAGCGACCCGGCGTCGGTGGTCGACGCGCGGGTCATGTCGACCGGGGGTGGCAACGACTTCCCCGGCGTCGACATGCCGTTCGGGATGGTGCAGTGGAGCCCGGACACCAGTCCGAGCCGGCCCCTGGGCGGCGGGTACAGCTTCAACGCCACCCAGTTCCGCGGGTTCAGCCTGACCCATATGGCCGGCCCCGGCTGCGGTGCGATGCAGGACCTCCCGATCCTGCCGATGACCGGCGGACTGCCCAGCGGCGACCCCGGTACACACATGGAACCGTTCACGCACACCGGTGAGGTCGCCCAGGCCGGGTTCTACTCGGTGATGAGCGGCGCCGGCTCGAACATCAAGACCGAGCTGACCGCGACCATGCGCAGCGCCATGGCCCGCTGGACGTTCCCCGCGACGAGCCAGGCCGACCTGCTCATCAAGCTGCGCGACAGCCAGAACGGCACCTCGGCCAGCACGGTGACCGTGGTCGGTACCAACGAGGTGCACGGCTCGGCGACCAGCGGCCACTTCTGCGGCGCGGCGGACACCTACACCGTCCATTTCGACATCATCTTCGACCACCCGTTCGCGGCGAACCCGCCGATCCAGGCCGGCCCGAACAGCGTGTTCCTCACCTTCAACACCACGGCCAACCGGGTGGTACAGGCGAAGGTCGGCATCTCCTTCGTCAGCGACGCCAACGCGAAGGCCAACTGGCAGGCGGAGAACGGCACCGGGTTCAACTTCGACACGGTGCGGACCAACGCGCACAACGCCTGGAACGCCATGCTGAACAAGATCCAGATCAGCGGCGGTACCACCAGCCAGCAGCAGCTGTTCTACACCTCGCTGTACCACGTCCTGCAGCACCCCAACGTGGTCAGCGACTCGAACGGCCAGTACATGGGGTTCGACAAGGCGGTGCACACGATCGCGGCCGGGCACGCGCAGTACGACCAGTTCTCCGGCTGGGACATCTTCCACGGGCAGACGCAGTTGAGCGCGCTGGTCGCACCGCAGCAGACCAGTGACATCGCGCAGTCGTTGCTCAACGACGCGGCCCAGGGCTCGACCCACCTGATGCCGCAGTGGGGCTTCATGAACTCGTACAACTTCGTGATGGCCGGCGACCCCGCGCAGATCGCCATCGCGAACTACTTCGCCTTCGGTGCCCGCAGCTTCGACACCGCGACGGCGAAGACGGTGATGGTACGGCAGGCCACGACGACCAACCAGGTACGGCCGGAAACCGCGCTGGAGAACCAGTTCGGCTACATCCCGAGCAACGGCAGCTACGGCTGCTGCAACGCGCACGGGTTCCTGTCCAGCCAGTTGGAGTACGACCAGGCCGACTTCGCGCTGTCGCGGTTCCTGCTCGCCGCGCCGAACCCGAGCGCGAGCGACATGTCCACCGCGGCCGCGATGGTCAACCGCGCCAACAACTGGAAGAACGTCTTCAACCCGGCCAACAAGCTGCTCAACCCGAAGCTGACCAGTGGCGCGTTCGTCAGCGGCATCACGCCGACGAGCACCAACCAGTACATCGAGGGAACGGCGGCGCAGTACCGCTTCGTCGTACCGTTCAACCAGCCGGCGCTCGCCGCGCTGCTCGGCGGTAACGCCACCACGACCTCGATGCTGGACAGCTTCTTCACCGTGCTGGACGGTTCGAACGGCAACGACGCGTTCCTGTCCAACGAGTTCGACCTCGGGACACCGTGGTTCTACAACTGGACCCGGGCGGCGTCGCACACCCAGCAGGTGGTCAACCGGATGCTGAACCAGTTCTACCACGACACCCCGAGCGGCTTCCCGGACAACGACGACCTCGGCACGATGAGCGCCAACTTCGTCTGGGGCGCGCTGGGCTTCTACCCGGTGACGCCGGGCAGCGCCGACCTCATCTTCAACAGCCCGCTGTTCACCCAGGAGATCATCCACCTGCCGAACGGCGCGACGATGACGGTGAACGCCCCGCAGGCCGGCGGTGGCAACTTCTTCGTCCAGTCGTTGAACGTCAACGGCGCCTCGACGACGAAGAACTGGATCGCCGCGAGCATGTGGCAGAACGGCGTGACGCTGAACTTCACGCTCGGCTCGACGGCCAGTTCGTGGGGCAGCGGTGCGGCGGACGCGCCACCGGCCTACAACGGCGGCGGCGGCGTGCCGAACAACCTCGCGCTCAACCACCCCACGACAGCCGACGGTTCCTGCGCCTCGACCGAGACCTCCGACAAGGCGGTCAACGGCAGCATCAGCGGCGGCAACTCCGACAAGTGGTGCTCGCTGGGCGCCATCGGTACCCAGTTCTGGCGGGTGGACCTCGGCGGGACGCACACGATCAACCAGATCGTGATCGACCACGCCGGCGCCGGCGGTGAGCAGACCGGGTGGAACACCCGGGACTTCAACCTCCAGGTGAGCACCGACGGCACGAACTTCACCACGGTCGCTACGGTGACCGGCAACACGGCCAACGTCACCACCCACAACATCACCCCGGTCAGCGCCCGGTTCGTCCGCCTGAACATCGTGACGCCGACCAGCAACGGCGACGGTGCCGCCCGGATCTACGAGGTCCAGGTGTTCGGTACCTGACGGCGCCCTCCGTCCAACGCCGCGACCTCGACCGGGTCCGGGGAGGGGAGGCCCGCCATGACGACTTCCCAGGCCCGGTCGAGTCCGGCGGCGAGGCAGCCGTCCACCACCGCGTCCTGCCCGAGCGCGCTGACCCGTAGCTCGGGCAGGACCGGTGCGAGCGGGCGCAACCGCGCGGCGACGGCGTCGAGGAACCCGGGCGCCTGACCGATCCCGCCGCCGAGCACGACCAGTTCCGGGTCGGCCACCGCGACGACGGCGCTGACCGCCTTCGCGATCAGCAGGGCTTCGTTCTCGATGACGTGACCGGCGCGCTCGTCGCCCCTGGTGGCCGAGGTGAAGACGTGGTGCGCGGAGACCGGGCCGCGCATCCCCTTGCGCCGCGCGGCCCGCACGATGCCGGCGGCCGAGGCCGCGGCCTCCAGGCTGCCGCGCCGGCGGGCGTCCCTGGCGTCGGTGCTCTCGGCGCTGTCGAAGGGCAGGTAACCGATCTCGCCGGCGGCGCCGTGCGCGCCGCGGTGCAGCCGGCCGCCGAGGACCAGGCCCATGCCGATGCCGGTACCGATCCAGACGAGCGCGAAGCTGTCCACGCCGCGACCGTGCCCGTGTGCCCGTTCGGCGAGCGCTGCGGCGTCGACGTCGTTCTCCACCATGAGGGATCCGCCGAATGCGCGGCGCAGCTCGGTGAGCACGAACGGCTTGTCCCAGCCGGGTAACGCACCGGCGAGGATGAGCGCGTCGCGGGTGCGGTCGTAGACACCGGGACACCCCAGTACCGTCTGCGTGACGTCGGCGGCGGTGATGCCGGCCTCGGCGAACAGGTTGCCGGCCAGCTCCACGAGTTCGGCGATGCGGCCGTGCGCGTTGGCCGCCCGCGCCTTGAGCACCGTGCGGGCGCGCAGCCGGCCGGTGAAGTCGACGATGCCGCCGCGCAGGAACCGGCTGCCGGCGTCCAGCCCGAGGACGAACCCCGCCTCCGGCCGGACCTCGTACAGGATCGCGGCGGGACCGGGTACCCCCGTCCGCGCACCCGAGGTGCGGACCAGCCCGGCGCGTTCCAGCTTGGCCAGCGCCCCGGAGACGGTGGGTTTGGACAGCCGGGAGACCCGGGCGAGGTCGGCGCGGGAGAGCTGCCCGGCCCGCCGGATGTGTTCGAGCAGCAGCTGCTCGTTCATCGCCCGCAGCAGTGGCTGGCGGGCGGGCGAGCCGGGTCCGGCCACCACCTCTGCCACGTTCGCCCTCCCGCGGATAACGATCAAGCTGTTGTCGTCGGCGGAGCCTTGCCCCCGCCAGTTTGTTAGTCTACTTTACTAACTACCAACGAGTCGGGCAAGATCGTGAGGGGTAGCGGATGAACTCACCGGTCGTGCTCGGGCTCGACTTCGGCGGGACGAAAATCGCCGCCGGCGTCTGCGAGATGAGCGGCGTCCGGCTCGGCACCACGACCGTGGACACCCGGCCGGCCGACGGCGCCGAGGCCTGCCTCGAACGCGGCATCCGCGCCGCGCGCGACCTGCTCGACACGCTCGCACCGGGCCGGCCGCTGGCCGCCGTCGGCGCCTGTACCTTCGGCATCCCGCGCGAGGATCGGGTCGACCTCGCCCCCGCCGTGCCCGGGTGGGGCGACCTCGCGCTCGGCCGCGAGCTGGACCGCGCGTTCGGGGGAGCGCAGGTCCGGCTCGCCACCGACGTCAAGGCCGCCGCGCAGGCCGAGGCCGAATGGGGCGCCCTGGCCGGCTGCGATCCGGGCATCTACCTCAACCTGGGCACCGGCCTCGCCGTGGCGATCGTCGCCAACGGCGCGGTGGTCACCGGGCGGCACGGGGCGTCCGGCGAGATCGGCTACAACCTGCGCCGGCTGGACGACGTCGGGATACCGCTGGCCGACCGGGTACCCCTGGAGGATTCGGTCAGCGGCATGGCGCTGGGCCGCCGGTCGTCCCACGGCGCGGCCGACGTCTTCGCCCGCGCGGGTGAGGACCCGGCGATGGCGCGGCTGCTCGCCGAGTTCGTCGCCGAGCTCTCCTTCCACCTCGTGAACCTCGCCATCGCGATCGACCCGAGGCGCATCGTCGTCGGCGGCGGCATGGTCCGTTCCTGGGACCAGCTGCGCGACGGCCTGCGCCGGGCCCTGGACGCCGCGGTACCGTACCCGCCCGAACTGGTACCTGCCGAGTTCCCGTTCGACGCGCCACTGCTGGGCGCGCTCGCGCTGGGCATCGCCGCGGCCCGGCAGCTGTACCCGATGCACGAAACCGCACCTGTCACCCCCGCATAGCAGAAAGAAAGGGACTGAGGGATGAGGCGTACGAAAGCCATCGTCGCCGTCGCCGTCGTCATAGCGTTGAGCGTCGTCATGGCGGCCTGCGGTACCAAGAAGAACAACACGACCAGCAACTCGTCGGCGCCGGCCAAGACGTCCTACAAGAAGGGCGGCACGGTCACCATCGTCAACGTGCAGGGCCAGACCTGGCCCTGCCAGTTCAACCCGTTCAATCCCGCGAACAACGCGGTGTCGCTCGGCTTCGTCTACGAGCCGCTGGTCTTCGTCAACATCCTGAAGAACCAGGCCGAGACGCCGATGCTCGCCTCCGCGTACCAGTGGGGCGCGGACAAGAAGTCCATCGACTTCACCATCCGCGACGGCGTGAAGTGGAGCGACGGCCAGCCGATGACCGCCGACGACGTGGTCTTCACGTTCAACCTGATGAAGCAGACCCCCGCCACCGACCTGTACTCGCTGTGGAGCGGCGCCGGCCTGCAGAGCGTCACCGCGAGCGGTAACAAGGTGACGCTGACGTTCGCCAACCCGGCGGGGCCGTACTTCTTCAACTTCGCCAACCAGGTCGGCATCGTGCCCAAGCACATCTGGTCGACCGGTGACGCGGCGAAGAAGCCGGACACGTGGGAGGACCCGAACCCGGTCGGTACCGGTCCGTTCAAGGTCGACCCGTGCAGCGCGAACAACATCCAGTACACCGCCAACGCGGACTACTGGCAGCCGGGCAAGCCGTACATCCAGAAGGTGGAGTACCCGGCGTACCTGGACAACGGGCCGGGCAACCTCGACCTGGCCAGCGGCAAGGGGCAGTGGGGCAGTCAGTTCATCCCGAACATCGCGCAGTTCTACCTGAACAAGTCCAAGGAGAACCACACGTGGTCCCCGCCGGTGACCAACGTGGCGCTGTACCCGAACCTCGACCCGTCGCACAAGGCGACCAGCAACCTGGCGGTACGGCAGGCGATGGCGCTGGCGATCGACCGGGCCCAGGTCGCGAAGATCGGTGAGGGCGGCCAGCAGCCGGCGGCCAACCAGACCGGGGTCGTCACGCCGACGTTCAACAAGTACTTCGACGACGGCGCGCTGAAGAGCTCCGGGTACGACAAGCCGGATGTGGCGAAGGCTACCCAGCTCATGCAGAGCGCCGGGTACTCCCCGTCGAACCCGCTCAAGCTGACCGTCATCAGCGTCACCGGGTACACCGACTGGGACGCCTCGCTCGCGGTCGTCAAGCAGAACCTCAAGCCGATCGGCATCGACCTGACCGTATCCGACCTTGCCCAGCAGACGTACGACGACAAGCTGTACAAGGGCGACTTCGACCTGGCCTACTACGGGTCGGCGGGTGGCCCGACGCCGTACACCGAGCTGCGCCAGATCCTGTACTCGAAGAACTCGGCCAAGATCGGCGAGGACGCGAGCACCAACTACGAGCGGTACCTCAACCCCGACGTGGACAAGCTGTTCGACGACTTCGCGACGGCCGACGACGCCGGCCAGGTCGCCATCATCAAGAAGATCCAAGCCGCGATGCTGAAGGACATCCCGGTCATCCCGACCACGGAGTCGGTGGACTGGTTCCAGTACAACACCTCCGACATCGGCGGCTGGCCGACCGAGCAGGACCCGTACGCCCAGCCGGCCGCGTTCAACGTGCCGGACACCGGGCAGGTGCTGACCCGCCTGTACTCCAACGCCGCACAGAAGTAAGTCAGGAATAGGTTTGACGAGGGTGAGCACGAGGAGCTGGTCGCGGTGAGGTTCCTACTTCGACGTCTCGGGTTCTTCGTGCTCACCCTCTGGGCGGCACTGACCATCAACTTCTTCATTCCGCATCTCATGCCGGGCAGCCCGCTGCAGGCGCTGCGGGACCGCACCCACAACAAGCTGTCCCCGCAGGCGTTGCAGGAGCTGCTCGCCTCGTTCGGGTTCAAGCCGAACCAGAACATCTTCGAGCAGTACCTCGACTATCTGAGGGACATGCTGACCGGGCACTGGGGCGTGTCGATCGGACAGACCCTGGGCACGCCGGTCAGCACGATCGTCGGCCAGGCGTTGCCGTGGACGCTCGGCATGGTCGGCGTGGCCACGGTTCTGGCGTTCATCCTCGGCTCGCTCGTCGGTACCGTCGCCGCCTGGCGCCGCGGCGGCCGGCTGGACGCGATCCTGCCGTCGGTGTTCGTGGTGACCTCGGCGCTGCCGTACTTCTGGGTGGCGCTGCTGCTGATCCTGATGTTCTCGGTCTGGACCAACGGGCTGCTGCCCAGCGACTTCAACTACGACAGCAGCCTGCAGCCGGACTGGTCGCCGGAGTTCATCGGCAACGTGCTGCAGCACGCGGTCCTGCCCGCCGCGACGATCGTCATCACCGCGGTCGGCGGCTGGGTACTGACCATGCGTAACAACATGATCACCACGCTGGCCGAGGACTACGTGCGGATGGGCCGTGCCAAGGGTCTGTCCGACCGGCGCATCATGTACAACTACGCGGCGCGCAACGCCTTGCTGCCCAACCTCTCCGGCTTCGCGATGTCGCTCGGGTTCGTCATCTCCGGCGCCATCCTCGTCGAGTACGTGTTCAACTATCCGGGCCTCGGATACCTGCTCTACAACGCCGTTCAGAACAACGACTACCCGCTCATGCAGGTCCTGTTCATGCTCTTCACGGTCGCGGTGCTCGTCGCGGTACTCGTGTGCGACTTCGCGATCGCCTGGCTGGACCCGCGCTCCCGGGCGAAGGGGTAGGAGACGATGACCTCGCTGCTTGTCCAGACCACCGCGACCACCGAGACCCCCGCTCCGATCCGCAGGCGCGGCGGCGGGCTGTGGACCGCCGTACGGACCAACACCAAGGCGATGATCGGACTGGTCATCTTCCTGCTCTTCGCCGCGATCGCGATCGCGCCGCAGCTGTTCACCTCGGTCCGGCACCCCAACGACCTGGCGTTCACCCCCGGCGAGCAGCCGTCCGGCGCGCACTGGCTCGGCACCACCATGCTCGGCCAGGACATCTACGCACAGCTCATCTACGGCACCCGCGAGTCGCTCGTGATCGCGCTCGTCGCCGGCGGGGTCGCGACGATCCTGTCGGTGCTCATCGGCGTCTCCGCGGCGTACCTCGGCGGCTTCGCCGACGACTCGTTGAGCCTGCTCACCAACGTGTTCCTGGTGCTGCCGACGTTCCCGCTGATCATCATCCTGGCCACCTACGCCGGCAAGGGCAGCCTGTCCGTCATCCTCGTCGTGCTGATCGTCACCGGCTGGTCCTACGGCGCCAACCAGATGCGCGCCCAGGCGCTGTCCCTGCGCAACCGGGAGTTCCTGGAGTCCGCGCGGGTACGCGGGGAGCGGCGCCTCTACATCATCGTCTTCGAGTTGCTGCCGACGATGACGTCGCTGATCGTGGCCGCCTTCCTCGGCGCCGCGCTGTACTCCGTGCTGACCGCCGCCGGCCTGCAGTTCCTCGGCCTCGGCGATCCGAACTCGCTGAGCTGGGGCACGATGCTGCACTGGGCGCAGAGCCAGCAGGCGCTGCAGACCGGCATGCCGCTGTGGTCGCTCGCGCCGGGCCTCTGCGTGGCCCTGCTCGGCGCGTCGTTCGCGCTGTTGAACTACGCCTTCGACGAGATCAGCAACCCGGCCCTGCGACCGGTGAGGAGGATCCGTGCCAAGCGCGCGCATGCTTGAGGTTCGCGACCTGCGGGTCGAGTACGCCACGCCGCGCGGGTCGGTACGCGCCGTCGACGGCGTCGACCTCGACGTCGACGAGGGCGAGTTCGTGGGCGTGGTGGGCGAGTCCGGCTGCGGCAAGTCCACCATGCTGTTCGCGATCGCCCGGCTGCTCAGCCCGCCGGCCGGCATCACCGGCGGCAGCGTGGTCTTCCACGGCCAGAACCTGGTCACCATGACCGAGACCGAGCTGAATGCGTTGCGCTGGCGGGAGTACTCGGTCGTCATGCAGAGCGCGATGAACGCGCTCAACCCGGTGCTGAGCATCGGTACCCAGTTCCAGGACGCCATCGAGGCGCACGCGAAGTACTCCGCCGAGAAGGTCCGGGAGCGCTCGGTCGAGGTGATGAAGCTGGTCGGCATCGACCCGATCCACCTGCGCAGCTACCCGCACCAGCTCAGCGGCGGCATGCGGCAGCGCGCGATGATCGCGATGGCGCTGCTGTTCACCCCGGACCTGGTCATCATGGACGAGCCGACCTCGGCGCTGGACGTGGTGGCGCAGCGGTCGTTGATGGTACAGATCAAGGAACTGCAGCGGCAGCTCGGCTTCGCGGTCATCTTCGTCACCCACGACATGTCGCTGGTGAGCCACTTCTCCGACCAGCTTCTGGTGATGTACGCCGGGCAGGTGGTCGAGGTCGGCCCGACCCGTACCGTCTTCGACTCGCCGGCCCACCCGTACAGCCGCGGCCTGCTCGACGCGTTCCCGTCGATCCGCGGTCCACGGGTACCGCTGACCGGGATCCCCGGCAGCCCGCCGGACCTGGCCCGACCGCCGACCGGATGCCGGTTCCACCCGCGCTGCCCGGTGGCCGAGGAGGAGTGCCCGGCCAACGAGCCGGCGCTGTACCAGGTCGGCAGCGTGCAGGCCCGGTGCCTGCTGCACGCACCCGACCGGGCGGCGTTGCGCGCGGCCGCGCGGGCCCGTGAGGAAGTGGCGTCATGACCGAACTGGCTGCGGCTCCCGTCATCGCCGGCCCGAGCGGCCGCGACGAGGTGCCGCTCATCGAGACCCGCAACCTCACCAAGCACTTCAAGGTGGGCGGCAACCTGTCCCGCCGGCGGCTGCACGCGGTCGACAACGTCAACCTGGTCATCCACCGCAAGGAGATCGTCGCGCTGGTCGGCGAGAGCGGCAGCGGCAAGAGCACGATCGCCCGGCTGCTGGCCCAGGTCTACCGGCCGAGCGGCGGGGAGATCCGGTACCTGGGCAGGCCGTTGTCGGTGCGGCGCAGCCGGCGCGACATCCTGGCCTACCGCAGCGACGTGCCGATGGTCTTCCAGGATCCGTTCAGCTCGCTCAACCCGGCGTACCGCGTGTCGCACGGCATCATGCGCGGCCTCAAGCTGCACCGCCCGGAGCTCAACCGGGCACAGCGGCAGGCCGAGGCCGAGCGGGTGGTCACCGCGGTGGGCCTGACCCCGGCCGCGGACATCCTCGACCGGTACCCGCATGAGCTGTCCGGCGGTCAGCGCCAGCGCATCGGGTTCGCCCAGGCGCTGGCGTACCGGCCCACACTGATCCTCGCCGACGAGCCGGTGTCGATGCTCGACGTGTCGATCCGCATCGGCCTGCTCAACGTGATGGCGAAGCTGCGCGAGGACGAGAACGTCTCGTTCCTGTACATCACCCACGACCTGGCCAGCGCCCGGTACCTGTCCGACCGGCTGCTGGTGATGTACGCCGGCCACATCGTGGAGTCCGGACCGACCGAGTCGGTACTGGCGAACCCGAAGCACCCGTACACCCAGCTGCTGCTGTCGGCGGTACCGGATCCGCGTGCGCCGCTGGTCGTCGACGCGGAGAGCGACAAGGGCGAGCCGCCCCGGGTGATCGACCCGACGGAGGGCTGCCGGTTCCGGTGGCGCTGCCCGTACGCCGTCGACGAATGCCACCAGGTGACGCCGCTGCTGCGCATCCTCGGCCCGGACCACGCCGCCGCCTGCCACGTCGCCCAGCCCGACTGAGCCGGGTGAATTCTGGTGCACGCCGGGACAATCACGGCTGTGTCGCAGCGTTCACGATTAGCGGGGAAACAGTCGGTGGTCCGTGCGGGCAACGGTTCCGGTGCTCGGCGGGACCGCTCGGCGGACATGAACAGATGGCTGGCCACCCAACGACACTGGCTGCGGTGGAGCAACTGGTCTGGAGCAACGTCAAAGCCATCCAACTGGCCGACCTCTGCCCCGGCGACATCGCCGAAGCCCACGCCGCCCGATCCGGCCTGCATCGCGTCGGAAGCAACTACCAAGTGTGCTTCAACCTCCTCGACCACATATCTTCAACCACTGCCGCCGGACTGACCGGACCGCTCCGTCGGCGGGCACCAGCTCGCCGGCTGCAGGTCGGCATGCACGCCGCACAACCCTTGCAGCTGTGGCGGCTGCCCCCGCTCGACCCGCAGGACGGCGATCGACTTGTCCGCCGGTACCCGTGCGGTCGGCGTGCTGCCGAATGCGATCCGGCCGCTCTCGCCATCGAGTTGCAGCGTGCTCAACTCATGCCAGACGCCACCGGCGGTCACCGGAATCTGGTGGTCCTGCCGCAGGTGCGTCGCCGCATTGATCATCGCGAAGGTCGCGTCGTACGCGAGCTCCATCGACCCGTCGAGTGAGGAATCGCGGTCCGCCCCGCACTCGTCCTTGAACAGCCTGTCCAACTCGTTGTAGACCGCGTCATTCGTGCACGACCTCGGTCCGATCGCGAAGGACATGAAGGCGTACGGAATCTCCGGGTTCTGTGTTCGCTTGGTGCTGTCTGCCACGTAGCGGGCGGTATCGTCGTCGCCGATGATACGCGGCGGATGGTCCTTGCAGTGCGCGAAGAACCCGCGGAGAAGCTCCTCGAAGTCCTCCTGCCGGCCGGTGAAGAAGAGCAGACCGTCGTACCGGCAGGCATCCTCGGCAACGGATGCCGCGGACGGATCGGTGCCGGGTAGTCCCTGTGGCGTGAAGTTGACCACGGGGTCAACGGCGAACCCGGCGTCCGCGAAGGACTTCCGCACGTCCCTGGTGAGATTCGCGCTGTAGGTGTCTGTCGGATCAGCCGAGGCGAGAATGCGCAGGTGTGTCGATCCGAACGTCGCCCGCGCGTATCCCGCGGCAACCGCCGCCTCCCGGATGTTCTGGGGTGATACCTGGAAATACAACGGTGAGGCCTCGACCAGGTTGTCCGCGGACAGCGTGGCGGCGACGATCGGCAGCCCTGCCTGACTCAGTATGTCGATGGCGTCGAAGGTCGGCTTGCGGCTCTGATCCAGACCGACCACCCCGACGATGCTCGAGTCTCCGGCCGCCATCCGGACGACAGTCCGCGCCATGTCGGTCCCGTGCGCCATGCTGGTACCGCCGTTGGCGATCAGTACCCGGACTATCGGTTCGTTCGCACCGCTGAGGGCCAACTGGCGGGCCTGCGCGATCGCCACACCCTCGAGCCGTTCCCGGGCGGTCACCAGTTCGCTGACCGGGTGTGCAGCGGAGGTGAGGGCGGCGACGTAGACGAGGGTTACGTACGGCCGGCTCGGGCTTGCCGCATGCTGCTTGACCGCCTCTACGTTCAGTTCGTGCACCTTCCGTTCCACATCGGCCAGCCGGCCGTTGGTCGGCTCGAAAACATGCGAACCGTCACTGACACCGATGCACTCCTCACCGACACTCATGAACCATTCGGCGCCCACCGCTCCCGGAAGCGCACCGCAATGTTGCTCGCGGTAGTCGAAGCCGGCGAAGGCGAGTACCCCGATGAGCGTCACCGCGGCCAATCCGGGAACCCAGCGGCTCGACAGCAACGGTGGCCGGTCGATTGTGAAGCCCTCCAGGACATCGAGCTCCTGGGCGGCCCGCACGTACCGCAGCCGCACTTCCCGGGCTTCGGCCGGCACCCTGCCCGGCTCCGGAATCGCCGGAGGTATCCGGATCAGCAGGTACCAGGCGGTCGGCGTGCGGCTGCGGCTGTTCGACGAGAACCTGTTGCGCCACGCCTCGTATCCCCGCCCGGCATTCGCCGCGTCCCATACGCCGACCTCGGGATTGCTGCGGCGGGGATCGACCGCGTACGGCGGCACCTTCTCACTGCCGCTGACGACGAGCAGCGGATCGAACGCACCCGTCTCATTGCGCACGTCGTTGATGAGCTTGAGGAGTCGGTAACCGCCATTGGCGCGGGTGATGCCGTCGAGCAGGACGACGGCGTAGGTCATCCGCCGGGCGCCGGCCAATCGCCACGGCCACCGTCCGTACGCGCGACGGAGATCCTCAAGAAAGGAGTTCACCAGTAGACGCAGCATCTGGTCCGGGTTCTCTTTCCCGTAGCCGTCCTTCGTCAGGCGCTCGGCGAACCCGACGAAGGTACCGGGATCCTGTGGCGCAAGGTTGGGCTGGCGCAGGAACCAGCGGTACGGCGTGCTGAGGATCGGGATACGACCGCTGACCTTCACGGCGAACCAGAGCGGGGGAATCAGCGTCAGAAGCCGCCGTACCCATGGAGTGATGCGAGTGACCTCGGCCAGCGTTTCGGTGGTCGCCGTGAGGATGCGCTCGTCCGGCCGGACCACGATGTCGCGCTCGCGGAGCCTCTCCCGCAGCACCCGGTCCGGATCCTTGACTTCGGACCCGAGGGACTGCCCCATGAGCCAGTAGAGCAACCCGAAGTGGCGGAACCGGATCCGGCCGTACCGCGAGTTCCGGCCGCTGAACAGCTCACGCGAAATTCCGTACAGGATCTCCCGGATATTGTCCACGTCCTTGGCCGTCGGAGGCGGTACGTCCTCGCCCGGTGCGAGATCCGGCCTGAGCTGCGGAGTGAATTGGTGGAGCGCATGTGGAATCCGTCCCGGTCGCGCCCGGTCCAGATACTCCGTGGCGATCGCGGGAAGCAGTTGCTGGGTGCCGTCGCGGACGAGACACACCATGGGGATGCCCATCCGGCCGGCCCGCCGGCGGCCCAGCCGTGCGCCGAACGGCGCCTCGCCGAACCGCGGTCGGCGGATCAGTTCCCTGACAAGATTGATCACGCCGCCGACGCCGGGGAAGATCGGCATCCTCGTTGAACTCTCGGCAGAGTCACTCAACGCCGCTCCCCACAGTCGACTGTTCCCGATCTCCGCTCAGCAGACAGATTAGCGGCGGCCGACAGACGGGGGTACGGACAGATGTCCGACATGGCAGGGGCCGGCGGACGCCTCCAAGTCCGCCGGCCCCCTCTACTTCCCTTATGCGACCAGGTCCATCTTGCCGACGTTCCAGCCGGACAGGCTGACCACCGGCGGGGCACCCTTCAGGTCCGCGGCACGGTAGGTGACCGTCAGGGTCTGCGACTCACCCGGGAACAGGGTGATGTCGTTGTCGCTCCACAGCCCCGACGTCACCTGGTTGTCGCCGGACTGCTCGCCGCCGCCGGCGGTACCCCGGCGCAGGTCCGTGCGCAGGAAGAACGCGACGGCCGAGGACGAGGTGTTGGTGACGGTCACCGTCGACACCCGGTCGGCACCGTTCGGCCCCGGCTGGTTCTGCGTGCTGGCCGTCGCGCTGACCTTGCCCTGCGCCAGCGAGTGCAGCGCCTGCAGGTTACCGAACTGCGTCATGGTGGCCTGCGGGTTGCCCAGCGTCTTGCCCCAGTTGACCACGTCGGCCTGGGTGGACAGCCAGTACACGTTGCGGTCGACGACGGTGCCGCCCTGCTTGACCAGCAGCTCCACGAAGTAGGTCTTCGCGGCGGCCGGCGGGGTGGTGGCCGCCGGTACCTTCGGGGTCAGCACACCGGTACGCACCTGCTGGCTGGACAGGCTGATCGCGGTCGCCGTCTGGTCGTCGAGCACCTTGCCGGACAGGTCGATGACCCGGCTCTGCACGGACACCCCGGACTGCGTGCCGCCGCCGAGGTTGTCGACGGTCACGCTGTTGTTGTCGTACCCGTAGAGCGCGTGCAGCGTCTGGTTGGCCTTCTTGGCGCCGAAGAAGCTGCCCGCCTGGTCGCCGTCGGAGTTGTACAGCGTCCACAGCAGCGACGGCCAGCCCTTGTTCGCCTGCCAGTAGATGGTGCCGGTGGCCGGCGTCGGGCTCTTCGTCGAGTGGTGCACGAACGCCTCGAACTGTGCCCGGGTGTTCTCGTAGTTCTGCAGCTGCGCCTCCTGGACGTACCCGTTCAGGTCCGACCACTTGCCGTACCGGTTGGTCAGCGCCTGGTCGAAGACGAACAGCGTGCCGAACTTGTACCCGCCGTGCCCGGTCTCGTAGTTGGCGTGGTACTGGTTGCTGCCCGGGTTCTGCCACAACGCCTGCAGGTCCGCGGCGGACATGAACCGGTTGAGCGAGTCCAGCGTCGGTACCGTGTCCCCGGCGCTCTGCTCGCTGTCCAGCCCCCAGGACCCACCGGCGTTGGTCCGCGAGGAGTCACCGCTGTCGACGTGCGTGGTGTCGTACCAGTAGCTGGGCGGCACGTAGTCGTAGGGCCCTTCCTTCTCGCCCGACGGCCCGAGCTTGGCGCTGCTCTTGTACTCCGCCGACGACACGATCGGCACGTCGAAGTCGGCCTGCTTGAACGCTTGCAGCGAGACGTTCTCCTGCGCCGGTACCGGGTTGTTGTCGCTCCAGCTGAACGTGACCACGCTCGGGTGGTTGCGCTCGTTCTGGCCGACGGTCAGCGCGGTCAGCGCCATGATGGAAAGGTCGGCCTGGCTGGGGGTACCGCCCGGTTCCCAGGCGTCGCAGCACTGGTACCCGGCGTCGATCATCATGCCGGCCGCGTCGGCCTGCCGGTAGAAGTCCTCCGGCATGAAGTGGCCTTCCAGGCGCAGCATGTTGATGCCGAGGTTCTTCAGGATGGCCAGCTGCCGGGCGATGTCGGCGGACGAGTAGTGCAGGAACAGGTCCGGTACGAAGCCGGCGCCGCGCACCACGAACGAGCGGCCGTTGACCGCGTAGCGGCGCACCCCCTGCGGGGCGATCGTCGACTTGCCGACCAGCGACGAGGTGACCGTGCGGATGCCGAAGGTCGAGCTGGTCGAGTCGGTCACCGTGCTGCCCTGGGTCAGGCTGGTGGCGACGGTGTACAGCGGTGCGGCGCCCATCTGGTACGGCCACCAGATCGCCGGCTTGGTGATGGTGGTCGCCGGCAGCGAGACGGTCCTGGTGGAGTGCGCGGCCACCGTCACCGGGGACTGGACGGTGACCGGGGTACCACCGCCCGGTGGCGTGATCGTCGCCTTCACGGTGCCGGTCTGGGAGCTCGCGGTGTTGTTGGTGACGTCGGTCTTCACCGTGACCGCCGAGGTCGACAGGTCGGCCGCGGTGTTCTGCACGACGTGCGTGTTGCTCTCGCTCAGCCCGTTCGCGATCTTCAGCTGTACCGGGAACTGGATGCCGGTGTTGAGGTCCGGCGGGATCTGGTTCCAGTCCACGTCGTCGAGGGTGAACATCGAGCTGGGGTCGTTCGGGTACATCTTGACGGCCAGCGAGTTCGTGCCGGCCTTCAGCGTGCCGGTCACGTCGAAGGTGAACCGGGTGTAGGCGCCGGTGACGGTCGACTTCGTCGCCACCTGCTTGCCGTCGACGAACACGTCCGCCGCGCCGACCACGCCGTTGACGATCAGCGTCGCGGTCTGGCCGGCGGCGAGGTTGGCGGTGAAGTCGGTGCGGTACCACCACGGCACCTTGAACCTCGCCACGCTCACCGGACCGTTGGAGCTGGTGAAGCCGAAGCACTTGCGCATGTTGTCGGAGAAGAAGACGTTGGGGCAGCCGCCGCTCTGCAGCAGCGCCTCGATCTCGGTACCCGGGGCACCGGCGTCGTCCGGGGTCACCGACAGCCAGCCCGACGTGCTGAAGCCGGGCGTGGAGATCTGCTGCCCGGTCTGCGTGGCGGTGGCGCTGGTGAGCACCTTCCAGCCACCGGTACCAAGGGTGATCGGTGCGGCGGGCCTGGCCGCGGGCGTACCCGCGGTGATCGCGGCCCGCGCGGACGCGGCCGTGACCAGTGCCAGCGCCGCACCGGCGAGCGCGAGCAGTCGGAGGGGGACGTGTTTGCGGCGCGCCGGTTCGGTCATCGGGTCGCTCCTGGACGACAAGGGGTGCTTCGACGGACGAAGAATCAGGCGGACGATCAGGACGGCTAGCTAACAGTTAAACAGGCTGCCAGATAACATATCACTGATCTTCGCTATATCGAGAGGGTCTCCGCCCGCCGAAACACCCCGGCTGCCGTCACTCCTTTCCGGTCGGCCGTACCCCGGCGGCCGTCGCGGCCTCCTGGTCCACGACCACCGCCTGGTCGCTCGCGTCGATCGTGAGCGCGCCGGTCATGACGGCCACGACCTCCGACATCGAGTGCTCGTCCGGCTTGACCACGGCCACCCGCCGGCCCAGCCGCTGCACGTGGATCCGGTCGGCGACCTCGAAGACATGCGGCATGTTGTGGCTGATGAGCACGACCGGCAGGCCGCGGTCGCGGATCCGCCGGATCAGGTCGAGCACCTGGCCGGACTCCTTGACCCCGAGCGCCGCGGTCGGCTCGTCCATGATGACCATGTGCTCGGCCCAGGCCGCCGCCCGGGCCACCGCGACGCCCTGCCGCTGGCCGCCGGACAGGTTCTCCACCGCCTGGGTCAGCGACCGCAGGCCGATCTTCAGCTCGGCCATCTGCTGCGCCGCCCGCCTGCGCATGGCCGGCTTGTCCAGCATCCGGAAGACGGTACCCAGGACGCCGCTTCGGCGCTGTTCCCGGCCGAGGAACAGGTTGCTGGCGATGTCCAGGGCGGGTGCGACGGCGAGGTCCTGGTACACCGTCTCGATGCCGTGCCGCCGGGCGTCGATCGGGGTGCGGAAGTGCACCACCTGCCCGTCCAGCTTGATCTCGCCAGAGTCCGGCACGATCGCCCCGGTCAGCGCCTTGATCAGCGTGGACTTGCCGGCGCCGTTGTCGCCGATGACCGCGAGCACCTCGCCGGGCAGCAGCTCGAAGTCGGCACCGTCCAGCGCGGTCACCTGGCCGTACCGCTTGACCAGACCGCGCGCCTCCATGACCGGCTGAGCATGGGCCGGTGTCATCGCGACCTCCTGCGGGACACTTGATCGATGGTCACCGCGAGGATCACCAGGATGCCGGTGATCAGCGTCTGGTAGATCGACGCGACGCCGATGAGCTGGAGCCCGTTGCGGATGACGCCGACGATGAGCGCGCCGATGAGGGTGCCGAGGACGGTACCGCGGCCGCCGAACAGGCTGGTGCCGCCGAGCACGACGGCGGTGATGCTGTCGAGGTTGTCGGTCTGGCCGGCCTGCGGGTCGCCGACGCCGGTACGGGCGACCGACAGCAGCGCGGCGATGCCGTAAACCAGGCCGGCGGTGGCGTACACGCCGACCAGTACCCGGTTGGTGGGGATACCGGTCAGCCGGGCGGCCTCGGGGTTGTTGCCGACCGCGTACACGTGCCGGCCCCACGCGGTCTGCCCGAGCAGGTAGGCGAACAGCAGGAACAGCCCGATCGTCACGATCGAGCCGTAGGTGATGTCGGTATCGCCCAGCGTGAAGGTGTTACCGAGCGCGGTGAGCAGCGACGGTACCCCGGTGACCGTCTGCTCCTGGGAGTAGATGTGGGTCAGCGCGAAGGCGATGTTGAGCATGCCCAGCGTGACGATGAACGGCGGCAGCGGTACCCGGGTCACCAGCAACCCGTTCGCCAGCCCGAACGCGGTCGCCACGGCGAGCCCGATGAGCAGGGCCAGCAGCGGCGGCACGCCACTGTGGACGGCCAACCGGGTCATCACGATCGAGCTCAACGCCATGATGGCGCCGTTGGACAGGTCGATGCCGGCGGTGAGGATGATCAGCGTCTGGCCGATGGCCAGGGTACCGACGACCATCACCTGCTGGATGATCAGCGAGAAGTTGCCGCCGGTGAGGAACCGGTCGGTGCGTAGCGAGAAGAACGCGCAGGCGATGATCAGCGCCGCCAGCGGTCCCAGGGTGGAGCCGCTGAGCAGGCGCTGCCGCAGTGACGGCGGCGGGATGTCGGCCGGCGCGGCCGGCTCGGGGGGCGCGGTCGTCGTGGCCATGGCTCAGCCCCAGCAGTTCGCGATGCCGTACGCGACGTCCTTGGACTCGACGCCGGACGCCGGTTTGGCGGTGATCAGGGTGACCCCGGTGTCGGTGTACCCGGACGGCTTGGCGCCGCTGTTCGCGAAGTTCACGATCGCGTCCACGCCGAGGCTGGCCATCTTGATCGGGTACTGCTGCGAGGTCGCCGCGATCCGCCCGTCCTGGATGGCCTTGACGCCGACACAGCCGCCGTCCACCGACACCACCAGTACCCCGGACTTGCCGGCCGCCTTCAGCGCGGTGTCCGCGCCGAGCGCCGCCGGCTCGTTGATCGTGTACACGAGGTTGATGTCCGGGCTCTTCTGCAGGCAGTTCTCCATCGCGGTCTGCCCCTTGGCCTGGTCGCCGGCCGTGTCGAGGCTGCACACCACCTGCGGGTCGGTCGCCTGCTGCTTGGCGTCCGGGGTGATCCCGGAGACGCCGAAGCCGGACAGGAACCCGTTGTGGCGCAGCACCCCGACGGTGATGCCGGGCGCGAGGTCCAGCGTCGCGATCTTCGCGGTCTTGCCGGCCATCGTCGCCTTCGCGTACTGGCCGATGAGCTGCCCGGCGGTGAAGTTGTTCGTGGCGAACAGGGCGTCCACCGCGCTCTGCGGATCGGTCGGCGTGTCCAGCGCGATGACCAGTACCTTCTTGGCCCGCGCCTTCTCGATCGCCGGCACGATCGCCTTGGTGTCGCTCGGCGTGATCATGATGCCCTTGACGCCCGCGGCGACCATGTTCTCGATCGCGGTCACCTGGCTGGCGTTGTCGCCGTCGAACTTGCCCGCGGCGGACATCAGTGTGGCGCCCTTGGCCTTGGCCTCCTTCTCGGCGCCCTCCTTCATCTTGACGAAGAACGGGTTGGTGTCGGTCTTGGTGATCAGTCCGACCTTGATTCCGCCGGAGCTGCCACCCGAGGACGAGCTGCTGGATTTGCCGCAGGCGGTGATCGCCAGTACCGCCGCGACGGCGACGACGAGCAGGCCGGCTGCGCTTCGGGAAGGAGTGGACAACATCAATACAGCCTGATGTCCGCGGTGCCGGAACGGACCACGGCTTCAAGTCAGTGGAAACGCCCAGTGGTTCCACGGATGCGCGACCGGTACCGGCACCGGCAGGCTGGCGCCATGATTGACCAGCAGCTCGACACCCGGCGGCGGTCGTGGCTCGCCGGCCTCCTCGCGCAACGCAGCGTCCAGGTCACCGTCGGCGCCTGGGTCGCGGCAAACCTCGCGGTGGTCCTGCTCGCCCATGGGCACCTGCCGTTCCACCGGCCTTCACTGCACCACACCCCGTTCACCACCCAGCTGCTCAACCCCAACCTGGCGATGATCGAGGTGCTCCTGTTGATGGCGCTGACCTTCGCGCTGACCCGCCGCCGGGTGGTACCCGACGTGGGCGCCCGGGCACCGGAGCGCGCGATCGCCAAACAGGAGACCGCGTGGATGGTCCTCTACGGCATCGGCGGCCTGCTCGGCGGGCTGATCCTGGCGCGGGTGCTCGGGTACCACCCGATCAGCTTCCACCTGACCGGCACGCTGTACGGCACCGACGACACGGTCACCCGGCCGGAGGTCTTCGTGTGGATGGCGTACAACTTCGGCGTCTACGCGGTGGTGCCGTACCTGTGGTTCCGCCGCCGGTACACCGCGACACAGCTGAACCTGCGCTCCACCGACCGGCGCAACGACGTGCTGGTGATCGTGGTCATCCTGGTCGTGGAGACCATCGTGGAGCTGACCGGGTTCAGCTCGGCGATCTTCGGCCTGTCCGGGCGGCAGGTGCTGCTCGGCATGCCGCTGACGTTCGTCATCTACTTCATCGGTACCGTGCTGCCGACCATGATCTTCATCCAGTGCGTGCTGGTGCCGCGGTACCGGCGGCTGACCGGCTCGACGGCGGCCACGGTGATCCTCGGCGGGGTCACCTACACGCTGCTGCACTGCTTCGACGGCTGGCTCGCGGTCGACACCGTGAACGCCACGATCCTGTCGGTCATCTTCCTGTTCTTCCAGTACCTCGGTCCCGGCATGATCAAGACGGTGCTGACGCTGCGTACCGGCAACGCCTGGGTACACGTCTGGGCGTACCACGCGGTCGCGCCGCACGCGATCGCCGACACCCCGAACATCGTCAAGGTCTTCCATCTGTGAGCACCACGCGGGCGAGCTCCGTCCGCGACCCGATCCCCAGCTTCGGGTACAGCTTGTAGAGGTGGTACTCCACCGTCCGCGGGCTGAGGAACAGCTGGGCTGCGATCTCCCGGTTGGACGCGCCGCCGCTGACCAACCGGGCGATCTGCAGTTCCTGCGGGGTCAGCGTGGCCAGGCCCGCCCGCTGCGCGTCGGCCGGCGCGTCGCCCAGCGCGCGCAGTTCCCGCCGGGCCTGCTCGGCCCAGTCGCGGGCGTCGAGCGCGTCCAGCGCGGCGAGGGCGGAACGGAGGGTCTCGCGGGCCTCGGTGCGCCGCCTGGCCCGGCGCAGGGCGGCACCCAGGAGCAGTTCGGTGCGGGCCCGCTCGAAGCGCTCCTGGCCCAGGTCGTACAGGCGCAGCGCCTCCCGGAAGTGCTTCACCGCCGGTACCGGCTCGGCCAGCAGGCCCTGGCAGCGGGCCAGCCAGGCACCCGACGACGGGTCGGGGGAGTTGGCGACGACCAGTTCCAGCATGGCGGTCGCCCGCAGCGCGGACTCGGTGTCCCCGCAGCGCACCGCGGCCTCCACCAGATCGGGCGTGGCGTACAGCGCGATCAGCACGTGCCCGGCGCCCGGTGTCGCCTCGGCCACCGCGCGCAGCCGGGGCAGCGCCGCGTCCGGCCGGCCGGCACCGAGGTCGAGCACCGCCAGCGCCCACTGGGTGCGGCCGACGGCCAGCCCGAACCGGCGCGGGATGCCCTGCGCGAGCGCACCGTCGGCGTACTCCCGGCAGCGCCGCTCGTCACCGCGCAGCGCGGCGACGACGGCCAGGGCCGCGAGGTTCAGGCACTCGGCGCTGTCCTGCCCGGTCTCCCGGGCCAGGCGCAGGCCCTCGTCGGCGACCGCCGCGGCGTCCGGGTAGTGGCCGCGGATCGTCTCGGCAACCGAGACACCGTGCAGGGCCAGCGGCAGGTCGTCCAGGGCGCCCTCGGCGCGGGCCCGCCGGGCCGCCGCCTCGAACAGCCGGATCATCCGGTCGACGTCGCCGAGGTACATGGCGCCGTACGCCTCCCACATGAGCCAGCGCGGGAGGTCCGGCCGGGCGGGATGGTCGGCGGCGGCCCGCAGTACCGCGGCGCCGCGCTCGACCTCGCCGGAGATCACGTCGGCGATCCCGGTCAGCCAGTCCCGCAGCAGCCGGGCCCGCGCGTCGGTGGTGTTCAGGCGCCGGGCGCGCGCGGCGAGGTCGAGCACCACCGGCATGTCCCCGGCGTAGCCGGCCGCCTCGGTGGCACCGAACAGCATCTCCAGTGCCGCCCGCGGGTCGGTGTCCGCGACCAGTTCGGCACCGGCGGTGAGGGTACCCACGGCTTCGCTGATCAGCCCCGCACGCAGCTGGATCTGCCCGCGCAGCGCGGCGATCCGGCCGAGCAGCGGCGGGTCGCCGCCGGCGTCCCGTTCGGCGCGCACGGCCGCGGCCAGTGCCCGGCCCGGTTGCCCCGCCCGGGCGGCCGCCCCGGCCGCGGCGACCAGGCGGCGCGCCCGGTCGGCGGCGCCCGGCGACAGCTCCGCGGCCCGTTCGAGGGCCGCGGCCGCGGCGGCGTAACCGCTGCGTACCCGCGCCCGCTCGGCGGTCGCCTCCAGCCGGTCGGCCACCTCCGCGTCCGGGCCGAGGGCGGCCGCGGCCAGGTGCCACGTGCGCCGGTCGGCGTGCCCGTCGCCGGCCAGCGTGGCGGCCAGCGCCAGGTGTACCGCCCGCCGCTGGGTGAACGGCGCGGCGCTGACGACGGCGGAGCGGACCAGCGGATGCCGGAACCGCGCACCGTCCGGCCCGATCGTCACCAGGCCGGTCGCCTCGATCCCGGTCGCCGCCGGCCCGGGCAGGTCCAGCAGTTGCGCCGCGTCCAGGATCTGCGCCCACGAGGTACCGTCCGCGCACGCGGCGACCAGCAGCAGCTCCTGCGCGGCGACCGGGAGCCGGCGCACCTGGTCGAGGAAGGCCGCCTCCACGCCTGCGCTCAGCGGCAGCGGGTCGGGCAGCGGGCGCCGGCCGGCGAGCTCGTCCGCGGACAGGTTCGCGACGATCTCCAGCAGCGCCAGCGGGTTGCCGTCGGCGTACCGCAGCAGGCGCTCGCGTACCTCGCGGGCCACGGTACCGTCGGCCTGACGGTCGATCAGCTCGGCCATGCCGGCCGGCGGCAGCCCGGGTACCGCGAGCTTCGGCCACGGGTCGCGGGCGAACCGGCTGGCCGGCTGGTCGCGGGGGTTCTGATCACGGGCGGCGACCAGCAGGCCGATCGGGTCGCGGGCGAGCCGCCGGGCGACGAACCGCAGCGCGTCGGCGCTCTGGTCGTCCAGCCACTGGGCATCGTCGACGAGGCAGACGACGCCGCCGGTGATCTGCGACAGGACGCTGAGCACCGCGAGGAACACCAGGAACGGGTCGTCGCCGGTGGCCGGGCCGAGCCGCAGCGCGCCCCGCAACGCGGCCGCCTGCTCGGCGGGTACCGCGTCGAGCTGGTCGAGCACCGGTTGCAGCAGCTGGTGCAGGCCGCCCCAGGCGAACCGGGACTCGAACTCCACCCCGGTCGCGCGCAGTACCGGCAGGTCGCCGGCCGCGTCCGCCGCGTACGCCAGCAGGGCGGTCTTGCCGACGCCGGGCGGGCCGGTCAGCAGCAGGGTACTGCCGCGGCCGGCCCGCACCTGGTCGAGCGCCCCGGTGATCCGGAGGCACTCCGCGTCGCGCCCGACCAGCATGCCGTCAGGGTAGTGGTGATCGGCCCGCGCGCGCCGCGCCGGCCCGCGCCGGCCCGTTGTACGCGCCGCGCCGGCCCGCGTGCGCGCGGCGCCGGCCCGCAGATCTTGGACGCTTGTGCCCCCTTCAGGGGGTGTCAGCGTCCAAGATCTCGGCGGTAAGCGGCCAGGGTCTCGGCCAGCGCCTCGTCGATCGGGGTGGCGCGCAGGCCGAATCCGTGCTTCCACCGGTAATCGGGTTGGCGGCCGGGGTACCGCCGGTTACCGTGCCCGGCATGTCGAGGCTGGAGGTCCTGCCGTTCAGCGACGCGCACCTCGACGCGGCCGGTGCGCTGCTCGCCCGGCGGCATGCGGTGCACCGGCGGGCCGAGCCGCTGCTCGCGCCGCGGTACGCCGACGCCGGGGAGGCCACCCGCGAGGTTGCCGAGCTGTGGAAGGCCGGGGCCTCGGGTGCGGTGGCCCGGTCCGGCGGGCACACTGTCGGGTACCTGCTGGGCCTGCCGCTGGCGGTGGACAGATGGGGTCCGAACGTCTGGGTACCGCCGGCCGGGCACGCGGTCGACGACGCGGAGACGGTGCGCGACCTGTACGCCGTCGCCGCCGCCCGGTGGGTCGACGAGGGCCGCACCGCGCACTACGCGGTGGTGCCGGCCGGCGCCCCGGCACTGGTCGACGCCTGGTTCCGGCTCGGGTTCGGGCAGCAGCAGGTGCACGGGGTACGCGAACCGCTGGCCACGCCGCCGCCGGTACCCGACGGGGTGGCGGTCCGCCACGGCCGTCCGGCCGACGCCGCCGCGCTCGCTCCGCTGGATCTGGTGCTCCCGCAGCACCAGGCGCAGTCCCCGGTCTTCTCGGACCGGCCGGTACCCACCCTCGCCGAGGCGCTGGAGGACTGGGTCGAGACGCTGGAGGACCCGCGGTACACCACGTTCCTGGCGGAGCTGGACGGCGCCGTGGTCGGTGCCGCGGTCGGCTGCCCCGCGGAGGAGTCGAGCCTGCACGCCGGCCCGGCCCGGCCGGACGCGGCGAGCTACCTGATCTTCGCCGCCGTGGTACCCGAGGCGCGCGGCCACGGTGTCGGCAGCGCACTGGGCCGGGCGGTGCTCGGCTGGTCCGCCACGGCGGGGTACCGCGCGGTGGTCACCGACTGGCGGGCGACCAACCTGCTGTCCTCCCGCACCTGGCCGAAGATCGGCTTCCGGCCGGCGTTCCTGCGGCTGCACCGCCAGATCGGAAGGTGAGCGTGTCACGATGCCGATAGACGCCAAGCGGTACCGCCTCGGTAGGCTCGGCCGGGTGACCGACCTGACCGTCGCGGTCCGGCCCGCGGCCGAGGCCGAGCTGCCGGCCATCGTCGAGAGCCTGGAACAGCGGCTGTACTTCACCGACCGGCTGGCCCGGCAGCGGCTGGGCCGCGGGGAACTGCTCGTCGCGTGGCTCGACGGCACCGCCGTCGGCGACGTCTACCTGCGCCTGGAGGGGGCCGACGAGGATCTGGCCGACCTGCGTGACGCGCCGCTGCTGAGCCACCTTGAGGTACTGCCGCCGCACCGGAAGCAGGGGATCGGCTCGCTGCTGATGCGGTGCGCCGAGGCGATGGCCTGGCGCCGGGGGTACGACCGGGTCGCGCTCGGCGTGACCGAGGACAACACCGACGCGATCCGGCTGTACCTGAGCCGCGGGTACGCGTTGTGGCGCCCCGACCCGATCGAGACCTACCGCGAGATCTTCCGGGAGGACGGCACCGTCGACGCGGTACCCGACGAGCCGTGCCTGGTCTACGTGAAGCGGCGGCCGGTCGCGTTCATCCGCTGAGCAGCTTGCGCACCCGGTCCGAGCCGATCGCCAGCAGCAGCGTGGGCAGCCGGGGTCCGGTCTCCCGCCCGACCAGCAGCCGGTAGAGCAGGGCGAAGAAGCCCCGCTGCGCGACCTTGAGCTCCGCCGTCGGCGCGACGTCGAGGGGCAGGCCGAGCAGCCGCTTCGGTACCCCGTACACCAGCGTGGTCAGCCCCGGCAGCGACCAGTTCTCATCCAGCCCCTCGACCAGCAGGCGCAGCGACTCCCGCTGGGCCGGGTCGAGGGTGGCGAGCAGTTCGATGTCCGGTTCCTCGCGGACCTGGGTGCGCTGCTCCGGCGGCAGCTGGGTGGCGGTCCACCGGGCGGCCTTGTCCAGCCGTGGCCGCACCTCGTCCAGCGACGCGATCGGCTGCTCGGGTTCCAGGTCGCGCAGGATCCGCAGGAGCTGCTCCTCGTGGCCGGTGGTGATGTCCACGATCGAGGCGAGGGTGCGGTACGGCAGCGGCCGTAGGGTCGCGGGCAGCGGGCCGGCCGCGGTACCGGTGGCGCGCCGGTACGCCGCGGTGTCCGCCGGCCCGGTCGTGGCCTGCGAAACCTTGCGCGCCAACGCGTCCCACTCGTCGTAGAGGCGCAGCAGCTCCTCGTCGAACGCGACCTTGAAGGACTGGTTGGGCCGGCGCCGGGCGTACAGCCAGCGCAGCACCGGCGCCTCCATGATCTCCAGCGCGTCGGACGGTGTCGGTACCCCGCCGCGGGAGCTGCTCATCTTGGCCATGCCGGAGATGCCGACGAACGCATACATCGGACCAATCGGCGGTTCGGCGCCGAACACCTCGCGGACGATCTGGCTGCCGACGACGTAGGACGAGCCGGGGGAGGAGTGGTCCACGCCGGACGGTTCGAAGACCACGCCCTCGTACGCCCAGCGCATCGGCCAGTCGACCTTCCACACCAGCTTGCCGTGGTGGTCCTCGGCCAGCCGCATGGTACCGGCGTGCCCGTATGCGCAGGTGTAGGCCAGTTCGGTGGTCGCGTCGTCGTACCCGACAACCGTGGTGACGTCCCGCCCGCACACGGCGCAGTAGGGCTTGTAGGGGAAGTACCCGGTCGCCGCGCTGCCGTCCTCGTCGGCGTCGACGGGGGCCGGCCGGTCCTTCGTCCGGTACCGGTCGAGGATCGCGTCGATCGTCGCGCGCTGCCGCATGGCGAGCAGGATCTGGTCGCGGTACGCCCCGGAGGTGTACTTCTCGGTCTGGCTGATCGCCTCGTAGTGCACGCCCAGCTCGGCCAGTGCCGCGGCCATCGGCGCCTTGAAGTGCTCGGCCCAGTTCGGGTACCGGCTGCCGGGCGGCGCGGGTACCGCGGTCAGCGGCTTGCCGATGTGCGCGTCCCACGATGGGTCGACGCCGGCCGGCACCTTGCGGAACCGGTCGTAGTCGTCCCACGAGAGCAGGTGCCGGCACTCGTACCCGCGCCGGCGGATCTCGTCGGCGACCAGGTGCGGGGTCATGACCTCACGCAGGTTGCCCAGGTGGATCGGGCCGGACGGGCTCAGGCCGGACGCGCAGACGATCGGCTTGCCGGGGGCGCGGCGCTCGGCCTCGGCGACGACCTCGTCGGCGAACCGGGCAACCCAGTCAGGTTCGGCGGGTGGCATCACCCGATGATTGTTTCATCTGGCCGAAACCGGAAATTCGCTGAGGGGCGGAGCGGCCCGGCCAGCGGGAAATTCATCGGTCCTACGAAAATTCATCGGTACTAAGTGAAGTTAGTAACCATCCAGGTGTTTAACGTTTTGTATCGAACCCGATACCATGAGTGAGCCACTCAACCGGCCTGGGGAGGCTACGTGGACCGACGCTCCTGGCTGCCCGAGGACTTGCGCGCCTATCACCGCGGGCTGCTGTTGCGCTTGTTGACCGAACACGGTCCGCTGACCCGCCGGGACCTGGCGGGGGCCAGCGGGCTCAGCATTCCCACCGTCGCCTCGATCATCGGTGAGCTGCTGGCCGCCCGGCACGTCGTCGAGTCGTCGCCGCGGCCGGAGGCGGTGGCGGTGCGCGGTCCCCGGGCCGGGCTGCTGTCCGTCGCCCGGCACGCGCACGCGGTACTCGGCGTCGACATCTGCGCCAACCGCATCCGGGCCGGGTTGTGCGACCTGTCCGGCGTGGTGTCGGAGGTCGTGACGGTACGGGTACCGCAGGGTCGCCCGCCGGCCGACCTGCTCGACCTCGCCGTGAGCGCCGCGCAGCCGCTGGTCGTCTCGGCCGGCGACCGGTTGCTCGGCGTCGGTGTCGCGGTACCCGGCCCGGTCGACCAGGACGGCCGGCGCAGCCTGCTCGCCCTGCCGCTCGGCTGGCGGGACGTACCGGTCGCCGAGCTGTTCGAGCACGCGTTCGGGGTACCCGCGGTGGTGGAGTACAACGTGCGCGCGATGGCCGTCGCGGAAGCCCGGCACGGCCTGGGTATCCGCGCGGAGAACCTGCTCTACGTGCACCTGGGCGAAGGGCTCGGGATCGCCTTCCTGATCGACGGGCGGCCGTTCCGCCAGGGCGCGCACGGCGTCTCCGAACTCGGTCACTACCAGGTGGTGGACCGGGGACCGCGCTGCTCGTGCGGCGGGGTCGGCTGCCTGGAGGCGGTGCTCGGCGACGCCTACCTGCGCCAGCGCATCCGCGACGCGGCCGGGCAGAGCCCGACGCTGGCCAACCTGACCCGCCGCCGGCTGCCGGTACTGGAACTGCTGGACATCGCCACCCAGGCGGGGGACGGGCCGGCGGCCGAGATCCTCGACGATGTGGTGACCCACCTGAGCACCGCGGTCGCGGTGAGCGTGAACCTGCTCAGCCCGGCCCGGGTGGCGCTCGGCGGCGAACTGGCCACCGCACCGAAGGACGTGCTGGAGCGGGTCTGCGCGGCGAGCCAGAGCAAGATCAGCCACGTGCTGCGCGACCAGGTGAACCTGGAGCGGTCGGCGATCGGGCGGTATCCGGGCCTGCTGGGTGCCGGTACCGTCGCTCTGGACCGGTTGTTCTACCGCGACCAGCCGCCGCTGGCCGCGCCCCGGCGACCACCGCCCCGGCAGGCCTGAGCCAGCAGGGCGTGACCCGCCTCGACCGCCGGGTCCGGCGCGCGCCGCCGCGCCAGCGCCCGCGGCACCCGCACCGCGAACTGGGCCAGCGTCGGCGGGTCCGGCCGGGCGCGCAGCAGCGCCCGGGTCTGTGCGGCGGCGACCCGCACCGGCCGGCGCATCCAGGCGGTCAACGCGGCGTTGCGGGCGGCCAGCAGCCGCTTGGCCGCGGGGTCCGCGCACGGCGGCGGGTCGTGGTGGGCGGTCACCTCGGCGCAGTAGGCCAGACCCCAGCCGGCGGCGGCCAGGTCGTAGGCGAGCCGGCCCTCCTCGCCCATGAAGAACACCACCGGGTCGAAGCCGCCGCAGCGCAGGAACGCCTCCCGCCGGACCACCGCGGCGCACGCCAGGAACCCCAGCACGGACGGACCGGGCAGGTCGTCGGCGCGGCCGAGCGGCGCGCCGGCCATGAAGGCCGACATCGGGTCGAGCCGGTCGTCCGGGCCGACGAGCGTGCGCGCGGCGATCAGACCCAACCGGGGGTACCCGTCGAAGAGGCGCGCCGCCGCGGTGAGCGCACCCGGTTCCCACCAGGAGTCGTCGTCGGCGAAGGCGACGTAGGGCGTGGCGGCCGCGGCCACCCCGAGGTTGCGCCCGGCGGCGCCGTGGTTGCGCGGCAACGGGAGTACCCGCGCGTCGGGAAACTCCCGCCGGATCAGCTCGGGGGTGCCGTCGGTGGACGCGTTGTCCACCACGATCAGGTCGGCGCGGTCCGGCAGCCGGCGCAGCCGGTCCAGCGTACGCACCAGCGTGCCGGCCCGGTCCCGGGTCGCGACCACGACCGTGACGTTCCGCACGATTGCCTCGTCTCCGGGAACCGGCCGCCCGAAACCTCGACACCCGGTCCGACCCGGGCCGAGGATGGGTTTCATGACGGCGACCGATGGTACGGCGGCGTTCCGCGCCGCCCGCGACTTCCTGCTGGACACCGGCGAGGACTACGTGACCGCGTACCGGGACTTCCGGTGGCCGCGGCTGACCACGTTCAACTGGGCGCTGGACTGGTTCGACGTGATCGCCGTGGGCAACGACGCGCCGGCGCTGTGGATCGTCGAGCAGGACGGCAGCGAGGAACGGCTGTCGTTCGCGGATCTCGCCCGGCGCTCGAACCAGGTGGCGAACTGGTTGCGCGCGGCCGGGGTACGCCGCGGCGACCGGCTGATCGTCATGCTGGGCAACCAGAAGGAGCTGTGGGAGACGCTGCTCGCGGTGATGAAGCTCGGCGCGGTGCTGATCCCGGCGACCCCGCTGCTGGGTCCGGCGGACCTGCGCGACCGGATCGGGCGCGGCCACGCCCGGCACGTGGTCGTCGGGTCGGCCGACACCGCGAAGTTCGCCGAGGTACCCGGTGACTACACGCGCATCGCCGTCGGCGCACCGGTCTCCGGTTGGCTTTCGTACGCCTCGGCGTACTCGGCTGCGGTCGACTTCACGCCCGATGCGCCGACGCGGGCGGACGAGACGCTGCTGCTGTACTTCACGTCGGGTACCACGGCTCGGCCGAAGCTGGTCGAGCACACCCACGCGTCGTACCCGGTCGGCCACCTGTCCACGATGTACTGGATCGGCGTGCGCCCCGGCGACGTGCACCTCAACATCTCCTCGCCCGGTTGGGCCAA
Source organism: Actinomycetota bacterium (assembly GCA_005885555.1). Lineage (GTDB taxonomy): Bacteria > Actinomycetota > Actinomycetes > Mycobacteriales > Micromonosporaceae > AC-43. The sequence continues at coordinate 87,876 of VAWN01000042.1, forward strand.
GCACGCGTGGAGCAACGTGTTCGCGCCGTGGAACGCGCAGGCGTGCGTGTTCGTGTACAACTACGCGCGGTTCGACGCGACCGCGCTGCTCGGTGTCATGGACCGCTGCGGGGTCACCAGCTTCTGCGCGCCGCCGACCGTGTGGCGCATGCTGATCCAGGCCGACCTGACGGCGCTGCGCAACCCGCCACGCGCGGTCGTGGCCGCCGGGGAACCGCTCAACCCGGAGGTCATCGAGCAGGTCGGAAAGGCTTGGGGCGCAACGGTTCGAGACGGGTTCGGGCAGACCGAGACGACGGTACAGGTGGCCAACACGCCGGGGCAGCCGGTCAAGCCGGGCTCGATGGGCCGGGCGGCACCGGGGTACCGTGTCGTGCTCGTCGACCCGCTGACCGGCGACCTCGCCGACGAGGGCGAGATCTGCCTGGACCTCGCGGAACGGCCGCTGGGTCTCATGGTCGGGTACCACGGCGATCCGGAGATGACCGCGCAGGCGATGGCCGGCGGGTACTACCACACCGGCGACATCGGGGCGCGCGACGCCGACGGGTACATCACCTACGTGGGGCGTACCGACGACGTGTTCAAGGCGTCGGACTACCGCATCTCGCCGTTCGAGCTGGAGAGCGTGCTGATCGAGCACGCCGCCGTCGCCGAGGCGGCGGTGGTGCCGTCGCCCGACCCGCTGCGCCTGGCGGTACCCAAGGCCTACGTGGTACTGGCGGCGGGCTGGGAGCCGTCGGCCGCGACGGCCCAGGCGATCTTCGCGCACTGCCGGGAGAACCTGGCGCCGTTCAAGCGGATCCGGCGGCTGGAGTTCACCGACCTGCCCAAGACGATCTCCGGCAAGATCCGGCGGGTCGAGCTGCGCACCGGCGAGCTGGACAAGAACGCCGACCCGGCGTCCCGCCCATCCGGCGAGTACCGCGACGAGGACTTCCGCTGAACGGTATTGACGTACCTCGAACATTGCGCTGACGCTGCGGTGCGGCCTCGGCCGGCATGCTGCGCCGCATGACACGTTCTCGACGTTCCCTGCTGTTCAGCGCCGCCGCTGGCGCCGTGCTGCTGGCAGGGCTCACAGGAACCCGCGCGACACTGGCGTCGACGACCACCGCCGCGCCGCCGGCCAGACCCAACGTGGTCTTCGTGCTCACCGACGACCTGTCCTGGAACCTGGTGCGCTACATGCCGCAGGTGCGCCAGTTGCAGAACGACGGGCTGACGTTCAACGACTACACGGTCACCGACTCGCTGTGCTGCCCGTCCCGCTCGTCCATCTTCACCGGGCGCTTCCCGCACGACACCGGCGTGTTCACCAACGGCGGCTCGGACGGCGGCTTCGGGTACTTCCACGGGCACGGCGAGGAGTCGCAGACCTTCGCGACCGCCTTGCAGGCCAAGGGGTACCGCACCGCGATGATGGGCAAGTACCTCAACGGGTACCAGCCGGCCGCGACCCTCGGCGGCAGTCGACCATATGTGCCGCCGGGCTGGTCGGAGTGGGACGTCGCGGGCAACGGGTACCCGGAGTTCAACTACGACCTCAACGAGAACCACACGATCGTGCACCACGGCAGCGCGCCGCAGGACTACCTGACCGACGTGCTCGCCGGCAAGGGGGTCAGGTTCATCGCGGACTCCGCGGCCGCGAAGTCACCGTTCCTGCTTGAGATCGCCACGTTCGCGCCGCACGCGCCGTATACGCCGGCACCGCGCGACGCCAACTCGTTCCCGGGGCTGACCGCGCCGCGCGGGCCGGCGTTCGACACGCTGCCGAAGAACGCGCCGCCGTGGCTTGCTTCGCGGACGCCGCTGACCGCCGCCGAGAAGGCCGCGATCGACACGGCTTTCCGCAAGCGGGTCCAGGCGGTGCAGGCGGTGGACCGGATGATCGGGCAGTTGCGCGCCGCGCTCACCAAGGCCGGCATCGCGCGCGACACGCTGGTGGTGTTCAGCTCCGACAACGGGTACCACATGGGCGAGTACCGGCTGAACCCCGGCAAGATGACGGCGTTCGACACCGACATCCGGGTACCGCTGGTGGCGGCCGGACCGGGCATCGCGCACGGGGCGACGAGCCGGGCGGCGGTGGAGAACATCGACCTCGCGCCGACCTACGAGCAGCTCGCCGGCGCACCGGTACCGTCCAATGTGGACGGACACGCGCTGGTACCGTTGCTGGCCGGTGGATCCGGCGCCAACTGGCGGACCGGGAGCCTCGTGGAGCACCACGGCCCGGACGTGCAGGCCGACGACCCGGACCTGCCCGCGCCCAACTCCGGCAACCCGCCCAGCTACGAGGCGATCCGCACGGGCACCTACACCTACGTGGAGTACGTCGACGGCTCGCGGGAGTACTACGACCGCACGACCGACCCGGACGAGCTGGACAACCTCGCCGGCTCGCTGGGCCCGGCCCGGTTGGCGCAGCTGCACGCCGCGCTGACCGGACTGGTGAACTGCCACGGCGGTACCGCATGCTGGGCGGCCGGGCACGTGTGAGCCGGTAGGGTCGGCCCGTGGCACGACACATGACGCCGGAGGAGTTCCGCCGGCACGGGTACGCCCTGGTCGACTGGGTCGCCGACTACTGGTCGGGACTGGCGGAGCAGCGGGTGACGTCCGCTGCTCCGCCGGGTACCGCGGCCGCCGCGCTGCCGGCCGGGCCGCCCGCCGACGGCGACGGGTTCGCCGGCCTGCTCGACGACCTCGACCGGATCGTCGTACCGAACCTCACGCACTGGCAGCATCCGCGGTTCTTCGGGTACTTCCCGGCCAACACGTCCGGCCCGTCCGTGCTCGCCGACCTGGTCTGCGCGGGCCTGGGCGTGCAGGGCATGCTGTGGTCCACCGGCCCGGCGTGCACCGAGGTGGAGACCGTGGTGCTCGACTGGCTCGCCGATCTGCTCGACCTGCCGGCCCGGTTCCGTTCCGGCGGCCGGGGCGGTGGTGTCATTCAGGATTCGGCGTCGTCGGCCGCACTGGTCGCCACGCTCGCCGCGCTGTACCGGGCCGGTGGCGCGCGGTGGCGCCGTGGTGGGGTGGACGACCGGTACACCGTCTACACGTCGACGCAGGCGCATTCATCGATTGAGAAGGCGGCCCGGGTGGCCGGGCTCGGCGACGACAGGGTCCGGCTGGTCGAGGTCGACGACACGTTCGCGATGCGGCCGGACGCCTTGCGGGAAGCCATTTGCGCCGACGTGGCCGCCGGTGCGGTACCGGTGCTCGTGGTCGCCACGGTGGGTACCACGTCGACGACGGCGGTCGACCCGCTCGCACCGATCGGCGAGATCTGCCGGGAGTACGGCGCCTGGCTGCACGTCGACGCGGCGTACGCCGGCTCCGCCGCGGTCTGCCCGGAGCTGCGCTGGGTCCACAGTGGACTCGAACACGCCGACTCGTACTGCTTCGACCCGCACAAGTGGCTGCTGACCGGATTCGACTGCGACGCGTTCTGGGTGGCCGACCGGGCGGAGCTCACCGAGGCGCTCAGCGTGCTGCCGGAGTTCCTGCGCAACGCCGCCACCGAGTCCGGCGCGGTGATCGACTACCGCGACTGGCACGTGCCGCTGGGCCGCCGGTTCCGCGCGCTGAAGCTGTGGTTCGTCATGCGCTGGTACGGCGTCGAAGGGCTGCGCGCGCACATCCGCGGTGGCGTGGCGCTCGCCGACCGCTTCGCGGACTGGGTCGAGGCCGACGAGCGCTTCGAAATCGTTGCGCCGCACCCGTTCTCGCTCGTCTGCTTCCGGTTGCGCGGTCCGGACGAGCCGAACGAGGAACTGCTCCGCAGGGTCAACGCGACCGGGCAGGCGTACCTGACACACACCCGGGCCGGCGGCCGGTACGTGCTGCGCCTCGCTATCGGCTCGCCGCTGACCCGGGAGAGCGACGTCGCCGCGGTGTGGGACCTGATCCGCGCGCAGCTATAGGCGCCATCCGCGCGCGGCTATAGGTGCCAGATGTGCAGCATGTCGCCGATGCCGCGGTACCCGACCCGGGCGTAGACCCGCTCGGCGACGTCGCCGCCCGGCGTCAGGAACGCCGTGGTCACCCCCGCCCGGTCCGCGAGCCGGCTCAGCTGCGCGGTGACCGCGGCCGCGATACCTCGCCGCCGGTACCGTTGCGGCACGGCCAGACCGACCAGCTCGGTCGTGCCGTCGATGACCACGGTCGCCACGCCGGCCCCGGCCGGCACGCCGCGTTCGGTGTCCCGGGCGAGGACCGCCAGCCCGCCGTCGGCCAGCAGCTTGACCAGACCCTCGATCGCGGCGTCGGTCACCGGCTCGTCCTCGCCGAACGCCGCCCGCTGCACCGCGACGACTCCGGCGAACTCGGCCCGGCTCTGCGGCACGGACAGTTCGATGCCGTCCGGCACGGGTACCGGTACCGCCTCGGCCGGCCGGCAGACCATCATCGGCATCCGCGCCTCGACCGTGAAGCCCGCCGCGAGCAGGGCCGGTTCCACCGCGGGCGCGAGGTCCGGCAGGTACTCCAGCCGGGGCGTCCGGTCCCGGCCGGCGTAGGCGGCGACGAGTGCGGACACGTCCGCCGGCTGCGGCTGCGCGCCGTCGTCGGGGATCGCGTAGTTGACGTACGGGCTGGCCGAGCCGGGCGCGAACGTGGCCAGGAACGGGCCGATCCGCGCCGTGTCCCGGCCGTACGCGGCCGCCTGCCGGAGATACGCCTCGATATCGGTAAGCACCCCGTGAGCCTTTCATGTGGCCGCCGCCACGCGCGCCGGTGTACAGATGGTGGCTGTGACCGTAGTTCGGGGCCAGGCGCGCCGGCGCTGGATCGTGGTCGCCGCCGTCGCGCTGGGCCTCGCCGCGGTACCCGCGGTGGTCAGCGCGGTACCGGTGCACCCGCCGGCCGGCGACCGCACCGGCCTGGTCGCGAAGATGCGGGCCTCGACCGGCCAGCCGTACCAGGGCTACGCGGAGAGCGTCGGCGCCGCCGGCCTGCCCGCCCTGCCGCAACTCTCCGACGTCTCCGACCTGCTCGACGGCGACACCCGGATGCGGGTGTGGTATTCGTCGGCGAGCGCCTGGCGGGTCGACGTGATCGACGTCGGCGCCGAACGCGACACGTACCAGACCGTGACCGGCGAGGTGACCTGGGACTACGGCCGCAACCAGCTGACCGAGGTCGACGGTACCCTGCCGCTGCGGCTGCCCCGCGGCGCCGACCTCACCCCGCCGGAGCTGGCCCGGCGGCTGCTGTCGCTGGCCGGCACCGAGGTGACGCTGTCGGCGCTGCCGGCGCAGCGCATCGCCGGGATCGACGCGGCCGGGGTGCGGCTGACCCCGACCAGCACGCTGACCACGATGGGCCACATCGACCTGTGGGCCGACCCGAAGACCGGGCTGCCGCTGCGCGTGGCGGTCACCGGCCGCGGCGCGTCCCGGCCGTTCCTGACGACCCGGTTCCTGGACGTCGCGCTGACCGCGCCGGATCCGGGGGTACTCGCGCCGCCGGCGCAGCGCCCGGACATGAGCGTGGTCGGTGCCGACGGGTCCGACATCCTCGGCGTCCTGCGCCGGATCAACAACGGACCGCTGCCCGATCGCCTGGCCGGCCTGCCCCGCACCGGTACCGACCTCGGGGAGCTGGGCGGCATCGCCACCTACGGCAGCGGGCTGGCCCGGTTCCTGGTGATGTCGGTATCGCGGCGGACCGGGTACGACGCCGAGCGGCGGGCGCTTCGGGGCGGCGGCGCCGCGCTGACCTTCCCGGCCGGCGACGGGGTGCTGATCGGCACGCCGCTGCTGAGCCTGCTGGCCATGGATTCGCACCGGGCCGGGCGCAACTACCTGCTCGTCGGGCTGGTCGCCCCGTCGCTGCTCAAGCGGGCCGGAGCCGAGCTGTCCACGTACCCGGGGGAGCAATGATCCGGACCGAGTCGGTGACGAAGCGCTACGGGCCGATCCTCGCGGTCGACGGGGTGGACCTCGACGTGCGCGAGGGGGACCGGTACGGGCTGCTGGGGCCGAACGGGTCGGGCAAGACCACGCTGGTACGGATGCTGCTCGGGCTCGTCTTCGCGACCAGCGGGCGGATCGAGGTGCTGGACCGTCCGGTACCGCGTCGGGTCAAGGAGGTGCTCCCGCAGGTCGGGGCGCTGGTGGAGGGCCCGGCCGGGTACCCGCATCTGTCCGGGCGGGCGAACCTGAAGCTGTTCGACGCGGCCGGCCCCGGCGGGCCGCGGCGGACCCGGCGGCGCCGGGTCGACGAGGCGCTGGAGCGGGTTGGCCTGGGCGGCATCGACGCCCGCCCGCTGAAGGCGTACTCGCTGGGCATGCGGCAGCGGCTGGGCCTGGCCGCGGCGCTGCTGCGCACCCCCCGGCTGCTGATCCTCGACGAGCCGACCAACGGCCTGGACCCGCGCGGCATGCGGGAGATCCGCGACCTGCTCGCCGAGCTGAACGCGGCCGGTACCACCGTGTTCCTCTCCAGCCACCTGCTGTTCGAGGTCGAGCAGCTGTGTACCCGGATCGGCATCGTCGACCGCGGGCGGCTGGTGCTGCAGGAGGAGCTGGACGCGCTGCGGGCGCCGACCGGCCTGGTGGTCGTGCAGAGCCCGGACGCGGGGCGGGCGGCGGCGCTGCTGGACGGCCGGGTCGAGCGGCGCGAGGCGGACCGGCTGGTGGTGCGGCACACCGACTCGGCGGCGCTCAACGCGCTGCTGGTGGGGGAGGGGCTGCGGGTCGCCGAGATCGGGCCGGAGCGCCGGTCGCTGGAACAGATCGTGCTCGACGTGACCACGACCAGCTCGGACCGGGTCGCATGATTCGCGTGGAGCTGGTCAAGCTGCTGCGGCGACCGCGCACGTGGATCACCGTGGCGCTGCTGTGCGCGCTGCCGGTACTCGTCGCGGTGTTCCTGTCGGTCACGCATCTGGCGCCGCCGCCCGGCAAGGGGCCGGCGTTCCTGTCCGCGGTGCTCAACAACGGCTCGCTGTACCCGGCGGCCGGCATGGCCATGGTGATGCCGATCTTCCTGCCGATCGCGGTCGCGGTGCTGGCCGGTGACGCGATCGCGGGGGAGGCGGCGTCGGGCACGCTGCGGTACCTGCTGGTGCGGCCGGTCGGGCGGACCCGGCTGCTGGTCGCGAAGCTGATCACGCTGACCGTGTTCGTGCTGCTGGCGATCGCGGCCGTGGTCGGCACCTCGTACCTCGCCGGCACGATGCTGCTCGGCAACGCGCCACCGGAGGCGGTCGGCGAGCCGGGCGCGGTCACCTCGCTGTCCGGCGCGCCGTTGACGCCGCTGCAACTGGCGCTGCGGGTACTGGCGACGGTCGGGTTCGTCACCGTATCCATGCTCGGCGTGGCGGCGATCGCGCTGTTCCTGTCGACGGTCACCGACTCGTCGCTCGGTGCCGGGCTGGGCGCGCTGGCCATCGTGATCACCAGCGACATCCTGGTGACGCTGGACGCGGCCGCGTCGGTGCAGCCGTACCTGCCGACCCGGTACTGGCTGGCCTGGGTCGACTTCTTCCGCGACCCGGTGTTCTGGCGGGACATCGAGCGCGGACTGCTGCTGCAGGCGGTCTACGTCGGGGTACTGCTGCTGGCCTCCTGGGCCAACTTCATGACCCGCGACATCAAGACCTGAGCGCGCCGCGGGCGCGTGAGGGCCTCGCCGATCTTGGACTTGTGGTGCCCGACTCGCGGAGCCGTGCGGCTTTTGTCGCCGACACAACTCC
>VAWN01000053.1 GCA_005885555.1 Actinomycetota bacterium
GGGGGACGACGCCACGGACAGCAGCAGCCGCGCCGTCGGCCGGGATGCCAGCCCGAGTGGCCCGGCAAGCTGGCCGGGTACCGCTGCGGATCGGTCCGGTGAAACATCGGAACTGGACCGGGATCAGATCGTGCACGGCTTCCCGGCCATTGTTCTGTGATCCCCTTATCAGAGCATCCTCGCACGGTCGGATCAACGACGCACGGGTTCGGAATTCGCCAATGTGCCTGCGCTCTCAAGAACTCCGCGGGACAGAGTGTCCCTGGTCACGCCCGCCAATTGTGGGAGCGTGACCGCATCGACCGCCGTGGCCACTGTTGAACCGGGGCTGCGAGGCCCGGATAACGGGTGTTAATGTGCGATCTCGGTGTTCCTGCGCACCGAGATCACTACGCAACGCTGACGGTCACGACAGTACGGGGGATGGCGTAGGAATTCGATCATTTGTATTCGTCGCGCGTCCGACATGCTGCGTATAGTCCGCGTCGCTCGAAAGGGTGCCGTTGTTATCAGGCCTTGTCGTTCGGGGTCTTCAACGGCACGAAGCACGGGTCACGGAGTCCCGCCATTCGCGGGTGGGCTCGGACAACGGGGAGGAGACCCATGGCTTCACGTCGACGCCTGCGATTCATTTTCGCCTTGCTCATCGCTGTTTCGCTCGCCGTGGGCGGAGGCGCGGTCAAGGCGAGCGCATCACCGCCCACACCGCGGCAGCGGGGTAGCGCTGCTGGTCATGCCGACAGTCCGCGTGGAACGGCACCTCGACCGGGGACTTCTGTCCGTACCCCGCACACGGCCGCTCCGCCGCGTGTGGTGCCGGGCGGGTTGACCGGGCGCGCGGCGAAGGACAAGGCCAGGGCGGACGCCGGCTTCCGCGGCCCGAATCAGAAGCCCGTCGCGACGGTGGTACCCACGGCGGGGCGTCCGGCGACACCGGCCGCGCCGGCCCAGTTGCAGCCGCTTGCTACGACCTTCCCGGGGCTGTCGGAAGGCCGGATACGATCATGGCGGCTGGGCCAAGCAACATCGTTCTCGCCGTGAACACCGAGGTGGCCGTCTACACGAAGGCGGGAACCCAGGTGAGCCTCCAGCCGCTCGCCGATCTCTTCTCGGCCGAGGGACAGCCCGCCCAGGACTTCATCTTCGATCCGTATGTGGTGTACGACCCGTACATTCAGCGGTTCTGGCTGGTGGCCGCCTCCTCCCACGACAACCCCAACCGGTCGACGCTCCTGCTCGCGGTCTCCAACGGCAGCGACGCGACGAGCGGATGGAGCACGCACTCGATCGACGCGACGTTGAACGGCAGCGACCACACAGGCAACTGGTGCGATCGGGAGACCATCGGGTTCGACACCCAGGCGATCTACATCACCTGCAACATGTTCGCGTTCCCGACCACGGGGACGGACTTCAAGGATTCCAAGATCAAGCTAATGACGAAGGGTCAGTTCCTGTCGGGTCCGTGCTGCAAGTGGTGGGACTTCTTCAATCTCAGTGAGGGCACGCTGGGGCTGGACACGCCGTCGGACATTCGTCCGGCTCAGATGCTCGGTGCGACCGACGGCGACGGGGAGTACCTAGTCGACGCCCACGGCGGCGGCGGGTCCGACGACACACTCGAGGTCTGGCACATCACGAACCCTGGCAACTGCTGCGGTGACAACCCCTCCGCGCCCAAGCTCGACCAGAACGGGCGCCCGGTGGGCAGCTTCGATCCCGCACCGGACGTACGGCAGCAGGGGACCGGCGCCACGATCGACCCGGGGAACACCCGCCTGCTGTACGCGTTCTGGCAGTCCGGTCACCTGTCGACCGGCCAGGACCTCGCCTGCCCCGGGGTGCACGCCGCCTGTGTGGCCTACACCGAGGTGGACGTCGGGAAGTACCCGGACATGTCCGTCGTCAACGACTTCGTGCTGGACCAGAACGCCTCGGTCGACCGGTTCTATCCGGCCGTCGCACCGAACGCCGCTGGCGACAAGACGATGGTCTTCAGCGTGTCGGGGCCGAACCGGTTCGCCGGCACCTCGACCGTTTTCATCCCGCGCTCCTCGACCTGCACGGACTGCGCCAACAGCGAGACGTCGATCGCTTCCGGCCGGGGACCGTACGGCAGGCACCGGTGGGGCGACTACAGCGGCGCCTCGGCCGATCCTGACGGCGACGGAGTGTGGGTGGCCGGCGAGTTCGCGTCCACGGGCGGCGCGTGGGGCACGGAGGTCGGGTTGACGATGGACCGGACACCGACGGCGATCACCTACACGGGGCCGCTCGGTGCCGACGGGAACGCGACGATCCAGCTGAGCGCCAATCTGGTCCTGGCGACGAACGGTAGCCCGGCTCCTCTTGCCAACGCGCCGATCACGTTCTTCGTCGGTACCCAGGTGTGCAGCGCGACGACGGACGCGAACGGGCGCGCGGTCTGCCCGCTCACGCTCAATCAGCCCGACGGCACGGTCGACGTCGAGGCCGAGTTTCCGGGATCCCCGGACTTCGGGCCGTCCTCGGCGACGCATTCGTTCGTCATCGGTACAACCGGCAGGTCCGCCGTCACCCTGACTTATGTGGGCGACACGACCGGCGAGTTCCAAGCCTCGGCGTCCCTGGCGGCCAGGCTCATCGACCCGAAGACCGGCAACGGGATCGTCGGTGCTTCGATCACGTTCACCCTCGGCGTCCAATCGTGCACCGCGACGACGGACGCCTCCGGCGTGGCGCAATGCGCGGTAGTCCTCCAGCAACGACCCGGTACCTACACGGTCACAGCCGACTTCCCCGGCAACGCCCTCTTCGGGCCGGCAACGGCCAGCACGCCCTTTACCATCACCAAGGGCCGGACCACGACGACGTTGGCCTCATCGAAGAACCCGTCCGACTTCGGTCAAGCGGTCACGTTCACGGCCACCGTCGCCGCCGTCAACCCCGGTGCCGTGACACCCAGCGGGCAGGTACGGTTCCAGCGAAGCACTATCGGCCTAGGTACTCGTAGCCTGAACGCCACCGGCGACAGCGTATTGACGGCGCCGATCCTGCAGGTCGGCCAGAACACGATCACGGCCACGTACGGCGGAGACGACTTCTTCCTGGACAGCTCCGCGACCCTGAACCAAACTGTGCGGTGTACCAGAACGCTGACGGGCCCCCAGTCCGGCGGCCTCAACTTGACCAGTGGATCCACCTGCATCACCAACGCGACGGTCAATGGCAGCATCACGATCAGCACCGGCGCGGCCGTCTCGATCAGCGATTCGCAGCTGAACGGCTCCATCTCCGCCACCGGCGGCCTGGCCCTGACGATCTGCGGCAGCACCGTGCACGGCTCGGTGGGCGTGAACGGCAGCGCCAAGTACGTGCTGATCGGCGACGCTGGCGACGACGGTACGCCAGCCTGCGCCGCCAACACGCTTACCGGCACCACCATGATTTCCGGCAGCAAGGGTCAGGTGGAGTTCGGCGGGAACAAGGTGACCGGCAGCGTGATCCTCAACGACAGCAGCGGCACCGGACCGGATGAAGAGACCACAGCATCCGAGATCGAAGCCAACACGATCGGGGGCAGCATTTCTTGCACCGGCAACACGCCACCGCCAACCAACGACGGTCACCCCAACAAGATCACCGGCCCGGCTTCCGGCCAGTGCGCAGGGTTCTGACCACGAGCCTGAGGCCAGTTGTAGGAGGGAGCGCCGACGGGGCGCTCCCTCCCCGGCTCCGGCTTACGACGCCACGGCGCGGGCGGGTGCGCGCATTGCTTGCGCTGCTCGCCATGCTGGCGGCCCTCGGACCGGCGGCCTGCGGACCGGCGAGCAACACCCACGGCAACACGGACTGCGGACCGACATCGGCGGGTAGCCGGCTGCCCAAGACGAGAGGTCCACACAGCGGCCCGACCGGCGGTCCCGGCTCGGCATCGCAGGCTCCGCACACCGCCCCCCCGCCGACCGCCCCGCCGTCGAAGCCGCCGCCGCCGACACCCGTCGACGGCCGGGTCTCCATCACCGCGGCCGACGCCGGGCAGACGATCGTCGTACCGGCCGGCACCCTGATCGACGTCCGCCTGGAGCCGGTCTCCGGGGCCATATGGACGGTCCCCGAGAGTTCGGATCCGCAAGCCCTTCCTCGCCTGTCCGCCTCCGGGTCGTGCGACGCCGTCAAGACGGCGACCTTCCGCGCCGACGGCGACGGTCAGATCGAGGCCACCCACCCACAGGGGGACGCGCTGGGAGGGCTGGTGCTGACGGTCCGCATCGGTGGCTGAGGCGCCGACGGAGCCAGCGCGACCGAACGCGAGGGGGTCAATCGGATGCGGAAGGCGCCCGGGGCAACCACACCGGCCTTGGCGGACAAACCGTCGTGGCACTCCATAGTGGAACCATCCCAACCCCCCTGGGGGGTCAAGGGGTCGTGGGTTTCAAATCCCGCCGTCCCGACAGTGTAAAAGGCCAGCTGAGCTGGCCTTTTGTATTGAGTGCGGTGAATGTCCTGGTTGGATCCAGACACTTGATTACACCCGTACGGGCGTACGGTTTGCGTATTGTCGCTGATCCGAGCAGTTGTTGATCTGTCGGTTCGTGGCCCGGGCGGGCTCAACATGGCGAACCCGCTGGTTGAGCCGGCGAGGTCTTATCCGGTTGGCCGTAGTACTGCTTGGCCGTAGTACTGCGCGCCGCGGTGTCGATCGTCCCGGGGCCGGAGGTTGGTCTTGACGCTGGCGGCCATCGCGTGTTCTGACAGTGGAACGCAGCCTTGTGCGGTAGTGGGAGTGCCGTGCGGCGTTGCGGGGACCGGCGTGGGTCAGGCGGCGTGGGTCAGGCGGCGTGGCGGTATTCGTGGATGAGTCCGCCGAGCACGTCGACCCGCTCAATGCGCCGGATCTTGTCGATACCGCCGGGTGTTGGTTGTTTCGGCGGGATGGGCACGTCGAGGTGGATGCCGCGGTGCGGCCGGGCGGTGTTGTCGTGCGCGACGTGGGTGGTCAGGGCGTGGTCGAGGTGGCGGCGGTTGCAGACCAGGGCCCAGTCGAGGCATTCGGTGCGCACGGTGCGGACCCACCGTTCGGCGGAGGCGTTCGCCTTCGGCGCCCGTGGTGGAATCTTGACTGCTTCGATGCCGGCCGCGGCGAACACCGCGTCGAAGGCGGCGGTGAACTTCGAGTCGCGGTCACGGATGACAAACCGGAACCGGTGGGCTTGCTCGTCGAGGTCCATCAGCAGGCTGCGGGCGGCTTGGGTTGATCCATCTGTCGGTCGGGTGGGTGGTGATCCCGGCCAGGTGGGCTCGGCGGCGGTCGAGTTCGATCACGAAGAGGATGTACAGGCGGGTCAGCCCGATGGTTTCGACGGTGAGGAAGTCACCGGCGAGGGTGCCGGCGGCCTGGGTGCGCAAGAACTGGGTCCAGGTTGGACCGCGGCGGCGGGAGGCCGGCCCGAAGTGGTGGCGGCGCAGGATGGTGCGAACAGACGTTGCTGATACCGCTACGCCGAGCTTGCGGCATTCGCCGACGATGTGTACGTATCCGCAGCGGGGATTTCCGGCGCCAGGCGCAGCACCAGGTCGACCACCGCGGGGTCCAACGCCCGGCGGCCTGGCCCGGTGGCCGGATAGGTCCACCATCGGCGGATCAGCGCGCGGTGCCAGCGCAACAGGGTCGTCGGCGTGACCAGGAAGATCGGCCAGCGATCGCGGGGGAGCAGCTTCGCCAGCGCCGCGAGCATCGTGCGGTCAGCCGGGGCGTAGCGGGGACGGGCCACCTGCTGACGCAGGACCAGCAGTTGATGGCGAAGGACTGCGATCTCCATGTCCTTGGCGTCTGGGGATGGGCCCAGGTCGATCAGCCAGGGGACCTGTCGGAGGACCATGAACGCCAGGGTGCGCACCACCACGGCCTCATCCTGCCAGCGCGACGTTGTGCCTGGTCACGGCACGAACGCTGAAGTTGCACCGTTCAGGCGTGTGCTGCCGCCGTTGTGCCTCCCGGTCGGGAAACCTGCGACGGCGGGCCGAAGGACTGAAGGTCTTCGACCGTGCGCCAGACGTCGTCGCCGGGTGCGGCGACGGCCTGCCCGTGCCCGTTGACGAATGGCAGCGTGGCGCAAGCCCTCTGGGCTCAACCTTTCAGGCCCGCGGCGGCGACCTTGACGCCCATGGCCTCGCCCAGCGCGACGAGCCCGCTCATCGGCCTGATCATGACGGTCAGCTCATCGATGAGACCGTCGGCGTTGGTGTGAAGGTAATCGAGGCCCTGCAGGTCACGATCGCCGACCCGCGCGCGGAAGATCAGCGCGACTCGGTCACCGTCGGCTACCTCGTCGACGTAGCGGAAGTCCTCGAATGTCGTGGCGGCGAAGGCGAGGACCTGCGCGACGACCTGGCGGCCTTCGAACGGTTTGTGCGCGGCCGGGCTGTTGAACACGACGTTGTCGGCGAGTAGCTCGCGCATCGCGTCGAGGTCACGTGCCTCGACGGCCAGGCGGAAGGCGTGCGATGCCATGCGGTGACGATATCGCTTCATAAGTCCGGCGACCGGCCGTGCCCCTTAGCGACGCCTGTTCACCCGCCCCACCCGCCAGGGCTTGCGCAGGTGCGCGCGACAACCTCGGCGGCATGGCGTTTGACTTCCGCCCGATCGCTGATGCGCTGGCAGAGCGGGGGCGGGTGGTGGTCGGTCGGGCGTACGCCGACTGGTCGTTCCTCGACGAGGACCGCCGGATGCTGACGCGCTCGCACGTCTGCCCGGTTTGTTTCTGGGAGGACGACGGCGATGACCTTGAAAGGGTCGGTGGGGCGAACGGAGACCTGACACTTGCGCAGGCGCGCCGCAACTACGCAGCTTTCGGCGCTTGCACCGAGCAGTTTCGGGACGTCGTGCGTGGCCCACATCCGGACGAACGCCGGAGCACGTGACCCAGACGCGATCATCGACGCATGAGCACATTCAAATCGGCACGACCGAACGTCGATCCGGCCGTGCGCCGTGACATTGGTAGTGCACGGTTCGCGGCAGATGAACGCATTGGCTGCCCGCCACGTTTCGTCGGCGGGGAAAGTGGTTGGCAAGCGACGACGTCCTGGTTGTAGCCTGCCGCTCAGGCCGTGGCATCACGCGAGGAGGTGACACCCATGAACGCTGTATCGAGGTGGGTGCTCCTCGCTTCGTCACGGTCGCGTGATTGACGTAGGGGTCGCCGGGAGCGCCTCAACAAGGCACTCTCGAAAGGCAACAACTATGCATTCTGTGCACTTCACTGCGGAGACGTCGTCGAACGGTGTCGTCGAACGCGACTTCACCCTGGGCGAGGTCCCCGGCGTGCTCTGGTCGCCCGCATCCGGCTCCGATCACGCTCCCCTGGTACTGATGGGTCACGGTGGCGGCCTGCACAAGAAGACACCGGCACTCGCGGCCCGCGCCCACGACACGGTGACCACCTGGGGTTTCACCGTGGTCGCCGTCGACGCGCCCGGACACGGCGACCGCCCGCGCACGGCGCAGGACGAGCAGGCTCGCGCCGACCTCCGTCAAGCGATGGCGGCGGGCGACGCCGAGCGCATCAAGTCGATCAGCGTCCGCTACGGCGCCGCACTGGCGCAGCGTGCCGTACCGGAATGGCAGGCGACCCTGGACGCCCTTCAGGCACTGCCCGAAATCGGCACCGAAGCCCCGATCGGCTACGGCGGTGGCATATCGTTGGGCACCGCGATCGGCATACCGCTGACGGCGATCGAGCCCCGGATCACCGCCGCCCTCTTCGGTGGCGGGTTTGTCGTGCACCAGGCGCTGATCGAGGCCGCGAGACGGATCACCGTCCCGGTCCAGTTCCTGCTCCCCTGGGACGACGAGAACGTCGACCGCCAATCCGCTCTCGCACTGTTCGACGCCTTCGCCTCGAAGGAAAAGACACTGCACGCCAACCCGGGCGACCATCGCAACATACGCTGGATCGGGGTCGACAACGCGTTCCTGGCCCGGCATCTCGGCCACGTCGGCGCATCACCGGCCTGACCTGACCGGTATCGGCGTCCGGCCCCGCACCGGGCGCCGATACCGCTGTCGCAACTCGCCTTCGCCGAAGCCGATGTGCACGCTCATCGGCACGACCGAATGCCGGCTTGGTCCGCTCGCCGCAGCCAACCCACTGACCGCATGGCCTGCTGATGCTCCGGGTTCCCAGCCTACCGGGTCGCTGTCCGCTCGCCGCACGGGTCGGGTCGGCCGCGCCGGCTGGCGTGCATTTTGGCGAGGCCGGTGCCGTCGAGGTCTTGACCGGGCGGGCCGGTCGATCCGCTTTCAGTGGGCCACGTCGACCACGAGACGGGTCGGCTGGTGGAGAACCATCACCCGGAACCCGTGCCGGTGGGCGGTGCTGACGAACGCCGTCGCGGTGCCGTTCCCGTACACCTGCCAGGACAGCTCACGCAGTGCCGGCAGTCCGAAGTGGACAGTGCGCGGCCCGGATATGACGGCGGGCACGTTCCGGCCGGAGAAGCTGACGGTGAGCGTCGAGGTGGTTGTGCGGTACCCGACGAACACCAAGGACGGCTCGGCGGTGGCCAGATCGAACACCAGCCGGTCGTACCCGGGGTGTCGACCCGAGCGGACGCCGTTCACGATCGTGTTCTGACTCGTGTTGCCCACCCGCACCGTCTGGGTACCGAACGGCTGGGTCGGCTGATGCGCCACGTCGATGACGACCCGGTCCGGCTTGTGCAGTTGGAACACCCGGAACCCGACCCGGTCGGCGAGGCCGAGTCCGGCGCTGACGTGCGCCTCGAAGTCCTCGCCGAACTTGATCTGTCGCAAGGTGGGCAGCTTCGGGTTGAGCGTCCGGGTGATGTCGTAGGTCACCGCGCCGGTGTTGATGTCGTGGGCGAAGGCCGGGGTGAACACGACGACCAGCGCGGCGGCGCCGGCCAGCGGGATCGGGTTGCCGGTCCCGCCGCTGACCAGAGTGCCGTACTCGACGCGGTAACCGGGCGTGCCTCCGGTGAAGTCGAAGACCGTCCGGTCGTACGCGGCGTGCCGGCCGGTACGCACGTTGACGAGCTTGGCACCGCCGAGGCCGGTCGCCGACACCGGCGCGGTACCGGTCGGCGCAGGCAGGTCGGTCGAGCTGGCGGAGGCCACCGTGGCGGTCAGAGCCAGTCCGATGGTGGCGGCCAGGGTGAATACCCCGGCCCGCAGCGGTGTGGTCCACATGTCGGTACCCCTTTGTCGTTGCAATCGCGGCGCGGACGGCCGCGCCCCTATGACGCCGGGGTGACCCCGCGGGTTTACCGTCCTCCGGCGACCTGGCCCCACCGGCTCTCCCGCGCGGACGATCGTCAACTCAAACCGGGCCCCTGCACGTCCTCGCCATCACCCGTCGCCCGATTGATGGTGACCGTAGAACGCGGAGCACCACGCGTCGTGGCCGGCCGGTTGGTGTGTGCTGGCGAACCACACGCTGGCAGGCTCGCCAGAAGCAGCCAGGCGGGCAGTCCGGCCCTCCCGTCCGGGGACCGCACCGCGGAGGGTGGCGGTCGGGGTAGGTTGCGGTCGTGCTGGACGACATCGAATCGGTTGACTGGCCGCGGCTGTCGCATGCGTACGGCCCGGCCGAGGATCTTCCCGGGCTGCTGCGTGGGCTGGCCGAGGGCGACGAAGAGGCCCTGCAGAACCTGTTCGGAAGCGTCTGGCACCAGGGCACCGTCTACGAGGCCACGGCGTTCGCGGTGCCGTTTCTCATCCGGATCCTGGACGCACCGGACGCCGACACGGCCGGCGTACTCGGCCTGTTGTCGGTGATCGCCGAGGGATCGTCCTACATGGACGTTCACCAGCGATTCCTGCCGCGCTCGAAGCGGGACACCGACGAGGTACGTCAACAGATCGCGACCGAACTGTCCCAGGTAGCCGCCTCCCGCACCGCCGTCGCCGCCGGAATCCCCACCTACCTGCGGTTGCTTGCCACCGATCCGGACGAGGGGGTTCGCGCCGCCGCGGCACACACGATCAGCGCGCTGGACCGGACCGGGACGGAGGACCGGGTGACTCCGGCGCTGCGGCACAGTGCCATCGCCGACGACAGCGACCTTGTCCGTGCCAGCGCCGTGCTCGCACTCGCCGCCCGCGGCGAAGCCGTCGACGATCAGATCATTGACCCGGCACCGCTTCCCCGGCTGGCCGCCGCGGTCAGCACCGAAGCGACGCGGCGGCCGGATGGCGCAGACCGCGAACGTGTACCCGACGCCGTGGTGGAGGTCATCGAGCGGGATGCGCCGGCGTGCTTTGGACTGTTCCAGCGACTGCCGTTGGACCCGGGCGACCCGCTCACCTGGGTCGTCAACGCGCTCGCCCCGCACTGGGAACTACAGATCCGGCTGCTCACCGCATGGATGCGCCACCCAGATCACGAGATCCGCGAGGGCGCCGTGGCCGCCACGGAGGTACCGATGCTGACGTGGCGCCCCGCAGCCGCGCGGCTGGTGCCGGCACTGGCCGCCGCACTGTCCGACCGGTCAGCCGACGTGCGCCGGTCGGTGGCCCGGCAACTGGCCGGCGCCGGTCGCGCAAACGCCGCAGTCGCCGACCAGCTATGGGCGGCCGTGGGGCGCGAACCAGTCCGGTACGGCACACCCGGCGCCTACGCCCTGACCGCGCTCTGCCGACTGCATGACCCCCGTGCGGACGTCTTTCTTGCCGACCGCCTCGCGGCAGGGCCCAGCACCCACACCGCGAACCTCGACCTGGACGGGCTGCATGCCGCGATCCACGCACTCGGCCCATGGGCGACCGCCTGCCGCGCCACGGTCGTCGACAGCATCGGGTACGCCGCACCCGGCAACGACCGGATCGGGCTGATCCTCGCGGCCGGGCGTATGGCGGCACCGGCGGCCGACCTGGTGCCGGTACTGCGCCGGCAAGCGACCTCGCACCCGCACGCCACCAGCAGGATCCTCGGCGACCTCGGACCGGCCGCAGCCGACGCGCTGCCCGAACTGACCGCGCTGCGCACCAGCGTCGAGGCCGTCGTCCGCGTCAACGCGGCCCGCGCGGTCTGGCGCATCACCGGCGACCTGGACGCGCTGCTGGCTGTCCTGCGCGCCGATCTCAACCAGCACCACGCACTGCAGGCACTGGCCGAGCTCGGCCCCGCGGGCGCCGCACTCGCCGATCTCCTACCGCCGATGTTCGACGATGACAATGAATGGCGGGCGGTCTGCGCCGCTACCGCCTACTGGCACCTCACCGGCGACGCGGCACCCGTCGTTCCGGTGCTCATCCGGCACATCGAGTGCGTACCACGCGGCATGATCGCCGTGCAGACACTGGCCGACATCGGACCGGCCGCCGCAGCCGCCATCCCGCTACTACGCCAAGCGGTCGACTCGCCGTACCGTCAGGCACAGTGGCCGGCCGCCGACACCGCAATCGTCGAGGACGAGGCCTGGATCCAGGCATGCGAGCAAGCCCTCACCAGGATCCAGGGCGCACCGCCGCCCACGCGCCCCGACCCACGCGCCACCACCACAACCTGACGACAACCACGGCCGGCACCCGTCAAGGTACCCACCCGCCACCGCGGAACCGACAACGCAGCTCATCAGCTGAGAATGCGCCGGCCCGTACGAGCTGGATGGCTGGACGTGTCGGGACCGGTCGACGACCGTCGCGCCTGGAGGTTCGGCCAGGCTGTTCCGCCGCGGCGGCTCATCGAGACCCGGCAGTACGTACTGGACAGCGACTGGGGCAAGGCGCAGCCCCGCGCGGATGCGCAGAACGATTACCTGGCCAAGCATTCGTGGCAGGAGTACGCGCGGTGGCACCTCGGGCTGACCGACGGGGCGACCGACGAGACGAAGACACGGTACGCATTCATCTACGGCGACCTGCGCCGGTTGCACCGCACCGGACTGATCGCCTGCGTGTACCGGGCGTCGGAGTGGCGGCACAAGGACATCGAACTGGCCGCGCACGACCTGCTCCAGCTCCTCGACAAGGCAACCGGCTTGATGCCCCGACGGGTGAAAGCGACGCTGCAAAGATCCTCGCTGACCGACAGTTGAGGCGCGGCACTCCCGGACGACACGAGGAGCAGCCTCGGGGCGCCCGGCGCCCGGTCGGCCTCTCGGGCCCGCAGGTCGGGCAGCGGCCGCTGGCAGAAGCCGTACGTCGGGCTCCAGAACACAATCGCGGTCGGCCCGTCGGGCCACTGCTCGCCGAGGCGTACCGGGTTGCCGTTGAAGTCGGTGAGGGCCGTGTCGGGGTATCGGCGGCAGTTGAGTGCCGAGCTCGCCCGCGACGGCGGCGCCAAGGACGTGGAACTCCTGGTGCTGCGCCGCCAGGTGCACCGAACCGGCCGACCGGGTGATTCTGGCCGCGTTGTCGCCGCAGCTACCCCGCCCACGGTGGCCTGCATTCTTCGTGACCCCGGCGACGCTATTGCGGCGGCACCGGCAGCTGATCGCCCGGCGCTGGACTTACCGGCATGCCCGGCCCGGTCGGCCACCGGCCGCCAAGCAGATCCGTGAACTGGTGCTGGGGCTGGCCACGGAAAACCCAACCTGAGGCCACCGGCGGGTGCAGGTGAGCTGGTCGGTCTGGGCTACCGGGTGGCGGCCGGTACGGTCTGGGAGATCCTGTCCGGCGACTTCTTCACCGTCGACACGGTGTTCCTCAAGCGGATCTATGTGCTGTTCTTCCTGGAGATCGCCACGCGGCAGGTCCGCATCGTCGGGGTGACGGCGCATCTCCGTCGATCTGGTTCACCCATGGCGCGATGTGGCCGTAGCCCAAGCGCAGCCGCAGACCCATGTGCATCGGTACCCGGCCGCACCCCTTCGACGATGCGGACCACGTCAGCCGCATCGCCGCGTGGCGGCGTGAAGTCGACCAGCCAGACGGTGTCGAACTCGGTCTCCAGTACCCTCGTCTCGTCGCGGTAGCGGCGCCGGACCGCCCACGCCCGACCGGCCGGAGCGAGCACCACCGGCCGTGTTCCTCGGTGCCGAGCAGGGCCGCGAAGATCGCGCCCGAGTCGACGCGGGGCAGGCACAGCCAGTCGACCGTCCCGTCCCGGCCGACCAGCGCGGCGGTTTGGGTGTCCCCGATGACCGCATGATCCTCGACGGACAGGGACATGGCGCCTTCCGGGCTTCCCCGATTTCCACCAGGCCGAGTGGCGCCGCAGCGGGTCGGCGGGTCGGATCGACCCGCGGCGTCCCCGCCGGTTCCTCCCCTGGGTCGGCGTCGCCACAGATCAGCGAACTACCGTCACCGGGCACTTCGCGTAGGCGGCGACGTGCTGGCTGACCGAGCCGAGCACCAGCCCGGCGAAGCCGCCGTGACCGCGTGGACCGACCACGAGCAGGTCCGCGTCAGCCGAGTCCTCGATGAGCACCTTCGCCGGTCTGCCCTGCTTGACGCGCGGCTGAACGAGTACCGGCGGCTCCTCGCCGAGTTCCTCCTTGATGATCTGAAGCAGGTCCTCGGCGGTGGCTTGGCTCGGGTCGGGAACGTACCGTTCCGACACGCTGACACTGCCTGCCGGTGGCAGCAGAGTGTGCTCCCACACGTTCAGGACGACCAAATTGGCCCCGTGATCCATGGCTTCGGCCGCGGCCCAGGTCAACGCCTTGCGACTTCCCGGCGATCCGTCGACTCCGACCACGATGGTCTTCCATTTATTCACCGTCGTCTCCTCTCCAGGTGTCAACCGATCGGCGCCGGACAGATCGCGTCGGGCCGGTCGGCGGCCGGCGCGCCCCAGGGAGGCGGGAGTCGCACGACTGCGCCCGAACCTCCGTGATCTCGGCTCGTTCTAATCGTCCGGGACGCTGTTACGCGGCGTCCGGGCCGTCGATCGTCGACGCCCGCCTTGGAAGCACGTCGCCTTCAGAGTGACCGAGATCTTGCAGACACGCCATCCGGACGCCCCGCAGAAACCGACATGTTTGCCGCGGCGGCTACGCGGGCACAGCCGGACTTAAGGACCGCTGCGGGTGCGGGTCGCTCGGGCCGATCCAGCGTCCAGAACAAGGTTGACTCATACCGCGTCAGCCGAAGGGGTCACCATGACCACCACCACATCAGAATCCGTCTCGACGGATACCGGGCAGGTCGAGCGCAAGCCAATGATGACGGGCCCCGCCATCTTGATGATGAACCTGGGGTTCTTCGGGGTTCAGTTCAGCTTCGGCCTCACCCAATCAGCGGTGAACCCGCTCTTTCTGTTGATCGGGGCGAAACCCGATCAACTCCCGATCCTCAACCTTGCCGGACCGGTCACGGGATTGATCATCCAGCCGTTGATCGGGGCGATCAGCGACCGGACCTGGAGCCCGCGCTGGGGCCGGCGTCGCCCGTTCGTGACCGCTGGCGCGATCCTCTGTGCGATCATCCTGTTTCTCTTCCCGTTCGTCGGCGTCCTGTGGTTGGGCGTGATCTGCTTCTGGCTGCTCGACGCCGGCAACAACACCTCGATGGAGCCGTACCGGGCGTTCATCTCCGACCGGTTGCCTAAGTCGCAACTGGCGCGCGGGTTCCTGACCCAGAGCATGTTCACCGGCGCCGGTGCAGTGCTCGCGAACATATCGCTGTTCCTCCTGCAGAAGGTTTCGGCGCTGGAGAAAACCGCCGGCAACGGCGTGCCCTACTGGATGTACGTCTGCTTCATGATCGGCACAGTGTGCATTCTGCTGACGGTGTTGACCGCGATGGCACGCACCAAGGAGCTGACGCCATCGGACGAGGAACTCGCGGAGATGCGCTCCCAGCCCAAGGGGATCGGCAACTTCGTTGGTGACATCAGGGACGCCGTCAAGGCGATGCCGATCGCCATGCACAAGATCGGAGTGGTGTTCGTCTTCCAGTGGTACGCGATGTTCATCTACTGGCAGTTCCTGGCGGTGAGTCTCGGCGAGACGGTGTTCCACGCCACGCCGCAGCAGGGCGGTCCGGCCTGGGACAGCACGATCGCCTGGAGCGGTCTGATGAACGGCGCCTACAACTTCGTCACCATGGTTTCCGCGCTGTTCCTGGTGGGTTTCGCCCGGAGAATCGGTGCCAAGCGGGTGCACGCGATCGCCCTCGGCCTGGCCGCGGTGGCGCTGATCGCGCTGTCTCACATCACCAACCAGTACCTCGCGCTCGTCCCCATGATCGGCCTTGGCATCTTCTGGGCCAGCGCGGTCGGGGTGCCGTACCTGATGGTCGCCAGCATGGTTCCGGCCAAGCGCACCGGCGTCTACATGGGCATCCTGAACATGATGATCGTGGTACCGATGTTGATCGAGACGGTCACGTTCGGCTGGATCTTCAGCCACTTCCTCAACAACAAGGGCGCCAATGCGATCATGGTCGCCGGCGCACTGATGGCCGTCGGCGCCGTGGCCATGCTATGGGTGAACCCGCCCGACGAGGCGCACGAGTCGCCCATCGTGCCGCTCGGCAGTCCGCGCAGCATCACCGTGTACGACCGGGTCGTGGTTGGTTCGGACGGCACCCCGACCAGCCTGTACGCCGTGGACCGAGCCGCGGAAGTGGCGCAGGCCGCGCAAGCCAAACTGGTCGTCGTCACGGCCTACCGCGACGGCGACGGCAGCACACCTTCGACCACCGTTGAAGGGATACACCGCGATATATACGGTGCCGAGGCTGCCCGCAGCGCCCTGGAGAAGTCGGTCGCCGGGCTCACCAGGGAGCGAGCACGATACGTCGAGCAGCGGCTCGTCCGCGGCGACGCGGCGCAGGCTCTTCTCGACACGGTCGGCTCGAACCCGGCGAACCTCATCGTCGTCGGCAACCGTGGGCTCGGCGCCAGCAAGGGCCAGCACCTGGGATCGGTCCCCGCCGGCGTCGTGAAGAACGCCTATTGCGACGTCCTCGTCGTGCAAACGTCGGCGCTGGACGAGGACCGCATGTTCACCAAGGAGTCCGCCGGACCTGCCGCCGACGGCGCAGGTCCCGCCACAGGAGCGGAACCCGGAGGTAGATCACCAACTCGGTGACCCACGTAGAACAAGCGGGACGTCGGCTCGGGCGCCCGGATCGCGTCGGACCATCCATGGTGGACGGTCTGGGGCGTATGCCAGGCGATGGTTCCCCCGCGAGGGCT
>VAWN01000054.1:0-11740 GCA_005885555.1 Actinomycetota bacterium
CCCGCACGTGCCGCGGGTCCAGCGGGCTGACCAGCCGTTTGATCGCCCCGCCTTTACCGGAGGCGTCCCAGCCCTCGAACACCACGCACAGCGGCGGCCCGATCCGGTGGTCGCCGAGCTGGCCGCCGAGCAGCAGCCGCAGGTGCAGCAGGCGCAGGGTGGCGGCGTCCAGCCGCTCGGTCGCCTTCTTCGATCCCATCTTCCTGGACAGGTCCACCTTGGCGAGGCGCTTCATTCCTTCAGACATACACGAGTTTGCGCGCCACCGCCTCCACCAGCCGCACCGCGCGGGCCACGCAGCCGTAGTCGACGTGCTCGGGCAGATCGGTGTCGAGGTGGTAGTGCGGGATCAGCTTGCGGTGGTCGACCGACACGATCGTCGCGGTCGGGTACCCGTACCGGTTCGGTACCGCGCCGTCGGTGCTGTTGCGCGACCGCAGCCCGCGCAGCAGCTCGATGCCCTCGGCCGCCGCGCATCCGGCGACGAGGTCCTTGACGCCGGCGGCGTAGTCGCGCATGCGTACCGGTCCCTCGCCCTCCAGCAGGACCAGCCGGCCCGAGCCGATCGTGTCCAGGTTGACGAACCAGGTGCGCTGCGGCGGCAGCTGCGGGAAGTGCCGGGCGGCGAAGCCGCGGATGCCCTCCTGCAACGCCTCCTCCGCGCCGGCCGAGACGAGCAACAGGCGCAGCCCGGGTACCGGATCGGTGCGCCACCTGTCGGCGAGCGCGACCAGGGCCGCGACGCCGGTGAGGTTGTCGTTGGCACCCGGTACCGCCGGCCGCCGGCCGATGTCGACCATCGCGGCCAGCGATGTGGCGCTGGCGGCGACCCCGACCCGGGTGAGCCAGCGGTGTCCGGTCGCGCTGCCCAGGGCGACCAGCGCGGGCCCGGCGATGACCGGCCACCACAGCGGCGGGTTGCTGGTCATCCGCTCGACGACGTCCGGCCGGTGCTCGGCCAGCCACTCCTGGGCGACCTGCTGGAAGACCACGCCGGAGGGCGCCGCGTCGTGGTGGGCCAGTACGCACAGGGTGCGGGTGGCCTCCGCCGGCCCCAGTTGCGCGACGACGTTGTACGCGGTGCGCGGCCGCATCACCGTGCGCCGGCCGACCAGCCAGCGGCCGCTGATGTCGTCGACGATGCCGGCCGCGGCCAGCGCGCCGCCGACGACGCCGATCACGCGGTGGCCGCTCAGACCGTGGTGGCTCAGGCGGTGGCCGCGCAGTGCGGCGAGCCCGGCGCCGGCCGCCAGCGCCGACAGCATGCCGATCGGCCAGGCGTACGAGCTGCGGGCCGGTACCTCCTCGATGCCGGCCCGGGCACCGAGCCCGGCCAGCCGGTCGCGGATCAGCTCGGCGGCGGCGCGTTCGCCGGGCGAGGTGGGCAGCCGGGGGATCGGGGCGAGCTGCTCGACGACCGAGCGCAGCAGCTCCTCGTCGTCGTGAGCCGGCACTTGGGCTGGATCACCAGGTCGGCGGTTGTCAGTCAGGGTCAGCGCTCGCCGGTCAGCGCGTCGTAGAGGCCGGTCGTGCGCAGTTGGGTGACGACGAACGGGCTGGCCTGCCGGGTGGTGAACGGGATGCCGTGCGTCTGCGCCGTGTGCGAGCCGCTGGCCAGCGCGCACGTCACGTGCAGCAGGTCGACCGTGATCGCCGTCGGGCGCATCCGGGTGGCGATGTCGTGCAGGGTCTCGCGCAGGCGCTCTGCCGAGGCGAGGTCCACCTCGCCGCGTACCTCCACGACGACCGCGCCGTCCTGGCCGTGCAACGTATTGATCAGCGTTTCGCCCACCGCCTCCGTCTCACGCCAACCGTACGGTGGATCACTCAATGATGCGAACGGACAGCCAATATCGTACGAGGGGTACCGCCATAGCGCACGACAGGGCACGCGCAACGGGCGAAAAGCCGTGATGGAGCGTGGGGCAGGGAGCCGGTACCGTCGAGGCAACAAGACTGCCGCGGAGGGTGAGCGATGACGCCGGTCTCGATAGATCCGCGGGACGACGGCGTCCTGGACGTGATCCTGCGCGGTGAGATCGACTACACGAACGCCGCGCCGGTCACCCAGACGGTGACCGACGCGGTCGACCGGGTCCGCCCGGTCGCGGTACGGGTGGATCTCACCGAGGTGACCTTCCTGGACTCCTCCGGCATCGGCGTGCTCATCACCGGCATGAAGGCGGCCCGGGAGATCGCGGCCGAGTACCGGGTGCGCGGGCCGAACCCGAAGGTGCTGGACCAGTTGCGGATCACCGGCCTGGCCGAGCTGTTCCCCGTCGAGCCGGCGGGGCCGCCCGCGGCGGCTGGGCCGCCTGCCGCGGCCGGGTGACCCGGTGGCCGAACCGCAGCAGGCGTACCTCAGCCTGATCGACGAGATCCGATCCGCCGTCGAGGCCGAGGCGGGACCGCGCAGCCTGCTCGACCGGGCCGCCGGCCTGCTCGCCGGGCGGGTCGGCTGCCGGGTGCGCGAGGCGTACACCTACCTGCTGCGGCTGGCCGCCGAGCAGGGCCGGGAACCGGCCCCGCTGGCCGCCGAGGTGATCGCGGTGCTGGAGGCCGGCGTGGGCACCGGCGACGACCGGCGGTTGCGCTCCGTCGTGGACGAGGCGCTGCGCACCCGCCGCCGTACTCCGCCGGCCTTCCGCCCGGCCGACGGTGCGCCGGCCGAGGGCGAGGTACCCGTCCGGGTGGTCCAGACCGTCCTGGACAGCCTCCCGGGCGGGCACTCCTGGGTGGTACCGGTCCGGGGCGGCTCCGGTGAGGTCGTCGACTACCTGACCGAGGCGGCCAGCCCCGAAGCCGTCGACACCGCCGACCGGCGCGGCGCGCACCTGATCGGGATGAGCCTGCGGGAGTCGTACCCGAACCTGGTCGGCGGGCCGCTGTGGCAGGCGTACGGCCAGGTGCTCGCCGACGGGGCACCCCGCGAGCTGCGGCCGTTCACGTTCCGGGCGCAGCGGCCCGGGGTACCGGCGCAGACTGCGTACTCGGTGCGGGTGAACCGTCTCGGCCAGGGCCTGCTGATCAGCTGGACGCGGCACGACCCGGAGGCCCAGCTGGGCGACCGGCTCGCACAGACCGAGCGGCTGGGCAACCTCGGCTGGGGCGAGTGGGACCTGGTGACCGGCCGGGTCAACTGGTCGGAGCAGCTGTACCGGATCTACGAGCGCGATCCCGCGGACGGGCCGCTGCCCAGCGAGGAGTCCAACGCGATGATCCTGCCCGAGGACGAGGCGCTGCGGGTGGAGGCCGCCGCGCGGTTCGCCGAGGGCGAGGCGCTGGACGTCACGCTGCGGGTACGCGTCGGCGACCGGGTCAAGCACCTGCGTACCGTGGCCGACGCGCTGCGCGACGCCACCGGCCGGACGCTCAAGGTCTACGGCATCGTCCAGGACGTCACCGCGCGGGAGACCGCCCGGGCACAGCTGGCCGAGGTGGAGCGGGAACTGCGCGAACACCGGGAGAGCCTGGCCGCCGAGCACCGGCTCGCCGCCCAGCTCCAGCAGATCATCCTGCCCATCCCGGAGGCACCGATCAACCTGCCCGGGCTGCGCCTCGCGGTGAAGTACCTGCCGGCCGAGCGGGCCAGCCGGGTCGGCGGGGACTGGTACCACGCGGCGCACAGCCCGGACTGCCAGGTGGTGCTGGCGGTCGGCGACGTGGCGGGGCACGGCCTGCAGGCGGCCACCACCATGGCGCAACTACGCCATGCGCTGTCCGCCCTGACGGTCACCACGACCACCGACCCGGCGCTGCTGCTCGCCCACCTCAACCGGCTGCTGTGCGCGAGCACCGCGGTGGCCAGTACCGGCACCGCGATCGTCGCCCGGTACGACCCGGACACGCGGGCGCTGATCTGGGCCCAGGCCGGACATCCGCCACCGTTGCACACCCGGGCCGGACACACCGTCGAGCTGCCCCGCCCGCGCGGCCCGCTGCTGGGCGCCGACCCGGACGTCGCCTACGAGACGGCCAGCCTGATGCTCGAACCGGGCGACCTGATCCTGCTGTACACCGACGGGCTGGTCGAGCACCGGGACCGGAGCCTGCAACAGGGCCTGGCACCGGTGATCGCCACGCTGAACGAGATCTCGCTCGCCGGCTCCGCACAGCCCCTCGCCGCTCTGCTGTCCCGGCTGCGGCGGGCCAACCCGGACGACGACACCTGCATCGTCGCCGCCCGCCCGCTGGTCGACGCCGGAACGGACAACCCCGGAGGTCCGGATGACCGGAGCTGAACCCATCGGCCCGCGCGTCGACCTGCTGACCCGCGACTTCGACTTCCACAGCCTGGTACCGCTGCGGCACGACGTGCAGCGCTGCGGCGCCCGGGAGGGCCTGGGCGAGCGGGAGCTGTACCTGTTCGTCGTGGCCGTCAACGAGGTGACCACCAACGCGGTGCGGCACGGCGGGGGCAAGGGCCGGATATACCTGTGGCGCGAGGACCACCGGCTGTTCTGCCGGGTGGTCGACCAGGGGCCGGGTATCCCGCCGGGGCGGTTCGGCGAGGTACGGCCGGCGCCGGACACCCTCGGCGGCCGCGGGCTGTGGCTGGCCCGGCAGGGCTGCGAGTCGCTGACCCTGAACACCGGCGCGCGCGGCAGCATCGTGACGCTGAGCCAGTCGATCAGTAACGACCCAGTGCCTGCCGGGGAGCCATGACGATGCGCGGCTCCGCGGCCGGGTCCAGCCACCGCAGCACCCGCAGCAGATCCGCCACCGGCAGCGAGACGCAGCGGGCGGTCGGTACCGCCTCGGCCGCGATCGGGCGGGCCGCCGGCCGGACCGGTGCCGGCCGCGCCGCCGGCGCGCACCCGGCCGGCAGCAGCGCGGCGAGGGCGACCGCCAGCATCCCCCGTACCCCCACGCCGCCGGACGCTACCGGGATGATCCACCCGGCCCGCCCCGCAACGCCGCGATGTCACGCGGGCGGGGTACCGCCGAGGATTCCCGCGAAGAACGCGGCGATGTCGCGGGCGAGCAGCTGCGACTCCTCGGCGGCGGCGAAGTGCCCGCCGCGCGGCATCGGCGTCCAGCGCACCACGTCGTACAGCCGCTGCGCCCACTCGCGCGGCGGTTCCCCTTCGGGCTCGAACTCGTGGGCGAACACCGCGAACCCGGTCGGCACCCGCACCCGGTCGGCCGGGCGCAGGCCCACCGGGTGCCAGCGGTTGTCGTGGTAGTCGCGCATCGACGAGGTGATCGTGCCGGTGGCCCAGTAGATGGTCAGCAGGGTCAGCAGGAAGTCGCGGGAGAACCGCCGGTCCAGGTCGCCGCCGCAGTCGCTCCAGGACCGCCACTTCTCCACGATCCAGGCGGCCAGGCCCGCGGGGGAGTCGGTCAGTCCGTACCCGACCGTCTGCGGCTTGGTCGACTGGATCAGGCTGTACCCGCGCTCGCGGGCCGCCCAGTCGTTGTTCTGCGCCAGGTACGCCTGTTCGGCGCTGGTCAGCGGCGGCGCACCCGGGCCGGTGTACGGCGCCAGCTCCATCGTGCTCAGGTGTACCCCGAGCACCGGCCCGGGCTCGTCCAGCGCCATCAGCGTGGCGACCCCGGCACCGAAGTCCCCGCCGCCGACGCCGTACCGCTCGTGGCCGAGCGCGCGCATCAGCCGGTGCCACAGCCCGGCGGTGTACCGGTAGTTCACCCCGGTGCGGGCCGGCCGCTCGGAGAAGCCGTACCCGGGCAGCGACGGCAGCACGAGGTCGAACGCCGGACCGTCGATGCCGTGTGCGGTCGGGTCGGTCAGCAGCGGTACCAGCGGTAGCAGCTCCACGAACGCGCTCGGCCAGCCGTGGGTGAGCAGCAGCGGTACCCCGTCGCCGCCGGGCGCCCGCGCGTGCACGGCGTGGATGCGCACCCCGTCGAGGGTGACCCGCACGTGCCGGTACCGGTTCAGCTCCGCCTCCCGGGCGGGCCAGTCGAAGCCGGCCGCCCAGTGGTCGAGCAGGCCCCGCAGGTACCCCAGCTCGGTGCCCTGCGTCCAGCCGATCCCCGGTACCTGGTCCGGCCAGCGGGTGGCCCGGATGCGGGCGCGCAGGTCGGCGAGGACCGCCTCGTCGACGTGGATCCGGAACGGTTCGACCGACACGACGCCGATCCTATGCAGCCGCCACCAGTGCATCTAGTCTTATACAGTGCGAATCGGGCTTATCGTCGCGGTGCTCGCGTGTGGCGTCGCCGGCGGCTGCGACGCGCGGGCCCTGGGCGACGCGCGGGTCCTGGGCGTCGCGCTGCCCGCCGGCTCGCCGTCGGTCGCCGCACCGCCGGCCGCGTCGCCGGCCGCGGCCGCATCGCTGCCCATGGCCGCGTCTGTGGCCGCGTCGCCCGCGGCTGCACCAGCCGAGGCCGCGGGCTTCGTCGGCACCAGCGCGCCGGAGACCGCCGCCGACCTGCCCTACACCTGGCGGCCGGGCTGCCCGGTCGGCCCGGACCGGCTGCGCCTGCTCCGGTTGAGCTTCTGGGGCTTCGACGACCGGCCGCACCTGGGCACGATGGTCGTGCACGAGGCGGTGGTCGCCGACGTGGTCGCCGTCTTCCGCATGCTGTACCGGCAGCGCTTCCCGATCCGCCGCATGCAGCCCGAGGACGCGTACCGGGGCAGCGACCCGGACTCGATGACCGACGACAACACCTCGGCGTTCAACTGCCGCCCGGCCGTGGCACCCGGCCCGGCGCACTGGTCGGCGCACGCCTACGGGCAGGCCGTCGACGTGAACACGGTCGAGAACCCGTACCTCGACGGCGGTGCCGTCCTGCCGCCGGCCGGGGCGGCGTACCGCGACCGCGGCCGGTACCGGCCCGGCATGGCGCTACCCGGCGGGCCGCTGGTGCAGGCGTTCGCCGCGGTCGGCTGGCGCTGGGGCGGCCGCTGGTCGGCGGCGCCGGACTACCAGCACTTCAGCCGGACCGGCGGTTGACCGCGTACCGCAAGATCTGGTCGGCCACCGCCTGCGCGCCCTTGTCGGCCAGCAGGATCGAGTAGTGGTTGGTGTCGGGCACCAGCTGGTACGGGATCTTCAGCTCGGCCAGGCTGGACTCGCTGTACACGCCCGGCGTCTGGTTCATCAGGCCGCGCTCGGCGTACAGCAGCGTCGCGGGTACCGGCAGCGCGTGGACCGCCGCGAGGACCTCGGGGTCGCTCAGGAACTGCCGGCCGTCGGTGCGCACCGCCTCGGGTACGCACGAGGAGCGGTACGGGCCGGTGCCGACCAGGTCGGCCTGCAGATACTCGTCGGCGATCGGGCTCCACTCGGTGAAGGCGGGGTGGCGCTGCCAGAACTCGCGGTAGGCCGCGTGGTCCGGGAACGTCATCTCCAGCCGGTCCAGCGCCGGCCCGAGCAGCGTGGCCAGCGCCTCGTCCAGGTCGGTACCGGGCGGTGGCGGATGCGACAGCCCGCCGTCGACCAGTACCGCGGCGACGGCCTTCCACGGGTGCCGTACCGCGGTCACCGCGGCGATGTACCCGCCCATCGAGTGCCCGACCAGTACCGCCTCCGGGATGCCCAGCTCGTCGAGCACCGCGGCCAGGTCGTCGGCGTGCCGGGCGATGCCGTAGGGGCCGGCCGCGTCCCGGCTGCCGGCCCGGCCGCGCAGGTCCGGCGCGAGCAGCGTGACCCGCCCGTCGAGCAGCTGGGCGACCCGCGCCCAGGACAGCCCGTTGGCGGTGATGCCGTGCGCGGCGATCGCGACCGGCGCGTCGGGTTCGGCCGCCCGCCACACCCGTACCAGCAGCTCGCCCACTCGGATCGACTCGGTCATCGGGCGCTCCACCCACCGTCCATCATGATCGATTCGCCGGTGATGAACCCGGCGTCCGGCCCGCACAGGTACCCGACGAGCGCGGCCACCTCCGCCGGCTCGATCAGCCGCTTGATCGCGGCCGGTGCCAGCATCACCTTACCGACGACCTCGCTCTCCGGGATGCCGTGCGCCTGCGCCTGCGCGGCGATCTGCCGCTCCACCAGCGGGGTACGCACGTAGGCCGGGTTCACGCAGTTGGACGTGACGCCGTGCGGTGCGCCCTCCAGCGCGACCACCTTGGATAGGCCCTCCAGAGCGTGCTTGGCCGTGACATAGGCCACCTTGAACTCCGAGGCGCGCACCCCGTGCACCGACGAGATGTTCACGATGCGCCCCCAGCCGCGCGCGTACATGCCCGGCAGGCACTGGCGTACCAGCCGGAACGGCGCTTCGACCATCAACCGCAGCATCAGCGAGAACTGCTCCGGCGGGAACTGCTCGACCGGCGCCACGTGCTGTATTCCGGCGTTGTTGACCAGGATGTCGGCGTCCAGGCCCAACCGGTCGACAGCGGCGAGGTCGGTCAGGTCGACCGCGACCGCCCGGCCGTCGAACTGGCCGGCGACCTCCTTGGCGGCCGCCTCGTCGCGGTCCAGTACCACGACCGAGGCGCCGGCCTGCGCCAGCCACACGGCGCAGGCGCGGCCGATCCCGCTGGCCCCGCCGGTCACCACCGCCGTCCGGCCGCTCAGTGTCGTCGTCATGGCGTACCCCTCCTGGCGCGCACGGGGAAGTCCCCCCATTCCATCACCGACGCGGACGTGCCGCACTGATAGCGTCGCCGGGTGATCCGTAACCGGGTGACCGTCTCCGGCCGGGTGCAGGGCGTGTTCTTCCGGGACACCTGCCGGCGGATGGCCACCGCGCGCGGCGTCGCCGGCTGGGTACGCAACCTGCCCGACGGCCGGGTCGAGGCGGTGTTCGAGGGGACCGACGACGACGTGCGCCGCATGGTCGACTGGACGCGCCAGGGTCCGGCCGGTGCGCTCGTGGCGGACGTGGCGGTACAGGTCGAGCCGCCGGAAGGGCTGCGCACCTTCGAGATCCGCTAGACCGGTTCATCCGCAGACCGGTTCAGTATCCGCTGGACCGGTTCAGTCGCCGTACTCGTCCAGCACCGCGTCGGACAGCACCGGCCAGCAGTCCGCGGCCCACTCGCCGAACCTGCGGTCGGTCAGGCAGGCGCAGGCGAGCCCCGCGACCGGGTCCACCCACAGGAACGTGCCGGACTGTCCGAAGTGCCCGAAGGTACCCGCCGAGTTGTGCCGCCCGGTCCAGTGCGGCTGCTTGTCGTCGCGGATCTCGAAGCCCAGCCCCCAGTCGTTGGGGTCCTGCCGGCCGAAGCCAGGTAGCACGCCGACCAGTCCCGGGAAGGCGGTCGCGGTCGCCTCCGCCATCACGTTGGGTACCAGCGTGGGGGAGAGCAGCTCCCGGCCCAGCGCCGCGAGGTCGGACGGCGGCCCGACCGCGCCCGCCGCCGCGGTACCGGTCAGCCGGGTACCGGCCATGCCCAGCGGGTCGAGGACGGTGCGTTGCAGGTACGCCGGGAACGGCTCGGCGGTCCGGGTCGCGACGTGGTCGGCGAGCACCTCGAAGCCGCCGTTGGAGTAGATCCGCCGCCGGCCCGGTGGGCTGAGCACCGCGTCGCCGTCCGGCGCGAGGCCCGACGCGTGGGCGAGCAGGTGCCGTACCGTCGCGTCCGGCGGACCGGCCGGCTCGTCCAGCCCGACGGCGCCGGAGTCGACGGCGACCAGTACCGCGAGCGCGGTCAGCGGCTTGGTCACCGACGCCCACGGCAGGGCCACGTCCGGCCCGGCCGACGCCAGCACGCCGGACCGGCCGACGACCGCCACCGCGGCGGTGTCCACCGGCCACTCCTTCACCAGGTCGAGTGCACCCACCAGCACACCGTAGGGGGTCGGACCTCCGACCATGTCATCGGGTGTTTCCAGTGGGTGAAAGCCCTTCTACAGCACCGGGTGACGGCAGCGCTACGGTCGCGCGATGACCGACCGGGAGCTGTACCTCCGGATGTTCCGGACCATGGCGATGCAGCGCGAGCAGCCCGGTTCGGGGCATGAGGCGGTCTCCGTGGGTACCACGGCGGCGCTGCGGGACGACGACCTGCTCTGCCCGCCGTACCGCGCGCTCGGCGCGCAGCGGCCGGAGCGCGGCACCCTCCACTATGGACAGTCGGACCGCGACGTCCAGCGGTCGCCCGGCCCGGCACCGGACACCTACGCGGTCGCCGCCGGCAGCGCCTTCGCCTTCAAGTACCGCGGCGAGACCCGCATCGCGATCGCGTACTGTGCCGGCGCCTGCTCCTCGCGCGGCGACTTCCACGAGGCGCTGGACATCGCTTCGGTACTGGAGCTGCCGTGCGTCTTCGTGGTGGACAACGATGCCGGCGCCGATCTCGCCGGCACGGCCGCCGGGTACGGCATCGCGGCCGAGACGGTCGACGCGGCCGACGTGGTCGCGGTGTACGAGGCGACCCGGCGGGCGGCCGACCGGGCCCGGGCGGGCGAGGGCCCGACGCTCATCGACACGGTGGACGAGCCCGCCGGGCGCGACCCGGTCGAGGAGTTCGCGACGAAGCTGACCGGGCTCGGGTACGCCACCGGGGACGAGCTGACGCGGATGCGGGAGGACGCGCGGGGGAAGGGACCACGGCCGGGCACCGGGGAGGCGCGTGTCCGTGCCGGCTGATCCCGCACCCATGGACCGGCCGGGCGTGTACGCCATCGGGGACGTGGTGGACACGCCCGGCCCTTGGGTCCACCCGGACGTCGCCCCGCCGGCGTCGCCCATCCCGCCGAGGGCGGCGCCGGCGGTGGTGGCCGCCGGACACGATCGGCTTTCCGAGGTACCGACCGGCAGGGTGGTCCCGGTGATCCCCGGCCCGTACGACGGCACGGTGCCGGTGGTCCTGGTTCCCGAGGGCACCACCGCCCGGGTCGGTACCCCGCTGGTGCGCCTGCGCGCACCCGGGGCGCCGGTGTCCGGGGCCGCGGCCGCACCCGCGGTCCCGGCGCCGGCAGCCCCTGCCGCGGTAGCGTCGGTGTCATGACGCCGGAGGAGCCGACTCCGCAGTCGGCACAGTTCCTGGCTCCCGAGGCTCCGCTGTTCACCGACAACGACCCGGCGCTGCTCGGCCAGGCGCTGGCGGCCGCGGTACGGGCCGCGGCCAGGGACCCGCTGACCGGGCTGTCGCTGGCGGTGCGGCTGGGCGGGAAGCTGGCCGGCACCGGCGCCGCCGCGCTGCTCCGGCTCGCCGGCCGGCCGGCCGGGCCGCCCATGCCGGTCGACCCGCGGGACAAGCGGTTCGCCGACCCGGCGTGGGAGGACAACCCGGCGTTCTGGGCGCTGCGCCAGGTGTACCTCGCCGGCCGCGAGTACAGCCTGGAACTGCTGCGCATCGCCGATCTCGACGAGGTGAGCCGGGGCAAGGCGGAGCTGGCGATGGGGTTCCTCGCCGACGCGTTCGCGCCGACCAACTTCGCGCCGACCAACCCGGCGGTACTCAAGCGGGCGCTGGAGACCGGCGGCCGTAGCCTTTACGACGGCTGGCGCAACTTCGTCGACGACCTGCTGCACAACAACGGCCGGCCGCGCCAGGTCGACACCACCCCGTTCGAGGTCGGCCGCAACCTCGCCAGCACCCCGGCCAGGGTGGTGTACCGCAGCGACCTGATCGAGGTGCTGCAGTACCTGCCACAGACCGCGCAGGTGCACCAGGTACCGCTGCTGTGCAGCCCGCCGTGGATCAACAAGTACTACGTGATGGACCTGGCTCCTGGGCGCAGCTTCATCGAATGGGCGGTGCGGCACGGCCGGACCGTCTTCGCGATCAGCTACCGCAACCCGGACGCCTCGATGGCCCGTACCACGATGGACGACTACCTCCTGCACGGGCCGATCTCGGCGCTGGACG
>VAWN01000054.1:11887-48902 GCA_005885555.1 Actinomycetota bacterium
GCATCACGCTGCTCAACACGATGCTCGACTTCAGCGAACCGGGACCGCTCGGCCGGTTCACCGACGAGGCGACCATCGCCAAGCTGGAGCGGAAGATGCGCCGCCGCGGGTACCTCGAAGGCAGCGAGATGGCCGGTACCTTCGACCTGCTGCGCGCCAACGACCTGATCTTCAACTACGTGGTGTCGAACTGGCTGCTGGGCCGGCAGCCGCCCGCCTTCGACATCCTCGCCTGGAACGCCGACTCGACCCGGATGCCGGCCGCGATGCACTCCTTCTACCTGCGCGAGTGCTACCTGCACAACCGGTTCGCCAAGGGCGAGCTGGAGCTGGCCGGCCAGCGGCTGGACCTGGGCGACGTCACCGAGGACCTGTACGTCGTCGCCGCCGTCAACGACCACATCGTGCCGTGGACGTCGTCGTACCTGACCGTCGGGCACGTGCGCGGCAACACCCGGTTCGTCCTGTCCAGCGGCGGGCACATCGCCGGCATCGTCAACCCGCCCGGCCCGAAGAACTGGTACGAGGTGGCGGACGAGACACCGCCGACCGCGGACGGGTGGCGGGCCGGCGCCACCCGCAAGTCCGGCTCCTGGTGGGACGACTGGGCGTGGTGGGCCGGCGAGCGGGCCGGGCCGCAGGTCGACCCGCCGCGGCTGGGCAGTGACGCGTATCCGGTACTCGGCGACGGGCCGGGTACCTACGTGCACAGCTGAGGGTTCACCCGGTGTGCCGGTCGCTTCCCGAGGTCACCGGCCGCAGCCCGCTGGCGCGGACGTCCAGCTGACGCTCCAGGCCGAGGGTCAGGTACCCGCGGGCGTGGTACCCGTGCAGCTCGCGGGACAGGCTGCGGGCCGCCACGATCAGCGGCGGCTGTACCAGCCGGAAGTCCTGCGGGTCGGCGACGGTGAGTTCGAGCGCGGCCGCCACGCCGCCACCGGCCCCGAACGCGGGGACGGCCACCGCCGAGGCGGTCAGGTCCAGCTCGCGGCGGGACACCGCGACCCGGGTGAGCCGGATGGTCGCCAGCGCCCGGCGCAGCCGCTCGGGCGAGGTGAGCGTGAACGGGGTGTACCGCGGCAGCCCCATCGCGATCACCGCGTCGACCACCTGTGGCGAGGAGAAGGCGAGCAGCGCCTTGCCCATCGCGGTGGCGTGCGCGGGCAGCGAGGTGGTCTCGAACACCATCGAGACCGGGTGGTTGCCCTCCGCCTTCTCGATGTAGGCGACCTCCAGCCCCTCCAGGACACCGAGCCGTACCGTGGACCGCGGCGACGCCGCCGCCAGGTCCTCCAGCACCCGGCGGGCCCGTTCGTGCAGGCTCGGCGGCATCGGCGCCGCCTGGCTCGCGATCGCCTTGAGCTGCATGCCGATGCGGTACTGGCCGTCCTCGGCCCGTTCGAGCATTCCCCACGCCGCCATCTCCTGCGCGAGCCGGTGGGTGGTGGAGATGGGCAGGCCGGTGCGCCTGGCGATCTCGGTCAGCGAATACACGTTGCCATCCGAAAACGTCAACAGGATCGCGATGACCTTGCTGGTCACCGATCGGCCGGCGTCCGCGGAGTTGCCCGACATCGATGCTGCCCCCTTCGTCGGCCTCGGGCAACCGTCACACACGGCAGGGCTGAGCACCGCACGAACGTTGCCACTCAGTGGGAATGCGGGGTCGGATCACTCTCCATCGGTGGACAGGGGGACGGTTGCCCCGCGCAGCTGCCGGGATGCGCACCGGCCCGCGGTGCGCAGGGCGGGTTCCAGCCGGTCGACCGCGGGACTGGTCGAGGGAAGCACGATCGACAGCGCCGCGACGGCCTGGTTCGTCCGGTCGATGACGGGTACCGCGATCGACGTCCGGCCCACCGTCATCTCCTCCCGCGCGTACGCGACGCCGGTGCGCCGTACCTCGCGCAGCGCCTGCCGCAGCAGGCCCGGCGCGACGATTGTATACGGAGTAAAACGTTTTAGCGGTGTGGCGAGCACCTCCTCCCGGTCCGCCCGGGATGCGTAGGCCAGCAGTACCTTGCCCACTCCGGTCGCGTGCAGCGGCAGCCGGCCGCCGCGCCGCGACTTCACGGTCACCGAGCGGTGCCCGGTCACCCGCTCGACGTACAGCGCCTCGCGTCCCTCGCGGACCGCCAGGTGCACGTTCTGATGGGTCACCTCGTAGAGATCCTGCATGAACGGCAGGACCAGCTCGTTGAGCGTCTTGCTGCGCGGGGACAGCGAACCGACCTCCCACAGCCGCAGGCCGATCCGGTACCCGCTGCCGTCGGCCCGCTCCAGGCCGCCCCAGTCGACCAGCTCCGACGCCAGCCGGTAGGTGGTGGACACCGGCAGGCCGGCGCGGCGGGCCAGCTCGCCCAGGGACAGCTCCGGGTGTACCGGGGAGAAGGCGTTCAGGATCGAGACGACCTTGCTCGTGACCGAGCGCCCCGCCGGCTTGGTGCCGTTGCCGAGCACGGTCACCTCCTCGCCCCGGAGTGACATCTACTGACCTTATGCCCACGCCCAGGGCCAGGCACACACTCCCGCTGAGCAGAAGGTGCCATTCCGCGCAACTGCGCGCGGCCAGATCGTCGGCGGGTACCCCCACGGCGGCACGCCACGGGCGGGTCCGCCGGCCGCGTGTCCGTCCACTGTGGAGCGTCGGGAGGCGATGGCCGTGTCCGCTGCCGTCGACGTCCACGCGCACGCGATGCCGATGCCGCTGCTGCGGTGGCTGCGCCGGGAAGGGCTGGCCGAGGTCGGGCCGGACAACGATGTCGTGGTGCTCGACCCGCGGGTCAGCGGGATCGGGCCGGGTGCGGTGCTGCCGCTGGCCCGGTCGCAGTACGACGTGGCGGCCCGGCTGGCCGAGATGGACTCGGTCGGGGTGAGCCACCACGCGGTGTCGTTGCCGCCGTTCCTGTTCGCCTCGACCGCGCCGGACGCCGGGTTCGTCACCGGGATCGTCCGGCGCGGCAACGACGAGCTGGCCGGCTACGCCGGTGCGGCGGCCGACCGGCTGGTGGCGCTCGGCTCGGTACCGCTGGGCTGGCCGGACGCCGCCGACGAGGCCCGCCGCTGCCTCGACGAGCTGGGCATGGCCGGCATCGTGATCGGCAGCCGGGGCGCCGGCCGCGAGCTCGACGACCGGGTCAACGACGAGCTGTGGCACCTGCTGGCGCAGCGCAGGGCGTTCGTCCTGCTGCACCCCAGCGGGGTACCCGACGCGCACCGCCAGCGCGACTTCCACCTCTCGCAGATCGTCGGGTACCCGATGGAGACCGCGCTCGCGGTGGCCCGGCTGATCTTCGGCGGCGTGCTGGAGCGGTACCGCCTGGTGCTGTGCCTGGCGCACGGCGGCGGCGGCCTGCCGGCGATCCGCGGCCGGCTGGACCTCGGCTGGGCGAGCAAGGCGGTCGCGCACACCACCCGGGTACCGCCGAGCCGGCTGGCCGACCGGCTGTACTACGACACCGCGGTGTTCAGCCCGATCCTGCTGCGCCGGCTCGTCGAGGACGTCGGCCCCGGACACGTGCTGCTCGGCACCGACCATCCGTTCGAGCTGCGCGACCCGACCCCGGTCGAGTCGGTGCGGGTCCTGGGCCTGGTGCCGGAGGAGGAACGGGCGGTGCTGTGGGACACCGCGGCGCGGCTGCTACGGCTGCCCTAACACCCGGCCCACCGGCGCGAATGCGTTCGGCCCACTGGGCGCAATGCGTTCGGCCCACTGGGCGGAAGAGCCGGCAGCACCGCGCGGACCGCGTGGAACGCTGGCGGGCACGACCAGAACAGGAGAGGCAGATGGCGCAGATCGTCCTTGCCTACTGTGCTTCCCACGCCCCGATGATGGCCGCGGCCCGCGACTCCGCCCCCGAGGACCAGCGCGACCGGTTCTTCGGCGCGTTGGACCGGATCCGGCAGGAGGCGCGGGAGCGCGGCGTCCAGGCCTGCGTGGTGCTGTCCAACGAGCACTTCACCAACTTCTTCCTGGAGAACTTCCCGCAGATCTGCATCGGCCTCGGCGAGCGCAACTGGGGTCCGACCGAGCCGTGGCTGGAGATCGCCAAGGCGTGGATCCCCGGGCATCCCGCGCTGGGCGAGCACATCACCCGCCGGACCATCGCCGCCGGCTTCGATCCGGCGTTCTCCCACCTGCTGGAGCTCGACCACGGGGTGATGACCGTCTATCACGAGCTGGACCCGTCGATGCTGCTGCCGATGGTGCCGATCGTGCAGAACTGCGCGGTCGCGCCGCTGATGCCGGTACGCCGGTGGTACGCGTTCGGCAAGGCGCTGGGCGAGGCCGTGCGCAGCTTCCCGGAGCCACTGCGGGTCGCCGTGGTCGGTGCGGGCGGGCTGTCGCACCACGTGGGTACCCCGACCGTCGGCGACATCGACGAGGAGTTCGACCGCTGGTTCCTGGACCGTTTGGAACAGGGCCGGATCGAGGAGCTGCTCGACCTGACCGACGCCGAGATCGAGCTGGCCGGCAACGGGGCGCACGAGATCCGCAGCTGGCTGACGGTGGCCGGCGCGGCCGCTCCGGGTACCGCCCGGACGCTGGCCTACGAGCCGGTGTACCCGTGGATCACCGGGATGGCGGTGTCCCGGTTCGTGACGGCGGGTGTGAGTTGATGACCACCTACGAGCTGAACCGGTGCGTCTACGACTTCATGCGCGCGGGCGAGCTGGGTACCGGCGAGGTGGCACCCTTCGAGGCCGCCCGTTACGACCTGACCGACGTCGAGCGGCGCGCCTTCGAGGAGCCGGACATCGCCGCGCTGTACCGGATGGGCCTGCATCCGGTGCTGCTCAACGGTTTCTGCCGGGCCGTCGGGTACACCCGCGACGGGTACCGCAAGCTGCTCGAACCGCTCGCCGACGCGGGTACCGGCAAGGCGCCGTGGCGCCACTGAGATGTCGGGCGGCGGCGTTCTGGAGCCAGCCGGCGTCGCCGCCCGACCCCACCACCGTGCTCACCCCTGCTCAAGGCTGTGCGTTCTTCCGGTGTGCGGGACGGCTTTCCGGCCGAACCCCGGTGCGCGGGGCGGGCGCCGGAGCGGTAGGGTCACCGCAGCGGCGACCGGTTGGGCTCGAACAAGGTGGTGAGGGTGGATCGCCGGACGATGCTTCAGGCGGCCGTCGCGCTCGGTGCGGTACCCCTGGCGGGTTGTGAGGGCAGTCCGCCGGCGCCCGCGGCACGGCCCGAGCCACCCCCGTCCAGCGCGCCGCCGCCCCCACCCGCGGCCAGCCCCAGCCGGACCGCGCTGCCGGCGGAGGTCACCAACGGACCGCGGGACAAGCCGAACGTCGCGCTGACCTTCCACGGCCAGGGCGAGGCGGCGCAGGTCCGTGCCCTGCTCGGCGAGCTGGAGAAGGGCGGCGCGCGGGTCACCGTGCTGGCCGTGGGTAGCTGGTTGCAGGCGCAGCCGGACATGGCCCGGCGGATCCTCGACGGCGGTCACGAACTGGGCAACCACACCCAGACCCACGGGCCGATCGCGAGCATGGACTCCGCGCGCGCGTTCGCCGAGATCAACACCTGCGCGCAGCTGCTCAAGCGGCTGACCGGCTCGATCGGCACCTGGTTCCGGCCGTCGCAGACCCAGCACGCGACCGCGCTGATCCAGGCGCAGGCGACCCGGGTCGGGTACCCCACGTGCCTGTCCTACGACCTCGACTCGCTCGACTACACAGACCCGGCGCCCGCGGCGGTCGTGTCGACCGTGGCGAAGTCGGTGCAAAACGGCTCGATCGTGAGCCTGCACTTCGGCCATGCCACCACAGTCACGGCCATCCCCGAGATCCTCGACCGGCTGCGCCAGCGTGGGTTGCGGCCGGTCACGATGACGGAGCTGGTGAGCTGATGCGTCGCGCATCCCGACGGTTCCGGCTGCTGGCCGCCGCCCTGACCACCGCGATGCTCGGGCTGGTCGCCGTCGCCGCCTGCTCCACCGGCGGTACCCCTTCGCCGCCCGCGGCGGCCGGGCAGAGTGCCGCCCCGCCGCCGAGCGGCGCGCCCAGCGCCGCCCCGCTGGACCTGCTGCCGGGCATGCCGCCGCCGCTCAAGCCCGGTGACCTGTACGCCGCCGACGGGCCGAACATGCTGGCCGACGCGGTCAAGCACGACGTGTACCGGGTCTACGTGCCGGACAACGGCGCAGACAGCGTGACCGAGATCGATCCGGTCACCTACAAGGTGCTGAACACCACGCACGTGCCGCACAGCCCGGAGCACGTGGTGCCGTCCTGGGACCTGCGCACCCTGTGGGTCAACAGCGACCAGGGCAACGCGCTGACCCCGATCGACCCGGCGACCGGAAAGATCGGTACGCCGGTGGCGGTGGACGACCCGTACAACCTGTACTTCACGCCGGACGGCAGGTACGCGGTGGTGATGGCCGAGGCGCACAAGCAGATCGTGTTCCGCGACCCACACACGCTCAAGGTGGTCAACACCGTCCCGGTACCGTGCTCCGGCGTCAACCACGTCGACTTCTCCCCGGACGGGCGGTACTTCATCGCCAGCTGCGAGTTCTCCGGCGACCTCGTCAAGGTGGACACCGCGCAGCAGAAGATCATCGGTACCCTGCACCTGCCCGGCCGGCATCCGATGCCGCAGGACGTGAAGATCTCCCCGGATGGGCGCACCTGGTACGTCGCCGACATGGACTCGGCCGGCGTGTGGGTACTCGACGGTGACGCGTTCACCTCGCCGACCCTGCTGCCCACCGGCCTCGGCGCGCACGGGCTGTACGTCAGCCGGGATTCGCGGTACCTGTACATCTCCAACCGGGCGGAGGGCTCGGTGTCGGTGCTGGAGTTCGCCACCGGCAAGCTCACGGCCAAATGGCGGATCCCCGGCGGGGGCAGCCCCGACATGGGCGGGCTGTCGCCGGACGGTACGGTGCTGTGGCTGTCCGGCCGGTACAACGGCGAGGTCTACGTGATCAGTACCGTCGACGGGCACCTCATCACGAAGATCAAGGTACCGGCGAACCCGCACGGCCTGTGCGTGTGGCCGCAGCCGGGGCGGTACTCCCTCGGGCACACCGGCATCCTGCGGTAGCGCGGCTGGACGGCGCGCGCCCCGACCGCTGAACCCGGATACTTATTTGCGCGTATCTATATCGGGGTGCTGACGGCACCCTTGAGCGGCACGCCTTCTTCGAGGAAGGAACAGCACATGGCCAAGTCCAAGCTCGTGATGGCGGCGCTGGCGGTGACGGCCGGGGTGACCCTGGTCGCCGCCAGCGCGACACAGGCACAGGCGGTACGTCCCGACTCCGGCCCGGCGGCGGCCGCGACCGGTCCGATGTTCTTCGCCGCCGAGCTGCGCGGCGGCAACGAGGTCGGGCCGACCGGTACCCCCGGCGTGGGCGACCCGGACGGGCGGGCCGTCGAGGTCGTGCGCATCCAGGGCACGCAGGTCTCCTTCGCGATCGCCTGGCGGAACATCGCGCCGCCCACCGCCGGGCACATCCACATGGGTGCGGCCGGGATGAACGGCGGCGTGGTGGTCCCGTTCTTCGGCGGCGCCCTGCCCGCGACGATCGACCGGATCACCGGGTCGGTGATGACCAGCCAGGCCACCGTCGACGCGATCCTGGCCAACCCGGCCGGCTTCTACGTCAACCTGCACACGCCGGACTTCCCGGCCGGTGCGGTACGCGACCAGCTCCGGCCGCTCAAGCACCCGGTCGACCTCCAGCAGTTCCTCCAGGTCGGTCCGCTGCTCTCGGTGGACAGCGGTGACCAGGAGATCGCCGGTGGCGACGCGGACGGCCACGCCAACGCGTTCGTGCGGGCGCGCGGCGGTACCGTCCGCTTCGGGTTCACCTGGTCGGCGATCGCGTCACCGTCGGCGGGGCACATCCACCAGGGTGGCGTCGGCGTCAACGGGCCGGTCGTGGTCCCGTTCTTCAGTGCGCCGGGCGGGCTGCCGATGTCGATCAACGGGATCGCCGGTACCGTCACCGGGATCGATCCGGCCCTGACCGCCTCGATCAACCGCAACCCGCGCGGCTTCTACACCAACCTGCACAACGCCGATTTCCCCGGCGGCGCGGTACGCGGACAGCTCTTCCGCCTCGGTGCGGCCGGCAATGACGACGACGAGGTGACGTTGGACGGCTGATCCCCCAACCCAACCCGCCTCGGACCGGGCCGGCGTCCGTCCACTATGGACGGACGCCGGTCCGTGGTACATGGGGGCCGCGGTTCGGGTACAACAGAAGTCATGACCGAGGCGATGCGGCGGTACGCCGGTGAGCTGCTGGGCCGGCTGGACGATGACCGGGCGGCGCAGGCGCGCCGCGACTTCGACGACGACCGGGCGCGCCGGTGGATCGAGTACCGGCCGGAGCCCCGCCCCGGGGTCAGCCTCGCCGACCTCGACCCGGCCGGGCGCAAGGCGGCGCACCAGCTGCTGGCCTGCGCACTCAGTACCCACGCCTTCGCGCAGGCGGCCGGCATCATGGCGCTGGAGGAGGTGCTGGACCGGGCCGAGGGCGGGCGGCGTGGCCGGCACAGCGACGACTACCGGGTCGTCGTCTTCGGCGAACCGGCGCACGACGACCGGTGGGGCTGGCGGTTCGAGGGGCA
Organism: Actinomycetota bacterium; assembly: GCA_005885555.1. Classification (GTDB taxonomy): domain Bacteria; phylum Actinomycetota; class Actinomycetes; order Mycobacteriales; family Micromonosporaceae; genus AC-43. The sequence continues at coordinate 20,477 of VAWN01000054.1, forward strand.
CCACCTGTCGGTCAGCGTGACGGTGGCCGGCGAGCTGGTGTCCGCCGCCCCGGTGTTCCTCGGCGCCAACCCGGCCACGGTCAGCTACGCCGGCCGGCCGGTGTCCCGGCCGCTCGCGCCGGAGGAGGACGTCGCCCGTGCGCTGCTCGACGCGCTGTCACCCGAGCAACTACGACAGGCGGTCGTCGCCGATACCGCGCCCGACGACATCATCAGCTACACCCGGCCGCAGGCGCCGGAGCGGACCGAGCCCCTCGGGGTACCGGCGGCGCAGCTCGGCGCCACCGCCCGCGCGCTGCTCGACCACCTCCTCGCGGTGTACCTCGACCGGCTGCGCCCCGAGCTCGCCGCCGCGGAGACCGCCCGGCTGCGCGAAGGCGAGCTGCACTTCGCCTGGGCCGGCCCGGTGCGGCCGGGGCACGGCCACTACTACCGGATCCAGGGTCCGGACCTGCTCGTCGAGTACGACAACACGCAGAACGGTGCGAACCACGCGCACACCGTGCTGCGCCGGCCGCGCAGCGACTTCGGCGACGACGTGCTCGCCCGGCACTACGCGAGCGCTGGATAGCCGCGCAACAGGGCGGTACCGCGCACAGCGCTTCAGCCAGCAGCGCGCTTCAGCCAGCGGCGCACCTTGCGCCGGCCGGCCTTGTCGCGCGCCTTCGGCAGGTCGTCCAGGCTGCGCCCGGCCGCCTCCCGCTGCCGCTCGCGCAGCAGGCCGTAGGTGACGGCGTTCTCGCCGTTCGCCTGCGCCTGCGCGCCCAGCTCCGCGAGCAGCTCACCGGTGACGATCGCGTCCTGGTGGGTGCCGAGCACGTCCTGCAGCCGGGTCAGCTGCTTGACCAGGCGCTTGGCCGGCTTGCCGGCCAGCGGCCGGACCAGCTCCGCGGCGTACCTGGCGCGCTTGTAGGCCCGCCGGGAACGGTGCAGCAGCGGATCCCGGTCCGGCGGCTCGGCCTCGTCGGCCGCCGCCAGCCGCCGGTCGGCCCGGCGCAGCGCCCTGCGGGCGCGCTTGAGCAGCTGCCGCCGGGTCGCCGGCCGGTCCTCCGCGCGCAGCTCGCCGGCCGCGAGCTGGTCCAGGTCGTCGAGGATCCGCCGGTACCGGTCGCTGTCCAGCGCCTCGACCAGCTGTGCCCGGGCGGTACCGGTGCGCTCGCCGAGCCGTTCCCGGATGCGCTCGCTCACCGGCCCGACCACGTTCTCCGGCGGTTCCGCGGCGACCGCCTCGGTCAGCCGGTCGGCCATCACGTCGCCGTCACGCACCGCACCGAGCAGCCCGGCGAGCCAGTGCAGCTCCTCGCCGACCGGTCCGGTGCGGGTACCGTCCAGCAGCGGACCGAACGTCCGCAGGGTGCTGCGTACCCGCCGGGTCCCGACCCGCATGTCGTGCACCGCGTCGGCATCCCCGGCGCGTACCCCGGCCTCGTTGCCCCGGACCGCGTCCCGCTGGGTGCGCAGGTATCCGGTGAGCGGGTCGGGTTCCACCGGCAGCCGGTCGCGCAGTGCCCGGGCCAGCTTCGACGGTGCCCGGGCCGGGCGCGCCCCGGCCGCCCGCAGCGCCGCGTCGACCTCGTCGAACAGCCCGCGCGGCCCGTCGACCAGCTCGACCTCGACCTCGCGCCAGCGCTGCAGCACGGCCGGCTCGCCGAGGGCCTCGGTCGCCACGACGTCGTCGGCGACCAGCGCCAGCACGGTACCGTCCGGGCCGCGCAACGGGCGCTCCAGCCGGCGGGTGCGGATGTGCGCCACCGGAGCGAGGGGCTCGCCGCCGCTCAGGTCGCGCACCTGGTCGGCGACCTCGTCGGGTACCCCGGCGGCCGGGTCGGTCAGCGGCGTGCTGGTCTCGGTGCGGTCCCCGTCGCCGGCCGGCCGCTTGACGGTCCAGCCCGCGTCGTGCCCGCCGGCCCGGCGGCGCAGCGTCACGTGCGCGGCGGTCAGGCACAGCCCGGCGGTGTCGTAGTAGGTGGCGTCGAGCCGCAGCTCCCTGGGTTCGTCGACCGACGCGACCGCCGGGAGCCGGCTCAGGTCGGGCAGGGTGAAGTCGCCGGGCACGTCGTACTTGCGCTCGGCTTCGGTCGTCGTCGCCATACCGTCGCGTACCCCCCGGTCATAGCCCGAAAACGGCTGTACCGCCACCTCCTACGCAGGTCATTCTGTAGCGCGTGACCATCACGCCACTGACGACGTCCGCGGCCGGCTGATCCTGCCGCCCGGCCCGCCCGGTAAGGACCCTTGCCCGCTGGCTTAACGGGCGTTTGGATAGGCGTCATGCTTCGTTGGCGCGCGTCCATCGTCGTCGTGGTGAGCACAGGTGCCCTGGTCCTCGCCGGCTGGGGCACCCTGGCGCAGGCGGCGGGCGATGCGCCCGGCGCGCCCGGCGGCGGCTCGTCGTGGACCACCGGCAACAAGACCGCCCTCGGTACCGCGACCGGCCCCGCCTCCAAGGTGTGGTTCACCGCCGCGGCCGGCATCACGACCGAGGTGTTCTACCCGCGCGCCGACGTGCCCGACCTGCAGGACATGCAGTACGTCGTCACCGACGGGATGTCCTTTGTGGACCTGGAGCGCGACGCCACGACACACGCGGTGTCGATGCCGGACGAGAGCGCCCTGGAGTACACGGTCACGAACACCGCGAAGAGCGGCCGGTACCGGCTGACCAACAGCTACGTCACCGACCCGGACCGGTCCACGCTGCTGGTCCGCACCCGGTTCCAGTCGCTGGACGGCGGCGCGTACCGGCTCTACGTGCTGGCCAACCCGTCGCTGGCAGGCGGTGGCGGCGGGGACACCGGAGCCTGGGACGCCGGCACCGGCGCGCTGGTGGCGAGCGACTCGCAGACGCTGTTCGGCGCGCCACTGCCGGTCGCCTCGGCGCTGAAGGCGTCGACCGGGTTCACCGCGCACTCGACCGGGTACAGCGGCACGGCCAGCGACGGGTACCAGGACATCGCGGCGCACCGGACGCTGACCAACCAGTACGACTCCGCGAACACCGGCGGGAACATCGTGCAGACCGCCCAGGTACCCGTCGGCGCCGACACGACGTTCACCCTGGCGCTCGGCTTCGGCGCGGACCGGGGTGCGGCGGCCGCGGCGGCGGGCGCGTCGCTGTCGGCCGGGTTCGCCGCGGTCGAGTCCGGGTACCGGGCCGGCTGGCACGGGTACCTCGCCGGGCTGGCTCCGCCACCGGCCAGCGTCTCCGGCGACACCCTGCGCCGCCGCACGTACCGGGTCGGCGTGATGGCGCTGCATGCCAGCGAGGACAAGACGTTCCCGGGGGCGAACGTGGCCGCGCTGGCCACCCCGTGGGGCGACACGGTCGACGGAAACGCGCTGAACGACGGGTACCACCGGGTCTGGTCCCGGGACCTGTACCAGCAGGCGACCGGCCTGCTCGCCGCCGGTGACCGGGCGCAGGCGGTCCGGATGACCCAGTGGCTGTGGAACCGCCAGCAGATCACCGCGTGGACGCAAGGCGACGGGGTCTGGTACGGGCCGGGATCGTTCCCCAGGTACTCGCCGGTGAGCGGGGTCGGCGGGGCGACGCCGCAGCAGCTCGGTTGCTGCGAGCAGCTCGACGAGGACGCGTTCCCGATCGTGCTGGCCGACGTGCTGGGCCTGACGGACGCGGGCACCTGGGCGAAGGTGAAGCTGACCGCCGACCACATCGCCTCGTTCGGCCCGGACACGCCCAGCGAGCGGTGGGAGGAGCAGCCCGGCAAGTCGCCGTCCACGATCGCGGCCGAGATCGCCGGGCTGGTCTGCGCCGGCGACATCGCCCGGCGCAACGGCGACACCGCCAGCGCCGCGCGGTACGAGTCGACGGCCGACTCGTGGCGGTCCCAGCTGGACGGCTGGACGTTCACCACCAGCGGCTTCTTCGGCGACCACCGGTACTACGAGCGGATCGAGCACGACACGAACCCGAACGACACGTTCGCCCGGACGCTTTCGGACGGTACCTGGTGGGAGCGCGACCTGGTCGACGGCGGCTTCCTCGACCTGGTGCGCCTGGGCGTTCGGCCGGCGTCGTACGGGCCGGTCGTCGACTCGCTGGCCGAGCTGGACGCGGTCGACCGGGTGAGCACGCCGAACGGCGACATGTGGCACCGGTACAACCACGACTCGTACGGCGAGAGCCAGAACGACGGCTCCGGCTGGCCGGCGAACCACGGCGCGCGCACCGGCCGGCTGTGGCCGCTGCTGTCCGGCGAGCGCGGCGAGTACGCCCTCGCCGCCGGCCAGCCCGCGGCCAGCTACCTGCAGACGATGGCGAACGCCGGCAACGCCGGGTTCCTCATCCCCGAGCAGGCGTGGGACCGACCCGACCAGTTCGGTTTCACGTTCGGTGAGCCGACCGGGTCGGCGTCGCCGCTGAACTGGGCGCTCGCGGTGTACGTCCGGCTGGCCGTCTCGATCGACGCCGGCCACCCGGTGGAGACCCCGCCGGTGGTGGCCGCCCGCTACCGCTGATCCAGTACCCGGAAGGTGATGCCGGCCTTCTCCAGCCGGGTGCGCAGCGCCGGTCCCATCGCCACCGCCGTGGTGACCTGCCCGGCCGTCGCCGGCAGCGGGTCGTGCACGAGACACAGCGCCGCCTCGGCGAGCATCTTCGCGGTCTCGTCGTAGCCGGGGTCGCCGCCGGCCACCTCGGTCACCACGTGCCGGTCGCCGCTGTCGGCGACGAACCGCACGGCGAACCAGCTCTTCTCCCGCCGCTGCGGGTCCGGGCCGGCGCCGGACGGGCGCAGCCGCAGCAGCAGCGCCCGGGTCGGCGAGGTCTGCGCGAGGGTGAAGGCCGCGGCCCAGCCGGCGCCGAGGCCGGCCAGGACCAGCGGGTTGCGCACCGCGCCGAAGTGGCTGTAGGAGAAGTCCGGTCCGTACCGGTCCAGCGCGCGCGCCGACCGCAGCACGATCTGCGGGTCGATGGTCGGCAGCGGGAACACCCACCCCAGGTCGCGGTCGTAGCCGGGCCGGCCGGGGATGCCGCGCACCTTCCGGTCGGCGGGCCGCGGTTCGGCGGCGCGGCGCTCGCGGTGCGCGGCGTTGGCCTGCCGGAACCGGCCCAGGGAGGTCACCGCGGAGTCGAAGGTACCGCCGGAGGGCAGGCCGCTTGCGGTGAGGTACCCGCGCATCCGGATCGGCGCGTCCGCGGGCAGTTGCTCGACGGTGAACTGGGCACCGAGGTCGTACGGGATGGAGTCGAACCCGCAGGCGTGCACCAGCCGGGCACCGGAGCGCTGCGCGGTGGCGTGGTAGCCCAGCCACATCCGGTCGACGAACTCGGGTTCGCCGGTGAGGTCGAGGTAGTCGGTACCGGCCTCGGCGCAGGCCGCGACGAGCGGCTCGCCGTAGCGCACGTAGGGCCCGACGGTGGTGGCGACCACCCGGGTGCGGTCGGCCAGCCGGCGCAGCGTTGCCGGGTCGGTCACGTCGGCGGTGTGCACCGGCACGTCGACACCGAGCCGGTCGCGCAGTGCGGCCAGCCGGCCGGCGTCGCGTCCCGCGAGCGCCCAGCGGGTACCGGCCGGGGCGTGCGCGGCCAGGTAGGCGGCGACCAGGCTGCCGGTGAAGCCGGTCGCGCCGAAGATGACGATGTCCAGTTCGCGGTTGTCGGGTTCGCGGTTGTCGGGTTCGCGTGGGGGAGAGGTCACCCGATCAGGCTAGCCACTCGATCAGGCGCACTCCCGGCACACGTCCGGACCGGCGCTGCCACCTGCCCGTTGGCTCTTGTGGTGTACCAGGAAGCAGCGCGAACAGCGGAATTCGTCGGCCTGCATCGGTATCACCGAGACGGTCAGCTCCTCGCCGGACAGGTCGGCGCCGGGCAGTTCGAAGCCCTCCGCCGCCTCCGCCTCGTCGACGTCGAGTGCGGGGGACTGGGCCGCGGTGCGCCGCGACTTGAGCTCTTCGAGGCTGTCTTCTTCGAGGTCAACCGTTGAACGGCGCGGTGCGTCGTAGTCGGTCGTCGACATGGGTTCCACCCTCCCCGGGCATGGTCTGGTCTGATAACGAACACGGACGAGGATGGGTGTGTTCCGCTTACAGGAAAAATCTTGCGGCTCACTTCGACGGCTGCGGAATCTGGCAGTTGACCTTGGGGTTGACGCCGACGTAGTTCAGCGGTCCGGCGATGATCGTAACGATCGTCGTACCCGCCTGCGCGCAGTTGTCCTGCGAGCTGGAGAAGTAGCCGCGCTGGCCGGCCGCGAGCAGCCCGATGAGCAGCCAGACGACGACGATGACCGCGCCTACCCCACCGTATCGCACGTTCCACCTCCCGGACGTGATCAGCAGATACCGCTGGAGGTAGATACCCAGCCGACCCACCGGTCCAAACGACCCGGACCGTACCCGTAGCTCCGCGCGCGCCTCGTCGGACAGCCGGCCGGCCGCCGCGAGCTCCCCGGCGAGGTCCGCCGCGCGGCGGCCGGTCCCGGGCCCACCCCGCGAACGTGGCGGTCCACTGTGGACCGAGGCTCGCCGCCAGTACCGGCCACGCCGCGGCCACCTCACCGGCCCGCTTGCGCAGCAGCGCGGCCCGGGTCGCGTCCAGCCGTCCGGTGTCGAACCTGGGCGGCGGGTCGGCCCCGGCGACGAGCGCCGCGACGAGGGCGGCCTGGTCCTCGGCGAGGCTCACCTGACCGGCTCCATGACCGGTTCCGGCCGCGCCGTGACCGGCTCCTGCCGGGCGGCGCTCGCGATGCTGTCCAGCTCGGCGGTCAGGTCGGCGGCGGCCGGGTACCGCCCGTCGCGTTCCAGCATCACGGCCGGCGGGGTGACCCGGTCGCACACCGCGGCAAGCAGCTGCAGCACCTGCGGCGGAGTGGGGTCGGTGTGCGTGTCGTGGTACAGCCCGCCGTGCTCGGCGCCGCCGGCCACGTGCACGTACCCGATGCGCTCCAGCGGCAGCCGGTCCACCAGGTCGAACGGGTCCTCGCCACGGTTGCGCGCGTTGGCGTAGACGTTGGCCACGTCGAGCAGCAGCAGCGCGCCGGTGCGGTCGAGGATCTCGGTGAGGAAGTCGGCCTCGGTCAGCTGCGCGTCCGGCCAGTCGAACAGCGCCGCGATCGGTTCCAGCGCCAGGGGTACCGGCAGCTGGGCCTGGGTACGGCTGACGTTGGCGACGACCGCCTCGACCGCGTCGGCAGTGCGCGGCAGCGGCAGCAGGTGGCCGGCCTCCCGACCACCCGCGCGGACGAACGCGATGTGCTCGCTGACCAGCGGCGCGCCGACCAGTTCGGCGCACCGGGCCAGGTGCGCCACCCGCTCGGCGGACACCGGTTCCGCACCGCCGAGGGACAGCTTCACGCCATGCGGCACGATCGTCACTCCGCGTTGCCGTAACTCGTCCAGCGGTGCCGGGGCCGCCCCGCGCCGGGGTAGCGACTCGGCGACCACCTCGGTGAACCGCAGTCCGGGCAGCCCGGCCACGTACCCCGCGATGTCCGGCCGCCAGCCGATGCCGACGCCGTACCCGCCGTTCATCCGCCACACCCGCTGCTGCCACCGCCGCAACTGCTGCCACCCGAGCACGACGAGCTGCTGGAACACGAGGAGCCACCCGAGCACGACGAGCTGCTGGAACACGAGTTCCCGCCGCCGGAGTACCCGGAGCCGCTCGACGTCGCGGCCGCGATCCCGGCGTGGGTGGCGAACGCGGGGTCCGCCGCCCACCAGGCGCTGGTGCCGTACAGCGCGACGCCCAGGATCGCCCCGGAGACGCCGTAGGTGGCCCACGACGGCGACAGGTTCGGCCGCAGGTACGCGTTGACCGACCGGGCCTTGCGCAGCAGCCGCCGCCCGGCGCGGCTGGTCACCCGTACCGTGAGCAGGCGCAGCCCGACGACCAGCACCACGATCGTCGCGAAGACCAGGAAGCCGACCGACTTCGCGTTGGCGATGCCGGCCGCGATCCGTACCACCCCGAACGCCGCCGTACCCAGGACGAACAGCGCGCCGAGCCGGGCCGCGCGCCGGTGCCCGGCCGACAGCAGCAGGCCCGCGTCGACGAGCGCCTCGGCGATACGGTCCAGCGCGTACCGTACCCGGGCGTCCGCGGACAGCCCGGCGATCGTCTGCGCAGTGGCCGCCGCCGCGTGCAGCGCCCGCTCCAGCTCGCCCAGGCCGGGCGGCATGGCGGTGACCGCCACGACGGTCCGCTTCGTCGGGCCCGGGCCGACGGCACCGGCGCAGCGCAGCCCGGCCAGCGCCGCCTGTACCGCCAACCGCCGGCCGCCCGCGAGGTAGGCCAGCTCGACCGGGCCGGGCGGCCGGTACCCGCCCGGGTCGGTACCGCGTGTCGCGAGCGCGCGCCAGACCAGCGCGGTGACCAGGGCGGCCACCGCGAGGACCAGGTAGATCTGCAGAAATTGGGGGCCGCTGATGCCCCAGGTGTCGCCGGATGCGGCTACGACCGTCATGGCGACAGTGTGCGCAACGCCTGCCACCCTCGGGGCCGGCCCGATTTCGGGTAGTTCACCCGGCGAGCCGGTGGGTACGGATTGACCATGGGGAGGTACCAGCACGAGGCGCTCTACTACGGGGCGGACGAGGAACTCATGGCGGCGGCCGTACCGTTCCTGCGCGCGGGCCTGGCCAACGGGGAGCGCGCCGTGCTGGTCTGCACCGACCGCAAGGCCGCCCTGCTCAGCGAGGCGCTGGGCGACGCCCGGGTGGACCGGCTGCCCCACGCCGACGTGTACACCCGGACACCGACCGCGATCGCGGCGTACCAGCGGCTGATGGAGCGCGAGCTGGCCGCCGGTACCACGCGGGTACGGCTGGTCGGCGAGGTGGCCTTCGGCACCCGGGAGCTGGAATGGACCGAGTGGAGCCGGTTCGAGGCGGTGTGCAACGTGGCGCTGGACCGGTACCCCCTGTGGAGCGTCTGCGTGTACGACACCGCGCGGCTGCCCGGGCAGGTTCTGGAGGCCGGCGCGCGGACCCATCCGCACCTGCGCACCGCGACCACCCGCAGGGCGAACGACCGGTACCTGGAACCGGCCGACTTCCTGCGCCGGAGCGCACCCACCGGACCGTTCCCGATCGAGGCCGGCGCCCCCGTGTTCGCGGTGCAGGAGCCGACCGACCTGCTGGCGCTGCGCGCCGGCCTGCTGGCCACGCTGCACCGCTCGGGCCTGCCCGAGCGCACCGCGACCGACCTGGTGTTCGCAGCCAGCGAGCTGACCACGAACGCGCTGCGGCACGGTCTGCCGCCGGTACAGGTGCGGCTCTGGTCGACCACCGACCACTCGGTGTGTACCGTGACCGACGCGGGACCGGGTTTCGACGACCCGTTGGCCGGCTACGTACCGGCACACAGCGGCGACCTGTCCCACGGCGGCATGGGGCTGTGGCTGGCCCGGCAGCTGTGCGACCAGGTCACCATGGCGCGCACGCCGGACGGCTTCGCGGTCCGCCTGGTGGTGATGCACTGAGGGAGCGAGTGGGAGCGGCGCGTCTGAGCGCCGCGAAGCGAGTGGACGGGGCAGGTCTGAAGGGGGCGCGGATGTCGGCTCCGGTCATCCCGGTCGTCCGGCGTCCCGTGATGTACCAGCAGTGGCGGCGCCTGACGTTCCTGCACTGGCGGTACCCGCCCGACCTGGTGCAGGCGATGCTGCCGGCCGGGCTGACCGTGCAGACGCTGGACGGCAGCGCGTGGCTCGGGCTGATCCCGTTCGAGATGGTCGGGGTACGCGCCCCCGGGGTACCGGCGCTGCCCTGGCTGTCCCGGTTCCCGGAGACGAACGTGCGCACCTACGTGCAGGGACCCGACGGCGGTACGGGCATCTGGTTCTTCTCGCTGGACGCGGCCCGGCTGCCGGCCGTGGTGACCGCGCGGACCGGCTACGGGCTGCCGTACTTCTGGTCGGACATGTCCGTCGCGGTGCGCGGCGGCCGGCTGGTGTACCGCAGCCGGCGCCGCTGGCCCGGCCCGGGCGGCGGCCGCTGCGACGCCGACGTCCTGCCCGGCGAGCCGGTCGCGGCGGGTACCGTCGAGCAGTTCCTCACCGCCCGGTTCCGGCTCTACAGCCGGTTCGCCGGCCGGCTGGTCGCCGCCGACGCGCAGCACGGGCAGTGGCCCCTGTACCGGGGCCGGGTGGACCGCCTGGACCAGAACCTGATCCAGGCTGCCGGCCTACCCGACCCCGAGGGGGAGCCGCTGGTGCACACGTCGCCTGGGGTCAGCGTGCGGATCGGCCCCTGGCACCCGCTGTCAGCTTGAGCACCGGACGCGCGGGCGAGGCCGCCGCGGCCGGCGCGGTCAGCTCCGGCGACGCGGGCGCGGAGTCCCGGTCGGCGTCCCGGTCGAACGCGCGCAGCTGCCGGAAGAACACGTCGGTCGGGTTGCCCGGCGGGCCGGCGTTGGTGGTGACGAAGAACGCCCGGAACGTCTCGTCGAACGCGGCCAGCCCTTCGTAGTCGCCGAGGAAGAGGCCGCCCGCGAAGGGTGCCAGCAGGTGGTCGAAGACCGGCGCGACCGGCCGCTCGTGCCCGAACCGGGTACCGCCCCGGGGTGACACCGTCAACCAGGTGCTGGTGGGCAGCGTGGTCGTGTTGCCGGCGCGCAGGGTACGCAGGTCGTAGTAGCTGATCCCGACGTCGCCGCGGTCGTCGACCGCGATGCTCGGGGTGAACGCCGGCGTGGTCGGGTCGCCGTTGACCCGTACCGGCGCGCTCCACGTCCGGCCGCGGTCGGTGCTGTGCACCAGCTGGATCTGGTTGTACTTCCCGCCGGTGAAGTCGCTGCCCTCGTAGGCGAGGTACAGCTCGCCGGTACCCGGGTCGATCGCCGGGAACGCCAGCCCGGCGCTGGTCCGCAGCACCTTGGTCGGGTCGTTCGGGTCCACGTCGTTCACGCCGGTGTCCTGCGCGACGACGGTCGGGCGGCTCCAGGTGCGCCCACCGTCGACCGAGCGCACCATCTCGAACCGGTCGAACACCAGGTCGTTCCCGCTCGGGTCGGTGAACAGCAGCGAGGTGTAGAAGTTGTACAGCACACCGGTGCGCGGGTCGCCGACGATCACGTTGCCGATGGTCTGCTGCAGCGGGGCGGTGTCCACGATGATCCGCGGCGCGCTCCAGGTCCGGCCGCCGTCGCGGGTACTGGAGAGGAACGTCGGGCCGGTGATGAACTTGCTGCCGTCCGGGCTGCTCTGCAGCCGGTCCCAGACCTGGTAGGCGCGGCCCGGCCGGGCCGGGTCGGCGGTGACCGAGTTCTTGTCGTTGCCGAAGGCCACCTCGGTGTCGGCGATCACCTCGGTGGTGTTGCGCCAGGTCCGGCCGCCGTCGTAGGAAGTGATCGCGGCGACGCCGTTGCGCGCGGTCAGCGCGTCGAAGTTCAGCGCACTGCCGTACATGATGCCGTCCGGCCCGGTGCTGACCCAGGGGTCGGAGGCGCGGTCGTAGGGCAGGCCGCCCGGGGCGCAGCGGGACACCGGCCAGGTGACCTCGTGGAAGGAGCGCCCGCCGTCGCTGGAGAAGCCGGCCGCGATGCCGTGCGAGCCGCCGTCGCTCCACCGGTCCTGCTGCCAGACCCCGGCGATCCGGCCGGGCCGGTGGGCGTCGGTGGTCACCGACGGCTCCACCTCGGCGCCGGGGTTGAGCGTCGAGGTCGGCGTGCTGCCCGCGGTACAGGCGGCGTAGGGGCTGGGGCCGGACACCCGCAGCGGGCGTGGGCGGTCCGGTGCGGCGCCGGCCGCGGTCGCCGGAACCAGAATGAGTACCGCGACGGCGCCCGCCGTCGCCAGTCGTGCCGGTGTTCGCATGTCAGTCGTCCCCTCCGAGGATCGGCCGCGGGATCGCCACGGCGGTGTAGGGCGTCGTCGGCGTGGGTGTCACGTCGAAGCGCGCGTCGGGCAGGTACAGCCGGCCGCGGAAGGCCGCGATCGTCGTCGGGATCTGGAACCGCGGGTCGGTCACCCGGGTGACCAGGCGGGCCCGCGTGCCGGACCGGTCCAGCCGCAGCACCGCGAGCATGTTGAGCCGGTTCTGCATGGCGTACAGCATGGTGCCGATGCGCAGCAGGCCGTCGCCGTTGACCAGGGACTCGCCGCCGAGGTCGACCGCGGTCGCGACGCCGGTGGCCGGGTCGACCCGGAACAGCCGGCCGGTGTTGGACTGCACCACCAGCAGCGCCCGGCCGTCCGGCGTGGTGACGATGCCGTTGGCGTTGGTACCCGGCCCGAAGGCGATGTCGCCGGTCAGCGGCAGCCGGGTGGCGGCCGCCGGCAGTTCGCCGTGGCGACCCAGGGTCAGCTTGTACAGCACCGGGTTGGCCGAGTCGGTGAACCAGACGGTCCGGCCGCTGATCACCTCGTCGTTGACGAAGCTGGTGGCGACCAGTGGGTACCGGACGAGGATCCGGCCGGTGCGCACGTCGACGACGCGGGCGTCGCCGCCGGTACCGCCGGCCACGAACAGCCGCCCGCGGTGGTCGAGCTTGAGGCCGAGCGAGGGGGTACCCGGTCCGGCGCTGATGATCTTGCCGGTACCGGTGCGCAGGTCGGCCCGGTAGATCGAGCCGTCCAGCCGGGAACCGAAGTAGGCGACGTGCCCGCCGATCGCGATGCCCTCGGGCGGGAAGCCCGGCGGCAGCGCGATGGTCGTCGGGAAGGTACCGTCGCCGGCCGGTGCCGCGACCGCCGCGCCGGCAGGTACGCCGGCCGGCACCAGGACGGCGGCCAGTGTCGTGAGCAGGGTCAGGATGCGCTTCATCAACTCTGCCTACCGGATACCGGCAGGCAGGACAATGACACTTATCGATCTTCTCGCGGTCTGAAAAGCAGGCAGCTGTCACCGAACTCGTGCCAGAGGTACCGGTTGGTCAGCGCCGCGTCGTAGGCCCGCTGCACCAGTTCGGCGCCGGCCACCGCCTCCAGCAGCAGCAGATGCGAGGCGTGCGGCTCGTGCCAGCCGGTGACCAGCCCGTCGACGACCCGCGCCGGCCGGTCCGGCCCGAGCACCAGGTCGGTCCAGCCCCCGCCCGCGACGACGGTGCCATCCGGCCGTGCCACGGTCTCCAGCGCGCGCGCCACCGTGGTACCCACGGCGACCACCCGGCCACCGGTACGCCGGGCGAGGTTCACCTGCCGCGCGGTGGGCTCGGGCACCGCGAACCGCTCCGGCTGCGGCGGCTCGTCGCCCTCCAGCGACGAGACGCCGGTGTGCAGCGTGATCGGCGCGATCCCGACCCCGGCCGCGACCAGGCCGGTGACCAGCTCCGCGGTGAACGGCCGACCGGCGCTGGGCAGCTCCGCGCTACCGGCGCCGGGCAGGTCCGCGCTGCCCGGGTCCCGGGCGAACACCGTCTGGTACGCGGCCAGCGGAAAGCGCCCGCGCAGGTACCCGTAGGCGATCGGCCGGCCGTGCCGGGCCAGGTACCCCCGCACCCCACCGGGTACCGTGACCCGCGCCCGCCACAGCCGTCCGGTGGCGCCCAGCAAGGTCAGTGACGCCCCGGCCGGCAGCGTGATCCGCTCGCCGGGTACCGCATCGCCGACCGGCCCGGACTGGTCCGGCCGGCGCAGCTCGACGAGCCACGTGTCCGGTTCGTCCAGCGCGGTCGAGAAGTGCACGACGACACCGTCGGCGTCGACCGCGGCGGGCAGCGTCGCCGAGGTGTTGACGACCACGAGGTCGCCGGGGGACAGGAACCGGCCGAGGTCGGCGAAGCGCGCATGCCACACCGCGGCACCGTCGGCGACCAGCAGCCGCACCTGGTCCCGGCGCAGCCCGCGGCTCTCCGGCGGCTGCCCGGCGGACAGTTCCGCGGGCAGCACGAACCGGGTCCGCGCCGCAGCGATCATGGTGCCTCCCGGTTCGCTGCGCTCATGCGGGCACCGCCAGGTCGGCGACCCGGTACCGGCCGCTGGGCAGGTCGCCGTCGATGAGGCGCAGCAGTGCCGGTACCACCGTCTCCGGCTCCGGCCGGTCCGAGATGTCCTCGCCGGGGAACGCCTGCTGGTGCAGGTCGGTGCGCATGTCGCCGGGGTCGAAGCCGTACACCCGCAGGTCCGGCCGCTCGGCGGCGAGCACCGCGGTGACCTGGTCCAGCGCCGCCTTGGTCGAGCCGTACCCGCCCCAGCCCGGGTACGGCTCGACCGCGGCGTCGGAGCTGACGTTGACGATCCGGCCGCCGGCCTCGGTCAGTGCCGGCAGCAGGAGCTGGGTCAGCCCGAGCGGGGCGACGACGTTGACGTCGTACACCCGGGAGAATTCGTCCAGTGGATAGTCGGCCAGCGCCGGCTGCGGGCTCGGCCCGAGCACGCTGGCGTTGTTGACCAGGAGATCGACGGTGCCGAGGCCGACCGCCGCCGCGGCCAGCGCGGCCCGGTGCTGCGGGTCGGCCACGTCCCCGGCGAGCGCGACGACCCGGGTCCAGCCGGACAGCTCCCGCGCGACCGTGTCCAGGTCGGGCGCGCCCCGGGCGTCGAGCACCAGGGCCCAGTTGCGGGCGGCCAGCGTGCGGGCCAGCGCGCGGCCCAGGCCCCGGGACGCGCCGGTGATGAGTGCGACAGCCATGTACCCGAGTCTGCTAGTTGAAGTTAACTTCAGGTCAAGTCGAACCTGTGCGCCGCGGCGTGACTCCGCTAGCCTGCACGGCTATGGGGATCATGGACCGGTTCATCGGCTCGCCCCGCGACCGCTTCGCGCGCCAGGTGCTGGCGGCGGCGCGGGGCGCCGGTGTCGCGCAGGCCTGGTACGACCGGACACAGTTCGCCGTCGGGTACCGCCACGAGCAGGGCACCGGCGAGCCGGACGGCTGGCTGTACCTCGGCAACGTCTTCCGGGAGTGCCAGGGCGCCACCCGCGCGCAACGGGCCGGCCGCATCGCCGGGCTGGTCACCAGGGCGGTGCACCACGCCGCCCTGCCGAAGACGTGGGCCGCGGCCCGGCCGCACCTGCGCCCGGTGCTGCGCTCGGGCACCTTCGCGCTCGGCGCACCACGGCGCGGCCGGGCGCCGCTGCGCCGGCCGGCCCTGCCGTACCTGGACGAAATGGTGGTCCTGGACCGGGACACCTCGATGGCGTACGTCTCCGAGGGGCTCGCCGCGACCTGGGGGGTACCGGCGGACGAGGTGTTCGCCGCCGCCCGGGACAACCTCGCCGCGCGCGCGACCCTGCCGCAGCCGTCCGGCCCGCCGCCGACCACGCTGCGCTTCGCCGACGACGGCAACGGGTACTTCGTGTCCCACCTGCTGCTCGACGGCTGGCTCGGCGACCTGGCGCCGCTGGTCGGCGGCCGGCCGGTCGCGTTCGTGCCCGACCACAACACGCTCGTGGTGACCGCCGACGAGCCCGCCGCGCTCGGCCGGCTGTTCCAGACCGCCGAGCAGGAGTACCGCGACGCGGTGCGCCAGGTTTCCCCGCACGCCTACACGCTGGACGCCTACGGCCGGGTGGTGCCGTACCGGGCGCCGGACGGGCATCCGCTGGCGGCCGCGGTACGGCGGGCGGAGGCGGTGCTGGCCTGCGCCGAGTACCAGGCCCAGGGGCAGTGGCTGGACCGGGC
Organism: Actinomycetota bacterium; assembly: GCA_005885555.1. Classification (GTDB taxonomy): domain Bacteria; phylum Actinomycetota; class Actinomycetes; order Mycobacteriales; family Micromonosporaceae; genus AC-43. The sequence goes on from VAWN01000054.1 coordinate 36,000, forward strand.
GCACGAGGCCGACGTGGTCGTGGCCACGCTCAGCATAGCGAGCCGGCCGGACGGTACCGTCTTCACGTTCGCCACCTGGGGTGAGCGCGAGGACACCCTGTTGCCCAGCGCAGACCACGTGGCGTACGCCCCGGACGGCACCGCGCCGTTCCTCGTCGCGTGGTCGGCCCTGGCCCGAGAGGTCGACCTGGTGCCCGTCGCGGGGCTGCGCCCGGACCGGTACCGGCTGCCGTCCTGGCCACCCGCGCCGGTCATGGAACGGCTACGCGCGGTCGCCACCCCGCCCTAGACCGGTGCCGCCGTCGACGGGTGCCGCCGTAGGACGGTCAGGACGCGGACAGCACGTCGACGACGAACCGCAGCGGCCCGTTGGTCGGCCCGCTACCGTCGCCGTACGCCAGGTCGGACGGGATGTCCAACTGCACCCGGCTGCCCACCTTCACGCCGACCAGCCCCTGGTCCCAGCCCTTGATGACCTGGCCGGCGCCGATGGTCACCGGGAAGGTCTGCGAGTTCTTCCACGACGAGTCGAACTCCGCGCCGGTCTTGTAGTTGACCCCGACGTAGTTCACCACCAGGGACTGGCATGCCTTGGTCGCCGGACCCTTGCCCTCGACCAGGGTGGTCACCTTGAGCGCGGTGAGGTCACCGGTACCGGCCTTGACGTCGGGCTTCTTCTGCAGCGCCCGATCCTCACCGGCCGGTACCCCCGGGAAGGCCGCCGTGTTCGCGGGTGCGGCGGCCGACGACGGGCAGGCGCCCGACGCGGACGGCGCGGCCGACGTCGACGCGGACGCCGTCGGGTTGTGCGACCGCGTGCCGGTGAACAGCCACACCGCACCGCCGAGGACGACGGCGACCGCGAGCGCGCTCAGCCCGGCGATGCGCCACTGCCGGCGGCGTCTGGCGGCGGCCCGGCGGGCCGCGGCGGCCTGCTTGTTCTGGCGCTTCTGCTCGCGGCGTACCTCGGCGGGGGTCGGTCGGCGCGCAGGCGGGTTGGTCACGACGCGCTCTCCTTAGTCAACACAGAACCCGATCACGAGGAGGGAGGATATCCTGGCCGGATCGATGTCCGGTGGTCGGCTCCCAACCGGCTTGCCGGAAACGGTTGATGATGCACCGCACGCCGCACTAGCGTCGCCGTAGAAGGGCGGTGCGCGATGGAGCGGATGAGCACGCTGGATGCCGGGTTCTACTTCCTGGAGAACGAGAACACGCCGATGCACGTCGGCTCGGTCTCGGTGTTCGAAGGACCGGCGCCGAGCTACGGCGACGTCGTGCGGTTGCTGGTCAGCAAGCTGCCCAAGGTGCCCCGGTACCGGCAGCGGGTGCGCGCGGTGCCGCTGCACATCGGCCGGCCCGCGTGGGTCGACGACGAGCACTTCGAGATCCTGTACCACGTCCGGCACACCGCGGTACCCCGGCCGGGCGGCGCGGAACAGCTGCGCAACCTCGCCGGCCGGGTGTTCGCCCAGCGGCTGGACATGGACAAGCCGCTGTGGGAACTCTGGTTTGTCGAGGGCCTCGACGACGACCGCTGGGCGGTCATCTCCAAGGTGCACCACTGCATGATCGACGGGGTGGCCGGCTGGGACCTGGCCGCGCTGCTGCTGGACACCAGCCCGGACGCGGAGCACCCGCCGACGCCGGACGGCTGGTCGCCGCGGCCGGCGCCGTCGACGCCGCGGCTGTGGCTGGAGGGGCTGCGCGACGCGTTCGGTGCGCCGCTGCAGCAGCTGGGCCGGGTACCGGAGCTGGCCCGCAGCGCCCTGAACCCGGGCCGGCTGCTCGCCTTCAGCCGGGGGCTGCCGGGTACCGCCCGGAGCCTGGGCGGGGCGACCGCCCGCTCGCTGAACGGCTCCCGCGGACCGCACCGGCGCTGGGAGTGGACGCAGGCGTCGCTCGACGAGGTCAAGCAGATCCGCACGGCGCTGGGCGGCACCGTGAACGACGTCGTACTGGCGGCGGTCACCCGCGGCTTCCGCGACCTGCTCGCCAGCCGTGGCGAGCTGGCCGAGGGCCAGCTCGTCCGCTCGCTGGTACCCGTCTCGGTGCGCGGCAAGCAGGAGCAGGGCGTGCTGAACAACCGGGTGTCCGCGCTGCTGGTCAACCTGCCGGTCGGCGAGTCGGATCCGCAGCGGCGCCTGGCCCGGCTGCGCGAGCAGATGGACAACCTGAAGGAGACCCGCCAGGCGGTCGGCGCGCAGGCGCTCAGCGAGCTGGCCGGGTTCGCCGCGCCGACCCTGCTGGCGCTGGGTTCCCGGGTGGCGTACCGGGTCCCGCAGCCGGTGACGCAGACGGTCACCACGAACGTGCCCGGCCCGCGCTTCCCGCTGTTCATGCTCGGCCGCCGGATGACCGAGATCCGCCCCTACATCCCGATCGCGGCCAACATCCGCACGGCGGTCGGCATCCTGTCCTACCTCGACCAGCTCAACTTCGGCGTCACCGGGGACTTCGACGCGGTACCCGACGTAGGCGTGCTGGCCGGCGGGATCCGCGCCGGTGTCGACGAGCTGCTCGTGGTCGCCGGGAAGTCCGCGCCGGCGCCCGCCAACGCGGCCGTGGTGAAGGATGCCGTGGTGAAGGATGCCGTGACCAAGAAGGCCGTGGCGAAGAAGGTGGTCGCCAAGAAGGCGGCGCGCAAGACCGCGGTCACGCCGCCAGCGGGGTCCCCGGGTCCGCGGGAGAGCTGAGCGCCGCGGCGCTGGTCCGTAGCGACGTCTCCAGTACCACGCCCCGGCGAACCGGGTTCATCAGGTTCGCGCCCAGCACCGCCAGGTCCTCCGGCCCGGGGGTCAGGACGGTGACCCGGGTACCGGTCGCCTCGACCTTGCGCACCTCCCGGCTGAGGCCGAGCGTGATGATCCGCCGGAACACCCGCTCCAGGCGCAGGGCCGGGTTCCACGGGTTGTCCAGCGTGTAGCTGGCCATCGGGGCGAGCACGTAGACCTCGTCGAGGTCGGCCCGGGACAGCAGGTCCAGCGAGGTGCTGGAGCAGACGCCGCCGTCGACGTAGGCGTGCCCGTCGATCACCTTCGGCTCGTACCAGCCGGGGATCGAGCACGACGCGACGACCGCGGTGGACAGCGATGCCGCCGGGGCGCCCGGCCGGCCGAACGCGATCCGGCGCCCGGAGTGGTAGTCCACCGCCATGATCCAGGTCTCGCCGCGGCCCGGCCAGCGGTCGCCCTGCCCGTCGAGGGCCTGCATGGCCTCGACCAGTACCCCCAGCGAGTTGAGCTGCCCGCGGCCCTGCAGCACCAGCGCGCTGGCCGCCACCCACGGCCGCACCTTGTGGGGGGCGATCGCGGTGCGCGCCAGCAGCCGCGGCGAGCCGATGCGCAGCCGGGGCAGGGACGGCAGCGGACCGGCATCGCGGTCCAGGTCGCTCAGGTGGGGCAGGGCGAGCAGCCGCCCGCCCCGCTGGTGTTCGACGATCTCCTCGACGCCGACCCCGCAGCGCAGTGCCGCCGCCATGATGCTGCCCGCGCTGGTGCCCACGATCAGGTCGGCCTCACCCAGCGGGATCGGCAGCATCCGCTGCAACGCGACGAGTGCGCCGGCGGTCCAGGCCGCGCCCAGGACACCGCCGGCGCCGAGTACGACACCGATGCGCGGTCGCCCTGGTATCACGACACCACCTCCGGGTGTTACGAGCACGTTTCAGGCGCGTGTGATACCCGTAACAGTAGCGTCGTACACCAAAATTTCGCTCACCGTGCAATCGGTGTTGCGGACTTCGTCGCGTCCCGACCCGCATTGTCGAGCCAGTCGAGCACCGTGCGGGCGGTCAGCTCGGGCAGTTCGAGCTGCGGCACGTGGCCGGCGTCGGGCAGCACGACCAGCGACCAGGCGGGGTTGGCGCGGGCCACCGCGCGCGCCGCCGCCACCGGTACCAGCCGGTCCCGCTCGCCGTGCAGCAGCAGTACCGGTGCCTGGATCGTCCGGATTCCCCGCCGGTACGGCAGCCCGCGCAGGTACCCCGCGGTCGCCAGCACCGACCGGGCGGCGGCGACGAGGTCGACCCCGATGTCGGTGTAGGCGGCCCGCCGGCGGGCCAGCTCCACGTGCTCGGCCAGCACATCGGCCGGGATCCGGGTCGGGTCGACGCAGCACAGCGCCAGCGTCGTCGCCACGACCTGCTCGGGGGTCATCCGGGCGCGCCGGCGCATCATCATCCGGGCCACGCCGGGCGTGGCGTAGGCGGCGAACATCGCGGTCACCATCGGATCCGGCCGGGCCGGCACGATCGGCAGGGCCGGGTCGACGAGGATCAGCCCGGCCACCGCGTCCGGTTCGGCGCTGGCCTCCAGCAGCGAGATCATCCCGCCCATCGAGTTGCCCATGAGGATGACCGGGGGACTCGCGACCGCCTCCACGAAGCGGTGCAGCAGGGCGCGGTTGGTCGTCACCCGGGTGCCCCGGCCCAGCGACCGGGTCAGCCCGTGCCCGGCCAGGTCCGGCGCCACCACCCGGCACCGCCCGGTCAGCAGCGGCGCCACGGCCGACCAGTTCACCGCCGAACCGCCCAGCCCGTGTACCGCGACCACCTGCGGACCGTCGGCCGGCCCGCCGAAGTCGAGGTAGTGCACGGGACCGTCCAGATCGATCCAGCGCGATCGCTCGTCCAACGGTTGCGGGATCTCCGGCTCGGTCACGGGACCACGGTACGACATCCGGGCGGCCGGATCCGCAGTCGATCATCTGACCGGTCGGACCGACCAGGCCGATCGGCGGTACGGCGCGGCGATCACCGTGGGGCACCATGGCTGCACCCCTGTGGTGGAGGAGGCGGCGAATGGCGACCGACAGCGAAGGCCCCGGCCGGTACCTCTCCCGCGGCGCGAGCCTGGCGGCGGCGACGGTGGCCGTGCTGTCCCTGGTCTACGCGGTGTTCTACCTGTTCGTCGCACCTTCGGCACAGCGCAAGGGCGACGTGGACGCGTTCTTCACCTCGTACCTCGCCCACCCGACCGGACTGCGCGTGGCCTCGCTGTGCCTGTTCGTGTCCGGGTTGCTGACCACCGTCGTGTACGCCGCCCTGCACGCCACGCCCGGTACCCTCGCCCCCAGCCCGCGTACCTGGATCCTCGCGCTGGGCGTGGTCAGCGGGGTGGCGACCACCGTGCACGGCCTAGCCGATCTGGTCGATACCGACAAACTGGCGCACACCTACGGCAGTGGCGACGCGGCGACCAGGGCCGCGGCTGCCGTCGCGCACGCCACGATCTCCCAGGTGGATCCGCGCGGGCTGGCCACCTTCGGCATCGTCGGCCTCGTGGTGTTCGCCTTCTCCCGGCACGTCCGGCAGCGCAGCCGGTTCGTCGGGCTGCTCGGCCAGATACTCGGCGTGGACATGGTGCTACTTTTCGCGTCCAGCGCGTTCGCGGCGACGGTACCCATCCTGATCACCGGCGGTCTGGCCTCGGTGATCCTCGGGCCGGCGTGGTGGCTGTCGGTGGCCCGACTGCTCCACCGCGAGCGCCTGATGGCCCGCTGAGGTTGTCTGCGTGGATCTTCGGGGTTAGCGTGCCTGCGTAGCGGCCGCTCTCCATACCCCAGGGAGTCTGCATGAACAAACCTCAACGACGATGGTTACTCGGGTCGGCCACAAGCGCGACCCTGGTGCTGTCTGCCCTCACCCCGCTGTCGCACGCGGCACCGGTCCGCTCCGTCGCGGTACACCCGACCGTCGCGGAGTACACCCAGCTGACCACGTCGACGGTGCCGCCCACGCAGGCGCAGTGCGCGTCGGCCGGCCGGCGCTGCTTCAGCCCCCAGTCGATCCGGGCGGCGTACAACCTGCAACCGCTCTACAACGCCGGCCTGAACGGCCGCGGCCAGACGATCGCGATCGTCGACTCGTTCGGCAGCGACACCATCGCGCACGACCTGCACGTGTTCAACACCGCGTTCGGTCTGCCGTCGATGTGCGGCGAGGAGGGTGTGACCTGCGCCACAGGCATGCCCACCTTCAACGTGCTGCACCTGCAGGGCGCGCCGGCCACCGTGGCGCCGCCGCCGACCAGCAAGGGTCCCGGCCAGGAGGACCGCAGCGCCTGGGCGCTGGAGGTGTCCCTGGACGTGGAGACCGCGCACGCGATCGCACCGGGGGCCAACATCCTGCTGGTCGCCACGCCCACCGCCGAGACCCTCGGCGTCCAGGGCTTCCCGCAGATGATGGCGGCCGAGCAGTACGTGGTCGACCACCATCTGGCCACCGTCATCTCCCAGTCGTTCGCCTCCGCCGAGGACGCGTTCAGCAGCTTCCAGTCGCTGGAGAACCTGCGATACGCGTTCAAGTCCGCGGCCCAGAACGGCGTCACCGTGCTCGGCTCCTCCGGGGACAGCGGCACCGCCAACTCGCGCAAGAACCCGGTCGGGAAGGGCGGGTCCACCATTCCGTTCCCGACGGTCGAGTGGCCGGCCTCCGACCCGCTGGTGACCGGCGTCGGTGGCACCTACCTGTGCACCGACCCCAACAACACCACCACCCGGGTGGTCGACAGCGTCGATCCGCCGGCCAAGTGCCGGGCGTTCCCGGGTGTGGCCGAGGTGGGCTGGACGTTCTCCGGCGGCGGCTTCAGCCACGTGTTCAGCCGGCCGGCGTACCAGGACACGCTGCCCGCCGGGAGCACCGCGATCGGCGCCATGCGTGGCGTACCGGACGTGGGGTTGCAGGCCAGCGCCGGTACCGGTGCCCTGGTCTTCGTCTCGCTGCCGCCCGACGGGCAGAGCGGGCTGATGTGCGGGTCGACACCGTGCAGCACCGGCTGGTTCGACATCGGCGGCACCTCGCTGAGCTGCCCGCAGTGGGCCGGTCTCGTGGCGATCGCCGACCAGGTCAACGGCGGCGGACTCGGGCTGATCAACCCGGCGCTGTACCGGATCGGCGCCAACCCGGCCCGCTACGCCAGCGATTTCTACGACGTCACCACCGGCAACAACACGACCGACCCGACCATCGCCGGGTACCCCGCCACCCCCGGCTGGGACCCGGTCACCGGCCTCGGTACCCCGAACGCGGCCCGGCTGATCCCGGACCTCGTTCTGGCCGCCCACGGCGGATAGCCGACACCACACCGGGGCCGGCGGGCATGGTGCCCGCCGGCCCCGGCACGCTAGGCGGGTGTCGAAGCGCTCGCGCGGATCCGCGGCGCGGCCCCGGTCGTGGTCTTCGTGTTCGTCACCGCGAACCCGCTCACGTGGTCGAACCCGATGTCGTAGGCGCTGCCGCCGCCCCGCGCCAGGGTCACCGTGTCCAGCGTGACGGCCGACCCGTCGGTGGTGATGAACGCCGGCCGCCCGTCGTCGCTGTCGAACCGCACCGAGCAGTTGGTGAACCTGACGCCGGTGACGTGGCGCAGCCACCAGCCGTAGGACGGCCGGGTGCCGTAGATGGCCGGCGCGTGCTTGGTGTTGTTCTCCGGCGGCACGATGGTCGCGTCGGACGCCGGGTGTCCACCGTGGACGGTCAGCTGCACGTTGGTCAGCGTCACGTTCTGCACCCGGTTGGCCGGTGACGCACCGGCGATGGTCGGCGTGAACTCCGCGCTGCTGACCGGCGACACCGCGTTGGTACCGGTGACGTTGCTGATGCTGACGTTGCGGATCGCGCCGACGGCCGGGTGGTTCGGGCAGGAGTGCCGGTCGCCGATCTTCAGGTAGATCGGTACCGCGGTGCGGCTCATCGTGATGTCGGAGTAGCTGATCCCGTCGATGACCGAGCCGTCCATCGACACGATCCCGATGCCGGCCTTGCCGGCGCCGGTGATGGTCAGGTGGTCGAACGTCACCTTGCTGAAGTTGCCGCAGGTCTCCGAGCCGAACTGGGTGGCGTTGTTCTGCGTCGAGCGGATCGTCGAGTCGTGCACGTGGATGTCGTGGCTGGGGAAGGTACGGCCGAGCGCGAAGTCGCTCTTGAGTACCACCGCGTCGTCCAGGCTCTCGATGTCCGAGCCGCCGATGTCGACGTTCCAGCTGTTGACGACGTTGATGCCGTCCCGGTCGGCGGTGGTGAGGACCTTGATGTTGCGCAACGTCAGGTCGTGGCAGCCGTTGAACAGCACCGCGAAGTGGCCGGCCCGGCGGAAGGTGACCCCGCTGACGTGGATGCCCGAGCACAGCTTCAGCGACAGCGCCTTGTCGCCGACCCCCTTGGGTACCGTGTTGCTCGTCGTCAGGCCGGCGCCGTCGATGGTGCCGGTGCCGGTGATGGCGCGGTTCGAGATGCCGTCGCCCCACATCAGCGCGTCGTGGAAGTGGCTGTGCCCGAAGTCCTGCCACTGGCCGAACGGGTTCGCCTCCGGCGCGTCCAGGCCGCTGGACGCCGCCCTGATAGTGGCGCCGCCCGCGAGTTGGAAGGTGATGTTGCTGGCGAGGTGGATCGAGCGGGACAGGTAGGTACCGTTCGGGAAGATCACGGTACCGCCGCCGGCCGCGGTGGCTGCCGCGATCGCCTTGTTGATCGCGGGGGAGTCAACCGTCGTCCCGTTGCCCTTGGCGCCGAAGTCCTTGACGGTTGAAGGTTCCCGCCGCCATCGCCGTCGACCCGAGGCCGACCAGGCCCACGCCGAGCACCAATGCCGCTACACCGGTCAGCACCTTGCGCATGCTGGCATCGGACGATCCGCGGAGGCCACCGGTCAAGGGGAAGATCCGCCGAACAGAAACGTGGGTACACTCCGGTCGTGGCGTTCCGTGGCTGGCCGACCGAGGCTCTGGAGTTCTACGAGGGCCTGGAGGCGGACAACTCCAAGACGTACTGGCTGGACCACAAGCAGGTGTACGACGAGCAGGTGTACGCGCCGATGGCGGCGCTGCTGGCCGAGCTTGAGCCGGAGTTCGGCCCGGGCCGCATCTTCCGGCCGTACCGCGACGTGCGGTTCAGCGCCGACAAGTCGCCGTACAAGACGTCGATCGCGGCCACCCTGGACCAGGGCGGGTACCTTCAGCTGACCGCGAACGGGCTGGGGGCCGGCGCCGGCATGTACCACATGGCCGGCGACCAGCTGGACCGGTACCGGCGGGCGGTGGCCGACGACGGCACCGGCACCGACCTGACGAAGCTGATCGCCGGGTACACCCGGCAGGGCATCGAGATCGCCGCGCACGACAGCCTGAAGAGCGCGCCGCGCGGGTACCCGAAGGACCATCCGCGCGCCGACCTGTTGCGCCAGAAGGGCCTGATCGCCTGGCGGTCGTGGCCGGTCGCCGCCTGGCTGGGCACCGCCGGGGCGAAGAAGCGGGTGGTCGAGTTCCTGCACGCGGTACGGCCGTTGCAGGACTGGCTGGACCGGCACGTCGGGCCGAGCGAGCTGCCCGAGTCGGGGCGCCGTTAGTCAGGCGGCGTCCCGGACCGCCAGGCGCAGCGCGGCCGACCGGTCCGGGTCCTGCTCCGCGAGGCGCCGCCGGGTCACGTTGCGGTACCGCACGACCTGCACGGCACCGACCGCCCACAGCAGGTACTGCAGCGCGAACGCCCAGCGGAACGCGGACAGCGGGTGTCCCGCGGCGCCGGCCGGGGTGAGCAGGTCGAGCACCGCGCCGATGCCGAGGATCAGCAGGATCGAGGCGATGAACCCGCCGATGTTGACGATGCCCGACGCGCTGCCCAGCCGCCGGGACGGGTTGAAGGTGCGCGCGTAGTCGAAGCCGATCATCGAGCCGGGCCCGTTGACGGCCAGCACCACGACGAGCAGCAGGAGCAGCCACAGCGGCGCGCGGCCGGGCCACAGCAGCACGGCGGTCCAGGCCGCTGCGGAGGCGCCGGCGATCGTCAGCACCAGCACCGAGCGGTGGTACGGCAACCGCCCGACCAGATGCCCGACCAGCGGCCCGCTGACGAGCAGGACCAGGTTGAGCATGGACAGCAGGACCGCCGCGGTGGCCGGGGTCAGCCCCTCGCCGTCGACCAGGAACGGGTACCCCCACAGCAGGCCGAAGGTGAACCCGGAGAACTGGGTCAGGAAGTGCGTCCACAGTCCCAGCCGGGTACCGGGTTCCCGCCAGGAGTCGCGGACGGTACCTCGCGCCCGCCCCGGGGTCGCCGCCACCGGCCCGGGCCGGTCCCGTACCGCGACCGCGACCAGTCCGACGGCGGCGAGCCCGAGCGCGGCGGCTCCCAGGTAGGTCGGCACCCAGCCGACGTCGCGCAGCAGCACCACGATCGGTACCGCGGACGCGACCGAGCCGAGCTGCCCCAGTACCCCGGTGAGCTGGACGAAGATCGGGTTGCGCCGCGGCGGCAGCCACATCGCCACCAGCCGCAGCACGCTGACGAACGTCATCGCGTCGCCGATGCCGATGAGCAGCCGCGCCGCGATCGCCGTCCACACGTCCGGCGCGAGGGCGAAGCCGAGCTGCCCGGCCGCCATCAGCGCGGCACCGGTCATCAGCATGCGGCGCGAGCCGAACCGGTCCAGCAGCATGCCGACCGGGATCTGCATGCCGGCGTACATGACCAGCTGCGCGACGGAGAACAGGCCGAGCACCGCGGCGCCGATGCCGAACCGGTGCGCGGCGGTCACCCCGGCGACGGCGAGCGAGGTGCGGTGGAAGACGGCGACGATGTAGACGAAGACGCCGACGCCCCAGATGAACAACGCCCGGCGGTTCATTGCCCGCCCCGGCTCGCTCATCGGGCCGGCCGCATCCGCAGCGCCGCGGTACCGATGTGCCGCTCGACCAGCCCGGTCCAGTGCGCGAGGTCGGTGCCGCGCAGCGCGTCGACGAGTTCGGCGTGGTCGGCGACCGCGCGGTCCATCCGCTGCGGTTCCAGGCGCATCGCGGTGATGCCGATGCGCATCTGCCGGTCGCGCAGCCGCTGGTACAGCTCGGCGAGGATGGCGTTGCCGCCACCGGCCACGACGGCCTCGTGGAACGCCCGGTCGGCGGCCATCAGCCCGGGTACGTCACCGTCGTCGCGGGCGGCCCGCATCGCGGAAAGCAGCGGCTCCAGCTCGCCGGTCAGCTGCTCGCGCCGTGCCCAGGCCCGCTGCGCCGCGTGTACCTCGACCAGCCGGCGCGCGTCGATCACGTCCTCGATCTCCGCGGCGGACACCGGTCGGACGAGTACCCCGCGCTTGGGGTACAGCGCGACGAGGCCCTCGGACTCCAGGCGCAGCAGGGCTTCCCGGACGGGGGTGCGGGACACCCCGACGGTTGCGGCGATCTCGGCCTCGGACAGCAGTGCGCCCTCGGCGTGGATGCGTTCCAGGATGGCGCGCTTGAGGTGCTGGTATACGCGGGTGGTGGCGGAGGGAGCACTCGTATGCATGATGTATACAAGATATGCCACGACGCGATCCGGTGTCGAGGGCGAGCGTGATCACGCCGGGTCGGTACGCCTGCGCAGCACCCGGGCGATCACGCGGGGAGTGAACAGCGCGCCCGGCGGGGTGACCAGCTGCTGCACCCAGGTGAACGTGCGGCGCAGCTCCGGATCGGTCCGGGCGGCCAGCTGCAGCCGGGTGGAGTACCGGTTGAGCAGCGGTATTGCGCGCGGCCGCGGGCCGGTGGTCTCCGGGTACACGAAGTCGGCGCCGACGGCGAACTGCCACGGTGTCCGGATGATCCGGGCGGCCTCGCGGTAGAACGCTCGGGCCAGCCGGCCGGAGTTGTCCGGTACCCGGTCCAGCAGCCGGCCCAGTGCCGCGGCCTCCAGCGCCGCCACGGTCATGCCCTGCCCGTACACCGGGTTGAAGCTGCAGATCGCGTCGCCGACCGCGAGGTACCCGCCGGGCGGCTCGCGCAGCAGCTCGAACCGGCGCCGCCGGCTGGACGGGAACTGGAACGCCACGATGTCGGTGACCGGCTCGGCGCGGGCCAGCAGGTCGCCGATCGTCGGTTCGGGCAGGCTCTTGGCGTAGGCGCGGAACCCGTCGGGGTCCGGGGTCGGGTGCTCGCCGTGCCAGCCGCCGAGCCCGACCAGCCAGCGGTCGCCCTCCACGGCGAGGGCCAGCCCCGTCCGTTTCTCGGCGGGCGGCGTGGGCAGCACCAGCATGCCGGCGGTGTCGGCCAGGTCGCCGTCGTCGCAGCGGACCAGCTGGGTGGCGTACCGCACGCCGATCTTCACCTCGACCACGTCCGGGGTGGGCAGCCCGAGCGCGCCGAGCCAGCGGTCCGAGCGCATGCCGCGGCCGGTGGCGTCCAGCACCAGGTCCGCCGGTACCGTCTCGCCGTCGTCGAGCACCACGCCGGTGACCCGGGTACCGTCGCCGGTCAACCCGGCCACCGCGACGGACGGGCGGATCCGCACGTTGGGCAGTGCCGCGATGCGCCTGCGCAGGGTCAGTTCGAGCAGCGGCCGGGTCATCGCGAGCATCTCCAGCCCGCTGGGTACCCGCGACCACACCGCGCCGTACCGGTAGAACCCGAGCGCGACGCCGAAGTCGAACGGGAGCGCTCCGGCCGCGACCAGCTCGTCGCGCACCCCGGGGAACAGCTCCTCCAGCGCCGCCTGGCCGGCCGCGAGCAGGACATGGCCGTGGTAGCTCTGCGGTACCCCGCGTCTGGGCGTCGCGGTGTCGGGCAGCTGGTCGCGGTCGAGCAGCAGTACCCGGTCGAAGCGCCCGGCGGCGGTACCCGCCATCGCCAGACCCGCTATCCCCGCACCGATGACTACCGCAAGCGAGCGCCCGGACATCGCATCATTCTGCACCGGCGCGGCAAGCCGTGGTTGGATGCCTTGACAGGCATATAACCGGCGAGGAATGCTGGCCTGGTGGTCTTCGAGGTACTCGCCGAGCCGAACCGGCGCCGCATCCTCGACCTGCTGCGCCGGGCGGAGTTACCGGTCGGCGAGCTGGTCTCCCGGCTGGGCCTGAGCCAGCCGGCGGTCTCCAAGCACCTGCGGGTGCTGCGCGAGGCCGGCCTGGTCGAGGTGCGCTCCGACGCGCA
>VAWN01000122.1:0-407 GCA_005885555.1 Actinomycetota bacterium
GGGGTCGACGGTTGGCGTTGTGCCGCAGGGCGCTGATCCGGTAGCGGAGACGGGAACGGGCGAATGAGCGCCTTCCCCACCAGGGTCGCTGGATCACCAGGTGGGTGAGACCGACTCCGGCATCGATGAGGCCCTTCAGCAGAACAGACCCCTCCCAGAAGTAGGAGGTCAGAAAGACTATGCTGCCCGGCTGGCCGGGGAACGCCGCCTGGTCATCGACTACGCGGACCATGGTGAGTGCCTCCGGGTGCGTGTCGTGGGGCGGATTTCGGTTGGCGCGACTGTCGGTCCGGTGGCGCATAATGACCGCCGTGGATAACCCGAGAACGGATGAGGCGAATGAGCGAGCCGACAGAACCTGGGCACGACGGCGCGATCCCGGCGCCCAACGGCACGATCCGGCGCGT
>VAWN01000122.1:515-2016 GCA_005885555.1 Actinomycetota bacterium
GACCACTGACGGGGCTGACGTCGGCATCCTCGTCTGCGGAACGGGGGCGGGGATGCAGATCGCGGCCAACCGCTACCCGCAGATCCGCGCGGTCGCCGTGAACGACCTCTACACGGCGTTCTTCGCTCGTTCCCACAACGACGCGAACGTCGCCTGCCTCGGTGCCCGGCTTGTGGCGCGGGACCTGGCTGTCGCGATCGTGGCCAGGTTCCTGGCCACACCATTCGAGGGCGGCCGGCATCAGCGGCGGGTGGACAAGCTGTCCGCCCCACCAACCGTCGCTGTCTCGTAGCAGGTGACGTGCGATCCAGGACCGCGGCGGGCTTGTCGTCGGCACGGCGGTTCAGTCCGCCCGGTCGACCAGTACCACGTGCCGCATCACCCGACCGGCGGGCCAGCTGTTCAGCAGCCGGCCGGCCTCGGCCAGCGTGCCGGTACGGATGGGATAGCGGGCGAGGTCGACGGGCAACTCTGCGGCGGCCCGCACGCAGCTTCCCATGTCCGGCGAGGTACGAGGTACCACGTTGCGGACGTTGATACTGCGCAGGTGCCACTGGTCGAGGACGGCCGCCGCTGAGCGGCGACCGGCCCGGTGGTGAGCCACGAGCATCAGCGCGGCTCCCACGGGCAGAGTTGCCGTCAGCTGCCAGAGCACATCCTCGCTGCCGGTGCACTCGTATGCGGCACCCGCTTCGGCGAGCGCCTTGCGCAGGTCGGGCGAGTCCGGTTCGAACACCCGGACACCGGCTGCGTCAGCCAGTTCGAGGCGGTCCGGGTGGCTGTCGGTGCCGATGACCGGCCGGCCCTTGCCGGCAAGCAGCGCAGCGATCAGTTGCCCGAGCAACCCGAGACCGAAAACCACGGCCGGAGAATCGCCCTGTGACGGATCCTGCTCGCACGCGTTGACCGCACAGGCCAGCGGCTCGACGAGGGCCAGGTGCGGCCCGGCGCCGGGAACGGGTGATAGCTGCCACGCCGGCACCCGCATGTACCGCGCGAGTCCGTGGTTGCCCATGCCGGCAACGCGGGTACCCACCGGCCACGGCGACCCGTCGTCGGCGTCGACCACCGTGCCGACGATTTCGTGTCCAAGGACCTCCGGCAGTTCCCGCGCAATCTCGCCGGCCCAGACACCGACGTCGCGCTGGCACAAGGCGCACGCCTCGACGTTCACGGTGACCTCGCCGGGCGGTAGGGGCCAGCGGCGGACCTCGCCTGTCCGCCATCGGGTGACCACGAAGGCGTCGGTGGAATCCATGAGAACAGCTCCTCGTCTAGGGGAATAGGCGTTCGAGGTAGGCCGCGACGCCGTCGTCCGCGCACGCTGCGGTGACCGCGTCGGCGGCGGACAGCGCGGCGGGATGCCCGTCGGCCACGGCGACGCCGTGCCCTGCCCACCGCAACATCGGTACGTCGTTGGGCATGTCCCCGAACGCGAGAATGTCCGTCTGACCTACGCCCAGGTGGGGCGCCAGCCAGGCCAGCCCGGTGGCCTTGGTTA
>VAWN01000122.1:2191-2610 GCA_005885555.1 Actinomycetota bacterium
ACGAGCCAACGCACCGACGGCCAGAGGGAAGTGGTCCTCGTGGAGCAACTCGGCGCCCCACTCCACGCCGGCCACAGCACCGGGGACCACCTCACGAAGCCGGGTCAGCACGGCGGACAACGCCGCCGGAGAAATCGCCTGCTGCGCAAGGACTTCCCCGTTGCCGTCGACGACCATCGCCCCGTTGGCGCAGACGGCGGGACCGGCGAGGCCGAGGCGACGCGCCGTAGGCAGCCACGCCCCGAGCGCCCTGCCGGTAACGACGACGAACGGCACGCCACGCGCGCACAGGCGGTCGAGCGTCGCGCGTGAACGCGCGGACAGTGTGTGGTCTCGACCGAGGAGTGTCCCGTCGAGATCGCACGCCACCAGACGCGGTGACCTTGCGGGTCGTGGTCGTGTTGCGGCCCCGTTGTGCA
>VAWN01000122.1:2644-6987 GCA_005885555.1 Actinomycetota bacterium
CGACGCGAACGGGGGCACATCAGCACGGCGGTGGTCGCGACTCCCAGCGACTCCGCGATCTGACGAGCCGGTAGGCAGTAACGGTCGTACCGGCCGCTGAGCAAGGCGGTCCCCGATACGCGCGGGGGCAGCTCGTCACCAGCGGGGTAGGCGATGCTGGACAGCATGAACACCTCGTGGATCGTGTACCGGTGGCCGTCGACGAGGACGGGCCAGTGACCGGCCGCCTGGGGCGGCAGCCCGTCGGCGAACCCGACGCCGAGGCGGACGGGCGTTCCGTCCGGCGGCGGGGCGCTCCGGTAGCCGACTGACGGGGCTGCCTTGTACGCGGTGGCGCCGGCCTGCCACGCCCAGGCCGGGACCACGCTCATCCCGTCTCCGGCGTGCAGGGTGCGGGGCATGATGCCGTAGAGCGGGCGTCCGATCCGGACCCAGGCGCTGCGGGCCGGACGATGCCAACGCAGGACATCACTGCCGCCGAGGTGGGCGATCGCTTCGGGGCAACGATGACGCAGCCGGTTCAGCGTGGTGAGCGCCTTGCGAACGGCGTCTTCGGACGGGTTGGCCGGGAGCTGGCCTGCGAGTCCGACGATCCTGATCCCCGGGTGGTGAAGCAACGCGGCGAGCGTCCCGTCGGCCTGATCCGACGGGACACCTCCGCGCCCAACGCCGAAGTCGATATCGACATGGATGTGCAGGCGGCTGCCCGTCACATCACGTGCCACGAGGCGGGCCATCTCGACCTGGCCGACCAGCCACTCGACGTGGACGTCGGCACTCGGAAGGTCAAGGCCGTCCGAGTCCAGGACGATGAGGCGCACGTCGAGCCCGGCAGCCCGTACCAGGGCGGCCTCCACGATCGATCCGACCGCCATGACACGGATGCCGGCAGACGCGAACACCGCGGCGCACGTCACGAGGCCCAGGCCGTACCCGTCGCCCTTGATGACGGCGATCACCTGCGGACCGTACGTCCGCCTGAGCACGTCGGCGTTGTGTCGTAGGCGGTCGGGAAAGACGCGCATCGTGCCGCCCCGTGGTGGCGGCTCGGTGGCGGCGTCTGCCCGCTGGTCGATTCCGGAGTGCGGAGCCGGTGCCGCCATCATGCCGCGGCCGCCTTGACTGCCGAGGCGGTGAAGGCTCGCCAGGCCTGTTCGGCAGGTCCGTCGGCTGCACGGTCCGCGGCGCCCCGCGTGGCTACCGATATCGCCCCGAGCAGACCGAAGACGTGGAACAGTTCGATGCCGAGGTGCGACACGCGCACGATGCGCCCGGCCAACGGCCCGAGACCGGAGCCGATCTGGACGCCGGTCACCTCACGCAGGGTTGCGACGAGTTCGTCGGCGGCAATGCCCGAGGGCGGCTCGGCGGCGGTGACGGGAGCGACTTCTGCCGCTCCGCTCGGCCATACGGTGAAACCACACCCGGAAAGCCCTGCGCGGACGGCGCGGCCGATGGCGGCGCGATGTGCCTGAGCCTGCGCCAGCGGTGCGCGCCGCGTGAGCGCCTCCAGCGCGGCGTGCAGGCCGGCCATGACGCTGACCGGTGGCGTCCACAGGCTTTCGGCCGGGTCGCGCAGGAACGCCCGACGTACGCGGCCCCAGTCGCCGGCCAGGGTGGCCGGCGGCGCCACGGCACGGGCGCGTCCCCAGGCACGCGGCGAGATGGCCAGGATGCCGACCCCGGGGGCTCCCCCGATGCCCTTGTGGCTGCTGGAGACCACGACGTCCAGGCCGTGGCGGTCCATGTTGATCGGCAGTACGCCTGCGCTGGACACGGCGTCGATGACGCACAGTGCCCGGTGGGCACGGCACAGGTTGGCCAGGGTCGCGAGGTCGTTGACGCGTCCGGTTGAGGTCTCATGGTGCACGGCGAGAAGCGCCGTGGTCGGCGTCCGCAGCGCCCGGTCGATCTGCTGAATCGGTAGTGGTTCGGTGTAGTCCGCCCGGACGTGAACGGTGTCGAGGTCGAGGCGATGGCAGAGCTCGGCCAGGCGCTCACCGAAGTACCCGTTGGTGGCGACCACGACCCGGTCACCCGACGGGCAGATGTTCTGCACGGCCATCTCCAGCGTGGCCGTGCCCGACCCGCAAACGCAGTAGACATCGCTGGTCGTACCAAGCACCTGGGCGAGCATCGCGGTGATGTCGCGCAGCATGCGGCCGTACTCGTCGCCGCGGTGGTAGATCGGTGCTGTGGCTTGCGCGGTGAGAACGGCGGGGTCGACGGTGACCGGCCCGGGAACGAACAGTGGGATCACGGCGCCGGCACCTCGATTCCCTCGTTCGGCCGCATGGGACTGATGCCGAGCGTTTCCGCCAGCTCGACAACGGCTTGAGGTCCGGCCGGGTCGGTGCCGCCCTCCAACACGGCTCTGGCGAGGTCTTCCAGTTCCGCGGTCGCGGTGGGGAAGTCGAGGTCGTCGTCGATTGCCGTGTTGACCCGTTCGATCCACGGACGTGGGTCCGGCCCGCCCGGGGCCTTGACGGCGGCGAGCAGAATCTCCAGAAGGCGTTCGCCGGCGGCGAAGTCCCGATCGCGCCACTCGAAGCCCGCCGTGTACCGGTACAGCCGCAGCACGGCGAGCCGGATCGTGCGTGCGTCGTGGCGGGTGAGCAGGTCGCGGGCGAGCACGATGTTGCCCAGCGACTTGGACATCTTCTCGCCGCGGTAGCGCACGAACTCGCAGTGATGCCAGGTCCGTACGAACGGTTCGGTCTGCACGGCCATCGTCTGCGCCTGTTCGCACTCGTGGTGCGGGAACATCAGGTCGATGCCGCCGCCGTGCAGGTCCACGGTCGTGCCGAGAAGGGTGCGTGCCATGGCGCTACAGCCGATGTGCCAGCCGGGCATGCCGGGGCCGTACCGGCTCGGGATCTCCGGCTCGCCGTCGCGGGACGGCCGCCACAGCACGAAGTCGAAGCGGTTGCGTTTCAGCGGGTTGTCCGGATTCCCGCCACGCTCCCGCGCGTAGTGGCGGCGTAGATCCTCCGGATAACCGGAGAGCGTGCCGAAGACATTGCTGCGTGCGGTGTCGAAGTACAGCGTGCCGCCGACTCGGTACAGGTAGCCCGCCGCCTCGAGTTCGGCGATGAACGCGAGCGTTTCGTCAACCATCTCGGACACCCGTGGTTCGGCTTCCGGGCGCAGCATGCCGAGCTGGTCCATGTCGCGGCGGAACTGGGCAACCTCGGCCTCCACCAGCTCCGCGTAGGGCACCCCGAGCTGGAGGGCCCTGGGCGCAATGGGGTCGTCGAGGTCGGTGATGTTGCGCACCAGCCGCGTTCGGTAGCCGAGCTGGCGCAGCCGCCGTACCAAGACGTCGTAGGTGAGGAAGGTCGCGACGTGGCCGAGGTGGCTGGCGTCGTACGGGGTGACACCGCAGACGTAGAGCCTCACATCCTGGCCCGTCGGCCGGACTCGATCGGGCCAGACCCCGCCGGCCCGCTGAGCTTGATCACTACGCGCTCCCGTTCGGTCGTCGCCTCGGCCTGTTCAGAGCCCGGCCGCGACGTCGCGGACCTCGGTGCAGGCCGCCATCAGGCCGCTGATCTTGGCGGGATCGTATGCCTGGCGGCCGTCGCCGGGCTGGTACATGCGCTCGGGGGCAACGTGGGCCTCGACGAGCAGCCCGTCGACACCGAAGGCGGCAGCGGCCAACGCGACCCGGGCGACCGCGTCGACACGGCCCGCGCTGTGGCTGGGGTCGAATACGACCGGCAGGTCGGTGCGTTCGCGGGCGGCAAGCACCGCACCGAGGTCCGGCATGAACCGCAAGGAGCTGTCGAAGGAGCTGATCCCACGGGCGCACAGGATGACGGCCGGGTTGCCATGGGCAACGACGAATTCGGCAGCCCGCAGCCATTCCTCGACCGGCGTGCGGTAGCCGCGTTTGAGCAGCACGGGCCGCCCGGCGCCACCCAACTCCTTCAGCAGCGCCTGGTTGGTCATGTTCCGGGTCCCGACCTGCAGGCAGTCCGCGGCTTCGGCCACCAACCCGACATCGCGCGGGTCGAGTACCTCGGTGACCACGGGCAGCCCGACCACCGCCTTCAACTCGGGCAGCAGCTTGACACCCGGACCCTGCTTGCCCTGGAAGTTGTACGGACTCGTGCGCGGCTTGAAGATCCCGATCCGCAGGGCGTGCGCCCCTTGCTGACGCACGGCCAGTCCGGTGGCTACCGCGTCGTCGAAGGATTCGAGCGCACACGGCCCGGCGGCGCACCACAGCGGGCCGCGACCCACAGGAGTCGCGCCGACGTGGACCGCCGACGGTACGACGCCGTTGGCACGGTCCACGAACCAGTACCCGCGGGCGTTGGTCGAGTGCCTGCCGACCACGA
>VAWN01000122.1:7143-10387 GCA_005885555.1 Actinomycetota bacterium
GTGAGTGCCTCCTCTGTCCGGGTCATTGCGTACGTGGGTGTTGGGCGGCTGATCGCTTCCCGGAAGACAGCAAGCAGGTCGGCGGCCATGCGATCGACGTGGTAGTGGCCACGGGCGACGCCGCGGGCGACGGTGCCGAGAAGGTCGCGCCCTGCCGGGTCGGCGGCCAACTCGACCAGGCGGGAGGACCACGCCGCCTCGTCGAGGGTGACCAGGCCGACGCGTTCGACGATCGGCACCGTCACACCGGTCGCCAGATGGTCGACGTGCGTATGCTTGCCGAATCCGGTGTTGCTGATGACGCACAGGCCCAGCCCCATCGCCTCCAGTTCGGCGACGCCGAACGTTTCGACAAGGGCGGGATTGCAGAAGATGTCGCCGCGCCGAAGTTCATCCACAACCAGCGGGCGCGGCAGCGCGCCGAGGAAGGTGACGGCCGGATGGCGGTACAGGCTCATCGCGTCGGCGAGGCGCGCACCGTCTCCCACCACCCGCAGTCGCAGTCGATGGTCTGCCTCGGCGGCGGTCACGAAGGCGTCGAGGAATGGACGCCAGCCGCGTTCGCTGCTGATGCGGCCGAGGTAGTGCACCGTCACCGTTCCGGCGTCGGTGGTCGCTGCTGCTTCGCTGGTGAACCGGTCGATGGCGTGCCAGTCGAGGCCGTGCGGGACGACCCTCAGCTTGTCCGCGTAGTCCGGGTAATGGTGCGCGGCCAGGTCGCGGGCCGTTGCGCTCGGCACGACGACGATGTCGGACGTGCGGAAACACCGCTCCTCCGCCGCCTGGAACCTGGCGTCGTCCGGTCGCGCCCGGCGGCCGGACAGCGCCGAGTAGTGCCGGTCTACGACGTGTGCCGTCGTCACCACCGGACACCGGAACCAGACACCGAGTGCGTTGGCGACCGACTGGGTGGTCCAGACGTCGTTGTGTACGACGTCAGCTCGCCATCGGCCCAGCGGCCAGCCCATGGCGAGCCAGCCGAGCGTGGCGGCGTTCCAGGCTTCGACGGCGCCCGGTGTGGTGAACATTTCGTCCCGCCGGTCCGCCGGTGCGAGGTGTCGGACAGTCAGCTCGGTGGGCGCTTCGATGAGTTGTGGGACGTCGGCGGTGTGCATGCCGTTCGTGCGCTCGGCACGGCCGGGGGTGAGTACCACAACCTCGTGGCCCGCCCGCCGCAGGGTCGCGAGCAGGTCGTCGTTGACCGTGCCCGAGCCGTACCGGGTGCGGCGGGGCGGGTAGTCCAAGCAGACGTGCAGGATCCTCATGCCGCCCCCTCGCCAACGTTGCCGGTTGCGGTGTCCACCGGTTCCCCGGCCGCGTCGGCGTCGCCGCGCCCGCGGACCGAGCGGGCGAGGTCGTGACGAACCTGGTCGCGGAGCGACCGCGCCAGGTTTCGCCATGGCGGAGGTAGCGCCTGCGCCCCCTGCTCGTCGAGACTTGCAACCTCGTCCAAGCCGCCGGGAATCAGGTAGTTGGTCAGGTCGTACACCCCGGGGCCGAGCCGCTGCGAGTACCGGTCGGCGATCTCGTCGGCAACGGTTCTGGTTCGTAGTTGCCGGTTCGCGCTGACGTGTGCGCTGTAGAAGCGGTAGACATCGGTTGGCATGTCGCGGGGAAGCCTTGGGCGGAGGTTCGCCCAGAGGGTTTCGAGTACCTCGACGCGCCGATAGAACTCCTGCTCGGTCAATGCCGTTATCCGCATTGCCTCATCCAGCAGGCTGATGTCCTCGGCGGACGCGAGGCCGTACCGGCTCAGCCCGGCCAGGCGCCACTTGCGGTGGGGTACGAACCGGCTCCCGAGCACGTAGAGCAGTTCGATGATCTCGTCGACGGCCGCGGCGAGAACGTAGTGACCGGCGGCGATGTCGCCGCGAAGCACCATCCGCTCCGGTGCCCGCCGGATGTCCCACTCCAGCCGGCTGGCGAGCCGGATCAGTCGATCCGATCGCTCGGACCCGCTCATCCGGGTCTTGGCCTTGATGAGCCGGCCGACGCGGCCGTGACGGTCATAGACGACCTGTGCCGTGTATGCGTGGGCTTCCCGCATCGCGTCGTCCCATACGGTGCGTGGATCCGCGTCGTACTCGATGACCCGTTGGTGAAGATTGACTTCCACCATGCCCCACCGCATTGGCACGTGGAACGAGAAGTTGCCCAGCCACGTCGGTAGCCGGTCGGCCAACAAGCGGCGGGTGGCCCGGGGATCCGGACGCCACTCGTGGAACCGCATGCCGGCACGGACCCAGACCGTGAGGTCGATGTCCGACAGCTCGTCGAAGGTGACGCGCTGGCCGGTGGCCGCCATGCTGGACAACACCGCGATTCCCTCGACGTCCTGCCGTCCGGCGAGTCTGGCGAGCAAGGGGCCGAGAACTTCCCGGGCCTCGGCGATCAGCTCGGTCGCCCTGGATGCGGTCACGCCGGCCGGTCCCGGTCCGGGGCTGAACGACGCAGGGTCGAACGCAGCGCGGCCACGGTCTGGTCGATCCCTGCCTCGTACGGCGGCGGGCCCTCGTACTCGATGACCCACTGGCCGGCGAAGCCGATCCGATCCAGTTCACCGATAGCCCACGTCAGCGGGACGGTCGTCTCCACGCCCCGGTCGTCGAACTGGTAGCTCTTGACGTGGACGTGGTTGGTGAGCCGGGCCAGACGCCGGATGGCGAACCGGCGGCCATCGGCCGGGATGTTGCCGAAGTCCAGGCAGACGCCGAACGCACCGTCGGGGTACCGGTCGCACAGGTCCTCAAGAAACGCCGGATCGTTGGACAGGCCCCCGTGTGTCTCAACCGCCAACGCCACGCCGACCTGCCTGGCGTGCGGAACCACCTCGTCGAAGGCCTCGATGATCTGGCGTCGGGCGGTGGCGTCGACGCGCCGCCACCCGGTCCACACCCTGGCAAGGCGGCAGCCGAATGACGCTGCGATGGTCAGCCAGCTGATCAGGTGGTCGACGTTGTCGCCGACCGAAGCCCGATCGCCGGTGAAGTCGTTCCGCAGCGCGATCGAGGGCATCGCGAGGTCACGGTCACGCAGAGCCTGGCGGACCGTTGCCGGGTCACGCACTGACCGGTCACACAGCTCCACCGACCGGAAGCCGAGGCTCACCGCCGCGTCCAGGAACTCCAGGGTGCTCCTCGCCCCCGTCTTCAATTCGTCACCGAAGCAGACGACGGCGAGCGAGACATCCGCCTCCAGCTGACATCGAACGCCTTGGTTCACGGGCATCGCCCACTCCTTCTCC
>VAWN01000043.1:0-46442 GCA_005885555.1 Actinomycetota bacterium
GGCCGAGTTGCAGTGCCAGCGCCGCGAGCATGGTGCGCTGTCGCCGCCCGCCGAGCCGGACCCGCCGTCCGTCCCGCAATGCCTCGAGTGGCCCCAACAACCGCAGCTCCACCGAAGTCGGACGCACCGCCCCACTGTAGTCACGCGCCCAAGCACAGGTACCGCCGTGATACGGCAAGTCACCCACCAGGCCGAGTTCCTGGCGGTGCCGGAGGAACCGGGTGTGCCCGGCGCACCGGGTGGATATCGTCGCGTCCGTGGAGGAGAACCGCTGGGAATGAACTGATCGACTTCGCCTGGTCCGGCCAGATCTACGAGTGACCGGCGCGGATGCCGGTGACCGATGAGTGGGGTACGGACTGTTGCCAGATGCGGTGGGAGGCGGCCAAGGGGTCGGTGGCGTCGCTGGGGCTGGTGTCCCAGATGCGGGTCCGGCGGTGCTGTACGTCGAAGGGGGGCCAGCCCGGGTCGCCGGTGGCGGCGAAGGTGGTCCAGGAGGTACGCATCTGCTCGGACAACGGGCCGAAGTCGGCCGGCGGCGGAGACCCCAGGAGCCGGGCGGCGAGCCGGCTGGTGGGGTTGCCGAAGATGAACGGGACGTCGACGCCGTGCCCGGCGCCCATCGTGGGACCGCGCCAGGCGAAGTCGTACAGCCAGGTCCGGCCGCCCGCACGCGCGTGGGCCTCGGCCGTCCAGGTGGTCGGCATCCGTACGAGTGCGTCGGACAGCATCACCACGAACACGTCGGCGTCGGTACGTCCGGGATACGCCCGGCGGTAGGCGGCGGCCGCGTCGCTGCCCAGCCCGAGCGTCGCGGCCCCGCCGCCAGCCACCGCGCCGCCCGCCTGACCGGAGCACGGGCGGCGCGTGCCCGCTGCGCGTGCGGCGGCTCACGCCCGGTTGTTTGGCCAGAGGCCATGGGTCCGATGACAGGGGCGGAAGATAAGTAATCTAACGGATTAAATTCGCGGAACGATCGGCAAACATCCTATCAATGCTTGACGCCAGACCTCGGGGAGTAGACGCTCATCCATACCCGTCCCCATTGATGAGGTGTGTCCATGTCGAGCCTGCACTCCGCCCGCGCGGCGGCAGTGGGTGTCGCCCTCGCCGCGCTCACCGCCTGGCAGGTCGCCGCCGCAGTCAACGCGAACGCGGCGACCACGTCCCTGTTCGTCTCCCCCACCGGCGCCGACGCCAACGCGGGCACCAGCGCGTCGGCGCCGGTGCGTACGCTCGCCCGCGCCCAGCAGCTTGTCCGCGCCCGGACCGGCACCATGACCGGCGACCTGCGCGTCGAGCTGGCCGGCGGCACGTACCAGCTCGCCGAACCGCTCACCATGGACGCCCGCGACTCGGGCACCGGCGGGCACAACGTGATCTGGACCGCCGCGGCCGGGGCGCGCCCGGTCATCAGCGGCGGCGTACCGATCACCGGGTGGAAGAAGGGCAGCGGCAACGTCTGGTCGGCGCCGGTGCCGGCCGGCCTGAACACCCGCCAGCTCTACGTCAACGGCGCCCGCGCCACCCGGGCCCGCGGCGCCGCGCCGGTGACGCTGACCTGGACCGACACCGGGTACACGGCGTCGGGTGGGGCGATGGGCGGCTGGCGCAACCGGGGCGACATCGAGTTCGTCTACACCGCCGGGATCGGCGCCTGGACCGAGATCCGCTGCTCGGTCGGGCGCATCGCCGGCGACGGTACCGTCACCATGGGCCAGTCCTGCTGGAACAACTCCAACCAGCGCTACATCAAGCCCGAGTGGAACCGCACCGCGAACCTCGTCGGCCCCGGCCGGCTCGGCAACCCGGGGCCGGAGCCGGGTGGCAGCGGGATCCCGCCGACGTACGTCGAGAACGCCTTCGAACTGCTGGACAGCCCCGGCGAGTGGTACCTGGACCGCCCCGCGAACACCGTCTTCTACATCCCGCGCAGCGGCGAGAACATGACGACGGCGAAGGTCGTCGCGCCGATGCTGGAAACCCTGCTCGCCGCCGACCACCTGGAACACGTGGTATTCAACGGGCTCCAGTTCTCCTACGCGACCTGGCTGCGGCCGAGCACCGACGAGGGGTTCTCCGAGATCCAGGCCGGTTACACCATCACCGGGGCGACCGGGTACAAGACGCTGGGGCTGTGCAATTTCGCACCCGGCGGTACCTGCCCGTACGGCGCGTGGACCAAGGAACCGGCCAACGTCTCGCTGTCCTACGCGCGCAACGTACAGTTCACCGGCTGCGGCTTCGTGCACCTCGGCGCCGCCGGCCTGGACCTGGGCAACGGCTCGCAGGCCGACGTGGTCAAGGGCAACGTCTTCACCGACATCTCCGGCAACGGGCTGGAACTCGGTGCCGTGGACAAGCCCCTCGCAACCGGCGCCGACCGGACCACCGGCGACCGGATCGAGGACAACCACATCTTCGCGGTGGCCAACGAGTACCACGGCGGGGTGGGGCTGCTGGTCGGGTACGCCGAGCAGACCACGATCGCCCACAACCAGCTCGACACCCTGCCGTACACCGCGATCTCCATCGGCTGGGGCGGCTGGCCGGACAAGAAGGGCCTGCCGGCGCAGCCCAACTTCTCCAACCACAACGTCCTCTCCAACAACCTCATCTTCAACTACATGACGCTGCTCAACGACGGCGGCGGCATCTACACCCAGGGCCGCACCGGTTCCTCGTTCGCCACCGGCGAGCAGATCACCGGCAACGTGCTGCACGACCAGAAGAACAAGTCCGGCGGGCACGTCGTGTACACCGACAACGGAGCCGCGTTCATCTCCATCAAGGGCAACGCGATGTACAACAGCTCGGTCAGCTCGGAGGGGCACGACCACAACGACACCACGTCGGGTACCGGCAAGGACCCGCTAGACATCGAGGGCAACTACTGGACGAAGGGTCGCGCGGACACCATGGCCAACGGGTTGATCGTCAAGAACAACCACCCGATCACCAGCCCGAGCCAGATCCCGTCGTCCATTGTGGACAATGCCGGCCTGGAGCCCGCGTTCGCCGCCCTGCTCAACTGGCAACCCGCCAGCTGACGGACCCGCCCCACCCCCGCGCGCCCCCGCCGATCTTGGACTTGTGGTGCCCGACTCGCGGAACCGTGTGGCTTTTGTCGCCGACACAAGTCCAAGATCGGCGAGCAGGCGGGGTCTGGGGCGTTGTCCACAGGCGCCCTTGCTGTCCACATCGACGCGGTCGGGAGGTGGCGCCGGCAGCTCGAAAGCGGCACCCTCGCCGGCTATGCGCGATGAACTATGGCGGTACGCCGAACTGCGGCAGACCGGAGTGGGCCGTGAGCGGATACGACGTCTTACACGGCTGCACCGGGGGATCTACCTCCACCGCCAGCCGGACGAGCTGGACATCCTCCGCGGGCTGTTCCTCCGGCTGCCCGAGGGAGTGTTGCTCACGATGCAATCAGCCGCGCAGCTGTACGGCTTTGGTGAGCCGTCCGCCGCAGTGCATGTTCATGTGCCGCGCGGGATCAACCGGCCACAGATCGACAACGTGGTGACGCACGAGGCGGTGTTGCCCGTCGCCGTACCCATGTGGATCGCCGGGATTCCTTGCGTTCCGCCGGCCCGGTGTGCGGTGGACCTCGCGCGGGGGCTGCCGCGGCTGCGCGCGTTGCCGGTACTCGATGCGGCACTACGGTGCGCGGCTTGCACTCAGGCCGAACTGATCGCGGAGGTGCATCGGCACGCCGGGCTGCGCCGGGTGCGGCAGGCTCGCGAGTTGGTCCTGCTCGCCGACCCGCGCGCGGAATGCGTTCAGGAGAGCCAACTGCGTCTCGTCCTCGTCGATGCCGGATTGCCCGTGCCGGAGCCGCAGGTGTGGGTCGATGACCGGTACCGGATCGACCTGGCTTACCGGAACCGTCGCGTCGGTATCGAGTACGACGGCCGGTCGCACCTCGACGGTGTCCGGCTCGCGACCGACCGGGTACGGATGAACTGGTTGGACTCCCGAGGCTGGACGATGCGCTACTTCACCGCGCGCGACCTGTACGACCGTCCGGGTCAGCTCGTCGCCATCGTCCGGGCCGCTCTCACATGACCTCCGATCCGTCGATCTTGGAGTTCTGTCGGCCACAAAGTACTACGAAACCTACCGAACCGGGCACCACAACTCCAAGATCGGCGAGGTGGGCGGGCGGGGGGACGAGGCCGCGCGGGGTGGGCGGGGGCGAGGCTGGGCGGTCAGAGGCGGTGGTCGAGGTCGGCGACCAGGTCGGCGACATCCATCTGGGCCTTCTGCAGCCGCCCGGAGTGGTCCCAGTTGACCGACTGCCACCGGGTGAACTGGTCGAGCACCCACCGGCCGGACTGCCGGCTGCCGTTGCCCGACCGGCCGTTGCCGCCGAACGGCAGGTGCGCCTCCGCCCCGGACGTGGAGTTGTTGACGCTGACCATCCCGGCGCCGATACCGCGCCGGAACGCGAACACCTCGGCCGGGTCGTTCGTGTAGATGGCCGACGACAGCCCGTACCCCGGCAGGTTGGCCAGCTCGATCGCCTCGTCGAGGGTGCGGTACGTGGTGATGCCGACGATCGGGCCGAAGGTCTCGGTGCGGAACAGGTCGTCGTCGGGGCGCAGCCCGTCGACGATCGTCGGATGGTAGAACAGGCCGGTCGACGGGTCGCCGACGAAGCCGGCGCGCGGCTGCTCGGCGGTGATGCGGCCGACCGCCGCGGAACCGGAAACCTTGTGGTGCGGCCCGATCCAGCGCAGGTACTCCTCGAACCGGTCGGCGAACTTGGCGTCCAGCAACGGTCCTATGAGTACATCGCGGGTCGGGTCGCCGACCGGTGCCGCGGCGACGGCCGCACTGAACGCGGCGACGAACTCGTCGTGCCGGGACTCGTGCACGAGGACGGTACCCAGGGAGGTGCAGCGCTGGCCGGCGGTACCGAATCCGGCGAACAGCGCGCCCTCGACGGCGAGGTCCAGGCGGGCCGACGGGGTGACCACCATGGGGTTCTTGCCGCCCAGTTCCAGGCACGGCGACTGGAGGTGCCGGCCGCACAGCTCGCCGATCGCGGTACCCACGGCGGTCGATCCGGTGAAGCCGACCTTGTCGACGACGCCGGCGTCCAGCGCGTCGGACAGGCCCTTGAAGGTGGCCGCACCGTCGGCGAGCACCACCTGAAGGACCCCGGACGGCAGCCCGGCGTGGACGAACAGGTCGTACAGTGCCAGCGCGCTCGCCGCCGCGTACTCGGCCGGCTTCCACACCACGGTGTTGCCGCACAGCAGCGCCGGGACGAGGTACCAGGACGGTACCGCGACGGGGAAGTTGCCGGCGGTCACCACGGCCACCACGCCGACCGGGTTGCGGAAGGTGAACAGCTGCTTGTCCGGCATCTCACTGGGTACCGTCTGGCCGTACAGGCGGCGGCCCTCGCCGAGGAAGAAGTCACAGGTGTCGATGATCTCCCGTACCTCGCCGAGTGCCTCGGCGTACGGCTTGCCCACCTCGGCGGTGACCAGCCGGGCCAGGGCCGGCGCGTTGGCCTCGACGAGCCGCCCGGCGTGGCCGATGGCGCGGCCGCGCACCGGTGCGGGTACGTCGGCCCAACCGGGCTGCGCGGCGCGGGCGGTCCGGCAGGCCGCGACGAACGTGCCGGCGTCGCCGAGCTCGACCTCGGCGACGATCTCGTCGGTACGGGCGGGATTCGTCGACTGGTAGCGCATGGGCTTGAGCGTACGCCCGGCATGAACCGGGGCCCCGCGGATGCGGAGCCCCGGCCGTCGGAGGGTGGGGTCAGGCGGTGACCACCTCGGGCTTGACCGCGGGCGCGGGTTCCGGCACCGCGAACGCCTCGGTCTTCGGGGTCACCAGTGCGTGGACGAAGCCGGCGATCGACAGCAGGAACAGCAGGCCGGCGGCGAGGAAGGCGACGAGCGCGCCCTGGGCCGCCTTGACGCCGAACTCACTGAAGCCGTAGGAGGTCAGCAGCAGGCCACGCAGCGTCTCACCCTTGAACACGGTGTCCCGGCTGGCGACCAGGTCGGAGTACTGCTTCTGCACGGCGGCCAGGTTCGGGTCGTTGCTCTTCTGCGCCGCGGCCACCTTGGCCTGCAGCGCGAACTGGTCGGTACCGAGCTGGGCGTAGGTCTTGCCGCCCGCCATCGACGCGAGGTGCAGCGCGATGTAGTGGTTGGCGTAGCACTCCGCCTGCGCGCCGGTGGTCATCTGCTGGCCGGCGTACTGCACGAGGCAGGCCTGCTGCTTCTCTTCGGCGCTCATCTTGTCGACCGTCGGGAACGTGATCTGCTGCTGGGTGAGCTGCGTCGTCACGTAGTTGTTGGCGAAGCTGGCGTTGCTGGTGAGCACCACGCCGATCGCCAGGAGCAGGCCGGCGAGCAGTACCCCGCCGGCGCTGAACAGGATATCGAGGGTTCTGCGTCTCATGTAGTCAGCATCGCCGCACTGCCGCACCGGCCGGCAGAGGATCAATGACCTTGGTCGAGGGACCTTGGTCCCGCATCCGGCGGGACCATCAGTTCTGCGGATCGATCCCGCGTACCCGTACCATCCGCGCGAGCGGCAGGTTGCGGGACGAGTCGCCGACGAGAACCTGGTATGTGCCGTCGGGTACCACGAACCGGTGGGTTGCCACGTCCCAGTGCGCGAACGCGCGCGGCGTCACCTGGATGGTCACCCGCCGGGTCTCGCCCGGTCGCAGGGTCACCTTGAGGAACCCGCCGAGCTGGTGCGGCGGCACGGGTACCCCGACGGTCGCCGGCTGGCCGACGTAGACCTGGACGACCTGCGCGCCGGTGCGCCCGCCGGTGTTGGTCACCTGCACCGTGACCGTCGCGCCGGAACAGTCGGTGTCCACGCGCAGCTGGCGCATCGCGAACGTGGTGTAGGACAGCCCGAACCCGAACGGGAACAGCGGCGCGATATCGTGCGCGTCGTAGTGGCGGTACCCGACGAAGACGCCCTCGGAGTACGTCGCGACCCCGTCGACGCCGGGGTACTGCGACGGGGTGTCCGCCGGTACGTCACCGGGGTTGCGCGGGAAGGTGATGGGCAGCTTGCCGGACGGGTTCACGTCGCCGAAGAGCAGGCTCGCCACCACGTTGCCGTCTTCCTCGCCGGGGTACCAGGCCTCGAGGATCGCCGGTACCTGGTCGATCCACGGCATGAGCACCGGCGCGCCGCTCTTGAGCACCACGACCGTGCGCGGGTTGGCCGCGGCGACCGCGGCGACCAGCGCGTCCTGGTTGTCGGTCAGCGCCAGCGACGGGCGGTCGCGTCCCTCGGCCTCGTTGTCGCCCACCATGACCACCGCGACGTCGGCCGCCTTCGCCGCGTCCACGGCCGCCTGCTGGGCGGCGGCGTCGGGGCCGCCCGGCGCGTAGGTCACCGTGACGCCCGGGCCGACCCGGCTCTGGATGCCGTCGACCGGGCTGACCGTGTACAGCGGCTTCACGTGCGAGCTGCCGCCGCCACCGCTCATCGCGGCGCCCGCGAACGGGCCGACCACCGCGATCGAACGCAGCGCCGTGGCGTCCAGCGGCAGCGTGGCGCCGGAGTTCTTCAGCAGTACCGCGGCCTGCTGCGCGATGTCGCGCGACACCGCACCGTCCTTGACGGCGTCGATCGGGGTGACCGTCTGCGGCCGGTCGAAGATGCCGAACCGGATCATCGTGCGCAGGATCAGGAAGACATGCCCGTCGATGGTCGCCTGGGTGACGGTGCCGGCGCCCAGCGCCGCCTTGATGGCGGCGTTGCTGTAGAACTTCGACGTCGGCAGCTCGAACTCCATGCCGTTGTTGGCGCACAGCACGGTGTCGTGGCAGGAGTTGAAGTCGGACATGACGAAACCGCTGAAGCCCCACCGGCCGCGCAGCGTGTTCACCAGGTTTTCGGTGTGCTGGCAGGAGAACTCGTTGTTCACCTGGTTCTTGGCGCACATCACCGCGCCGCTGTGGCCCTGCCGGACCGGCGCCTCGTACCCGGGAAGGTAGATCTCGTGCAGCGTCCGCTCGTCGATCAGCTCGTTGATGGTGGTGCGATTGGTCTCCTGGTTGTTCGCGGCGTAGTGCTTGACCGTCGCGATGGTGCCCTGCGACTGGACGCCGCGCACGTCGGCGGTGGCGATCCGGCCGGTGAGGAACGGGTCTTCGCCGTACGCCTCGAAGGTGCGGCCGTTGACCGGTCCCCGGGCCAGGTCGACGTCCGGCCCCTCAAGCAGGTTGCGGCCCTGCGCCTTGGTTTCCACGCCCTCGACGACGCCGTAGCGCCGGGCCTGTCGCGGGTCGAAGGTGGCGGCCAAGCCGATCGGGGCGGGCAGTGCGGTCGCCGGGAACTGGGTCGGTCCGCCGGTGCTGACCCCGGCGGAGCCGTTGTTCAGCCGCAACGCCGGAATGCACAGGCGCGCGATCGGCGGGGTCTCGCGCGAGTGGGTGGCGTCGGTGATGGAACCCAGCTCCAGGATCTTCTCGTCCAGCGTCATCTGCGCGAGCACGAGCCGGGCCCGCTCGTCGGATGGCTTGTGCGGGTCGAGCCACGGCGCCGGGGCGCCGTTGCACTGCGGCACAGGCCGGGCGGGTGCGGCCGAGGCGGGTGGCGCCAGGGCGAGTACCCACAGGCAGGAAACCGTTACGCCGATTGCCGTTCGCCACGCTGCGCGCATGAGAGACCGCCCCAGGTCGAACCGCCGGTACGCGTGCCAAGTGCCACGCTAGGAGCCGGACATCCGACCAGTCAATAGACACCTCTTGATTCTGACGGCAGGGCGGAAGCCTGGTATGACAGACGGGTGCGCGATGAGGCGGAAAAGGTACTGGCGGCGCTGGCCGGGCCGGACGCGCGGCTGCGGCCGGACCAGTGGCGGGCGGTCGAGGCGCTGGTCGAGCGGCGCGGCCGGGTGCTGTGCGTCCAGCGCACCGGCTGGGGCAAGTCGGCGGTGTACTTCGTCGCGACCGCCCTGCTGCGCGCCCGCGGCAGCGGTCCCACGCTGATCGTCTCGCCGCTGCTCGCCTTGATGCGCAACCAGATCGACGCGGCCACCCGGGCCGGCATCGCCGCCCGTACCATCAACTCGGCCAACCTGCAGGAGTGGGACGAGGTCGCCGAGGAGGTCCGCGCCGGTACCGTCGACGTGCTGCTGGTCAGTCCGGAACGGCTCAACAATCCGGGTTTCCGCGACGACGTGCTGCCCAAGCTCGCCGCGACCACCGGGCTCGTCGTCGTCGACGAGGCGCACTGCATCTCCGACTGGGGGCACGACTTCCGGCCGGACTACCGCCGGCTGCGCACGCTGCTCGCCGAGCTGCCGCCGGGGGTACCGGTGCTGGCCACCACCGCGACCGCGAACGCGCGGGTAACGGCGGATGTCGCCGAGCAGCTCGGTGACGCGCTCGTGCTGCGCGGGCCGCTGGACCGGGAGTCGCTGCGCCTTTCGGTGCTGCGCCTGCCGACCCCGGCGCACCGGCTGGCCTGGCTCGCCGACCAGCTGGCGCAGCTGCCCGGTTCCGGCATCGTCTACACGCTGACCGTCGCCGGCGCGCAGGATGCCGGCGCGTTCCTGCGCGCCCGAGGGTACCCGGTGGCTGTCTACAGTGGACAGACGGAGGACGCCGACCGGCGCGCCGCCGAGGCCGATCTGCTCGACAACCGGGTCAAGGCGCTGGTCGCCACGTCCGCGCTCGGCATGGGGTTCGACAAGCCGGATCTCGGGTTCGTGGTGCACCTCGGGGCGCCGCCGTCACCGATCGCCTACTACCAGCAGGTCGGGCGGGCCGGCCGGGCGGTCGGGTCCGCCGAGGTGATCCTGCTGCCGGGCGCCGAGGACGCGGCGATCTGGCGGTACTTCGCCTCGCTCGCGTTCCCGCCGGAGGACCAGGTGCGGGCGGTGCTCTCCGCACTGTCCACAGTGGACCGTCCGCTGTCGACACCGGCGCTGGAGGCCCGGGTGGAGCTGCGCCGCAGCCGGTTGGAGCTGATGCTCAAGGTGCTCGACGTGGACGGTGCGGTGCGGCGGGTCGCGGGCGGCTGGGTGGCGACGGGTACCCCGTGGCAGCACGACACGCAACGGTACGCGCGGGTGGCGGCGGCCCGCACCGCGGAGCAGGACGCGATGCGGGAGTACGAGACCAGCACCGGCTGCCGGATGGAGTACCTGCGCCGTTGCCTCGACGACCCGGCCGCCGTCCCTTGTGGACGGTGCGACAACTGTACCGGTGAACCGTTGCCGGACAAGGTCTCCGAGGAGACTCTCACCGCCGCCCGTACCCACCTCGGCCGGGTCGGCGTCGAACTGCCCCCGCGCCGCCAGTGGCCGACCGGCCTGCCCGCGATCGGCGTCGCGCTGTCCGGCCGGATCCCGCCGGAGGAGCAGCCGCTGCCCGGCCGGGCGCTGGGGCGCCTGTCCGACCTCGGCTGGGGAGAACGGTTGCGTGCTGCCGTGGCCGCGGATGCACCGGTACCGGATGAGGTGTTCGCGGGTGCGGTCCGCGCGCTGACCGAGTGGGCCCGCGGCGACGACCCCTGGCCGGCGCGTCCGGTGTGCGTGGTGGCGATCGGCTCCCGGCAGCGGCCGCGGCTGGTCGACGACCTCGCCCGGCGGATCGCCACGGTCGGTCGGCTGCCGCTGCTCGGGACCTTCGACCCGGTGCCCGGCGGCGGACCCGGCACCGGCGGCGGACCCGGCAGCGGCGGCGGGCGGGCCAACAGCGCGCGCCGGGTGGCGGCACTGCACGACGCGTTCCGCGCGCCCGCCGCGGCGTTCGACGGTCCCGTCCTGCTCGTCGACGACTACGTCGACTCCGGGTGGACCATGGCGCTGGCTGCGCGGGCGCTGCGCCGGGCGGGCGCCCCGGCGGTGCTGCCGTTCGCTCTGGCCGTTGCGGGCTAGGCACGGTCTGCAAGGCTGGTGGCGAAGGAGGTGCTCGTCATGAATGCGGCAGAGCTACTGGAGAGGGCGCGCGACGTCCTTACCGTGCGCGGTACCGTCGGCGAACCGATCCAGCAGGACAACATGGTCGTCGTACCCGTCGCGAAGGTGCGCAGCGGAGCCGGCGGCGGCATGGGTCAGGAGACCACCGAGCGGGAGGGCCGCGGCGGCGGGTTCGGCATCACCAGCACCCCGATCGGCGCGTTCGTCATCAAGGACGGCGACGTCACCTGGCGGCCGGCGGTGGACATCAACAAAATCATCGTGGGCGGTCAGGTGGTCGCCGTCGTGGCGCTGCTGACCATCCGCGCGATCGTGAAGGCCCGTTCGCGGCGTTGACCGCGGCGGCGTCAGTCGCGCCCGCGATGAGATCTTGGACGCTGGTACCCCCTCGAAGGGGCGCAAGTGTCCAAGATCCCGAGCCGGGAGGCGGCCCGGCGCCGGGAGGTGGCCCCGAGCCGCCGTCAGGCAGCGCCACGACCGGCAGCCGTACCCGGAACTCCGTGTGCCCCGGCCGGCTGGCCACCTCGGCGGTGCCGTGGTGCGCCTCGACGACCGCGGCCACGATCGACAACCCCAGCCCGGTGCTGCCGGCCGCGCGCGAGCGCGACGTGTCGCCGCGCGCGAACCGGTCGAACACCTCAGGTAGCAGGTTCGCAGGGATCCCCGGCCCGTCGTCGGCGACGGTCAGCGTCACGGCGCCGGCCTCGACGAGCGAGACCGCGCCGCCGGCCTCGACGAGCGAGACGGCGCCGACGGTCTCGACGAGCGAGACGGTGACCGTGGTACCGGGCGGGGTGTGCGTGCGCGCGTTGGCGAGCAGGTTCGCCAACACCTGGTGCAGCCGGGCCGGGTCGCCGGTGACGGTGACCGACTCCTCGGGCAGGTCCAGCCGCCAGTGGTGGTCCGGCGCGGCGACGTGCGCGTCGCTGACCGCGTCGATGACCAGGCGGGACAGGTCGACCGGCGCGGCTTGCAGCGGCCGTCCGGAGTCGAGCCGGGCCAGCAGCAGCATATCTTCGACGAGCGCGGTCATCCGGGTGGTCTCCGACTCGACCCGGCGCATCGCGTGCGCGACGTCCGGGGGTACCGCATCGGACACCCGGCGGGTCAGCTCGGCGTACCCCCGGATCGCGGCCAACGGCGTGCGCAGCTCGTGGCTGGCGTCGGCGACGAAATGCCGTACCCGCGTCTCGCTGGCCTGCCGCGCGGCCAGCGCGTCGGCCACGTGGCCGAGCATCCGGTTGAGTGCGGCACCCACCTGCCCGACCTCGGTGCGCGGATCGGTGTCCACCGCGGGTACCCGCACCGACAGCGCCACCTCGCCCCGGTCCAGCGGCAGCTCGGCGACCCGGCTCGCGGTGGCGGCGACGCGGCGCAGCGGTCGCAGGTTGCGGCCGATGACCGTCGCGCCGATCAGCCCGGCGAGCAGCGCAGCGGCCAGCCCGATGGCGGTTTCGAGGACGATGACCGCGTCGCTGGTGGCGTAGACGTCGGTCATCGGCAGGCCGGTGTAGAGCGGGTCGCCGTCGCCGGCGTGCCCGACCGTCAGGCGGTACGGGCCGAGGCCGGGGATGTCGCGGGTGTGCGGCTGCCCGTCGCCCGGCAGGTCGAACAGGACGGCGGCCTGGGCGGCGGTCAGGTTCTGCCAGGTGCCGTCGAGGTACACCTGCTGGGCGTGCACGTCACCGCGAGAGACGACGGTCGAGATGGTGCCGAGGTCCTGCGGCGGCGGCAGCCGGCCGGGGCCGTCGTCGTCGGGGCCGGGGCGATGGTCGACGGCTCCCTGGGTGCGGCCCACCGCCGCCGCCAGGTGGCTGTCCAGGCGGGCGAGCTGGACCTGGTACACCGCGATCGTGGTACCCACGCCGATCAGCGCGCAGACCCCGGCGACGATCGCGACGAGCGCCACCGACAGCCGGGTACGCAGCGACCACCCGGCCGGGCGCCAGCGCGGTGCCGTCCGCTCACTCGGCGGGCTTGAGGACATACCCCGCTCCGCGCAACGTATGGATCATCGGTGAGCGACCGGCGTCGATCTTCTTGCGCAGGTACGAGATGTACAGCTCGACGACGTTGGCCTGCCCGCCGAAGTCGTAGTTCCACACCCGGTCCAGGATCTGCGCCTTGCTCAGCACCCGGCGCGGGTTGCGCATCAGGAAGCGCAGCAGCTCGTACTCGGTCGCGGTCAGCGCGATCACCCGCCCGCCCCGGCGTACCTCGTGGCTGTCCTCGTCCAGCGTCAGGTCGCCCACGGCCAGCGTGGTGGACTCCGCGCGCGCCAGCACGTTGGTGCGCCGCAGCAGCCCGCGCAGCCGGGCCACGACCTCCTCCAGGCTGAACGGCTTGGTCACGTAGTCGTCCCCGCCCGCGGTCAGCCCGGCGATCCGGTCCTCGACGGCGTCCTTGGCGGTCAGGAACAGCACCGGCACGTCCGGTGCCGCCGCGCGCAGCCGGCGCAGCACCTCCAGCCCGTCCATGTCGGGCAGCATCACGTCGAGCACCACGGCGTCGGGCTGCACATTGCGTCCGGTGCGGATGGCGGAGAAGCCGTCCCCGGCGGTGTGCACCTCCCAGCCTTCCAGCCGCAGCGCCATCGACAGCAGCTCGGTCAGCGTCGCCTCGTCGTCGACCACGAGGATCCGCACCGGCTGCCCGTCGGGCCGGCGCAGGGAACCGGGGCCGGCCGGCTGGGGGAGGGTACTCATGCCTGCCATGCTCCCATCGTGCGGTGGCCGGCTGTGCGGTTTCTCGGCGCCTCCTGTGAGCCGGCTGTGCACAGCGACGGCACAGCCGCGGCACACGCCGGCGACAGGGCGCGCGCCGATGGTGGTCGCCATGACCGCTGCCGCCACGCTTCCCACCCGGCCGGCCACTCCGGCCGATCCGGTACTCGACGTCGTCGTGCCGGTGTTCAACGAGGAGTCCGATCTGGAGCCGGGTGTGCGGCGGCTGCATGCGCACCTGTCGGCGACGTTCCCGTACCCGTTCCGGATCACGGTGGCGGACAACGCCAGTACCGACGGCACCCTCGCGGTGGCCCGCCGGCTGGCCGCCGAGCTGCCCCGGGTCGGCGTGCTGCACCTGGACGCCAAGGGCCGGGGTCGGGCGTTGGCGGCGGCCTGGTCGGCCTCGCCCGCGCCGGTGCTGGCCTACTGCGACGTGGACCTGTCCACCGACCTGGCGGCGTTGCTGCCGTTGGTCGCGCCGCTGATCTCCGGCCACTCCGACCTCGCGATCGGCACCCGGCTGGGTCGGGGCTCGCGGGTGGTCCGCGGGATGAAACGCGAGGTCATCTCCCGCGGGTACAACCTGTTGCTGCGCGGCACCCTGGCGGTGCGGTTCTCCGATGCGCAGTGCGGGTTCAAGGCGATCCGCGCCGACGTGGCGCGGCAGTTGCTGCCGCTGGTGCGGGACACCGGCTGGTTCTTCGACACCGAGCTGCTGGTGCTCGCCCAGCGGGCCGGGCTGCGCATCCACGAGGTACCCGTCGACTGGATCGACGACCCGGACAGCCGGGTCGACCTCCTCGCCACCGCGATCGCCGACCTGCGCGGCACCCTCCGGCTCGGCCGGGCGCTCGCCGCCGGGACAGTGCCGCTGGCCGCGCTGCGCCGCCAGCTGGGCCGGCATCCGCTGGAGCCGGCCACCCCGGGGGTACCGGTGGGGCTGGCCCGCCAGCTGGTCCGCTTCGCCGGTGTCGGCATCGCCAGTACCGCGGCCTACCTGCTGCTGTTCGTCACACTGCGCGGCGTGCTCGGTGCCCAGCCGGCGAACCTCGCCGCGCTGCTGCTGACCGCGCTGGCCAACACCGCGGTCAACCGCCGCTTCACGTTCGGCGTCACCGGCCGGCGCTCGGTCACCCGCCACCACGCGCAGGGGCTCGTCGCGTTCGCCGCCGCGCTGGCGTTCACCAGCGCGAGCCTGGCCGCGCTGCACGCGCTGGTACCGGTACCCGGCCGGCCCGCCGAGGTCGCGGTCCTCGTGGTCGCGAACCTCGCCGGTACCGTGCTGCGCTTCCTCCTGCTGCGCGGCTGGGTGTTCCGGACCGGGCCGGCCGCGTGGTGATCGCTAAAGCTGCGCGAGGTGGCGGATGTGTCCGGCACGCCGGTACAGGAGGCTCAACAGGTACCACATCGGCCAGTGCATTCCCCGCTCGTAACTGCCACCGGAGGCGTTGCGTGTGGGTGACCCTGCACCCGGCCGACGCGCCTCCCAGCGCAGGTACGCCCGCCGTGGCGTCGGCGGCTTCCGAGGGTCCCGGGCGCCACGGCGGATATGCCGAACCAGCTAGTGCGCGTGCGTCGCCAGCTAGTGCGCGTGCGTCGCGGCCGCGCGGACGATCTCGACCCGCGACGCGCAGCCGAGCTTGGTCAGGATGTTGGACACGTGGGTCTGCACGGTCCGGCGCGACAGCATCAGGTCGGCGGCGATGTCCGGGTTGGAGCGACCGTCCGCGACCAGCGCCGCGATGCGCTCCTCGGTCGGGGTGAGCGCCGCCCAGCCGGTACTCGGCCGGCGGTGTACCGTCCGCGGCCCGCGCCGCACCCCGTACCCGCGCAGCCGCGCGTCGGCCCGCTTGACATCCCAGTCGGCGCCCAGCTCCCGGTAGTCCGCGACGGCCGCCACGAGCGCCCCCCGGGCCGCGGTCGTATCACCGGCCGCGGCGAGCAGTACCGCCGCCTCCTCGCTGGCTGCGCCGGCGGACAGCGGATCGGACCGACCGCGGCACTCGTCGGCCACGGCGAGCAGGCCGGCGCTGTCCCCGTCGAGCATCGCCCGGATCCGGCGTACGGCGATCGCGCGCAACGGCAGCGGCTCCGCGCGGGCATCGGCTTCGGCGGTGACCGCGACCGCCCCGGCCAGGTCGAGATCGCCGACGGCGAGGGCGAGCCGGGCCAGATCGGGCAACCACAGGTACCGGCCGAACAGGTCCTCCGCATCCTCCTCGGCAATGGTGTCGGCGAGGAGTTCCAGCGCTGCCGGCGCACCGGAGCGCTGCTCGGCCTGGATCGCGCGGGCAACGGTCAGGTGGGCGGCGTTGCCCCGCATGTAACCGGCCAGCTCGGGCAGCTCGTCCGCCTGGCGCAGCAGTCTCCCGGTGGCGGCGCGCTGGTCGCGGTGCGCCGCGATGTACGCGAGGCACCCCAGCCGGACCATCCGCTCGAACATCCCGAACTTGCCGGCGGTCGGCTCCAGCTCCGCGCAGGCGTCGTCCCACCGGCCGACCTCAATCATCAGCTGCCCGAGCTGTATCCGCGCCCGCGGCAGCCGCCAGGCACCGATTCTCTCGGCGACGACCACCGCCTCGCGGATGGCGGTCTCGGCCGCGTCGAGCTGCCCGAGTTCGGCTAGGGCGCTCGCCCGGTTGGTCAGCAGGATCGTCCGCAGGCCCATGGTCTCGGCGTGCTGGCCGATCACGTTGAGTGCCCGGTCCACGTGGCGCAGGCCGGATGCCCAGTCGGTCATCAGGAAGCACGACTGCAGGCCGTACCCGACCGCGACCGGGTCGCCGAGCCGTTCGCCCTCGGCCACCGCCTGCCCCGCGTCGAGTTCGCCCTCGGCGGCCCGGCCGGTAGCCGCCAGTACCTTCGCCCGGCACGCCCACAGCCGGGCCCGCCAGCGGTCCGGCAGCCCCGCGCGGGTCAGCGCCGCCTCGATCACCGGCAACGACTGCGCGTACCGGCCGTCGTCGTGCAGGATCGTGGCCAGCCCCCACGCGATCTCCGCCGCCTGGGTCGGGTCGGTGGCGCGCCCCAGTGCCCGCTCTGCGGTCGCGTATGCCTCGTCGCCGCGGTTGAGCGCGTCCAGCGCCTGCGCCAGCCCGTGCAGCAGCGATACCTGCCGCGCGTCGTCAGCCTGCGCCGCCGCGAGGTCGAGCAGCTCGGCCGCCAGGTCGGGGGCGCGGTAGGCGAGCCTGCTGGCGTTGCCGGCCAGCCAGTCCAGCGCCCACGCGTCCAGGCCCGACGGCGCCGCCGCGAGCAGGTGGCCGCCGACCTGGTCCAGCGGCAGGCCCGCCGCGTCGAGCGCCCGGGCCACCTGGCGGTGCAGCTCCGCGCGGGCCGCGGGCGGCGTCGCATCGTGCAGGCACTGCCGGATCAGGGCGTGCCGGAACCCCAGCCGGTTGCCCATCTCTGCCAGCACGCCCGCCGCAAGAGCCTCATCCAGTACCGGCAGCAGCGCGCTCGCCGACTGCCCGGCCCCGGTCGCCAGGTCGAACACCGAGAACTCCGGTCCGAGCAGTGCGGCGATCCGCAAGGTACCCGTCGCCTCGCGGGACAGGAAGTCCAGCCGCGCGCGGATCGCGGTACCCAGTGCCGGCGTCCGGTCCGCACCGACCAGCTCGGCGGTACCCGCATGCACCGCGATCCGCCGTTCCCGGACCAGCGCGTCGACAAGCTCCCGCGCATACAGCGGGTTGCCACCGGCCTGGGCCAGCACGCCGCGCAGCCGTGGTCCGGGTACCCCGCCGGTCAGCTGGCCGAGCACCCGCGCGAGGTCGCCGTCACCGAGCGGACCCAGGGGCAGTACCAGCGCGCCCTGCGCGACGAGCCCGCGGCGCAGCCCGACGAGCGACGGCCGGACCGGTACCGGCCGGCACCCGGACACCAGCAGCAGCGGAAGCTGGTCGACCGCGCGGCTGAGCCGGTGCCAGGCCACCACGCTCGCCTCGTCGGCCCAGTGCAGGTCGTCGAACGCGAGCACGACCGGCTGATGAGTGGCGAGCCGGTCGACGACGGAGAGGAACCGCTCGACCGCGGCCGGTACCATGCCGGGCCCGTCGAGTTCGGCGCGCGCGTCGGCCGCGTCGAGTACCGCGACCACCTCGGCCGCGTCAGAGCCCAGCGCGGCGGTCAACGCGCGCAACGGCAGCCGCTGGCCGTACTCGTCGCCGACCGCCCGGTACACCCGGCAATGCTGGGCGGCCGCGGCGGCGAGCGTCGCCGCGATCAGCGTGGACTTGCCGATGCCCGGCTCGCCCTCGATCCAGGCCACGCTGCCACGACCGCGGGCGAGTCCGGTCACCGTCTCCTGCAGCGCCGCAAGCTCCGCATCCCGCCCGACCGGGGCGGTACCGGAATCCACGGACGCCACTGGATAAGCCTATGGCCGGCGACCACGCCGGTACTCAGCGAGATGGCTTATATCAGCGACCGCCGCACTTGACCCGCGTCGTCAGCCCCGCGGCGGGAGCGGGGGCCGGCCCAGCCGCGGACGGTCCGACGGGTTCGGGGTGTGCGGCGGGTGCGCCGCCATCTCCTCCAGCACCCGGCTGATCGCCCGGTCCAGCTGCGGGTCGACGCCCTTGGCGTAGTCCTGCGGCCGGTACTCCACCTCGATGTCCGGGTCGGTGCCGTAGTTCTCCACCCGCCAGCCGACGTCGTCGAACGCGAACGAGTACTCCGGCTGCGTGGTCAGCGTCCCGTCGGCGAGCATGTGCCGCGGCCAGATGCCGATCACCCCGCCCCAGGTGCGCTTGCCGATCAGCACGCCGAGGCCCATCTGCTTGAACGCGTGGCTGAAGATGTCGCCGTCGGAGCCGGCCGGCTCGTTGGTGATGGCGACCATCGGGCCGCGCGGCGCCTCGGCCGGGTAGGACTCCGGTACCCCCCAGCGCGGGAAGTCGTACCCGAGCCGGCGCCGGGCCAGCTTCTCCAGCAGCAGCGCGGACACGCTGCCGCCGCCGTTGTTGCGCAGGTCGACGATCAGCCCTTCCCGGTCGAACTCGACGAGGTAGCCGCGGTGGAACTCGGCGAACCCGTCCGGCGCCATGTCGGGGATGTGCAGGTACCCGACGCGGCCGCCGGTCCGGTCGTGCACCAGCGCCCGGTTGGCGTCGACCCACTCCCGGTACCGTGCCGGCCGCTCGTCGGCCAGCGCCGGCTCACCGTCCCCCCGCCGTACCGTCAGCGCCACCTCCTGCTCGGCCAGGTCGACGAGCAGCTCGCCCGGGGTGACCCCGGCCCGCACCGCGACCCCGTTGACGGCGAGCACCTGGTCGCCGGCGCGTACGTCGACGCCCGGCCGGTTCAGCGGCGAGGTCGCCTTCGCGTCCCACACGTCGCCGACCAGTACCCGGGCGACGCGGTGCGCGCCGGTGTCCGGATCCGGCGCCCAGTCGACGCCGAGGAAGCCCTGCCTGGCGTCGGGCCCGGAGCGGTACGCCCCGCCCAGCTCGTACGCGTGCGACGTGCCCAGCTCCCCGTGCACCTCCCAGAGCAGGTCGGAGAACTCCGCCCGGGTGCTGACCCGGTCGACCAGCGGCAGGTACCGCTCGTAGACCTCCGGCCAGTCGATGCCGGACATGTCCTCGACCCAGAAGTGCTCGCGCTGCAACCGCCACGCCTCGCGGAACATCTGCCGCCATTCGGCGTCGGGCCGCACCGACACCTTGACCCGCTCCAGGTCCACCCAGCCGCTGACCCGGCCGGGGTCGTCGCCCTCGGGCAGCTTCTCGGTCGCCTTGACCACACGCAGCCGCCGCTGCGCCCGGTACAGCAGGGTGCCGCCGTCGGGGGTGACCGCGAAGTCGGCGATGCCGGTGGTCAGCTCCTCGCATTTGTCGGTGGCCAGCTCGTAGGCGGACAGCACCCGGTCGCTGGCCGGTTCGGTGGCCGACCAGTCGACGTCGCGGGTACCGGCGACCGGGTGCGCGGTGAACAGCACCCGGTCGACCGCCCCGGCCACCCGGTCGTACCGGCCCAGCGGCACCGGTACCGCGACCACCCGCCGCTCGATCCCCTCCAGGTCGACGTCGACACGCTCCACAGTGGACGGTTGCACCTTGTCCACAGTGGACAGTGGCGCGATCTGCGGCACGAACGGGGCCGGCTCGTCGGCGCGCAGGGTCACCGCGTACAGCCGGTCGGCGAGCGGGAAGCCGTGCTCCAGGTCCTGCATCCCGTCCGGTACCGGGTTGTACTCCCGCTGCCCGATGAAGTACAGGTACCGTCCCTTCGGGTCGAACGCCGGCCGCCGGTCGCGCCGCACCGGCGCGATCACCTCGTGGGTCTCCCCGGTCTCCACCCGGGCCAACCGGATCCCGGCGGTCTGCGCGCTGTCCGGCCGGGCGTAGGCGACCCAACGCCCGTCCGGCGACCACGCCGGATCCTCGATGCGGCCGAACCGGCTGTGGTCCAGCCGGGTCAGCGCGGGCTGGTCGCCGCGCAGGTCGGCCAGCAGCAGTTCGTTGCGGTGGTTGGTCAGCGCGACGACCGGCCCGGTGGGGGAGGCGGTCAGCTCCACGACCCGGCCGGTGTCCAGGTCGGCCAGGCGCCGCGGCGGTGCGGCACCGTCCGCGTCGAGCAGCACCAGCGCCTCGCGGTCGCTGTCGTCGCTGGCCGCGGCGATCAGCCCGCCGCCGGCCAGATGCGTCAGCAGTCGG
This sequence comes from Actinomycetota bacterium, assembly GCA_005885555.1. GTDB lineage: Bacteria > Actinomycetota > Actinomycetes > Mycobacteriales > Micromonosporaceae > AC-43. The sequence continues at coordinate 20,310 of VAWN01000043.1, forward strand.
TACCGGACGCCGTCCGGCTCGCCGTGCTGCCGCACCGCACCCGCCCAGTTGCCGAAGCTGAAGGCCTTGCCCCGGGTGGTGACCGCCAGGCGCGCGCCGTCGGCGGCCAGGCTGACGGTGTCGAGGTACCGGTCGGCGGGCACGAACTGCCGGCTGCGCTGCGACCGTGAACTGCCCAGGTGCACGTCCAGCGGCCGGGGCGCGTCCTGCGCCGGGTCGAGCAGCCACAGCCGCGCGCCGGCGTGGTAGACCAGCCGTTGCCCGTCACCGGCCAGCCCGCGGGCGTAGTAGTCGTGATGGTCGGTGTGCCGGCGCAGGTCCCCACCCTCGGGCGTGCACGAGTACACGTTGCCGACGCCCTCGTGGTCGCAGATGAAGAACACCCGGTCGCCGATCCAGCAGGGGCTGGCCAGGTTGCCGTCCAGCCGCACCAACCGGTCGAACTCCCCGGTGCCGCTCCGGTCGATCCACAGGTTGCCCACCCGGCCGCCGCGGTACCGCTTCCACCGCGCCGGATCGGTGTCGGTCCACCGGCCGAGGACCACCGCGCCGGTCGGGCTGTACGCGATCGAGGCGGCCGGCCCGAGCGGCAGCAGGGTCGGCTCGCCGCCGGCCGGAGAGACGGTGAACAGCCAGCGTTCCCGCAACGGCCGCCCGGCGTCGGTGGCGTACGCGATCCGGCCGTCCGGCGTGAACCCGGCCACCAGGGTGCGGCCGGCCTGGTACGTCAACCGCCGCGCCTCGCCGCCACCGGCCGGCATCACGTACACCTCGGCCGGACCCTCCTCGCGCCCGGCGAACGCGAGCAGCGAACCATCCGGCGAGATCCGCGGGGTACCGGCCTCGGCCACCCCGGCGGTCAACCGGTACGCCCGCCCGCCCGAGGAGCCGACCAGCCACAGGTCGTCCTCGCAGACGAACACGATGTCGTCACCCTGGATCGCCGGAGTTCGCACATACATGCGTCCAACCCTAAGCGGCCGGGAACGGATCCGGGGACGCGCAGCCGCTGGCTCGCGCGTCCCCGGGGGTGTGGACGAGGGTCAGGCGTTGGGCAGCCGGTCGATGTGGTACGGGTCGCCGTAGGTCTTCCACTTCAGCGGCGGCTGCAGGTCGAGGTTGCCGGCCTTGAGGAACACCCGCTGCTCGGTGTCCACCCGGCTGGTGTCGCTGTGCGCCTCCTCGGTCTTCATGGCGGCCTTGCGCGCGTCCAGGAACGCGTTGAGGTAGGTGGTCTCGTTGCCGCCCTGCGCCGGGGTCTTCGCATGCTTCATCGCGGTCTTGCGGATCCCGCCGAAGCTGACCGGGTCGCTGCCCGGGCCGTGCATGACGATCGCGTCGTAGTAGCAGAACTGGCCCAGCGCACGCAGCCCGTCGGCCTTGGCCTGGCTCACCGAGGGGTTGAAGTACACCCGGTCCCGCTCGTCGTCCTGGCACTTCTGGAAGGCCGGGTCCTTGGCGGCGGTACGCCAGTCCCTGGGGTAGTTGGGGTCCAGGCCCGTGTGCGAGGCCGTACCGTTGACCTTGCGCAGCGCCGGCAGGTACTTGGCCAGGATGTTGCCCGGCTTGCGGTTGGCGTAGAGCTGCACCAGGTCGAGCATGTCGCCGGTACCGGAACAGAATCCGACGATCCCCGCGGTGTACCCGCGCCCGTCGTGGATGTCCTCGATGTACTTGTACTGCGCCCGCCAGTCGAGCGAGGAGTTCTCCGCGCTGGAGACCAGTTCGTTGGCGATCTCCTTCATGCGCGGGTCGGTCAGGTTCAGCCGGGTGGCGGCGCCGGCTGCCTCGACAACGACGAAGGGTACGGACGCGACCAGCGTCCCGGCCGCGGCCAGGCCGAGCCGTCTACGGGAGAGGTTCACTCGCAGCTCCTCGCTGAACTGAATGGGTAGAGTCTTTTACAGATAACATCGGGTTACATCGATGTCAACACGCCGCCCGGCCGGGCGGAAGCCGGCCCGCGTGCCGCCGCGCTGGAGACTACGCGACCCGAGATCTTGGACGCCAGTACCCCTTGCAGGGGGTGCAGATGTCCAAGATCTCGGGCAGCCGCACGCAGAGACCGGCGACCGGTCCACGGGTGTACCGGGACCGGCCGCCGGGTGGGGGGACGGAGCGGGGTCTACTCGCGCGCGCACCGCGCGCCGTTGAGGGTGAAGTTCGTCGGCTCGGCGTTGGCCGCGTTGTCCCACCGGCCGGTGAAGCTCACATCCGTCACCGTGCCGCCCTTCGGGATCCGGTGCCGGCTGCGTACCGCGACGTCGACGCCGCGCTGGAACACCTCCGCGCCGCGCGCCTGCCCGACGGTCTGCCCGTTGGCGAAGGCGAACCGCAGCGTCCAGCCGTCGATGGACCGGTCGCCCTGGTTCTTGACCTGCAGCCGGGCGCGGAACTGGTGACCGCCGACGTTGTCGAGCTGGTACGTGACGCCGCACCTGGCGGCGGGCAGGTCGTCGTCCGGGGTGAGGAAGACGTCGTCGGCCAGCTCCGACCGGGGGATGTCGGTGTTCGCCGCGATGAGGTCGGCCAGGCCGTGCCGGAAGTCGATGCCGAACTTCCGTTTGATCAGGCTCAGCCCGGGGTCGGTACCGTAGAAGAACCGGTCGCCGTCGCGCAGCGCGCGGAACTGCCTGGCCCACATGGCCAGCTGCAGCGGGCCGAACTCGGTACCGGGAACGTGCCGCTCGGCCACCATGCCGACGAACGCGTCGACCTTGTCCACCGAGCCGTAGACCGCCTTGAGCCGCGCGGCCAGCGGGGTACGCCGCACGTCATGGGTCGCGGTGTTGTTCACCTTGTCCGGGATCGGTACCCGCTTGCCGTCGATGTCGGTGAGCCTGGTGAAGTCCAGGCTCTTCGGGTCGTTCACCCCGGTGCCGGCCGGGAACGCCTCGCTGGACTCGCCGGTGATGTCGGTGAACGAGCGGGCCGGCGGCAGCCCGTACGCCCTGCGCATCTGGTTGTAGCCGGGCATGCCGTGGTCGCGACCGCGCTGGATGTCCAGCGCGCCGAGGTCGAGCACCCCGGTGAAGCAGTCGGGCAGGCTCGGGTCCTCGAAGCATTCGGGGTTGCCGGAGACCGGGATCTGGAACAGCACGCTGCGCAGCGTGTCGTCGATCATCTCGTCGTTGTTGTACTCCGACTCGCTGCCGATGGCCTTGAGCATCGGGCCGAGCTGGACCTGGGGGAGCAGGTCGGGGTTGAACAGCGCGAGGTTCAGCGAGATGGTCAGCGTCAGGTCCGCGCCGCCCTTCTCGATGCCCACGCCCTGCGCCGTGAACCGGGCCAGCTGTGCGGCGCTGTACCGGGACGCCTCGGTCTCGATCTCGAACTCGCCGTGGATCTGGCTGTGCCCGCGGTACCCGACGGTGGCGAACTCGTCGGACAGCGCGCTGTCGACGGCCGGGTCGTACCCGGTGTACGCGGGCAGCGCGACGCCCATCGCCGGCAGGAACTCGGTGTAGGTGATGTACTGCTGCTCCGCGATCACGATCCGCCGGGCGATCTGGAACTTCTGCTCGGCCGACAGCGACTTCGGCAGCAACGACACGATCCGGTTGTGCTCGCGGGCGAACAGCGTGTGCGTCGCGGTCAGCGCGATGTTCTCGTTGGCGCGCACGTCACCGGCGACCATCGCGTGGTCGGGGTGCGCCGCGAGCCGGCCGTCGACGGCCATGTCCGGGGCGGTCGCCGGATCGCCGCGGCTGTCCCTGCGCGGCAGGTACCCGCCGGGCAGCCGCAGCCTCGGGCCGTTGTCGGCCAGGTTGCCGTCGTCCGGGCCCTCGCGCAGCCACTCCAGCCGCTGGTCGGTGCCGCCGTAGACGGGCCACGCGTCGAGGTAGGAGTTGACGGTGTTGACCTGCTGGCGGGCGTTGGTGACGCCGGTACCCGGTGCCGGGGCGGAGCGGGTGAACGGGATCGAGCCGAGGCTGTCGGTGAACCGTTCCAGCGGGTCCCTGCTGTCGAACGGGATGTTGGCCGCCTCGGTGCCGCCCTGGACGAGGCCGAAGGTGTGGTCGAGGAACTGGGCCCAGGTCCACGCCCACTGGGTGTTGCGGTGCTCGGAGAACACGTTCTGGCCCAGGTCCTGGAAGACCCGGTTGCTGACATAGCGCGCGTTGGGCCCGTTGACCTGGGCACTGTGCCCGTCGGCGTAGTTGGCGGGCGCCAGCCGGACGTAGTTGGTGCCGGCCCGGCCCCAGTCGGGGTGCCGGAGGTTGTTGCCCGAGCCGTCCAGGCTCTGCACTTCGAAGCCCAGGCCGGCGGAGGCGAACGGTGACGCGGCGAACAGGACCCCACCCGCCAGCAGTAACGCTCCGCATACGATCGCAATTGACCGGCGTCGTCGGATGGAACGATATCGAGGCGACACATGCCGCCAGCGTCGAATTCGCATAGCATTCCTCCCCACATGGGGGCCGCGAAGGTCGCACACGTAATTGCGGGCGGTGGAATTCCTGAGCAGTGATCAACGCTGCGGGTAGACCGAGGTCTCCTGCCTGTGAGAAAGCGGCGACGCCTCTGGCCATGCTTGTCCTGTGCGCAGGATAGGGTCAATACGCAATGGCCGACATGATTCCCCTAGGGGGGTACCAGAACACATTAATGCGCAGCCTGTAACGAACAAATAACGCGGTGCAATTCGCTAACGCATATAGGGGAATTGGCGGTTACTCTCCGCTAAAGGACGGAGCGGTAGACCTCCATGGTGCGGTCCGCGATCGACGCCCAGGAGAAATGCTCCACCGCCCGCCGCCGGCCGGCGCGGCCGAACCCGGCCGCCCGGTCCGGGTCGGTGGCCAGGGCGGTGATCGCCGCCGCCAGGTCCGCGACGAACCGGTCCGGATCGACGGGGGTACCGGTGCCGTCCGCGACCTGTTCGATCGGTACCAGCAGCCCGGTCACCCCGTCGTCGACCACCTCGGGAATGCCACCGGTGGCCGTGGCGACCACGGCCGTCTCGCAGGCCATCGCTTCAAGGTTCACGATGCCCATCGGCTCGTACACCGACGGGCACACGAACACCGTGCTGTGCGTGAGGATCTGCACGACCTCGCGCTTGGGCAGCATCTTCAGGATCCACAGCACGCCGGCGCGGCCCTTGTTCAGCTCGGCGACGAGCTCCTCGACCTCAGCGGCGATCTCCGGCGTGTCCGGCGCGCCGGCCAGCAGCACCAGCTGTACCTCCGGCGGCAGCGACCGGGCCGCGCGTAGCAGGTACGGCAGGCCCTTCTGCCGGGTGACCCGGCCGACGAACGTGACGCTGGGCCGGTCGAGGTCCATGCCGATGCGCTCGACGACATCGGTGGCATGATCCGGCCGGTACTCCTCGGTGTCGATGCCGTTGTGCACGATCCGCACCCGGTCCGGTTGCACCGTGGGATAGGCGTTGAGCACGTCGCGCCGCATGCCGGCGGAGACCGCGATGATCGCGTCGGCCGCCTCGACGGCGGTCTTCTCCACCCAGGACGACAGGGCGTACCCGCCGCCCAACTGCTCGGCCTTCCACGGTCGCAGCGGCTCCAGGCTGTGTGTGGTCACCACGTGCGGCACGCCGTAGAGCAGCTTGGCCACATGCCCGGCCAGGTTCGCGTACCAGGTGTGGCTGTGTACCAGGTCGGTGCCGGCCGCACCGGCGGCCATCTCCAGGTCAACGCCCATGGTCCGCAGCGCCGCGTTCGCCCCGACCAGCCCCGGCGGCGGATCGGCGTACCCGGTCACCCCCGCCTCGTCGCGCGGCGCGCCAAAGCAGTGCACCCGCACGTCGGCGAGCCGGCGCAGGTCCCGGGCGAGGTACTCCACGTGCACCCCGGCGCCGCCGTACACCTCCGGCGGATACTCCCGGGTGAGAAGGTCGACGCGCACGAAGCCCACCCTAGTACGCGGTTTGGCTGGTGCCGGACCACTTGGGTGGTTAGCGTCGGGCTCATGGCGCCCAAGGTGCTTTCGATCGTGCTGGCCGGTGGTGAGGGGAAGCGGCTGATGCCGCTGACCGCCGACCGGGCCAAGCCGGCCGTCCCGTTCGGCGGCCTGTACCGGATGATCGACTTCGCGCTGTCCAACCTGGCCAACGCGGGGTATCTCAAGATCGTCGTGCTGACCCAGTACAAGTCCCACTCACTGGACCGGCACATCACCCAGACCTGGCGGATGTCCACCCTGCTGGGCAACTACGTCACTCCGGTACCCGCGCAGCAGCGGCTCGGCCCCCGCTGGTTCGCCGGTTCCGCCGACGCCATCTACCAGAGCCTGAACCTCATCAACGACGAGCAGCCCGACCACGTCATCGTGTTCGGCGCCGACCACATCTACCGGATGGACCCGCGGCAGATGGTCGCCGAGCACATCGCCTCCGGAGCCGGCGGCACCGTCGCCGCGATCCGCCAGCCGCTGTCCCTGGCCGACCAGTTCGGCGTCATCGAGGTCGCCGGGGACGGCAAGCGGATCGCCGCGTTCCGGGAGAAGCCGAAGGACGCCCAGGGACTGCCCGACGCGCCCGACGAGGTCTTCGCGTCGATGGGCAACTACGTGTTCACCACCAAGGCGCTGTGCGAGGCGCTGACCCGCGACGCCGAGGATCCGGCGAGCAAGCACGACATGGGCGGCAACATCATCCCGATGCTCGTGGAGCGGGGCGAGGCCAACGTCTACGACTTCCGCGACAACGACGTACCGGGCAGCACCGACCGGGACCGCGGCTACTGGCGCGACGTCGGGACGCTGGACTCGTTCTACGACGCGCACATGGATCTCATCTCGATCCATCCGGTGTTCAACCTGTACAACATGCAGTGGCCGGTGCTGACCGACCATCCGCCGTGGCCGCCGGCCAAGTTCGTGCACGGCTGGCAGGAACGGGTCGGGCGGGCGGTCGGCTCGATGGTCTCGCCCGGCGTGGTCATCTCCGGGTCGCTGGTGGAGAACTCGGTGGTCTCGCCGAACGTCCGGGTACATTCCTGGGCGCACGTCGACGGTTCGGTACTCATGGACGGCGTGGAGATCGGCCGCCGGGCGGTCGTCCGCAACGCGATCCTGGACAAGAACGTCAAGGTGCCCGAGGGCGCCGAGATCGGCGTCGACCTCGAAGCGGACCGCAAGAGGTACACGGTCTCCGAGGGCGGCATCGTCGTCGTCGGCAAGGGTCAGGTGGTCGACCTCTGAGGGTCGTCGGGTCTTCTCCCTGGTGGTCGGGCATGCCACGATCGCCGGCATGCAGAAGATTCGACGACGATTGATGGGTATCGCCGGTGCGGTCGCGGTGGTCGTCGCCGCGACCGGGTCGGCGGCGTGGGCGCAGCCGGACGCGCCGGCCGCCGACGATATCGGGCACATCTCATTCGGTACCTGTGCCGACCCGGGTCTGGCGCAGGCCGGTGCGGAGTGCGGCTTCCTGTCGGTACCGCTGGACTACGACCGGCCGCACGGCACCCGGATCCAGCTCGCGGTGTCCCGGATCCGGCACAAGGTGCCCGACTCGCGGTACCAGGGCATCATGCTCGTCAACCCCGGCGGACCCGGCGGCTCGGGTCTGGGCCTGGCCATCCTCGGCCAGTTCGTGCCCAACCACGCCGGCGACGCCTACGACTGGATCGGCTTCGACCCGCGCGGCGTCGGCTCCAGCAAGCCGGCGCTGACCTGCGACCCGAACTACTTCAGCGGCAACCGGCCGGACTACGTACCGCGGACCGGGGCGCTGCTGCGCACCTGGCTCAAGCGGTCCAAGGGTTACGCCACGGCGTGCGCGAAGAACGGGCCGCTGCTGCAGCACATGACGACCGTCGACGCGGCCCGGGACATGGACCGCATCCGCGCGGCGCTGGGCCGCCGGCAGCTCAACTACTACGGCTTCTCCTACGGCACCTACCTCGGCCAGGTGTACTCGACGCTGTTCCCGCAGCGGGTACGCCGCATGGTGCTGGACTCCAATGTGGACCCGCGCAAGGTGTGGTACCAGGCCAACCTCGACCAGGACGTCGCGTTCGAGCGCAACATCAAGATCTGGTTCGGCTGGGTGGCGGAGTTCGACAGCGTGTACCACCTCGGCACGACCGAGCCGGCCGTGGAGAAGCTGTGGTACGCCGAACAGCACGCGCTGCTCGGACACCCGGCCGGCGGCGTGGTCGGCCCGGACGAGTGGAACGACATCTTCCTGCTCGCCGGCTACTACCAGCTGACCTGGCTGGAGCTGGGCAAGGTGTTCAGCGACTGGGTGCACACCCGCGAGCCGCAGCCGCTGATCGACGAGTACACATCCGTCGATGGGCCGGGCGACGACAACGGGTTCGCCGTGTACACCGCGGTCCAGTGCACGGACGCGCACTGGCCGGGCCTGGGGAAGACGTTGCGCGACAACAACCGGGTGAACCGCAGCGCGCCGTTCGAGACGTGGGGCAACGCCTGGTTCAACGCGCCGTGCCTGTACTGGCCGGCACGCTCCGGTACGCCGCTGCGCATCGACGGCGGCCGGGTCGGCGGCATCCTGCTCGTCGACGAGACCCTCGACGCGGCCACGCCGTTCGAGGGCAGCCTTGAGGTGCGGCGGCTGTTCCCGAACGCGAGCCTGATCGCGGAGCCGGGCGGCACGACGCATGCCGGCACGCTGTTCGGCAACGCGTGCGTGGACGACCAGATCGCCGGCTACATCGCGCTCGGTGTCCTGCCCGCGCGCCGGGTCGGCGACGGTCCGGACACGACCTGCGCGCCGCTGCCGCAGCCGGATCCGACCGCGCAGTCCGCGGCGGTCGCCACGGTGTCGGGCGCCCGCCGCCCGCTGGTCGGCACCCGCTGATCCTCGGGGCCCGCTGATCCTCGGGGCCCGGCCCGGGTTTCCCGGCCGGGCCCCGGTCGCGCCGCTCACCCGCAGGTCGACCGGGCCGGTCGGGTCAAGGCGTCCTTCCGTCGCGCAGCAGCGTGTCGAGCTGTGCCTCCAGCGGCGGCGCGCCGAGCCGGTTGTCCACGGCAAGATGCGGTACCGGTGGTGCGGAGTCGGCCCGGACCGCCGCGACGAACTCCTCGAAGCGGGCCAGCTTCTGCCCGTCCCGTGGCGACCCGCGCGCGGACAGCCGGGCACGCAGCGCCGCCGCATCGGCCCGTACCCACACCAGCCGCACCGGTTCCCCGCCCAACCGCGCGACCCAGTCCGCCCAGCGTCGCGGATCGTGGATCTGTCCGGTGAACGGGCCGTCCAGCAGTACCGGCGTGCCTGCCGCGCGGATCTGCCGGGCGGTCGCGGTCAACCCGGCGTACTCGTGCACCTTGACGTGCTCGTCGTACCAGGCACCCTCGCGCTCGCCCGGCGGCCGGCCGGCCCGTTCCAGGGTGGCCGCGACGAACCCGCCGTACACGGTGTCCTTGTCCAGCCACGCCGGTACCGGATCCAGCCGCGCCAGCAGCAGCCGCGCCACGGTCGACTTGCCGGCCCCGGGCGGCCCGGCGACCACCCAGACATCGCTCACAGCGCCATTCTCACCACGCCGCCATTCTCACCACGCCGCTCTGCGCGGCGCGCCGTTGCGCCGTCTTCCCTCCTCGCTGCGCTCGTCAGTCCAGACGGCGCCGCGCCTTGCTCCGCTCACAGCTCAGACAGGTGGACGTGGTTCATGTGGTCGCCGGACGGCGTACCGTCGCCGCGGTAGTAGTGCCAGCCGATGATCGGGTTCCAGATCGCGTGGTACCAGATCACGTACATCACGCCGAGCCGCTGCGCGTTGGCGATGAACCAGCCGGCGAGCCGGTTGCCGTAGTCCCGGCTGGCTCCCGTGGCGATGCCGCCGAACCCGCCCGGGTCGGCGGCGAAGTCACACGCCCGCCCCAGCGGATGCTCGCCCCAGGTGCCGTTGCGGAAGCACGCGGTGAAGTGGTTGAACCCGGCCTTGCGCGCCTGCTGCAGCGCATGCAGGGTGCGCGGGGTCAGGCAGCCCGTGGTGGTCGGGTCGGCCACCGAGCAGCGCTCGGCCGGCAGGCTCCCGTCGGAGTTGCGCCGTACCGGTTCGGCCGTCGCGGCCGGGATCGGTACCCCCGCGGTCGGCCCGTTGCCGAGCTGGTCCAGCGTCTTCTGCAGCGCGGCCTTCTGCTTGGCCATCTCGTCGGACTGCGCCTTGGCCGTGTTCACCGCCTGGTCCAGGGCGGCCTGCTGCTCGCCGGCCGAGGCCAGCAGCGCGGTGTACTCGTGCAGCTGCCGGTCTTCGGTGCGGCTGAGCTGGCGCAGCCCGTCGGCCCGCCGCAGCACGTCGTCGGGGGAGGTGGCGTCGAACATCGTGGCAAGCGTGGTGGCCGGGCCGGCCTCGTAGACCGCGGTGACGAGGATGCCGATCTGGCCGGTCAGCTCGTTGAGCCGGGCGGTGCTCTGGGCCAGCTCCGCCCTGAACTGCGCCTGCTTGGCCTGCGCCGCGGCGAGCTTGGCCTGCGCGTCCTGGTACGCCTTGATGGCGGCGGTCATCTGGTCCTGGATGGTGGGGTTGCCGTCCGGATCCGGGTCCGCGTGGGCGAGGCCCGGCGCGGCCAGTACCAGCGCCGCCGCGGCGAGCGGGGCCAGCAACCAGCGGAGCCGTCTCATATATGCGCAGTCCTCCCGAGGGGCAGGTGGGCCGGCGCCAGCCTACCGGGAACCGCGCGGGGCGCATATCGATAGTGGACAGGGTGTACGCAGCGGCACCCGGTGTTTACAGGCGGACCAGCATCTTGCCGGTGTTGTCGCCGCGCAGCAGGCCGAGGAACGCGTCGGGCGCGTGCGCGATGCCGTCGACCACGGTCTCGTCGAAGCGGATCCGGCCGGCGCGCAGCCACTGCGCCATCTCGGCGAGGAAGTCCGGCCGCCGGTCCTCGTGGCTGCCGACCAGGTACCCGCGCAGGGTCAGCTGCTTGCCGATGGCCAGCGGCAGGTTGGCCGGCCCCGGCGCCTGACGGCCCGCGTTGTACATGGAGATGGCGCCGCACAGGGCGATCCGGCCGAACGGGCGCATTCGGCTGAGCGCCGCCTCGAGGTGGTCGCCGCCGACGTTGTCGAGGTACACGTCGATGCCGTCGGGCGCGGCCGCCTTCAGTTGGTCGCGTACCGGTGCGTCGTGGTAGTTGAACGCGGCGTCGTAGCCGAGCTTGGTGAGGTACTCCACCTTGGCCGCGGAGCCGGCGCTGCCCACCACCCGGCTCGCGCCGCGCAGCTTGGCGATCTGGCCGGCGAGGCTGCCGACCGCGCCGGCCGCGGCGGAGACGAAGACCGCCTCGCCCGGCCGCATCGCGCCGATGTCGAGGATGCCGACGTAGGCGGTCAGGCCGGGCATGCCGAGCGCGCCGAGGTATGGGATCCACGACCTGTACCCGGCCGGCGTCCAATACCGCGAACTCCCGCCAGCCCAAGTCGTGCAGCACCACCTCGCCGACCGCCACCCGGGGATCGGCCGAGGCGATCACCTCGCCGACCGCGCCGCCGGACAGCGGCTGCCCGATCTGGAACGGCGCCACGTAGGACGGCCGGTCGTCCATCCGCCCGCGCATGTACGGGTCCACCGACATGTACCGGTTGTGCACGAGCACCTGTCCCGGCTCCGGATCGGCGACGGCGACCTCGACGAGGCGGAAGTTGTCCAGGGTCGGTTGGCCCGTCGGCCGGGCGGCAAGCTGGATCTCACATCCGGTCAGTTCGCTCACGGATAGGACGGTACCCGGGCGCTGCGGGTGCGGATCCGGCCGGGACGGTCCATGCTTACCAAGGTTGGCGCTCTCCAGCACTTGCGCACGCGGTACGGAGCGCTACCGTTGACCATTACCGAATTGCTCACTGCAAGGAGATAATCACCCTCAGCTAACTCGGCCAGTGTGCCAAGCCCGGACACATGTGGTAGAAAGTACGGGCTCGACGTACGACCGAAGGCTCTCGTCCCCGAGCGCGACGCGGTCCCCACACTGCCGTGTCGCGGCTGACCTGGAGGTACGATGTCCACCCTGTCGATCAACGCGCGCACCGATGCCGGTGGAACAGTGCACATCCATCCGACCGGCGAGATCGACAGCGACAACGCCCATGACATCCGCGATGCGGTCCGTGGCGTGCTGGCGACCGGCCAACCGCGATTGATCAAAGTGGACATGGCGGGGGTGTCGTTCATCGACTCGGTCGGCATCGGCGCGCTGGTGTCCTGCTATCACACCGCCGCGGCCAGCGAGGTGCGGCTCGTGGTGTGCAACCCCACCGCATACGTGCACCGGCTGTTCTACGTCTCCGGACTGCTGGGCCTGTTCGGGTCGCCGGCCCGCCCGCCCGAACAGCGCGACCACGAACCGGTGTAGCTCCTACCGCCAGGAATCGTCGGTGCCGACCGTGGTCAGCCGCTGGGTGGCCCGGGACAGCGCCACGTAGAGGGTACGGCGGCCGGCCGGCGACTCGTCGAGGATCGCGGCCGGCTCGACGACCAGTACCCCGTCATACTCCATGCCCTTGGCCTCCAACGAGGTCACCACCTGCAGCCGCGGGTCGGTGACGGCGGCCAGCCACGCCGCCACCTCGTCGCGGGTGGCCTGGGTGGCGATCACACCGACGGTACCCTCGACCTCGCCGAGCAGGTCGACGGTCGCGTCGCGCACCGCGCCGGCCAGGGCGGCGGGCGCGACGACGACGTGCCGCGGCGCGACGCCGGTGCGCCGCACCGCGACCGGCAGGTCCAGGTCCGGCTCGGTCTTGCGGACCACGTCGGCCGCGACCGCGAAGATCTCGGCGGAGTTGCGGTAGTTCGTGGTCAGCAGGTGCTCGCTGCGCCGGCGGGTACCCAGAGCGGCGTCGCGCGCCTTCGCGGTCTCGGCCGGGTCGCCGGCCCACGCCGCCTGGGCCGGGTCGCCGACCACGGTCCAGCTGGCGTACTCGCCGCGCCGGCCGACCATCCGCCACTGCATCGGGGAGACGTCCTGTGACTCGTCGACGACGATGTGCGCGTACTCGCGATAGTCGGCCGGCCGCTCGAACGCCACCCCCCGCGCGGCCGCCATCCGGTCGGCGTAGGTGGTCACCTCCCGTACCCCCTGCACGGTGAACGGGTCGGCGTGCCGGCGCGGCGGCGCGGGCGGGGTACCCAGCAGCTCGTCCAGTTCGTCGAGCAGCGCGACGTCCTCCACGCTCACCCCGTCACCGCCGCTCACGCCGTCACCGCCCAGCGACCGGGACAACGTGGCGACCTCGTCGCCGGACAGCATCCCGTTCGCGTACCGCCGGGTGCGCTCCGGATCGGCCAGCCACCGCAGCACGTCGCGCGGCCGCAGGCGCGGCCACCACCCGCGCATGAACCCGATGAACTCGCGCCGCTCGGCGATGTCGGCGGCGAACTCCTCGCGTGCCGGTACCGACGAGGCGCCCAGCACCGAGACGGCCTGCCGCCACAGCGCGTCGAGCAGGTGCCCGGCGGCCTTCGGCCGGACCGCGTTGCGCTTCCCGCCACCGCCGAGCAGGGTGTGCCGTACCCCCGAAAGCTCATTGCCGGTCAGCCGCAGCAGCGTGCCGCGGTACAGCAGGCGAAGCTCGTGCGGCGCGCCCGGCGCGTTGTCGCGGACCGCGCGCGCCAGCACGCGGGCCATCCGCAGGGACCCCTTCACGGTGGCCACCGCATCCGGGTCGTGCCGGGTCGCCTCGACGCCGACCACCAGCGAACCGAGCGAGGCCAGCGTCACGTCGTCCTCGCCCAGCGACGGCAGCACCCGGGAGATGTAGGAGACGAACACCGGGGACGGCCCGACCACGAGCACGCCGCCGCCGGCGAAGCGCTGGCGGTCGCTGTACAACAGGTATGCGGCGCGGTGCAAGGCTACCGCGGTCTTGCCGGTACCCGGGCCGCCGCGCACCACCGTCACGCCCAGGGCGGGGGAGCGGATCGCCTCGTCCTGCTCCTTCTGGATGGTGGCGACGATGTCGCGCATGCCGGTACCGGTGGTGCGCGTCAGCGCGGCGACCAGCGCGCCGTCGCCGACGATCCGCATGTCCGGCGGCGCCGCGTCCGGGTCGAGCAGGTCGTCCTCGATGCCGGTGACCACCTCGCCGGAGGACTGGATCAGCCGGCGCCGGATCACGTCCATCGGGTCGACCGGGGTGGCGCGGTAGAACGGCGCCGCGGCCGGTGCCCGCCAGTCGATCACCAGGGCGTGCGCGTCCGTGTCGCGCAGGCCGATCCGCCCGACGTAGCGGACCTCACCCGTGGCCGGGCTGGTGGGGTCCGGGCTGGCACCGCGCAGGTCGAGCCGGCCGAAGACCAGGCCCTCGTGCTCGGCGTCGAGGATGCGGCGGCGGCGCGCGGCGTGGTACACCATCGCGTCGCGCTCGACCAGCGAGCCGGGCGGACCCGCCGCGGCGATCTGGTACCCGGCCGCCTCGATCTCGGCGGTCTCCCGCTTGATGACCTCCAGCCGGGCGTAGACGCGGTCGACGTGCCGCTGCTCCGCGGCGATCTCCTCGGCGGCGCCCGTGTCAGTTACCGGTGCCAGCCTCGACACTCTCCTTCTTGTACTCCGCATGCATCGCCTTGTGGGTGCGGTGGCGGATGACCAGCCCGGTCACCCCGCCGCAGACCACCGCGACCGCCAGGGCCAGCCAGGAGAAGTCCGACAGCCACCGCTCGGCGGCCTGCCCGATCCCCCAGATCGCGAACGCGGTGCCACTGGCCCACAGGATGCCGCCGGCCGCGTTCGCGACCAGGAACTTCCGATACGGTACCCGCAGAGCGCCGGCCAGCGGACCGGCCAGGATCCGCAGCAGCGCGACGAACCGGCCGAAGAACACCGTCCACACGCCCCACCGGCCGAACAGCTTCTCCGCCTTGGCCAGGTGCGCCGGCCCGAAATGACCGGGGAACCGCCGGCCGAACCGTTCCAGCATCTGCCGACCGCCGCGCCGCCCGATGGCGTACCCGATCGAGTCGCCGATGATCGCGCCGGCGCTCGCCGCCACGGCGACCCACCACACGTTGGTCGACCCGGTGGCGGCCAGCAACGAGGCGGCGACGAGGGCGATCTCGCCCGGCAGCGGGATGCCGAGGCTCTCGATCCCGACCACCGCGAAGACCACGAGGTAGACGAGGACCGGCGGGAGGGTGGCGAGCCAGTGCTGTACCTGGTGCACCTCGTACCACCCCCTGGGCTGAATCGGCCCCTATACGCTACCCGCCGCTGTCCACGCGTACCGACACGTTGAGGCCCGCCCATCGCCGGGGGCGGGCCTCAGGTGAACCGGACGGGGTTCTCAGCCCTCGAACACGCCAGCGTCGACCAGACGCTTCTCGGTCGCGTCCCAGCCGTCGCGGGGGTGCGCGGCCGCCAGCGCGGCCAGTTCGACGCGCAGCTTCGGACCGTGCCCCGCCCCGGCCAGGACCCGGATCTCCTCGACGAACGCGTCGGAGTCGGTGCGCAGGTGCACCGTCTGGCCGTTGGTCAGGTTGCGGATGTAGGCGTACTTGCCATGGTTGAGCGGGATGAGGTACTTGAACTCGCCCAGCACGTTGAGCGCGCCAGGCGCTCCCGACTGACCGGCGCGAACGGACGCGCGGGCGGTCTTGGAGGTGTTGCTCGCCACGCGGGGACTCCTGTCCTGGAGCAGAGGATTGGGTAAGCGGCGCCAAGTTTACCCGAGCCGTTCGAGGCGCCGGCCGGACCACCCGTTCGGTGGCAATTCCGCGATTCGCTGGCGTCACGTGCGTCACCCGGGCATCATGAACATCGGTCATCGGTACCCACCGGTTGCCGGCAGGTCGTAGGGGAAGACGCACCTGCCAGTACCGGGGAGGTCAGCCGTGCCCACGCGAGGCGTCGTGTACGTGCACTCAACGCCGCTCGCCGTGTGTCCACACGTCGAGTGGGCGATCGCGCGCGTCCTCTCCGCACCGGTGAACCTGCACTGGTCCGCCCAACCCGTCGAGCCCGGTGCCCAGCGCGCCGAATGCAGTTGGTCCGGCCGGCCCGGTACCGGTGCCGAACTGGCCGCGGCACTGCGGCAGTGGCCGATGATCCGGTACGAGGTGACCGAGGAACCCAGTCCCGGCGTCGACGGGCAGCGCTTCATGCACGTGCCGAACCGGGGACTGTTCTCCTCGGCGATGAGCGCCAACGGAGACCTCATGCTCGGCGAGGACCGGCTGCGGGCGCTGATCGCCACCGCCCGGGGACCGGAAGGCCTCGCGCACGCGTTGGACAAGGCCCTGGGTACCGCCTGGGACGCCGAGTTGGAGCCGTACCGGTACGCCGGCGACGGCGCCCCGGTCACCTGGCTCACCCAGGTCGGTTGAAATCTTGGACGCTTGCACCCCCGGCAGGGGGCACAAGCGTCCAAGATCTGGCTTCGCCGGCCGGAACCGGCCGCAGGCGGCCCGCTACAGCGGGATGTTGCCGTGCGCGCCGCGGGCGGCCGGCGCGGCGGCGAGCGCCTCGGCGATGCGCCGCCGGGTCTCGGTCGGCTGGATCACGTCGTCGACGACGCCGATCTCCAGCGCCCGGTTGACCCCGCCGGCGGTGCGCGACTGCTCCTCGATGAGCTGGGCACGCAGCGCCTCGCGCTGGTCGGCCGGCGTGGCGGCGAGCTTCTTGCGGTGCAGGATGTTCACCGCCGCCGCGGCGCCCATCACCGCGATCTCCGCGGTCGGCCAGGCGTACACGGCCGTCGCGCCGAGCGCGCG
This sequence comes from Actinomycetota bacterium, assembly GCA_005885555.1. Lineage (GTDB taxonomy): Bacteria > Actinomycetota > Actinomycetes > Mycobacteriales > Micromonosporaceae > AC-43. The sequence continues at coordinate 36,953 of VAWN01000043.1, forward strand.
GGAGTTCATCGCGATGTACGCGCCGCCGTAGTTCTTGCGGGTCACCAGCGTCACCCGCGGTACCACCGCTTCGGCGAAGGCGTGCAGCAGCTTGGCGCCGCGGCGGACCACGCCGTCCCACTCCTGGCCGACGCCGGGCAGGTAGCCGGGCACGTCCACGAGCACGATCAGCGGTACCCCCAGCGAGTCGCACATCCGCACGAACCGCGCGGCCTTCTCCGCGGACGCCGCGTCGAGGCAGCCGCCCAGCCGCAGCGGGTTGTTCGCGATGACCCCGACGGTGCGGCCGGCGAAGCGGCCGAGCGTGGTCACCACGTTCGGCGCCCACTTGGCGTGCAGTTCCACGCCGGGCTCGTCGAGCAGCGCCTTGACCAGCGGCTTGACGTCGTACGCGCGGTTGGCTTCGGCGGGCAGCAGCGCGGACAGGTCGGTGCCGTCGGTCACGTCGGCGGGGGAGAGCCGGCCCTGGTGGCCGAGCATCGCGGCCAGCCGCCGGGCGGTGTCCATCGCCGCGCCTTCGTCCTTGGTGGTGACGTGCACGACGCCGGAGCGCCGGCCGTGCGGCTCCGGGCCGCCCAGCCGCTCCATGTCGACCTGCTCGCCGGTGACGCTGCGGACCACCTCCGGGCCGGTCACGAAGATCCGGCCGCCGTCGCTCATCACGACGATGTCGGTCAGCGCCGGGCCGTAGGCCGCGCCGCCGGCGGCCGGGCCGAGCACGACGGAGATCTGCGGTACCCGGCCGGACGCGCGCACCATCGCGGCGAAGACCTGCCCGATGCCGTCCAGCGCGACCACGCCCTCGTGCAGCCGTGCGCCGCCGGAGTGCCACAGCCCGATGACCGGTACCCGTTCCCGCACCGCGGTGTCGATCGAGTCCACGATGTGCCGGCAGCCCTCGGTACCCAGCGCGCCGCCCATCCGGGTGCCGTCCGTGGCGTACGCGATGACCGGCGTACCGTCGACCAGCCCGCGCGCCGCCAGCGCGCCGGAGTCGTCGGCCGGGCTGAGCAGCCGCAGGGTGCCCTGGTCGAACAGCGTCCGCAGCCGGACCTCCGGATCGCGGTGGTCGACGGCCGCCTCGTCGGCGACAGGGGTCGTGGTCACGTTCTCCTCCGAATCAGTACCTGGTGAAGACAAGTACGGCGTTGTGGCCGCCGAAGCCGAACGAGTCGTTCAGCGCGGCCGGGATGTCCAGCTCGCGGGCCCTGAGCGCGGCGACGTCGAGGTCGAGCGCGTCGTCGGGGTCCTCCAGGTTGATCGTGGGGGGCACGACACCGTAGTGGAGGGCGAGGATCGTCGCGATGGACTCGACGGCGCCGGCGGCACCGAGCAGGTGACCGGTCATCGACTTGGTCGAGGTGATCACCGCGTTGGTGACCTCGGCGTGGCGCAGCGCGGCGATCTCCGCGATGTCGCCGACCGGCGTGGCGGTGGCGTGCGCGTTGACGTGCCGGATGTCGTGGGGGTCGACGTCCGCGTCGCGCAGCGCCGCGCGGATCGCCCGGACGGTACCCCGGCCCTGCGGGTCGGGCTGCACGATGTCGTACCCGTCCGAGGTCATCCCGGCACCGGCCAGCCGGGCGTACACCCGGGCGCCCCGGGCGCGGGCGTGCTCGGCGGTCTCCAGAATGACAATGCCGGCGCCCTCGCCGAGCACGAAACCGTCGCGCGCCTTGTCGAACGGCCGGGAGGCCCGTTCGGGTTCGTCGTTGCGCGTCGACATGGCCCGCATCGAGGCGAACCCGGCGATCGGCAGCGGGTGGATGACCGCCTCGGTACCCCCGCAGACGACCACGTCGGCGCGGCCGGCCCGCAGGATGTCCAGCCCCCACGCGATCGCCTCGGCACCGGTGGCGCAGGCGCTGACCGGTGCGTGTACCCCGGCCCGGGCGCCCAGTTCGAGCCCGACCCAGGCGGCCGGCCCGTTGGGCATCAGCATCGGTACCGTGTGCGGGCTCACCTTGCGCGGGCCGGACTCCTCCAGGATGTCGTCCTGGTTGAGCAGTGTGGTGGCGCCGCCGATGCCGCTGCCGACGACGACCGCCAGCCGTTCGGCGTCCACGGCACCGGCCAGGCCGGCGTCGGCCCAGGCCTGGTGCGCGGCGATCAGGGCCACGGCCTCGCAGCGGTCCAGCCGGCGTAGCCGTACCCGGTCGATGATCTCGGCCGGTTCGACCTTGAGCCGGGCCGCGATCCGTACCGGCAGCTGCGCGGCCCACCCGTCGGCGAGTGCGACCACGCCGGACCGACCGGCGACCATGGCTTCCCAGGTCGACGCGACATCCCCGCCGAGCGGGGTGGTCGCGCCGAGCCCGGTTACGACAACGTCTGGACGGGACACGATCAGGCCGTGGACTTCTCGATGTACGACACGGCGTCGCCGACGGTCTTGAGGTTCGGTACCTCGTCGTCGGGGATCTTGCAGCCGAACCTCTCCTCGGCGGCCACCACGACCTCGACCATGGACAGCGAGTCCACGTCCAGATCGTCGGTGAACGACTTCTCCTCGGCGACGTCGTCCGGGTTCACGCCGGCAACCTCTTCGAGGATCTCGGCGAGGCCGCTGGTGATCTCGTCACGGGTCGTCATGGGGTTTCCTTCCTCGGGTGTTCTGGTCACGGGCAGCGAATGACCTGCCCGGCGTAGGTGAGGCCGCCGCCGAAGCCGAACAGCAGCACCGGGGCGCCGGACGGGATCTCCCGCCGTTCGATCAGCTTGGACAGGGCCAGCGGAACGCTGGCCGCCGAGGTGTTGCCGGACTCCACGATGTCCTTGGCGACCACGGCGCCGGTGACGCCCAGCTTGCGGGCCAGCGGTTCGATGATGCGTAGGTTGGCCTGGTGCGGTACGAACGCCGCAAGGTCGTGCGGCGCGATGCCGGCCGCCGCGCAGGCCTGCTCGGCGAGCACGGGCAGCGCGGTGGTGGCCCAGCGGAACACGGTCTGGCCGTTCTGCTTGATGTACGGCCGCCAGCCCTCGATGGTGATCACGTCGCTCTTCTCCGGCGCCGAGCCCCACATGACCGGGCCGATGCCGGGCTCCTCGTCCGGACCGACCGGGGTCACCACGGCCGCTCCGGCGGCGTCGCCGAACAGCACGCAGCTGGACCGGTCGGTCCAGTCGGTCACGTCGGACAGCTTCTCCGCGCCGATGACCAGCGCGTTGCGCGCGGCACCGGCCCGGATCGCGTGGTCGGCGGTGGCCAGCGCGTACTCGTACCCGGAGCACGCCGCGTTCACGTCGAACGCCGCCGGCGCCGCGATGCCCAGCTTCGCGGCCACCCGGGTGGCCATGTTCGGGCAGCGGTCGACGGCGGAGCAGGTCGCCACGACGACCAGGTCGATGTCGGTGGCGGCGAGCCCGGAGTTGGCCAGTGCCTTACCGGCGGCGGCGGTCGCCATGTCCGCGACCGTGTCGGTGTCCGCGATCCGCCGGGTGACGATGCCGACCCGGTCGCGGATCCACTGGTCGTTGGTGTCGACCATGTGCGCCAGGTCGTCGTTGGTCAGCACGCGGGACGGCTGGTAGTGCCCCATCGACACGATCTTCGAACCGGGCGGGTTCATCACAGAGCCTCCCGGTTCGCTGCGTGAGGCGCTCTGGTGCGCCGCCTTCCCTCGTCGCTGCGCTCCTCAGTCCAGGCGCCGCCGCGCCTCACTGCGCTCATAGGTGTCCTCCGATGCGGGCGAGTGGCTGCCCCGCGGCTACCGGGTCGTCGTGGTGGGCGAGCCATTCGGTCAGGACGCCCGTCTCGTGCGCGGCCACCTCGACCGGGCCCTGCTTGGTCGTGATGTGGCCGATGACCTGGCCGGACCGGACCTCCGCGCCCTCCTCCAGGCCGTCGGCCGGGGCGAACGAGCCGCCGGTACCGGCGACGACCACGCGGAACTGCGGGGTCGGCTCGGCGCCGGGTGCCACGCCGTGCCGGGCCGTCAGGTCGCGGGCCGCGGCCAGGTCGGCGGGGGTGTTGACGGTGAGGATCTCCACGCCGCGCAGTGCGCGCTTGGCGAGGCCGGCGAGGGTACCGGCGGGGGGCAGCTCGATCAGCGCGGTCACCCCGAGGTCGGCGAGCGTCGCCATGCACAGGTCCCAGCGGACCGGCGCGGTCACCTGGGCGACCAGCCGCTGCAGCATCTCGACGCCGCTGGCCACGGCGGTACCGTCCCGGTCGGACAGCAGGATCTTGTGCGGGTTGGCCGTGGGTACCCCGCCGGCGACCGCGGACAGCGCCTGCTCGGCCGGTGCCATGTAGGGCGTGTGGAAGGCGCCGGCCACCTTCAGCGTGACGACCCGGGTCCGCTCCGGCGGTGCCGCGGCGAACTTGGCCAGCGCGTCGGCCGCTCCGGCGACGACGAGCTGGCCGCTGCCGTTGTGGTTGGCGGCGTACAGGCCGGCGGCCTCGATGGCGGCGAGCACGTCTTCCGCGTTCCCACCGAGTACCGCGGCCATTCCGGTCGGTTCCAGCGCGCAGGCCGCGGCCATCTCCCGGCCACGCAGGCCGGCCAGGGTGACGGCGGCTTCCGGGCTGAGTACCCCGGCCAGTGCGGCGGCCCCGAGCTCACCGACGCTGTGCCCGGCGACCAGCGCCACGTCGTACATCGGCAGGTGCTCGGCGGCGAGCAGTGCGGCGGCGACCAGCAGCGGCTGGGTCTTCGCGGTGTCCTTGATCTCGTCCTCGCCGGCCTCCGTGCCCAGATGCACCAGGTCCGTCCCGGCGAGGACGGACCACCAGCGCAGCCGGGCAGCCGCCCCGGGCAAATCCAGCCATGGGGTTAGAAAACCGGGCTTCTGGGATCCCTGTCCGGGTGCGAGTACCGCAAGCACACATTTGACTGTCCCGGAAGTCCGTGGGCGAGGGTGTAGCGGCAGGCACCAAACCCAACCAAGATCTTTGTAGGTATCCACTAATACACGACAGGCTGCTGACGTCGTTGTGACGCAACGTAGCTAGAGAGGTGCGCCGCGTCACACCTGAGCGGCGGAGGACGCCCCCGGGTCCAGTCTGCCGACGGCGAGAGCCACCCGCAGCGCGAAGGCGTCGCGGCCGCTGAACGGGGCGAGACTGGTCAGTTCGGATACCCGGCGCAACCGGTACCGGACCGTGTTCGGATGGACGAACAGGGCACGGGCGGCACTCTCCAGTACCCCGCCGGCCGCGAAGAACGCGTCCAGCGTCTCCAGCAGCTCGCCACCGGCCCGGTGCAGCGCACCGAACACATCCTGGCGCAGGATCCGGCGCGCCTCGGCATCGCCGGCCAGGGCCCGCTCGGGCAGCAGGTCGGCCGCCGCCACCGGCCGGGGTGCGGCCGGCCAGGCCGGTGCCGCCCGGTACCCCGCCAGAGCCGCGCGGGCCGATTCGGTGGCCGCGTCGAAGCTGGGTACCGCCGGGCCCACGACGACCGGCCCGTCGCCGAAGCCGACCAGCAGCTTCTCGGTCGCGGCCAGTGGATCGGCCGCCCCGCCGAGGACGACGACGAGCCGGTCCCCGTGCACCCCGCCGAGCACCTCGACGCCGAGCCGGCGGGCGGCCCGGTACACCGTGTGCACGACGGCCGCGGCCTCCCCGCCGGGCGAGCGGCCGACGGCGACCGCCACCGGCGGCGCGTCCGCCCAGCCCAGCGCGGCGGCCCGGCTGGCCAGCGTGTCCGGCGTGTCACCGCGCAGCAGCGCGTCCACGAGCGTGGCCTGCAGCCGGGCGTCCCAGGCGCCGCGGGACTCGGCGGCCCGCGCGTAGACCCGGGCGGCCGCGAACGCGACCTCGCGGGAGAACTTCAGGACCGCCTCCCGCAGCGGTACCTCCTCGCCCGGCGCGGCCAGGTGCGGCACCTGCTCCTCGACGACGTCGATGGTGACCTTGATGAGCTGCACCGTCTGCTGCAGGTTCAGCGAACGGGCCAGCGCCCGGGGCGCCGCGTCGAAGATGTCGTCGGACACCTCCTGCGACGAGGACCCGGCGCTGCGCAGCCACTCGACCAGCGACCGCACCCCGGCCTGGGCCACCAGCATGACCCAGGCGCGCTGGTCGGCCGGCAGCTCGCGGAACCACGGCAGTACCTCGTCCATCCGGGCCACGCTCGCGGTGGCCAGCCCGCCGCCGGCGCGCTCGATGCGACGCAGCGTGGCGGCGAGGTACTGCGGTGCCATGGCACCAGCCTTTCATGCGGCGCAAGTGGGGCCGGCGCGCCGCCCTTCGGCTGATCCAGGGCTACCGCCGGTCGTGGACGAGCCGGCTGAGCCGGGCGGCACCGACGACCATCAGCAGTACCAGCAGCGCCGTGCCCACCCACACCGCCAGCGCCCGGCCCTGCGCGTGCATGATGTCGGTGATGCTGGTCAGCGGCTTGCGGTCACTGGTCGCGCCGTCCGGGATGTAGCCGGCCGGATCCTGGTAGACCAGTGAGCCCGCGTCTCCGCTCCCACCCGTGCCCAGGGGTACCCCGGCCGCGTGCAGCAGTTCGGGTACCGACAGCGAGACGTAGAACCACGCGTCGCTGGTGCGGCCCTGCGGCTGATCGGCCGGCCGGAACGCCTTGGGACCGCCGGCCGCCTGCGGGTACAGGTCGTAGCGCTGCAGCGGCTTCGAACCGGCCGAGATGGTCACCGTGTACTTCGGCCCGAGCTTGGCCGGGTCGGGCTTCATCGGGTTGCCGCCCTGCGTGGCCATCCAGCCGACCTGGTGCAGCAGCCGGTTGAACAGGTCGGCGTCGGCGCCCTGGCCGATCGTGATCGTGTCGGGCAGGCCGGCGCCCTGGATGGAGATCGTCGTCGGGGCGTCGGCGGCGTAGGCCGGTCCGGCCAGGCCGAGCGCAGCGAGCAGCGCCGCGCCGACGGCGAGCAACAGGGCGAGCGGGCGAGCCACGGTGGACTCCTCTGGTGCAGGGGTTGGAGGAAATGATCCAACACCCCTGCCGATTCCGCTGCCCCGTGGTATCGACGCGCGTCAGTCCTGGCGCCGCCCGGCCCGCAGCGAGGCGTCACGCAGCCGGGCGAGGGTGCGCTCGCGTCCCAGTACCTCCAGTGATTCGAACAGCGGCAGCCCGACGGTGCGCCCGGTGACCGCGACCCGGACCGGCGCCTGCGCCTTGCCGAGCTTCAGGTCCCGCACGGCGCCGGCCGCCTCCACGGCGGCCTTGAGCGCCTCGGCCTCCCACGGCACCGCCTCGAACGCGTCGACGACCGCGTCCAGCAGGTCGGCGGCGCCCTCCTTCATCGCCTTCGCCCAGGCGGCCTCGTCGACCGGCGGGTCCGGCAGGAACAGGAAGTCGACCAGCGCGACGATCTCCGACAGCACGGCGACCCGGGTCTGCGCGAGCGGCGCCACCGCCTCGAACGCCTTGGGGTCGAAGTCCTCCGGCCGCCAGGGCGCCGCGGTACCGTGCAGCCACGGCTGGCACGCGGTCGCGAACTCGTCCGGCGACAGTGCCCGGATGTACTCGCCGTTGAAGGCGCGCAGCTTCTTCTCGTCGAAGAACGCGGGGGAGGGGTTGACGTCCTCGATCCGGAACTCCGCCTCGATGACCTCCCACGGCACGATCTCCCGGTCGCCGGACGGCGCCCAGCCCAGCAGCATCAGGTAGTTGCGCATGGCGTCGGCGAGGTACCCCTCGTCGCGGTACGCCTCCAGGGCCACCTTGTCGCGCCGCTTGGACAGCTTCTGCCGCTTCTCGTTGACCACGATCGGCACGTGCGCCCAGACCGGCGGCTCGAACCCGAGGGCCTCCCACAGCAGTTGCTGTTTCGGCGTGTTGGGCAGGTGTTCCTCCGCGCGGAACACGTGGGTGATGCCCATCGTGATGTCGTCGACCGCGTTCGCGAGCAGGAACACCGCCGAACCGTCGCCGCGGCTGATCACGAAGTCCTCGATCAGCCGGTTCTCGAAGGTGGGCTCGCCGCGGACCAGGTCGACGACCCGGGTCTCGCCCTCGTCGGGGGTGCGGAAGCGCAGCGCCCGTCCCTCGCCCGGTGGCAGCGCGCGGTCCCGGCAGTACCCGTCGTAACCGGCGTACTGGTTGCCGGTGCGCGCCTGGATCTGCTCGCGGGTGCAGTCGCAGTAGTAGGCCCGACCGGCCTCGTACAAACGGCCGGCTGCCGCCTGGTGCTCTCCGGCATAGTCGGACTGGAGATACGGACCTTCATAGGTGTCCGGCCCGAGGCCGATCCAGGCGAGCGCGGAGATGATCCCGTCGATCCATTCCGGGCTGTTGCGCGCCGCGTCCGTGTCCTCGATACGCAGCACCAACGTGCCCTGGTGCTGCTTGGCGTAGAGCCAGTTCTGCAGCGCTGAGCGGGCGCCGCCCACATGGAAGATTCCAGTAGGAGAGGGGGCAAAACGTACGCGTACCGTCACGCCCTCCAGCGTACGGGCGCCGGGTTGCCGCCCGGCACGGGGTTTTGGGTTGTCGACATCGTTCAGTAGCCTTCCCGGCGGGGGAGGAATGGCTATGCCAAGTCGTCGTCAGATGATCATGGGTGTTGTCGGCACAGCAGCCGGTGCGGCGCTGGCCGGCTGCACGTCGGCGGCCGGCGCCAACTCGAAGACCCGCTGGGCCCAGCCCGGCTCGTCGCTGGCGCCCGGCGGCGTCCCGGTGACAGTACCCGTCGATGTGACCTTCACGCCCGCGGCCGACAGCAGCAACGTCTCGCCGGCCGACCCGGTCGTGGTCAGCGCGACCGGCGGCACGATCAGGTCGGTGACCGTTACCGCGGGCGGCCAGACGGTCGCCGGCGACCTGGCCACCGACCAGCACACGTGGCGCTCGACCGGCCAGCTCGGCTACGGCCGGACCTACACGGTCACCGCCACCGTCGCCGACGCCACCGGCGCGACCGCCGACAAGACCAGCTCGTTCAGCACCGTCAAGCCGGCCACCACGACCAGCGTCGCGTTCCAGGCCAACTCGCTGGCCATGCTGAAGTCCGGCGGCAGCTACGGGGTCGGCCAGATCGTCGTCGTCCGGTTCAGCCGCCCGGTCGCCGACCGGGCCGCCGCGCAGAAGGCGGTCACCATCGACGCCGCACCGGGCGTGGACGGCAAGTTCTTCTGGCTGGACAAGCAGACGCTGCACTTCCGGCCGGAGAAGTACTGGGCGTCGGGCACCCGGGTGACGGTCAACGTGAAGCTGCTCGGGGTGCACCTGGGCAACGGCAGCTACGGCGCCGGCAACGACAGCATCAGCTTCACCATCGGCGACTCGCGCATCGCCGTCGTCGACGCCAACAGCCACCGGATGCTGGTGTACGTCAACGGCGCGCAGGTCAAGAACTTCCCGATCAGCTGCGGCAAGGGTGGCTCGACCAAGGGCTCCGACGGCAGCGCCATCGACTTCTTCACCCGCACCGGGCCGCACGTGGTGCTGGAGAAGGACCAGACGGTGCACATGACGTCGGCGAGCTACGGGATCACCAACCCGAAGGACCCCAACTACTACGCCGAGGACATCTCGCTGTGCCTGCGGATCTCCTACTCCGGCGAGTACTGCCACGCGGC
>VAWN01000043.1:46486-124620 GCA_005885555.1 Actinomycetota bacterium
CAGCACCTTCACCGTCGGCGACGTGGTCGAGGTCAAGGGCACCCCGGTACCGCTGCCGGTCGGGGACGGTCTCGGCGACTGGGCCGTGCCCTACCGACAGTACGGCAGCTGACCCGGGCAGCCGGCAGAACGGCCTCACGGTGGGCCGCAAGCGGGTGGAGCGGCTGATGCGCGCCCACGGCCTGCCGGGCGCCTTTCCTGCGTAAGCTGCGGCGCCGGCCGTTGACCCGGCAGACCCCCGGCCACCCGGCACCCGCGCCGTCGCCGCACACACCACACCGTGCGGGCGCAGGGTTGACATCGGCACCGTAGGGGCCGGTCACGGCAGCCACCGCCGCATACCCGAGCGGCGCTCCTGCCTAGTGCTGTTGATGGGCATCGGGGTCAGGTCCTCGGTTGCCCGTGCGGCGAGGATGTCGGCGTACCGGCGATGCCCGGCGCCGGCACCACATCGCCGTCGGATAGCCGGTGCCGGCCGGCGGACGCCCCGTAGTCGGCATGGGACACGTCGTGCGGCTGCTGGCGTTCACTGGGTGGTCGCCGTCGTCGCCATGGCATCGCTCAGCCCTTTCTTCCGAGCCGGCAACCCAGGACGGGCCACCGTCACCGAGGATGTGTGGGCCGCATTCGCGCGGCGAGCCGGACGCGAGTCGGCCCGAGGGGACTTCCGCGCGACCACCACACCTGTCCTGCATGGGGGTACGCCCGGCGGGTGGCCCAGTGGCGGAGTGTTCAGCGAGACCAGTGCTGCCGCCGACCTTCACACCGGGCGTACTCCGGCGCTCCGGCCGGATGTCTCAGCACCCGACCGGTGCGCTCTACCAGTACCCTTCCGGGCGAGCCAGGTCGACTGCCTCGGCCGGGGCTTGCAGGTACGTGGCTTGGTGCGGCGGTCGAGGTACCGCTGAGTCCGGAGGAGATCGCCCGCCTGGAGGAGCCCTGCCGGCCGCACCCGGTCGCCGGGCACGCGTAGTCCCGGGTCTGCACGGTAACCAGGTGATCTGAACTTTGGTAATGGTCGCGTCAACGATTGCCGGTTAGCCTCCTGACGCGATTTCGAGGTGTATCGGGGGAGTCCGCGGCAGCCGCTCGCGGGCTCACGGAAGTCACGTCACGGGGGAAGTCATGCGAAAGCTCATTCTCGGCCTGGTTGCGGCGGTTGTGGCCACGTTCGGATCGGTTGTCGCGTCAGCCACGCCGGCACACGCCGTCGCGTGCTGGACCACCTTCGACCCGCCCGCGCCACAGGGCGGCGCGATGAATCAGACCTACAAGAACTGCAACGGGTACAGCGTCTGGGTGACGCCGTACTACCGCACGTCGACCGGCAGCTACGTCGTCTACCAGTCAAGCTGCGCCTACGTGGCCAACGGCGGTTCGTGGCTGTGGCACTTCAGCAGCACGGTGTCGGGCGTCAACTACGGCACCGCGTTCTGCCAGCCGCCGTACCCGCCGTACAACCAGCCGGAGCAGAGCTCTGCGACGCGGTGCTGGACATACTTCGATCCTCCCGCACCCCAGGGCGGACCCATGACGCAGGACTACTACGACTGCGGCTTCACGAACAGCTGGTTCACGCCGGCGTACACCACGTCGAACGGCTCCCTGTGGGCCTACGCGGGCAACTGCCAGAAGAGCGGTCCGCCGGACCCGACCTACGTCTTCGCCACCGATCTGCAGTGGTACTTCCCGCAGACCAACCACAACGTGACCTACACGACCGTCTTCTGCGCCGGCGAAGCCCGGTAGGTCCCCGACGGGCTCACATCTAGCCACGCCGGATCCCGCGGTCGACGCCGGCCCGCCAGCCGGCGTCGACCGCGTCCGGGCGCAGCGCCGCGAGGCCGGCCAGCGCGCCGCCGACCAGCGCGGCCCAGTCGAACCGGTCACCCTGGCCCTTCTGCATCAGGAACGCGACGCCGTTGGAGTCGCTGACCGCCCAGCCGGGTAATCGGGGCAGCCGGTGGGTGGCCCGCCCGCCGTGGTCGCTGACCAGCTGCACATGGAAGGGGTACCGGACGGCGCCGCCGAACTTGGTCACCGCGATGCGCGCCTGTTCGGGCAGCCCGTCGTCGAGTACCCGGCCGAGCCAGCCGCGCCCGGGCGCCTCGATGACGACCTCGACGCCGTCGCCGTGCTCGCCCGGGTCGGCGGCTTCGGCGACCCGGCGCACCAACCCGACCACGGCGGTCGCGTCGGTGCGCCGGAACTCCAGCCAGTCCGTTTACGACTCCCCGCCGGTTTCGCCGACCGGTGCCGCGAGCACGTCCTCGATGGCGTACTTCTGCGCGGCCTCGGCGGGTACCCCTTCGGCGACCGCACCGCGCCGGGCGAGCTGCCGCAGCGTGGCCACGGCGATGGTCTCCCCGTCGACGTGGAAGTGCCGACGCAGCGCGTGCCGGGTGTCGGACATGCCGAACCCGTCGGTGCCCAGCGAGGTGTAGTCGCCGGGTACCCAGCGGCTGATCAGGTCGGGTACCGCCCGCATGAAGTCGCTGACCGCCACCACCGGCCCGGGCTGGTCGGCGAGCGTGGCGGTCACGAACGGTACCCGCGGCTGGTCGCCGGGGTGCAGCAGGTTGTGCTCCTCCGCCTCGACCGCGTCGCGGCGCAGCTCGGTCCACGAGGTGGCCGACCAGACGTCGGCGGCCACGCCCCAGTCCTGGGCGAGCAGCGTCTGCGCCTTGAGCGCCCACTGCATGCCGCTGCCGCTGGCCAGCAGTTGCGCGCGCGGCGCGTGGTCACCGAGCGACCGGGCGGGGGAGTACCGGTACAGCCCGCGCAGCAGCCCGTCGACGTCGAGCCCGGACGGTTCGGCCGGCTGCACGATCGGCTCGTTGTAGACGGTCAGGTAGTAGTAGATGTCCTCCGGCCGCTCGCCGTACATGCGGCGCAGCCCGTCTTCGACGATGTGTGCGATCTCGAAGGCGAACGCCGGGTCGTAGGCGATGACCGCCGGGTTGGTGGCGGCGATCAGGTGCGAGTGGCCGTCCTCGTGCTGCAGCCCCTCGCCGTTGAGCGTGGTGCGACCGGCGGTGGCGCCGAGCAGGAAGCCGCGCGCCATCTGGTCGGCCGCCGCCCACAGGCCGTCGGCGGTGCGCTGGAAGCCGAACATCGAGTAGAAGATGTACAGCGGGATCATCGGCTCGCCGTGGGTGGCGAACGAGCTGCCGGCGGCCGTGAACGACGCGACCGACCCGGCCTCGTTGATGCCCTCGTGCAGGATCTGCCCGGTGACCGCCTCCTTGTAGGACAGGAACAGCTCCCGGTCGACCGGGGTGTAGTTCTGCCCGTGCGGCGAGTAGATCTTCGCGGTGGGGAACAGCGAGTCCATGCCGAAGGTGCGCGCCTCGTCCGGGATGATCGGCACCCAGCGCTTGCCGAACTCCTTGTCCTTCATCAGGTCTTTGAGCAGCCGGACGAAGGCCATCGTGCTGGCCACCTTCTGCTTGCCGGAGCCGCGCTTGACGTCGGCGTAGGCGGAGCTGGGCGGCAGCGCCACCGAGGGGAACGTGGTCCGCCGGGACGGCAGGTACCCGCCGAGGGCCCGGCGCCGCTCCTGCAGGTACTGGATCTCGTCGTTGTCGGTGCCCGGGTGGTAGTACGGCGGCAGGTACGGGTTCTCCTCCAGCGCCGAGTCGGGGATGTCGAGGTACAGCCGGTCCCGGAAGCCCTTGAGGTCGTCCAGGGTCAGCTTCTTCATCTGGTGGGTGGCGTTGCGCCCCTCGAAGTGCGAGCCCAGCGTCCAGCCCTTGACCGTCTTGGCGAGGATCACCGTGGGCTGGCCGGTGTGGTTGACCGCCGCGTGGTATGCCGCGTAGAGCTTGCGGTAGTCGTGCCCGCCGCGCTTGAGGTTCCAGATCTCGTCGTCGGACATGTGCTCGACCATCCTGCGGGTGCGCTGGTCGCGGCCGAAGAAGTGCTCGCGCACGTAGGCGCCGGACTCCGCCTTGTAGGTCTGGTAGTCGCCGTCCGGCGTCACGTTCATCAGGTTGACCAGCGCGCCGTCGCTGTCGGCGGCGAGCAGCGGGTCCCACTCGCGGCCCCAGATCACCTTGATGACGTTCCAGCCGGCACCGCGGAAGAACGACTCCAGCTGCTGGATGATCTTCCCGTTACCCCGTACCGGCCCGTCCAGCCGCTGCAGGTTGCAGTTGATCACGAAGGTGAGGTTGTCCAGCTCCTCGCGGGCGGCCAGGCCGATCGCGCTCATCGATTCGGGCTCGTCCATCTCGCCGTCGCCAAGGAACGCCCACACCCGCTGGTCGGAGGTGTCCTTGATGCCGCGGTTGTGCAGGTACCGGTTGAACCGCGCCTGGTAGAGCGCGTTGATCCCGCCGAGGCCCATGGACACGGTGGGGAACTCCCAGAAGTCCGGCATCAGCCGCGGATGCGGGTAGCTGGGCAGGCCGCCGCCCGGGTGGGACAGCTCCTGCCGGAACCCGTCGAGCTGCTGCTCGGTCAGCCGGCCCTCCAGGTATGCCCGCGCGTACATGCCGGGGGAGGCGTGCCCCTGGAAGAAGATCTGGTCTCCGCCGCCCGGGTGGCTCTTGCCGCGGAAGAAGTGGTTCATGCCGACCTCGTAGAGGCTGGCCGAGCTGGCGTAGGTGGAGATGTGCCCGCCGACGCCGATGCCGGGCCGCTGGGCCCGGTGTACCAGCATCGCGGCGTTCCACCGGATGTATGCCCGGATCCGCCGCTCGACGTGCTCGTCGCCGGGGAACCACGGTTCCCGCTCCGGGGTGATCGTGTTGATGTAGTCGGTGGTGGTCAGGGGCGGAACCCCGACCTGGCGCTCCCGGGCGCGCTCCAACAGGCGCAGCATGATGTACCGGGCGCGCTTGGCACCCCGCTCGTCGATCACGCCGTCGAACGACTCGATCCACTCGGTGGTTTCCTCGGGATCGATGTCGGGCAGCTGGCTCGGTAGGCCGTCGCTGATGACCGGGCGCTTGCGTTCCGTGGCCACGGGCGTTCCTTCGAATTGTGGGTCCGCGTGTTCTCCTTGGGGTCAATCCTGCCCGTCGGGTACGCCCCGCGTCACGCCGACCCGGGCCCAACCAGCGAGTAACAAGTGACAGGAGGGCAAAGTGCGTTCGGAAGTCATCACGGTGCGTACCGGCGACCGGCCGGCCGTCCGCGACATCACCGGTACCGCGATGGAGTTCGTGGCCGGCAAGGGCGACGGCCTGCTGCACGTGTTCGTACCGCACGCCACCGCCGGGGTCGCCCTGATCGAGACCGGGGCCGGCTCCGACGAGGACCTGCTCCGGGCGCTGGACGATCTCCTGCCGGCCGACGACCGCTGGCGGCACCGGCACGGTTCGCGGGGACACGGCCGGGACCATCTGCTGCCCGCCTTCGTCGCGCCCTATGTCACCGTGCCGGTGCTCGGTGGCCGGCTGGCTCTCGGTACCTGGCAGTCGATCGCCCTGGTGGACCCCAACGGCGACAATCCCACCCGCCAGGTGCGGCTGTCCTTTCTAAACGGCTAGGTCTCTAAACGGCTAGGTCCCGCCGGCGGAACCGGACCAGGCCGGCGGCGGCGAGCACCACCGCGACCGCGAGCAGGACCGCGCAGCCGGCCAGGTCCAGGCCGTTCACCAGCGGCTTGCCGGCCAGGTACCAGTAGAACGGGGACAGCCGCTGCACCCAGCCCAGGCCGTGCACCTGCGGCGCCAGGTTGTTGCCGAAGTAGCCGAAGACCACCACGACCACGCCGGCCCCGACCGCCGCCGAGCGGCGGCCGGTCGCCGCGCCAACGCCCAGCGTCAGCGCGCCGAACAGCATCCCGAACAGGGCGAGCTGCACGGTCATCGCCGCGAGGTGGCCGGCGCCGACCGCGGACGTCTTCGTCGGTCCGGCGATCGCCAGCAGCAGCAGGTAGACCACCGCGCAGGCGAACAGCACCGCGGTCGCCAGGCCGGCCAGCCGCGACAGCAGCAGCCGGGGCCGGCTCACCGGGTGGGCGAGGACCAGGTCGAGGGTACCGGCCTCCTCGTCGCCCGCGATCGCCCGCGAGCCAAATATGATCATGAACACCGCCAGGAGTACCGGCACCAGCAGCCCGAAGACATACGAGCCGAGGTACCCGGCCGGGCTGGTCATGTCCTGGATGTTGAATGCCTTCTTCAGCCCCTCGGGGTAGTTCTGCAGCGCGCTGGCGAACGCGGGCTTGCTGATCGACGGGTAGAACGCGGTGTACATCACCGCGACGTAGCCGATGCCCATACCCCAGCCGAGGATCGCCCGGCGGGCGTCCCACAGCGCCTTGGTGAACGGGTTACGCAGCATCATCGGGGGCTCCCCGGTAGTAGGTGACGAACAGTTCTTCCAGGTCGGGCTCCTCGGAGAGCAGGCCGATCACGGTGTGCTTGGCGGCCGCCTTGACCAGCGGGTCGGCCCGGCCGTCCAGCCGGCAGCGCAGCACGTCGGCGGTCAGCGTGACGTCGCTGACCCCGGGCAGGCCGGCGAACTCCTCGACGGTGACCGGGTCCTCGAAGTGGATCTCGACCCGGCGTACCCCACGCTCGCGCAGGTCCTCGACCCGCTCGACGGCGACGAGGACACCCTCGCGGACGATGCCGACCCGGTCGGCGGTCTGCTGCACCTCGCTCATCACGTGCGAGGACATGAACACCGTCTGGCCGGCGGTGCGGGCCTCGCGCACCATGTCGAGGAAGGTCTGCTGCAGCAGCGGGTCCAGCCCGCTGGTCGGCTCGTCGAGGATGAGCAGTTCCGGCTGGTGCATGAACGCCTGCACCACGCCGACCTTCTGCCGGTTGCCCTTGGACAGGCTGCGGATCTTCGCGGACAGGTCGAGGTCGAGCCGCCCGGCCAGCGTGGTGACCCGCTCGCGGGGTATCCCGCCGCGCAGGTTGCCCAGGTAGGTCAGCAGCTCGGTGACGGTCTGCTTCCCGTCGACGATGAAGTCGCCCGGCAGGTACCCGATCCGCCGGCGCAGCGCCACGCCGTCCCGGCGCGGGTCGCCGCCGAGCAGCTCGACCCGGCCGGAGGTGGGCCGGATCAGGTCGAGCAGGATGCGGATCGTGGTGGTCTTGCCGGCACCGTTGGGCCCGAGGAAGCCGTAGACCTCGCCGGTGTCGACGGACAGGTCAAGGCCGGCCAGGCCGCGTCGCTTCCCGTACATCTTGGTCAGTTGTTCCGTGTGGATGGCCAGGTCAGCCATTGCCACCCTCCCCGTACTCGGCGTGGAACCGCTTGATCAGAGCGGGGATCTCCCGTTCCATGAACGCGTAGAAGTCCCGGGTCCGGCGCAGCCGGTCGGCGCGGGGTGCGTCCTCGTCGCCGACGACGTCGATGCCCTGCTCCATGAGTTGCCGGAAGGTCCGGATGCGGTCGTCCTGGCTGGCCAGGATCAGCCCGTCCGGGCTCATCTCGTAGACCTTGCCGCGCTGCCCGGGTACCGCGACCCGGCGGATCAGCCGGGAGTTCTCCAGCAGGCGGGTGCCGGTGCTGACCGAGCCGGCGGACAGGTCCAGGGCTTCGGCCAGCTCCGCGCTGGACTGCTGCGGCGGGTCGCACACGAGCAGCCAGGCGAGCAGCTTGCCGTGGGCGCGGGCCAGGCCCATCGACTCCAGGATCAGCGCCGCGTCCTCGGCGTACTGCCGTTCAGGTGAGATCATAATCTCTGAACTTTCAGTAGGTTCTGAATGAAGAGTAGGGGTAGCATGGCCGGCGTGCAAGCCCCCTCCCCAGATCTGGCCGGCGAGATCACCGGGCAGCTGCTCGACATCGGGTACGCGCTGCGGCAGCGGTTGGACGCGGAGGTCGCCCGGCTCGGGCTGACCCCGGCCACCGCCCGCGCGCTGTCCGAGCTCGACCCGGACCGGCCCTCGCCCGCCCGCGACCTCGCCCTCCAGCTCGACTGTGACCGGTCCAACGTGACGCCCCTGGTGGACCGGCTGGAAGAGGCCGGGCTCGTCGAGCGGCGGGTGGACCCCGAGGACCGGCGCGTCAAGACCCTCGTGGTGACCGAGGCCGGCCGCCGCATGCAGGCCCGGCTGCACCGGGTACTGGCCGAATGCGGCGCGATCCTCGGCGACCTGGACGAGGCGGAGCTGCGGGTACTGCGCGACGCCCTGGCCAAGGTCGCGATCCCGCAGTAACCACGGGTGGCACGCGGGCGCCCGGTTCGGTAATGCTTTCGATCGTGACCTCCCCTCAGGATCTGGACGAACGCTTCCGTACCGCCCTCGGGGAACTGACCCCGCCGGCCGAACCGCGCGAGGCGCACGCGCCGGTACGCGACGGCAGCCGGCTCACCGGCGCGCAGGCCAACGCGCTGTTCGACGCCCAACTCGCCAGCCGGCACCTGGACCTCGCGGCGCGCTGGCTGCGCAGCTTCGGGGAGGGGTACTACACGATCGGCTCGGCCGGGCACGAGGGCAACGCCGCGGTCGCCGCCGCGCTGCGGCCGACCGACCCGGCGCTGCTGCACTACCGGTCCGGCGCGTTCTACTGCGCCCGCGCCGGCCAGGTCGACAACACCGACCCGATCCGCGACGTGCTGCGCGGGCTGGTGGCCTCGGCCGAGGAACCCATCGCGGGCGGCCGGCACAAGGTCTTCGGCCATCCGGACCTGCAGATCATCCCGGTCACCTCGACGATCGCCTCGCACCTGCCGCGGGCGGTCGGGCTGGGCTTCGCGGTCGAGCGCGGCCGGCGGCTGGGTGCCGAGGTGGCCTGGCCGGCGGACGCCATCGCGGTCTGCTCGTTCGGGGACGGCTCGGTCAACCACGCGAGCGCCGTCGCCGCGCTCAACACGGCCGGCTGGTGCGACCACTCCGGGCTGCGGATCCCGGTGCTGTTCGTGTGCGAGGACAACGGGATCGGGCTGTCCGTGCGCTCGCCCGAAGGCTGGGTCGCGATGGTGCTGCGGGCCAAGCCGGGGCTGCGGTACCTCGCCGCGGACGGCTGCGACCTGGCCGCCACCTACGACGCCGCGAGCGAGGCCGCGGGCTGGGTGCGGCGGTACCGGCGGCCGGCGGTGCTGCACCTGACGACGGTACGGCTGATGGGGCACGCGGGTGCCGACGCCGAGGTCGCCTACCGCAGCCCCGCCGAGCTCGCCCGGGACCTTGCGCGCGATCCGCTGGTGGCGGCCGCGACGCTGCTCGTCGAATCGGGGCAGGCGACGCCGGAGGAGCTGCTCAAGCGGTACGACGAGGCGGGCTGGCAGGTCCGCAAGGTGGCCGAGGAGGTGCTGCGGGAGCCGAAGCTCGCCGACGCGGCCGAGGTCGTGGCACCGCTGGCCCCGCGCCGGCCGGTGCGCGTCGCCAGGGTGGTCGCGGATGCGGGTACCACCGTCGGGGGCAGGAGCGAGGCGTTCGGTGGGCGCCTTCCCGAAGATGGCCCACCGATGACGCTGGCGCAGTCTGTCAACGCGGCCTTGACCGACGCGATGGTCACCTGGCCGCAGGCGTTCGTCTGCGGCGAGGACGTGGCGGTCAAGGGCGGGGTGTACGGCGTGACCAAGGGCCTGCGCGAGCGCTTCGGCGCCGGCCGGGTCTTCGACACGCTGCTCGACGAGACCTCGGTGCTCGGCTTCGGGCTCGGCGCGGGGCTGGGCGGGATGCTGCCGATCCCGGAGATCCAGTACCTCGCCTACCTGCACAACGCCGAGGACCAGCTGCGCGGTGAGGCGGCCACGATGTCGTTCTTCTCCCGCGGGCAGTACCGCAACCCGATGGTCGTCCGCGTCGCGGGCCTGGCCTACCAGGAGGGCTTCGGCGGGCACTTCCACAACGACAACGCGGTCGGGGTGCTGCGTGACATCCCCGGCCTGGTGGTCGCCTGCCCGGCCCGGCCGGACGACGGCGCGGCGCTGCTGCGCACGTGCCTGGCCGCCGCGGTCGTCGACGGTACCGTGTCGGTGTTCCTCGAACCGATCGCCCTGTACCACACCCGCGACCTGCACGCCGACGGCGACGGGCAGTGGGCCGTTCCCTATGCGGCGCCGGGCGGGTGGGGCGACGCGCACGTGCCGATCGGCCGCGCCCGCGTCGACGTGCTCGGATCCGGCGAGGAGCTGACCATCATCACGTTCGGCAACGGGGTACGGATGTCGCTGCGGGTGGCCGCCCGCCTGGCCGAGGCCGGGGTCGGCTGTCGGGTCGTGGACCTGCGCTGGCTGGCACCGCTGCCGGTCGCCGACATCATCCGGGAGTCCTCGGCCACCGGCCGGGTCCTGGTCGTGGACGAGACCCGCAGGTCCGGCGGGGTCGGCGAGGGGGTACTGGCGGCGCTGGTCGACGGCGGGTACGTCGGCGTGGCCCGCCGGGTCGCCTCGGTCGACTCCTTCATTCCGCTCGGCCCCGCTGCCGCACACGTGCTGGTCAGCGAGGATTCGATCATTCAGGGCGCGCGTTCGCTCTTGGAGCGCTGAGCGCCCGTCGAGGCCGTATCTTTTGCGTTGTGTCCGGTGCGCCACTTGCGCGCGGCGCCCGGACTGTGTGGACTACGCGCTATCGGCGTTGACCTGGCGCCGGAGACGAGTTGAGGAGGCACGCGACAGTGAGCGCGACCGCTGGTCAGGCCGCCGACGGCGTACGGAGCCTGGCGGACCGGTTCGGCATCGAGCCGGGGATGGTCGTAATGGAGATGGGGTACGACGACGACGTCGACGAGGATCTCCGCGACGCGCTGATCGACCGGTGTGGGGAGCTGGTCGACGAGGACACCGACGAGGTGGTCGACGTGGTCCTGTTGTGGTGGCGGGACGGCGACGGGGATCTGGTCGACACGCTCGTCGACGCGATCGCCCCGCTGGCTGACAACGGCGCCGTCTGGCTCTTGACGCCCAAGGCCGGCCGGTCCGGCCACGTCGAGCCGAGCGAGATCACCGAGTCGGCGCCCACCGCCGGGCTCCAGCAGACCTCGATCATCAGCGCCGGCAAGGATTGGAGCGCAGCCCGCCTGGTGGCTCCGCGGGCCGCCCGGTCCAAGCGCTGACATTCCGGAATGGCATCCTCGTAGTTGAGACCGGTCAACTACGAGGAGCATTCATGTCCATCGCCGTCGGCGAGACCGCCCCGGACTTCATCCTCAAGGACCAGAACAACCAGGACGTCCGGCTGTCCGACTTCCGCGGCCGCCGCGCCGTGCTGCTGGTCTTCTATCCGCTCGCCTTCACCGGTACCTGCCAGGGGGAGCTCTGCCAGGTGCGGGACAGCCTGAACGACTTCGTCAACGACAACGTCCAGCTATTGACCGTGAGCGTCGACAGCCCGTACAGCCACAAGGTCTGGGCCGACCGGGAAGGGTACCGGTTCCCGCTGCTGGCCGACTTCTGGCCGCACGGCGCGGTCGCGCAGGCGTACGGCGTGTTCAACGCCGAGCGCGGGTTCGCCAACCGGGGCACCTTCCTCATCGACAAGGGCGGCGTGATCCGGTTCGCCGAGATGATCTCGCCGGGGGAGCGCCGCGACCAGGACGGCTGGCGCAAGGCGGTGGCGGCCCTGGCCGGATGAACCGGTACCATGGCCGGTACCCGTTGATCGGGGCGCGTAGCTCAGTGGAAGAGCACTCGCCTTACAAGCGAGGGGTCGCTGGTTCGAACCCAGCCGTGCCCACCATGACCGCCTTTTCCCTTGCAGCACAGGGCACCTCCTCGCCGCACGTCGGGCACCGGCCACCCGTATCACTGCCAATGTGCGCGTCCAGCTGGGACTGTGCCCGCTCCAGCTCATCGAGGGCGGTACTGGCGTAGTAGACGGTGCCACTCCTGCTCATGGCTGGCCTTCGGCATTCGGGCCTTCGAGCAATCCACGCTGCCGTGCTCTGAGCTGGTACACCCGCTGGTGCGACAACTCCACCAGTACGCTCACATCCCGCTGCGATAACCCAGATTGCAGCAGCACGACTTGGTCGACCAGCCGACGTGCTTTGTCCTCGTACCGCCGTGCCGCCGCCTTGGTAATCCGCAGTCGCCGCACCAGTCGGTCAAGTTCCTCATTGCCGGTACGGAAGTGGTAGCTCACTGGCTTGCCTTCAACGTGCGCCTGTATGCGCCGGTCGAGCGCTTGCAAGCTGCGCGCCCGCACGAGCCCACGCCCAGCCACCACAGCCTGCCAGCCCTCGGTACTACGACTGACCACGATCACGTTCGGCGCTTCCACGGTGAAGCTCCCCCACTACGTTGCCCAGCAACGAATGCACCCGGCCGGACGGAGATCGAATCGCGCCCGACCGGGGCCGTAGGGGGCACCGAGACGAGCCGGCGTTCATGCCGAAGGCGACCTTGCCAACCCACGCGCTTCGACGGTCTGCTGCACCCGTCCCGGTGCCGTGCCACGAGGTTGCCGAATGGCCACAAGCGGTGAGCAGACCTACGGCGCATGATCGACATGTGCGCGATACATAGCCGCTTCCCTCATGCGCTGTCCGGCTTAGACTTGATCGACCCTCGGTTGCTCTACTTTCTTGCAGGCGGAACCGAATGACTGCCCACCGCGAGCGTCGCTGCCATCGGTGCCAGACGCGCTTGGCGCGCGACAACACCGCTGGTTACTGCGCTTCCTGCCAGGTGGTCAGCCGGGATCGTTTCGCCGCACCACTCGACGTGCCCGCCGAATTCTGGGAGCACTCGACAATCAAGGAGGCGTTCGCTGCTCGGCATATGGGCCGCGTCATACGGGCGTACCGCTGCCACCCGTTCCACGGCCGCCAGGCGCTGCCGCAAGCCATTGTCGCGCAGTGGTTGGGCGTGACCCAGGGACAACTCAGCCGCATTGAAAAAGGTGCGCCGGTAGTCCATCTCGACCGCCTGATCTATTGGGCGCGCACGCTACGGATACCGTCGAAGCTGCTCTGGTTTACCTTGCCAGAGAATGGTCAGGCGGTAGCGCTGGCCGCATCACCGAATGGCGTTGTTGGCAGCGATCCGTTTGACCCGGCGCTCCCGTGGGCACCAGCGGATACCATTGAGATAGTCAGCCAGTTTACGAGAAAGGATCTGACCGTGGATCGACGCCAGGCAGCGCGGGCTGTCGCTGGCGTCGTCTTCGGTAGTGCCTTACTCGAACCCTTAGAACGCTGGCTCGCCGCGCCTGCCGAGCCGACGCGACCATCCCGGCCGGGCGGCATTGGTTACCAGGAACTGGGTCAGATCGAGCACGCGGCGCAATTGTTCCGCGAGTGGGATGACCAATTCGGTGGCGGCCTGCGACGCAACGCGGTTATCGGTCAGCTTAACGAGGTTGCCGATCTGTTGCGCGATACGTACCCGCCAGAGATTCGTCGGCGCTTGTTCGGCGCAATGGCCCAGCTCGCCGAGACCGCCGCCATTATGTCCTGGGATTCCGGCGACCAGTTGCTGGCGCAGCGCTATTACGTTTTGGCCTTGCGTGCGGCGAAACCGGCCCGCGATCTTGCCTTTGCCGCCAACGTCACGGCTGGCATGGCGCGTCAACTGCTGTACCTCGGTCACACCAGCGACGCCCTGGAACTTGTCCGTGTGGCGCAGGACAGCGCGGCCGAGGTTGCCACGCCCACGGTTCGCGCCATGCTGCACACTCGCGAAGCCTGGGGCTATGCCAAGCAGGGCCGCTTGTCCGCGTTCCGTCGAGCGACGGCCAAGGCCGAAGACACTTTGGCCGACGCTCAGCCCGACGATGACCCGCACTGGATTCACTACTTCGACGCGGCGGAGTTGGCCGGTACGACCGGTGGCCGGTTGCTCGACCTGGCGCATGAGCAACCCGAGCTAGCCGACGAAACAGCCATGTACATCGGGCGAGCCATCCAAGAACGCGAGCCAGGTCACCTACGGAGCGCGGCGCTTGACCACATCGGCATGGCGGAAGCCCGCCTGATCCAAGGCGAGCTGGAAGAAGCTGCTCGCCTGGGCCACGAGGCCGCAGCCATTATCGAGCAAACCCGCTCTGACAGAGTACGGGTCAAGCTGGTCGAGCTGTACCAGCACAGCACGGCTCATGCAACCGTCCCCGCGATTGCTGAGTTACGCGACCGGGTCCGCTCTCTCGTAACCACCCCGCCCATTGCCCGCTGACCGCCTGGAAAGGACAACCGTGCCACGTATCGCCGTCACTGGACACATGAACCTGACCGCTGCCAGCATGCCCTTGGTGCAGGAAGCGATGATCAATGCACTAGCGCCGCATGCGGGTGTCGACCTGATTGGCATGAGCTGCATCGCTCGTGGCGCTGATTCCATTTTTGCCCAAGCCGTGCTGGATAGTGGCGGCACGCTGGAAGTAGTGCTGCCGAGCCAACACTATCGCGAGCAGAAGGTTAAGCCCGACCACGTCCCGCAGTTTGATGACCTGATGCAGCGAGCGGCCAAGGTGCATGTCTTGCCGTTCGAGCAAGCTAACCGCGAGGCGTACGCGGCTGCCAACGAACTGCTGTTGTCGTCTGACCGGCTATTTGCCGTGTGGGATGGACAACCAGGTGTAGACCAGGGGAGTACGGCCTCGGTAGTCAGCGCGGCGCGCGAGCGCGGACTGCCGGTTGAGGTTATTTGGCCTGAAGGGGCGGCACGCGAGTAGGGCCTGCTACGGGAGCAGCATTCGTATCGCCTGAACAGCGAGGACAGCGAAGTCGATATCATGATGCCTTGCCGAGCTGGCGCAGCGCGTGATCTAGGTCTTGCAGCACGTCAGGACGTTTCGAGTAAGCCAGGATGTTGTCCACCGTCACCGCGCTACCCGGACCCCAGCCCGCTTCGTGCGGCTGCTTCCGTTGCGGCACAAGGTGGTCAGCCCGCCTTGCCGAGGCCGCTTGCCGGCGGTGCGCCGGATCCGTACCTTAATCTCGTGCCGAAAGCTCGGTCACGGCAGGTTGGCAACTTGCCCGCCGAGATCACCAGCTTCGTCGACCGCCGCACCGAAGTGATCGAGGTCCGGCGCCTGCTCGTCGACGCCCGGTTGGTGACCCTGACCGGCGCGGCGGGCGTCGGCAAGACCCGGCTCGCGCTGCGTGCCGCGGCCGGCGTCGGGCGCGACCTCCGCGACGGCGCCTGGCTGGTCGAACTGGCTGAGATCAGCGACCCCACGCTGGTGTCCCTCGCGGTCGTGCAGGCGTTGGGCGTTCACGACCCGCTCGGTCGACCGCCGTTGGACCTGCTGATCGAGTTCTTCCGCACCAGGCAGGCGCTGCTCGTGCTGGACAACTGCGAGCACCTGGTGGACGCCTGCGCGGAGCTGACGAACGTCCTGCTGCGCGAGATCGACACGGCACGGGTCCTTGTCACCAGCCGGGAAGTCCTCGCGACGGCCGGCGAACACGTTTTCCGGGTACCTCCGCTGGCGGTGCCGGATTCTCGGGTGCCGCGTGGCCGGACAACGTTCTCGGCGGTGGCCCTCTTCGCCGAACGCGCGGGAGCGGCCGCGCCGACCTTCGCCCTCACCGGCGAGAACGAGGACGCGGTGACGGCGGTCTGCCGGCGGCTGGACGGGCTGCCGCTGGCCATCGAGCTGGCCGCGATCCGGCTGCGGACGCTCTCCCTCGAACAGATCCTGCGCCGGTTGGACGACCGGTTCGCCGTCCTGGACACCAGCCGCCGCCACGCCACGCCGCACCTGCGCACCCTCCGCGCGGCCGTGGAATGGAGCTTCGATCTGTGCACGCCACCGGAGCAGATGGTGTGGGCGCGCCTGTCGGTGTTCGCCGGCAGCTTCGCGCTGGACGCCGCGGAGGGCATCTGCGCCGGCGGCGACGTGGACCGCGAGGCGATGGTCGGCATCCTCGACGGGCTTGTGGCCAAGTCCATCCTGCAGGTCCGCGAGGAGGACGGGCAGGTCCGGTTCCGGCTGCTGGAGACACTCCGCGAATACGGCCAGCGCCGGCTGCGCGAATCCGGCGCCGAGACGAGACAGCGCCGCCGGCACGCGGACTGGTACCTTGCCCTCGCCGAGCATGGCGAGCGGGAGTGGTTCGGCCCGCAAGAGTTGTCCTGGCTCGGACGGATGCACGCGGAGCATGCGAACCTCCGCGCCGCTCTCGACTTCTGCTTCGCCGACGCGGGCGACGTGCGTACCGGGGTGCGGCTGGCCACTTCCCTCTGGTTCTACTGGGCGAACTCCGGCCCGCTCACCGAAGCGGCGTACTGGCTCGACCGTGCCCTCACCCTCGACCCCGAGCCGAGCGCCCTGCGCGCCAAAGCGCTGTGGGTCGACGGGTATGTCGCGGTCCGCCGCACCGATTACGGACGCGCCGCCGATATCCTGGCCAGGGCACGGGCCATGGCCGCCGAGTTCGATGAGCGCCGCCTCGAAGCGTGGATCGTCGGACGCCAGCAGAGCATGGCGATGCTCGTGTCCGACCACGAGCGGGCGGTGGCACTCGGTGACGAGACGCTGCGGTTGTTCGAGGAGGCGGGCGACAGTGGCGGGGCCGGGGCAGCCATAGCGTACTGTGCTACGGCGTCGGCGCAGATGTTCCGCAACGACGCCGCCGCCGCGATCGCCGCGAGCGAGCGGGCGATAGCGATCTGCCGCGCCTGTGGAGAGCGGTGGGTGCAGTGCCACGCGGTGAACAACCTCGCCCGGGTGGCCTGGATGGGTGGCGAACCAGACCTGGCTGTTGAACACGCGCGCGCGGCGCTGCGGCTGCGCCGGCGCGGACCGCTCCCGCTGTCGCTGTTACCCACACTCGAACTGCTGGCCTGGGCGACCGAGGCCGCCGGGCAGTATGGGCGGGCGGCGACCCTGCTCGGCGCGGTGCGAGAGGTTCGTCGGCTGTACGAGGTCTCGGTGGCGGCGTCGGCGCCGCCGGAGTTGTTTGCCGATCCTTCACGCGAGGCCGAGGAACGCACCCGCGAGGCGCTCGGCCAGCGCGCGTTCGCCCACGCGTTCCAGCGCGGCGTGCACATGCCGGTTGACGAGGTCGTCGCATACGCGCTCGGTGAGACGCCGAAGCCGAGCCGGCAGCCATCGGGCCCGCGGGTGACCCCGCGGGAGCGGCAGGTCGCGCGACTGGTCGCCGAGGGCCTGTCCAACCGGCAGATCGCGGCGCGGCTGAGCATCTCCGAGCGCACCGCCGAGTCGCACATCGACCACCTGCTCAGCAAGCTCGACTTCGCCTCGCGCTCCGAGATCGCCGCCTGGGCGGCGGCCCAGGACGAGAACAATTAGCGTCACAGCGTTTCGAGTAAGCCAGCCGTGCCGACGTCCAGCCCTGGCGGTTCGGCCGGTACCTTCGCGGTGCGGCGCGATACGAGAGTCAGCAGGGGACCGGTCGCGGCCGTGGTGACCAGAGCCATCAACACGAACACCGTGTAGAGCCGGCCGGTGATGAGACCGGCGCGCAGGCCGACGTCGAGCGCGACGAGTTCGGTCAGACCGCGCGTGTTGAGCAGGACACCCACCACCGACGAGTCGGCCCAGGACAGGCCCCCGGCCCGGGCGGCGAGCAGTCCCGCGCCGAGCTTGCCGGCGGTTGCCAGTACACAGACGACACCGAACAACGCGAGGTCCGAGGCGTGCAGCGCGCCGATGTCGGTGGACAGGCCGGCCACCACGAAGAAGACCGGAAGCAGTACCCGGCCGGCCTTGTCCATCGTCGCCAGTACCTCGCGGTCGGGCTCGCCACCGGACAGCCGGGGCATCAGCAGGCCGGCGAGGAACGCGCCGAAGATGACGTGCAGGCCCAGGCTACCGGTGACCCAGGCGGACGCCATCGCGAAGGCGGCCGCGACCGGCGGCGCCGACCGCACGGTACCGGGACGGCGCAGCCAGTACCGTAACGCCGGCCGCACCAGGAGCAGCAGCACCGCGAGGTACCCGAGCAGCAGCGCGACGGTGAGCGGCCAGGGCCGGTGTACTCCGGCGTTGACTTCGAGGAGCGCACCGGCCAGCGCCAGCCAGCCGAGCGCGTCGATGGTACCCGCGGCGGTCAGCGCGACCACGCCGGCCACGGTGCCGCCGAGGTTGCGTTCGCTGATGATGGCGGCCAGCACCGGTACCGCGGTGATGGACAGCGCCACGGCGACGAACAGCACGAAGGCGCTGTGCGGCGCGTGCGTGGTACCCGTGCCCGCGTACCACTTCGCGAGCAGCACGGTCGACCCGGCGCCGAGCAGCATCGGCGTGACGAAGCCGGCGACGGCGACGAACGGTACCGCGTGCGGCCGGCGGCGCAGCACCCCGCGCTCCAGCTCGTAGCCGACCGAGAACAGGAACAGGATCAGCGCGAGCTGCGCGACAACTGTCAGGTACGGCAGGATCTGCTGGGGAAACAGCGTGCCGGTCAGGTGTCCGGGCAACCGCCCGAGCAGGCTCGGGCCGAGCGCGATGCCGGCGAACACCTGACCGATGACGGCCGGCTGGCCGAGCCGCCGCGCAAGCTGGCCGAGCAGGTGGGCCAGCGCCACGATGAGCGCGATCGCGAGGACCACCCGCAGAACGACCGATTCGGTGTTCACGACCGCCTTCCCGCACGCCGACAAAGATCACCCGACTGTAGCGCGGGAGGCGGGTCGGGGCCGGGTGGAGAAGGCGACGGGGCACCTCAGTTCCGGATGTCGGCCGCCTCAGTTCCAGATGTCGGTGAGCGCGGTGGCGTCGCACGAGTTCGCGGTACACGGCAGGCCGCGCAGGGCCTGCAGGGTGCGCAGGACGGTGTAGTGGGTGACGGGTTCGGGGTAGCTTCCGGTTGCCACGTGCGCGCCGTAGAACAGCGTGGGGATCTGGTTGCCGGCGCTGTGGTCGTCTTCGTCGAACGTCACCACGAGCAGGCTGTTGTGGGTCCGCGCCCAGTCGGCGTACCCGCCGAGGTGGTCCCGCAGCCAGGCGTCGCCGGTCGGCACGTTGCAGTCGTGCATGTCGTGGCACAGGTCCGGTACCACGAAGGCGACCGACGGCAGCCGGGCTGGGTCGGGCGGGAAGTCGGCGAACCGCAGGTTGCTGCTCGACGGTACGGACGGGAAGTTCACCCAGGGGTTGTGCTTGCGGGCGTACCGCCCCGCCGTGCAGCCGGGGTACCCGACCGACGGCATGCTCTCCGAGTATCCGGCGAAGCTCGCGCCCGCGGCGAGGAGTTGGTGGCCGAGGTTCTCGGTGCTGAAGGTGTGCGGGCAGGAGTCGTCGGCCACCCCTTGCGTGGAACCGGAGAACAGCGCGAGATAGTTCGGTTCGCTCGGATGGGTCACCGCGAACGACCGGGACATCGTGGCGCCGGCCGCGGCGAGCGAGCTGAGGTACGGCGCGCGGGCGTTGCCGATCACCTTGCCGAACGCGTGGTTCTCCTCGACGACCACGACGATGTGGTCGTACCCGGGCAGGGCGGCGGCGGCGTGCGCGGGGGCCGCCGGGAGGGCGAGCGCCGCGGACACGCCCACGGCGACAATCCTGGCGAGGTGCATCGGTCGTTCCTTTCCGGCGACACCACGGACGGAAGCCAGTGTTCCAGTCGACCGGCGCCGGCATGCCCGCAATGGCGCAGATGCGCGCTGCTGGCCGGGGCCGGCGCCGGCCGACTGCCGGCGCCGGAACGGTCCCGGGTGACCGACTGAGGGGCCGCCGGCGAACCGGCGGCCCCTCATGGAGCAATCAGTTACAGGGATTGGTGGTCGGCAGCTTGAAGTCGGCCGTGGTGGTGGCGCCCGCCGTTATCTTGACCTGGCGGACCTGCGGTTGCCAGCCGTCCTGCGCCACGATCACCGACAGCGGGTTGTTGCGGCGGTCCAGCCACAGCCCGTACCCGCCATTGGCGTCCGTCTTCAACGTGTAGTGCGCCGCCCAGGTGTCGATCTGGACGGTTGCCCCGGCGAGCGGGACGGTGCTGCCGTCACAGCGGACCCCGACGACGGTGCCGCTGATCTTCCCCCAGGTGCTCGGCGGCGTGACGGTCATCGTCACGCTGACCGGGCTGTACTGGTACGGCGTGTTCGTCTGCAGGGTCAGCAGGCCCTTGTAGGTGCCCGGCTGGTTGGTCGCCGGCGTGGACGCGTCGAGGGTCACGGTCACGGTGACCGTGGTCTTCGGCGCGATCGTGACCGAGGACGGGCTCTCCGACAGCCAGGCGACGCCGGTGACCTCGCACTGGCTGAAGCCGGGGAGCACCTCGACGCTCTTCACCGGGTTGAAGTTCGACACGGAGCCGCCGACCTTCACGAACCCGCAGGCGCCGCCGCCGCGGTACAGCGCGTTGTTGGCGTTGGGCAGCGGGCTCCACGCCCGGGTACCCGGGTCGTAGGCGAAGCCCTGGTTGGTCACCCCGGCCGGGGAGACGCCACCGGAGACCAGCAGCATCCCGTTGGCCGCGGCGTACCCCGACGCCCACAACGTCAGCGGCAGGTCGGTGATGGGCGACCAGGTGTCGATGGTGGCGTTGTACACGTAGCCGTGCGCGGTGTCACCGCCCGCGTCGCTGGTGCCGCCGGCACAGTACAGCTGGCCGGTCAGCGTCCCGCAGGACTGCCAGGACGTGAGGATCGGGTAGTCGGCCCGGCGCGTCCAGGTGTTGGACGGCGGGTCGTAGGCGAACACCTCGGGGTGGCCGCACGTGTTGGTGTCGCAGCCACCGATCACGTACATCCGCCCGTTCAGCACGGCGACGCCGCCCGCGGCCAACCCGACCGGCACGCTGGCACCGGCGGACCAGGTGTTGGTCAGCGGGTCGTAGATCTCCAGGGCCGGTACCGGGGCACCGGTGCCGTCCCAGCCGCCGACCACGTAGAGCCGGCCACCGATCGCCGCGGCTTCCGGCTTCTCCCGGGCCCTGGTCATGCCGGCGATCGGGTTCCATTGCTGGGCAACGGGATCGAAGGCGTAGCCGGAGTTGAACACCGCCACGCCGTCGGTACCGCCGAACGAGTACACCTTGCCGTCGCTCACCGCGGTCGCGTTGTCCATGATGAGCGTCGGGAAGTCGGGCATGTTCGTCCACGGCGCCGCCGATGGCGTCGCGGCCGGTGTGGTCGGTGCGGTCGCCAGGTTCGGCTTGCGCGCCGTGCCCGGCAGCTGGTGCCGGCTGAAGGTACCCGACACGACCTGCTTCGGCGCCCCGGTGCCCTGCTGCTGCAGCTGCGTGAAGCCGTCGCTGCGCTCGTTGAGCGTGACGTCGGCCGGCGCGGTGCCGTCATTGCGGATCTTGAACGTGGCGGTCTTCTGGTCGCCCATCCGCACCGTCTTGCTGATGGTGCCGCCGGTGACCACCAGGTGCCCGGCGCCGAGCGCGAAGTCCGCCCGCGTGGTGAAGTCGGTCGCCACATCGACGGTCTTCGCCGTGTCGGTGTACCCGTTGCGGCTCGCGGTGAACGGGTGCTGCCCGGTCGCCGGCGAGAACATCCAGTAGAAGCCGTCGCCCAGGTTCGGGTCGTCCGGTGTCGGCGCGCTGGCCGCGGTGACACCCGCGTCGGGGTTCTTCACCGTGGCGCCGTTGACGGCCTGCCCGGTGTTCTGGTCGGTCACCTGACCGAGAACGAGCCCGCCGTGTACCGGATCGCAGGTGCGCCGGCCGACGAACACGTTGTCCAGCTCCCACCACCAGGCCCAGGTACCCGTGTAGTGGAACCGGACCTGGACCGCCGACTGCCCGGCGGCCTGCGGGATCGGGATCTGCGTCTGCAGCGGCCCGCGGGCGCTGTCGCCCT
Source organism: Actinomycetota bacterium (assembly GCA_005885555.1). Taxonomy (GTDB): domain Bacteria; phylum Actinomycetota; class Actinomycetes; order Mycobacteriales; family Micromonosporaceae; genus AC-43. Next base: position 68,064 of record VAWN01000043.1, read on the forward strand.
GGTGCGCGATGTTGGCCCAGGTCTGCCCGCCGTCGAGGCTCAGGTCCACGTCGGCCACCGAGCTGAGCGCCCGGTAGTCCTGGTTGAACCCGACGACCGGGGCGGTCTGCGCGGACAGGTCGACGACCGGGGTACGCAGCTCGGTGTCTTCGGTGTTGCCGCTGCCGAGGTGGTCGCTGTCGATGATGGCGAAACCGCCGTCACCGCCGGTCAGGTTGCCGCGCTTGCCGTCGTCGGTGAAGGTCCAGCCGCCGACGGTGGTGTTGTTGACGACCGTCCAACCCGGGGGTGCGGTCGGTGCGTCGAACGTGGCCGCCGCGCCGATGAAGTTGCGGGTGTACCCGGGCGCGCTGCACGAGTCGACGTCCACCGACAGCGGCACGTCCTGCGCCACGTCGGCGGTACCGGCCGGGATGTTCACGTCGGCCGTCCGGTACCCGGGGTAGTTCGCGGTGACGTGCAACGTGTACGGCTGCCCGGCGGCGAGGTTCAGCTGGTACCGCCCGGTGACCGGGTCGGTCCAGGCCGGCCCGCCGGGTACCCCGTCGACGGTTATCCTCGCGTACAGCGGCCAGCCGTGGCCGGAGCCGTCCTTGACCACGCCGCTGACGCTTATCTTCGGTACCGGCGTCAGGGCGATGTTCGTCGTGGTGGTGCCGCCGTCGGTGACCGTGACACCGGTGACCGTCGCCGACTGGAAGCCGTACGCGGCGGCCGTCACGTCGTAGGTACCGGCCGGCAGCGCCAGGTCGTAGCGGCCGTTTGCGTCGGTGACCGTCGAGGCACCGGTGACGCTGACCGCCGCGGACGCGACCGGGTGGCCGGTGCCGGCATCGGTGACCGTGCCGACCAGTTCGCCGTGCGGTCCGGCCGGGGCGAAGGCGCGCACCCCGTTGGGGGTACCCAGACCGGTCGGGCCGTCGTATCCGGGTACCGCGGTGCACAGGTACCCGCCGCCGCAGGAGCCGTTGGATCCGCTCGTCACGTCGTTGAGCGCGGACGGCGTGGCGTACGGGTACGCGTTGGGGTAGCTGCCGGCGACCGGGGTACCGGCGAGGGCGTACACGCCCGCGACGATCGGCGAGGAGACGCTCGTGCCGCCGTAGACCGCCCAGCCGGGCGCCTGGAACGTGTTGTAGACCGCGACGCCGGTGTGCGGGTCGCCGACCGCCGACACGTCGGCGACGCTGCGCTTGGCGCAGTCCGGGTCGGTCTGGAAGGCCGGCTTGTCCTCGAACAGCGAGCAGCCGCTACCGGCCCCGTTCCACGCGGTCTCGGCCCAGCCGCGGCCGCTGCCGGTACGGGTCAGCGAGGTGCCGCCGACCGCGGTCACGTACTTCGACGACGCCGGGTAGGACACGCCGAACCCGTTGTCCCCGGAGCTGACCGTGATCGCCACGCCCGGGTGGTTGAAGAACGCGTCGGAGTCGGTCTCGCCGATGTTCTCGCTCGCGCCGTAGCTGTTGGACACGAACTTCGCGCCCAGCGCCACCGCCTGGTTCACCGCGGTGAACAGGTCGCTGTTGAGGTTGCTGTTCGCCTCGACCAGCAGGATGCGGCAGTTCGGGCAGACGGCGGAGACCATCTGGACATCCAGCGAGATCTCGGCGGCCCACCCCGCGTCGGGCGTCGGAAGGGGACTGGCCAGCCCGCCCTGGTTGACCTTGCTGAAGCAGCCGTTGGCTGTGGTGCACGGCGGGAGGCCGAACTGGGCGCGGTACACGGTGAGATCGGCTTCGGCGTTGGGGTTGTCGAACGCGTCGACGATCGCGACGGTCTGCCCGCCGCCGGTCGTCGACGGCAGCGCGTACGCCGACTGCAGGTCGGCCGGACCGTACCCGGCCGGAGGTGCCTGCGGTGAGAGCACGCCGAGCCGCCCGGCCACGTCGGTGCGCGCCAGCGCGAAGCAGGACAGCTCGCCCGTCTTCACCGGGCCGGCGCACAGGGCGCGTACCGCGGTCGCCTTGGTACCCGGGCCGGGCGCGGCCGCCTGCGCCGGTGCCGGTACCGCGGCGGCGAATCCCGCGGTCGCCACGACGGCGAGGCCCGCACCGAGCCGCCGCAGCCGGATCTGTTTGCGGAACATCTGGCTCCTCCCCGGAAGGCCGGCGGCAGGGCCGAAAGCGGAGGAGCCCTTCGACGGAAGCGCCGACCGGATTGACGAGCCGGCGCCACCCGAATACCTGAGTCCGGCTCGTATGGGCTGGACCCTAGGCGCATGGGACGGACACAACAAGATATACGCACATCACAGAATGACGGATTTCGCGCACCCTACGGAGGTACCGGTGACAAAGCGTCGTGACCGGCCCTCGTAAGCTGAGTCACGTGGGACAGCTAGCAGCGCAGCCACGATGGTTGTCGGATGCCGAACAGCAGACCTGGCGTGGTTTCCTCGCCGTGCACCAGTTGCTGTTCGAAGCGCTGGACCGGCAGCTGCAGGCCGACGCGAACATGCCGCACGGGTACTACGTCCTGCTGGCGATCCTCTCCGAGGCGCCGGGCCGGAGGATGCGGATGAACGAGCTCGCCGAGCTCACCCAGTCGTCGCAGAGCCGGGTGTCGCACGCGGTGTCCCGGCTGGAGGAGGCCGGCTGGGTGCGCCGCGAGAAGGTGCCCAACGACCGCCGCGGCAATCTCGCGGTACTCACCGACGTGGGGTACGACGTGGTGGTGCGTACCGCGCCGGGGCACGTGGCCGCGGTCCGGGCCAACCTGTTCGACCTGCTCACCCCGGAACAGGTGCACCAGCTGTTCGAGATCTGCCTCGCGGTCATCGACAAGCTCGACCCGGAGGGGCGGCACAAGCTGACCCGGGCCGCCCGGGGCGCGAAAAGCTAGTCCGCCCGAAGGTACTTGAGCGTTCAACTATATCCCGGGGCGGAAGTTGGTGGACGTTCGCATACGCAAACGCGCTGGTCGGCGAATCGTCAGACCTTGCCGCCGGGGAAATCCGGCCGGGGGCATTGATTGATTTCACCGTCCTCTCTAAGACTTGACGCACGTCGATCCAACACCCCCGGAGGTGTTCTGTATGGCTACCACCACCAAGAAGGCGCGCAAGACCTGGGCCAAGCCCTGCGTCGAGTGCTACGAGACCCGCCCCGAGATCACCGCCTACTCCGGCGACGCCACCCCGTGGATCGTCCGCTAAGTCGGGAGGAGTTCGCCGCAGCGCTACGCGGGCTGGCGCCGCGCTACTGGGATCGGCACCCGTTCCACCTGCGGCTCAACTCCGGCGGCTGCACGCCGGACGAGGTCCGGGCGTGGGTCGCCAACCGCTGGTACTACCAGCGGTGCCTCTCCCAGAAGAACGGCGCCATCATCGCGAACTGCCCACTGCCCGAGGTACGCCGGCAGTGGGTCACGCGCATCGCGTTCCAGGACGGGGAGCGCGAAGGGGAGGGCGGGCTGGGAGACTGGCTCGCCCTCGCGGACGCGGTGGGGCTCTCCCGCGAAGAGGTACTCGACGAGCGGTACGTCCTGCCGGGGGTACGGTTCGCGGTCGACGGGTACGTCAACTTCTGCCGTAACAAGCCGTGGATCGAGGGTGCCGCGTCGGCACTGACCGAACTGTTCTCACCCGACCACATGCTGGACCGGGTGACCAAGTGGCGGCAGCACTACGACTGGATCAAGCCGGACGGGTACGCCTACTTCGAGTCGCGCATCCCGGTGGTCCGGCGGGACAGCGCCTACACGCTGAACCTCGTGCTCGACCACTGCGTGCGGCGCGACCAGCAGGACGCCGCGATCGCCGCGCTCTCGTTCAAGTGCGACGTGCTGCGCTGCATGCTCGACGCGATCGACTATCACGGAGGCATCCGGCGTTGAGGCTCGACAGCCGGCCCGGGCTGCGGCGCGGGGTGAAGCTGGTGCACGATCCGGTCCGCGACCGGCATGCCCTGCTGTACCCGGAAGGCGTCCTGCTGCTCAACGACACCGCCGCCGACGTGCTGGCGTACTGCGACGGCGAGCGGGCGATCCCTGCGGTGGCCGGCGCGCTCGCCGAGGAGTACGAAGGTGTCGACGCCGACGACGTCCGCGCGCTGCTCGCCGACCTCGACGCGCGCCGCCTCCTGGTGAGCGACGGCACCGGCCGGCCGGCACAGGTCGTCCGGCCGGCCGGGCTCCCGGCGCCGGCAGCCGGGCCGGTTCGCGCGCCGGTACCGCTGGGCATGCTCGCCGAGCTGACCTACCGCTGCCCGCTGCACTGCACCTACTGCTCCAACCCGGTCAACCTCGCCGACTTCACCGAAGAACTCGGTACCGACGAGTGGCTGCGGGTACTGGACGAGGCCCGCGCGCTCGGCGTGCTGCAGGTGCACTTCTCCGGCGGCGAACCGATGCTGCGCCGCGATCTGTCCACACTGGTCGGTCGGGCACACGCGCTGGGCATGTACACCAACCTGGTCACCAGCGGCATCCCGATGAAGGAGGCCGACGTCGCGGCGCTGGCCGCCGCCGGGCTGGACCACTTCCAACTGTCCATTCAGGACAGTCTGCCGAGTTCCGCGGACGCGATCGCCGGGCTGCGCGGGCACGAGCGCAAGATGACCGTCGCCGGCTGGGTACGGGCGCAGGGCATCCCGATGACCGTCAACGTGGTGCTCCACCGGTCCAATGTGGACAGACTGCTGCCCATCGCGGAGCTGGCGGTGTCGCTGGGCGCGGAGCGGCTGGAGCTGGCGCACACCCAGTTCTACGGCTGGGCACTGCGTAACCGGGCGGCCCTGATGCCGTCGCGCGAACAGGTCGACAAGGCGACCGCCGATGCGGCGACGGCCATCCAGCGCTGGGGCGACACCGTCGAGATCGTCCACGTGATCGCCGACTACCACGACAACACGCCCAAGCCGTGCATGTACGGCTGGGGACTGCGGCAGTTCGTCGTCGACCCGACCGGGCAGATGCTGCCGTGCCTGTCCGCCGCGCAGCTGCCCGGGTTGGGCATCGTGAACGTGCGCGCCGCACCGGTGGCCGGGATCTGGTACGAGTCGGCGGCGTTCAACCGCTTCCGGGGTACCGAATGGATGCCCGAGCCGTGCCACAGCTGCGCGCTTCGCGAGGTCGACTTCGGCGGCTGCCGCTGCCAGGCGTACCAGCTCGTCGGCGACGCGGCCGCCACCGACCCGGTGTGCGAACTGTCCCCGCACCACGACGTGGTACCGCAGCTGGCCGGTGCCGGCGGCGGGGTCGCGGTACCCCGGCGGATGCGGTGAGGGTCCGCTTCCTCGGCACCGCAGCGGGCGGCGGGCTGCCCCAGTGGAACTGCGCGTGCGCCGGCTGCGCGGCCGCCCGGCACGCCGGTTTCGGCCGCACCCAGGACTGCCTCGCGGTCACCTGCGACGGAGCCGCGTGGTACCTCCTCAACGCCTCGCCCGACCTGCGCCTGCAACTGGCCGCGGCGCCGGACCTGGCGCCCGGCCCGGGGCTGCGGGACACCCCGGTGCGCGGCGTGCTGTGCTCCACCGGGGAGCTGGACCACACCCTGGGCCTGGTCACCCTGCGCGAGGCCACCTCGCTGGCCATCTACGCGACGGCACCGGTCCGCGCGGCGCTGGAAGGGCCGTTCCCGGTCGGGCCGGTCCTGTCCCGGTACACCACGGTGCGGTGGCACGAGGTGGTACCCGGGCACTGGTTCAACCTCGACGGCGGCCTGATGGTCAAGGCGGTGACGCTCGGGGCGAAGCGGCCCCGGTACGCCGACGGGCTGCCCGGCGACGACTGGGTGGTGGCGTACCGGCTGGTCGACCCGGTCACCGGCGGGGTGCTCGTCTACGCGCCGTGCCTGGCGCAGCTCAGCGAGGCGTTCCTCGACGTGATCGTGCACGCCGACGTGGTGGTGCTCGACGGGACGTTCCTGCACGAGGACGAGATGACCCGGGAGGCCGGCGGCGGGCGGCCGGCCAGTGCCATGGGGCACCTGCCGATCGAGCAGACGGTCGCCAAGCTGCCGGCCGGTACCCGGCTGATCTACACGCACCTCAACAACACCAACCCGCTGGCCCGGCCGGGCGCGCCGGAGCTGACCGGCGCCGAGATCGCCGCCGACGGCCAGGTGCTGGATCTTTAGGGGTTGGTCTTCGCCGAGGCCGAGACGGTCTTAGTGACGTGGGTGTTCTTGATGGTCAGCGTGTACTTGTGCGTGTTCGACTGGCCGGCCGGTGCCGGGCACTGGAACGAGATGGTGTCGCTGCCCTGCGCGCCGTCGTAGCTCTTGTAGGGGCCGCCGTCAATCGCCAGCGAAACGCCGTCGGCATTGGCGAGCTTCCAGGAGAGCGTCACCTGGCCGGGCTGCTGGTAGGGCGCGTCCGGCTTCGGGTAGACGGGGCACTGCGCGCCGGTGGCGGTGAAGGAGACGATCTGCGGGCCGGTCGTTGTGCTGCGCGACGGGTTCGGCGAGCCGTGGCCGCCTCCGGTACCCGTGCCGCTGCCGGTACCGGTGCCGGAGTCGCCGTTCTGGCCGGTGGTGTCGTCCGGTGGGGTGGCGCCGGTGTCGTCGCCGTTGGCGCCCAGGCCCGCGCTGGCCGGCCTGCTGCGGTGCGTGCTGGCGGATCCGGACCCGGCCGGGTGGGAGCAGGCCACCAGGGCGAAGGCGGTGGCCGCGGTGAGGAGCGCGAGGACAGGGGTACGGCGGGTCATGCGAACGACGGTAGGCAGGTGCCGGGGCGGCGGACATCCCCGGTTCGTGCCGTCGTCGCCCGATCAGGTCATCGACCAGGTACCCGACATGGGGCTAGGTTGTCCCTGTCATGTGCGAGCCGCCGCTGGCCGGAGCGCGGGTACCGGAAGTGCCCGGGCCAGTCCGAACTGCACCATTTCCGGGTCGGGCAGCCGCCACGACACCTCCTCCGGATCGACCAGCCAGCGGACCCGCCCTTCGAGGGTCGGCGTCGGCGGCGCCGGGATCCACGAACCCGTCCCGTGCAGTACCACGTCCGGCCGGTCGGCGAGGGCGGGCAGCAGGACGGTGCCCGGGGGTACCAGAAACATCCAGCGCCCCGCACCGGTCACCGCGACCGGCCCGCGCAGCGCACCCCGGCCCCAACCGGCGCCCAGGAACGCCGGCACCTCCAGCACGTCGAACGCGCGGCCGGTGGCCAGCAGGATCGCCCGCGGCCGGAACGCCCACAGCGCCGCCACCCAGCGCGGATCCCGGGTGGCCGTGGGCTCCCAGCAGATCCAGTCGGGATGGCAGGACAGCGTCGGGCACCGCGTCATGCAGCGGAACCGGTCACCGCAGCGCACCGCACCTGGTACCACATCCCAGCCGTGCTCGGCGTAACGCACCGCGGCCCGGCGCAGGCGGGCCTGGCGCCACCCGTCGAGGAACCCTCTCACGATCATCACCTTTGCGTGTGCCAATCCTGCGTCACCGGGTTGCTGCCCGGTCGTTGCGGATGACAGAGAGCCGTTTGCACCTTGCAATAGAACCTACGAGCGTCGGTCGGCACCGGCCCGCACCAGTGGTGCGACCTGGACACCCCAGTCAGCCGGCCGGGTGAGCGAGAGGGGAGGGCGGCAGACGTGGACGAGTTACCCATCGGACGGCGCGTGGCGTACTGGCGCGGTCGCCGCCGGATGTCGCAACAGGTCTTCGCCGACCGGCTGGGCAAGTCCAAGAGCTGGGTCGACAAGGTCGAACGCGGGGTACGGCGGCTGGACAAGTTCTCGGTCGTCTACGAGATCGCCGACGTCCTCCAGGTCGACGTGCAACTGCTGCTCGGCAAGGACGCCGAACGCCGGCCCGGCAACGTCAACTGCATCGACCAGGTCGAGGTCGAGGAGATCCGGGCAGCACTGGAGCGCTACGACCAGATCAGCCCGATCTTCCAGGTAGCGCCGGAGCCGCCACCGCTGGACGAGCTGCGCAAGGCGATCGGGCACGCCTGGCTGACCTTCCAGCACGCGAAGTACGGGGTACTCGCGCGGGCACTGCCCCGGCTGCTGCGCGACGCGCAGGCGGCGGACAACGGGTACCAGCGCAGCAGCCACGGCCAGGACGCCGCCCACCTGCTCGGCCAGGTGTACCAGATCTCCTCCTCCACCCTGCGCAAGCTGGGCGAGCACGAGCTGGCGTGGCTCGCCGCGGACCGGTCGATCGCGGTCTCCCAGCGCTCCGGCGACCACCTGCTCGCCGCGGTCGCCAGCTACCGCGTCGGCAGCGCGCTGCTCGCGCTCGGCCGGGCCCGGCCGGCGCTGGAGGTCAACGTCAACATCGCCAACCGGCTCGCCCCGGGCGTCGGCGGCGAGACCCGCCCGGAGCGCCTGTCGGTGTACGGCATGCTCCTGCTCAACGGCGCCATGGCGGCCGCCCGCATCGGGGACAGCGCGACCGTCCGGGACCTGATCCGCGGCGCCGACGACGCGGCCATCGCGCTGGGCGCCGACCGCAACGACTACTGGACCAGCTTCGGCCCGACCAACGTCCAACTGCACCGGGCCGCGGCAGCCGTCGAGCTGGGCGAGGGCCGCCTGGCCATCGAGACCCATGAGCGGATGGACCAGGGCGGCTTCATGGCCCTGCTGCCCGAGCGCCGGGCGCACCACTTCATCGACCTGGCCCGGGGGTTGGCCCAGATCGGCGACGTCGCGCGGGCCAGCGAGATGCTGCTCGAAGGGGACCGGCTGGCCCCGTCGGAGATCCGCTGCCGGCCGATCGCCCACGAGGTGCTCTCGGACGTGCTGCGCCGGACGAGGGGCACGCCGAGTGCGCCGGTCGCGGAGCTCGCCGAGAACATGGGCGTCGGGGTATGACCACGGCGGCTCGATGAGCCGCGTTCTGTACCTGATCGTGTGCGGGTCGCCGGCCGCGCGCAACGCCCACCTGCTCGTCGCGCTGGCCCAGGCGGGCGGCTGGGACGTGTGCGTGGTCGCCACCCCGGACGGGCGCAAGTTCATCGACGACTCGGCGCTGGCCGCGCAGACCGGGCATCCGGTACGCAGCGTCTTCAAGAACCCCGGCGATCCCGACGTGCTGCCCGACGCGCACGCGATGATCGTCGCGCCGGCCACCGTGAACACCATCAACAAGTGGTCGGCCGGGATCGCCGACACCCTCGCGCTGGGGCTGCTCGTCGAGGGGCAGGGGCGGGGGCTGCCGATCGTGGCGGTGCCGTACACCAACACGGCCATGGCCGCGCACCCGGCGTTCCTGGAGAGCGTCGGGCGGCTGCGCGGGTGGGGGATCGCGGTGCTGTTCGGCGAGGAGGTGGTACCGCTGCACGCCCCCGGTACCGTCGAGGCCCACATCGACGACTTCCCGTGGCAGCTTGCGCTGGACGCGCTGCGCGAGCGGGACAACGCCGGCGTGCCGCTGCGCTGACCGCCGCGCGAGCGCAGCGAGCGCCAACATAACTGCCTGGTACGGTCGCGAGGTGACCAGTGTCGGCGAGGTGGTGGCGTTCCTGGAACGGCGTTACCCGCCCGGCTGGGCCGAATCCTGGGACCGGGTCGGGCTGGTGCTCGGCGAGCCCGCGGCCCCGGTACGGACCGCGCTGCTGGTCGTCGACTGCGTACCGGAGACCGTCGACGAGGCAGTCGCGCTCGGCGCCGACCTGATCGTGGCGCACCACCCGCTGCTGCTGCGCGGGGTGTCGAGCGTGGCGCCGACGACGTACAAGGGGCGACTGGTACACCGGCTCATCAAGGCCGACATCGCGCTGTACACCGCGCACACCAACGCCGACGTGGCGGCGCCCGGGGTGTCCGGCGCGCTGGCCGCGCGGCTGGGCCTGTCGTCGGTGCGGCCGCTCGTGCCGGCCGTGGACGACGCCTCCCGCGGTACCGGGCGGATCGGCGTGCTGCCGTCCCCGGTCGCGCTTGCGGAGCTGGCGGCGCTCGCGGCCCGGGTACTACCGGCGACCGCGTGGGGCGTGCGCGCGGCCGGCGACCCCGAGCGCCGGATCGGCACCGTCGCGGTGTGCGGCGGTTCCGGCGACGCCTTCCTCGCCGACGCGGCACGGGCCGGCGTCGACGCGTACCTCACCGCCGACCTGCGTCATCACCCGGTCAGCGAGTACCTCGCCGACGGTGGACCGGCCCTGGTCGACGCCGCACACTGGGCAACCGAGCACCCGTGGCTCGACGAGCTGGCCGCCGAGCTGACCGCGGGCCTCGGGCTGCGTGCGGTGGTCTCCGACGTCGACACCGACCCCTGGACACTGCATTACCCGACGAACGACCAGAAGGAGCCGAGCCCGTGAAGGCCGACCCGGACGCCCAGCGCCGCCTGCTCGAACTCCAGGCCATCGACACCGCGCTCGCGCAGCTCGCGCACCGCCGCCGTACCCTGCCGGAGCACGCCGAGCTGGGGCGGCTGGCCCGCGAGATCGCCGTACTCGACGACGCCCGGATCAAGGCGCAGGTCACCGTCGACGACCTCGACCGCGACATCGCCCGGCTGGAGAAGGACACCGAGCAGGTACGTGCCCGGGCGGCACGCGACCAGGCGCGGCTGGACGCGGGCACCGGCCCGGCCAAGGAGCTGGAGGCGCTGCAGCACGAGCTGGGCTCGCTGGCCCGGCGTCAGTCCGAGCTGGAGGACGCCGAGCTGGAGCTGATGGAGCAGCGGGAGACCGCCGAGGCGACGCTGACCGGGGCGCAGAGCCGGCTGGCCGCGGTGCGGGCCCGGCAGGACGCCGCCCAGACGGCCCGCGACGAGGCGCTGCGGCAGATCGCCCAGGACGAGGAGTTCCGCTCGGCCGGGCGGCGGCCGCTCGTCGCGGACCTGCCGGCCGAGCTGGTCGCGCTGTACGAGCGGATCCGGGAGGCGTCCGGCGGGGTCGGCGCGGCGCTGCTGCGGGCCGGGCGGTGCGAGGGGTGCCGGCTGGAGCTGTCCGGGGTGGACCGGGCCGCGCTGCGGGCCGCGCCGCCGGACGAGGTGGTCCGCTGCGAGGAGTGCCGCCGGATCCTGGTACGCACGGCGGAGTCGGGCCTGTGACGTCCTCGGCGTCGCGGCAGCGGGTTGTCGTCGAGGCGGACGGTGGGGCGCGGGGGAATCCGGGGCCGGCGGGGTACGGCGCCGTGGTGCGCGACGCCGGTACCGGTGAGCTGCTCGCCGAGCGGTCGGCCGCTTTGGGTACCACGACGAACAACGTCGCCGAGTACTCCGGCCTGATCGCCGGCCTGGAGGCGGCCGCCGCGCTCGGGGCCCGCGAGGTCGACGTGCGGATGGACTCCAAGCTCGTCGTCGAGCAGATGTCCGGCCGCTGGCAGATCAAGCATCCGGGGCTGCGGCCGCTCGCCGCTCAGGCCGCCGCGCTGGTGCGACGGTTCGACACGGTGCGGTTCGAGTGGATACCCCGGGAGCGGAACAAGGCCGCCGACGCGCTCGCCAACAAGGCGATGGACGCCGCCGGCTCCAAGGCCGCCGACCCAAAAGGTGAGCCCCGGCCGGCAGGTGCGTGGGAGCCGCCGGCCGGGGTACCGACACGGATGTTCCTGGTGCGCCACGGCGAAACGGAGCTGACCGCGAGCCGGCGGTACTCCGGCCGGGGCGACGTGCCGCTGAGCGACCGGGGTACCGCGCAGGCGCGCGCGGTCGCCCTGCGCCTGTCCGGCACCGACGTCGCCGGGATCGTCACCTCGCCGCTGTCCCGCTGCACCCGCACCGCGGACGTCATCGCGCAGGCGGTCCGTGAACCGCCGGTGCTCGTCGACGACGACCTCGTCGAGTGCGACTTCGGCGAGTGGGAGGGGCTGACCTTCGCCGAGGTACGCGCGAAGTGGCCGGAGCAGTTGGACCGCTGGCTCGCCGACCCGGACCAGGCGCCGCCGGGCGGGGAGTCGTTCCGCGCGGTCGACGCGCGGGTGCGCACGGCGGTGGGCCGGATCCGCGACACGCATCCGGAAGGCGTCGTGGTCGTGGTCTCCCACGTGAGCCCCATCAAGCTGATCCTGCGCGACGCGCTCGCCGCCGGTACCGCTTTCCTGCACCGGATGCACCTCGACCCGGCCGGACTGTCCACTGTGGACTACTGGCCGGACGGCGGGGTCTCAGTGCGATCGGTGAACGAGACGGCCCACCTCACGACGTAGCGAGCGCGGCCAGTTGCGGCAGCAGCCACGGCGCGATGATGCGCTGCACCGCGGCCGGCGTGAAGTGCAGCCCGTCGCTGCGTACCCGCATCCCGTTGATGCTCCACGTGAACGTGCTGCCCGGGCAGATCACCTTGTTCAGGTCGAGCACCGTCACGTTGTCGGGATGCTCCGCCGCTTCGGTGCGCAGCAGCGCGTTCCACGCGTCCACCCGGGCCGGCTGGTCCTCGCCGTACAGGCCGCCGTCGGGCCGCTCGGACCGGTGCGTGTACGGCGCGGTCAGCAGTACCACCCGGGCACCCCGGGAGCCGACGATCTGCACCGCCTGGTCGAGCAGGCTGCCGAGGTATGTGTCGAAGTCAGGCTGGCCGACGTGCTGGTAGGTGCCGTTGAGCCGGCGGTCCATGAGTTCCCAGCGGTCCAGCAGGACCACCGAGACGTCGGGGTCGTCGGCGGCGAGGCCCTTGCGCCAGATGGTCGGCCAGGCGGGGCAGTAGTCGTAGTTCGTGTGCGGGGTACCCTCTTCGAGAATGTCGGGCAGCGTGGCGATCCCGCAGCCCTGCACCGCCCGTACCGTCGTGGTGAGCCCCGGATGCGCGGGCAGGTAGGTGCCCAGCGTCCAGGACACCGAGTCGCCGAAGAAGGTGACCCGCGGCTGGTTGCCGGGCGCCCGGCCGGCGCGGCGCATCGGCGGCGTGCGACCGGGCGACGGTGCCGCGGCCGACGTGTGCGGCGCGGCGATGACCACCGGCGGCGCGGCGACCACCGACGAGGTCGGCTGCGCGACGGTGGCCACGCTGACGGTCGCCGCGACCGCCGCGATCGCGAGCACCACCGCGGCGACCGGCGCGAGCCGCGGCAGCCGGCGCATCCACCGCCCGCGCCGGATCGGCTGTTCGATCGCGTAGAACGAGACCGTCGCGACCGCCACGGTGAGCCCGCACCGCAGGCCGAGCAGCGCCGGTCCGGAAAGGCCGGTCCGCTCGGCGGTGACGAACTGGAACAGCGGCCAGTGCCACAGGTACAGGCCGTAGGAGATGCGGCCGAGCCACACCAGGGGTGGCAGGGCGAGCACCCACGCGGTCGGTCCGCGCGGGCTGGCCACCGCGTGCGCGAGCACCGCCGCCACCGCCAGCGCCGCGGCGGTGAAGCCGCCGCGGTACAACCATGCGTCGGTACCGTCGGCGTGCGTCCACAGCCAGGCGGTGCCGAGGGTACCGGCGAGCGCCAGCACCGCGAGCCACCGCCGGCCACGGGTGAGCGGGATGGTCGCGAGCGCGCAGCCGATCAGCAGCGCCTGGGCCCGGCGCCCGGTTGACGTTGTCGGGCTGGTAGAGCGCGGCGGCCGCGAGCGCCGAGGCGACCACTCCGGTGGCGCACACCGCGAACAGCACGCGCCGGGCGGCGAACGCCAGCAGCACCAGCACGATCAGCGGCCACAGCCAGTAGAACTGCTCCTCGATGCCGAGCGACCAGGTGTGCTGCAACGGCGACGGGGCGGCCGTCTGGGTGAAGTAGTCGCTGCCGCGGTAGATCATGCGCCAGTTGGCGACGTAGAACAGCGCCGCGAACGCGTCCCCGCGCAGCAGCCGCACCTCGACGTCGGGCAGCAGGTACCGGCCGGCGACCGCCACCGCCACGAGTACCACCAGCAACGCGGGCAACAGCCGGCGCGCGCGCCGGCCCCAGAAGGCGCCCAGCCGGATCCGCCCGGTCTCCGCGCGCTCGGCGAGCAGCAGCGAGGTGATCAGGTACCCGGACAGCACGAAGAACGCGTCGACGCCGAGGAACCCGCCGCGCAGCACGCCCACCCCGCCGTGGAAGAGCATGACGGCGGCGACCGCGAGCGCCCGGAGGCCGTCGAGCGCGGGCCGGTAGGCGAACCCCGGTCCTCGCTCCCGCACGGCGCCCGCGGCGTGCACCCGGAAAGCCTACGCCCGGGTACCCCCGACCGCCCGGCGCGCCACGACGACCGTTCACCGAGGTCGGCCTGCCGTTCGGCGCTCGCCAGGGGTTGCGGACCGGCCCGGCCGGACGATCATTAGTCCCGATGAGTGGCCCCCCACCCAGGACAGGAGAACGAGATGGCTGCCCCGCCCGAACCCCGCCGTCCGGCCACCGGTTCCAGCCGGTGGCACTGGCTGCTGATCGTCCCCGTCGTGGTGCCGCTGCTGGTGTTCCTCTACAACAGCAAGGACCCGTACCTCTTCGGGTTCCCGCGCTTCTACTGGTTGCAGCTCGCCTTCATCCTGCTCGGCGTCGCCACCACGACGCTGGTGTACCAGCTGACCAGGAAGCGGGGCTGAGCGGCCATGAGCAACCATGTCACCGAGATCGTCATCGCCACGCTGCTGTTCCTCCTCGTCAGCGGCATGGGGTTCTGGGCCGCCCGCTGGCGCCGGCCGTCGACCATGGCACACCTCAACGAGTGGGGCCTGGGCGGTCGCAGCTTCGGCAGCTGGATCACCTGGTTCCTCATCGGCGGCGACCTGTACACCGCATACACCTTCGTCGCCGTACCGGCGCTGCTGTTCGGTGCCGGCGCGGCCGGGTTCTTCGCGGTGCCGTACACCGTCATCGTGTACCCGCTGGTGTTCGCCGTCCTGGTGCGCCTGTGGTCGGTGTCGCACCGGCACGGCTTCGTGACACCGGCCGACTTTGTGCGTGCCCGGTCGGGTTCCTCGACCATGGCGCTGCTCGTGGCGGTCACCGGGATCGTGGCCACCATGCCGTACATCGCGCTGCAACTGGTCGGCATCGAGGCGGTGCTCAAGGCGATGCACGTGAACCCGACCTGGGCGCTCATCATCGCGTTCGCGGTCCTGGCCGCCTACACGTACCAGTCGGGCCTGCGCGCGCCGGCGCTGATCGCCTTCGTCAAGGACTCGCTGATCTACCTCGTCATCATCGTCGCGATCATCTACATCCCGTACAAGCTCGGCGGCTGGCACAAGATCTTCGACGCCGCGGACACCAAGTTCAAGGCGACCAACGGCACGCTGCTCAACAGCGCCAACGAGTGGCAGTACGTCACGCTCGCGTTCGGCTCGGCGCTGGCGCTCTTCCTGTACCCGCACAGCGTCACCGGGGTACTGGCCAGCCGCAGCCGCGGCGTCATCAAGCGCAACATGTCCGCGCCGCCGGCGTACAGCTTCCTGCTCGGGCTGATCGCGCTGCTCGGGTACATGGCGATCGCGGCGAAGGTCAAGCCGATCGGTACCGACGGCAACACCATCGTGCCGGTGCTGTTCGACCAGATGTTCCCGCAGTGGTTCGCCGGCGTCGCCTTCGCGGCGGTCGCGATCGGTGCACTGGTACCCGCCGCCATCATGGCCATCGCCGCGGCCAACCTGTTCACCCGCAACATCTACCGCGAGTACTTCCGGCCGCACGCCGAACCGGCCGAGGAGGCGACGGTCAGCAAGATAACGTCGTTGGCGGTGAAGGTCGGCGCGGTGCTGTTCATCCTGCTCATCAACCCGCAGTTCTCCATCGACCTGCAGCTGATCGGCGGCGTCATCATCCTGCAGACGCTGCCCGCGGTGGCGATCGGGCTCTACACCCGGTGGCTGCACCGCTGGGGTCTGGTCGCCGGCTGGGCCGCCGGCATGGCGCTGGGCCTGTGGATGCTGTACCAGATCCCGAACGCGGCGACCAAGCACGCGCACTTCGGCGGTTCGGCGTTCCCGCTGTCGAAGTGGTTCGACCCGACCAGCATCGGGCTCAACGCGAAGGCCACGATGTACGTCGGCTTCGTCGCGGTACTGTTCAACATCCTCGTCGCCGTCGTCGTGACGCTGATCTGCCGGGCCGCCAAGGCGCCCGACGGGGTCGACATGACGGCACCCGACGACTACACCGCCGACGCCGGTGGCGAGCCGGCTGCCGGCCTCGCCGGCGACCAGCTACCGGAGCCCGCTCCGACGACCTGACCGGCCTGTGGTGCGCGCTCTCCCCTCACCGGAGGGCGCGCACCAGCAGGTACCCGCCGACCACGAGCCCGAACACCACGATGAGCGCGCGCAGCACCGGCGCGGGCAGCCGGCGCGCCAGCAACGCGCCGAGGTACCCGCCGGCCAGCGTCGCCGGTGCCAGTACCGCGACCGCCGCCCAGTCGACCTCCCCGATGACGGCGAACACCACCACGGTCACCAGCCCGACGACCGCCGAGATCAGGTTCTTGCGCGCGTTGATGCGGTTGAGCACCTCGTCGAGCACCAGTCCCAGCCCGGCCACCAGCATGACGCCGAGCGCGGCGCCGAAGTACCCCCCGTAGAGCGCGCCGAGCCCCACCATCGTGTGCAGGGCGACGGCCCGGCGCCGCGCGGACATCTCCCTCGGATGGCCCACGACCCGGCGCAGCCGTTCCTGGAAGGCGAGCACCAGTGCCGCGCCGAGCACGAGGAACGGGACGATGAACTGGAACGTACCCGCCGGGGTCGCCTGCAGCAGCAGGCAGCCGGCGAGCGAACCGAGCGCCGCGGTCGGCAGCAGCACCAGGTTGCCGCGCCCGCGCGGCAGGTCGCGGCGACTGCCGTAGACACTCGCGAGGTACCCCGGGGAGACCGCCACGGAGTTGGTGTAGTTGGCCGGCTTCGGCGGCAGGCCCACGGCGAGCAGCGCCGGGAAGGTGACCAGCGAGCCGCCGCCGGCGACCGCGTTGACGGTACCGGCGACGAGGCCCGCGCCCAGCAGAAGCCCTACGGCGGAAAGGTCCATCGCCGCCGAGGCTATCGTCGCAACTGACCTTGGCGCACGGTCGCGGTACGATGATGCGCTGACGGACGAGTCGACCGGGCGGCCGCGTCAGGGTCACGGCCCTGCCGAGGAACGTCCGGGCTCCACAGGGCAGGGTGGTTGTTAACGGCAACCCGGGGTGACCCGCGGGAAAGTGCCACAGAAAACAGACCGCCGCGCCGACGGCGCGGTAAGGGTGAAACGGCGGGGTAAGAGCCCACCAGCATCCCGGGTGACCGGGATGGCTCGGTAAACCCCACCTGGAGCAAGGCCAAGAGGGCTGTCGCCGCAAGGCGGTGGCCTGCGCAGGCGGTTGAGGGTTGCCCGCCCGATGCCTGCGGGTAGGCCGCTAGAGCCTGCCGGCGACGGCAGGCCGAGATGGATGGCCGCCGCCTCCCGCGAGGGAGGTACAGGACCCGGCGTACAGGTCGACTCGTCCGTCACGTCCTCGTCCTGACCTGGCTGCGGCGCGGACCGGCCCAGTCCGGCGCGGACCGGCCCAGTCCGGTCCGGTCCGGTCCGGTCCGGGGATCTTGGACGCAGCTACCCCCTGCAAGGGGTACACACGTCCAAGATCTCGCCACTGACGCGCCTTCCGCCCTGCCCGAGCCTCAGGAGCCGCGCGAGATCGTCCGGCTTGTGCTCGGCCTGGCGCTGCTCGTCCGAGCTGAGCGCAGCGACCCTGCCCGCGATCGCTCGATCGCTGAGGCCCGGGGCGGATCCTCCCGAGTAGGCCCCGAATGAGCGGCCCCGGGGTACTGCATCGCAGTCCGGGGGCCGCGTCCTCCCGGCATTGGCGTGCGTGGGTGCGGCCGGCCGATGCCGGCGCTCCAGCCCAGCCAGCGGACCGAGCGTGAGTACCGATACGGTCGTGGCATGAACGCCGATCGGCCGGGTCAGGACGGGGTTCACGGTCCGGTCGCCAGTTCCCCGCTGGACGAGACGCGCGGTCGCGAGGCGCTGACAAAGGCGTGAGTTCCTGATGGTCACCTGGTTGTCGCAGAACGCGGCGACCGATCCGAGGGTGGCGGGGGAGTTGCAGCGGCGGATCTCGGACCTACGGGCAGGCACGAGTCGCAAGGGCTGGCAACCGTTCTAGCCGGCGGCCGTCCACAGCGGACGATCGGCGCCGTACTCGTGCAGCTCCCGGACCGCGGCAAGCTCCACCACCGGCGCGAGGCGTCGGCGGAGGCGCCGGAGGTACTCCAGGCAGCGGCCGGACTTCAGTTGCTCACCGAGGTCCAGGAGCGACGGTCCGGACCACGACGGACGTGCGACATGAATCGCCGGTCAGCCGTTGCCGGGCCGCTTGGCCAGTTCCTCGGCGACGTCGGCGGCCGACGGCGGCTGCGGAAGCAGCGCCGCGACCTTCTGCGCGAGGGCGTTCAGTTCGCCGTCGGACAGTGCCGGCGCCTGGGTCGACGGCGCGGTGAGCGCCTTCAGTTCGTTCTCGATCCGCTTGAGGGTCTGCACGATGTCACAGTTGGCGCCCTTCTCCGGCCCCTCGCGGATCTGGTCGAACATGTGCGTGATGGCCTCGACCCGCCAGGTGAGGTACTGGGCGTCGATGTCGCTGATCTGCACGCTCGCTCCTTCGACGTAGCTGATGAACGTGGACCACGGGAAAGTCAGCCCCGGGTCGGTGTGGTCGCCGTGGTCCTGCGGGAACGCCGCGGTGATGTCGGCGTGACCGCAGATGCCGGTGACACCGTTGCGGACGTCCTGCGCGCCGATCTTCCGTACCGGCAGGTCCCAGTCGTGGCACACCCGTGCGACGATCGGCGCCACCTTGCGCATCGTCGCGTCGGAGAGGCGGTTGGACAGCCCGCACATCTCGAACTGGATGGAGATCTGGTTGCCGTGGTACAGGCAGCCGTAGGCGATGTGCGACGTGTCGAGGGCCTGGATGACCGCGCCCTCGTCGTTGTAGAAATGCGCCGACGTGTTGTCCGGCCGGTGCTGCGCAAAGGTCGCCTCGGCCGACGCGGAGGCGGTGTTGTCGGTGGCGTGTATGACGACCACGTGCGTCGTGGATCGCGGGCCGCCGTCCCCGCCGGCATGCATGAAACGCAGATCCGGGTAGATCATCCTCGTGGTCCGATCGGTTGCGGCGAACCTCAGTGAGCCATCGACGAACATAGCCGCCGGGGTGCGCCGAGGTCCAGCCCGCGAAGCGGTGAACCGCCGGCGCGTGTGACGGACGCGCTGTCCGTTGTCATCGGTGCGGCGCAGGCTACTCTCACCACGGAAGACCGTAGCCGTGTCCGGGGCAGGATCAGGCCGGGCCTGGCCGAGGAGGGCGGCATGGCGGAAGCTCCCCCTGAGCATAGGCCGATGGCATCGGACGGTGACTCACCACTGGAGCGCAAGTTCGACCGGGCGTCGCTGGCGGCGCTGCGCAGCGAGCTGTCCGGGTACGCCGCCGGGCACGGGCTGACCGACCTCGCCCTGGCGAACTTCGTGCTCGCCGTCAACGAGATCGCCACGAACGCGGTGCGCTACGCCGGCGGTCAGGGGCAGGTGCGGGTGTGGCGCCAGGGCCGCGAGTTGTGGTGCCGGGTGGTGGACGAGGGGCACGGCATCCCGCGCAGGTACCTGGAGCAGTCGCACCGGCCCGACCCGCTGCATGTCAGCGGGCATGGCCTGTGGCTGGCCCGGCACATCTGCGCCGACGTCGAAATCGAGACCGGCCGGGCGACGGGTACCCGGGTCCTGATGCGGTACCCGCTACCGAGCGCCGCGAGGAGCACCGATGGATCCCTTTGACAGTGGCATCCCACGACCGGAGCTGCACATCGAGCGCGACGGTGCCGCGGGTGGCGTCACCCGGCTCGCCGTGGCGGGTGAGGTCGACATGACGACGGGGGAGCAGTTCGAGCGCACGCTCATCGGCACGCTCGACGAGCCCGGAGTCACGCGGCTGCTGCTCGACATGGCGCCGCTGCGGTTCATCGACTCCAACGGGGTGGCGGTACTCGTCAAGGCGCGCCGCACCGCCGACGAGCACGGCATCGCCTTCGGTCTGGTCAACGCGCGCGGGGTCGTCCGCAGCGTGCTGGAGATGCTCGGCGTCTACGAGATGCTCGCCGCGGAGCGCGGAAGGTAGCGACCCGCCGCCCTCGCCTGAACGGACGATTTTCCTTGTGGACCCGTATCCGCCGGTGATGCCGCATCGACCGACAGAAAGCCTTATGCCGTAACGGTTTCAGCCTTTCAGGACCGGGTACCCGCAGGGTGACGCCGTTCGTCTACTGTGGAGTGCTCGTCGTTTTTTACGTCGAATCGGTAGCGGCTGAGAGGTTTGCGGTGCACAGTGTTGTCATGAGTACCAGCGGAAGTGGCGACGGCAGCACTGGTGTGCCCGCAACCACAGGCCGCGCAACAGTCCCCAGAGGAGGGAAATGATGGCCGTAGCGAAGAAGGCCACGACCACTCCGGCCGCAAAGCGCGCGGCTGCGAAGAAGACGGTGGCGGCTGAGCCGACCCCGGCGAAGAAGACCACCACCGGGCGGACCAGTACGGCGCGCAAGACCACGGGTACCGCCGCCAAGAGAACCACCGGCGCCGCCAAGAAGACGACGACGGCCAGGAAGACCACGGCGAAGAAGGCCGCGCCGGCGAAGCGGGCCACCGCCGTCAAGAAGACGACGACCGCGAAGAAGACCGCACCGGCCAAGAAGGCCACCACGGCCCGCAAGACGGTCGCCAAGAAGACGACCGCCGCGACCAAGACGGCCGGCGCGAAGAAGACGACGTCGGCGGCGAAGAAGACCACCGCCAAGAAGACGACCGCGGCGAAGAAGACGACAGCCGCGAAGAAGACGACCGCGGCGAAGAAGACGACGGCCGCCAAGAAGACGACCGCCGCGAGGAAGACGACGGGCACCGCGCGCAAGACGACCGCGGCGAAGAAGACGACAGCCGCGAAGAAGACGACCGCGGCCCGGAAGGCGCCCGCCAAGCGGACCACCAGCACGGCGCGCACCACCAGTACGGCGCGCACCACCAGCAGGGCGCGCACCGCCGCGCCGCGGAAGGCGGCCACCCGCTGATCTGCGTCAGCGGCTCAGCCGCCGGCCCGTGGTCAGCCGCGGCGCGGAAGCTGAGCCGCTGACCGGATGGGTGACGCAGACCCGGCGGGGCACTGGTATGACTGACGCGTGGTGATCCGACGCGTCACAGCGCCCCGCATCGACTTCAGCGCCCTGCGCCGCGAGCTGGAACTGCCTGATGCGTTCCCGCCCGCGGCGCAGGCCGAGGCGGACGCGGTGGCCGCCGCGCCCGCGCCGCTTCCCGCAGTCGACCGCACCGATGTTCCGTTCGTCACGATCGACCCGCCCGGGTCGATGGACCTCGACCAGGCGATGTGCCTGCAGCGCCGGGACGGCGGCGGGTACCGCGTGCACTACGCCATCGCCGACGTCGCCTCATATGTGCGCCCCGACGGCGCCCTCGCGGAGGAGACGTGGCGCCGCGGCGAGACCGTGTACCTGCCCGACGGCAACGTACCCCTGCATCCGCGCGCGCTGTCCGAAGGCGCCGCAAGCCTGCTGCCCGACCAGGTACGCGCCGCCGTGGTGTGGACCGTCGACGTCGACGCCGACGGCGAGCCGGCCGGTACCCGGGTGCAACGCGCCGCGGTACGCAGCCGCGCCAAGCTGAACTACGCCGGCGTGCAGGCCGACGCCGACCGCCACGCGCTCGCCGAGCCCATCGCGCTGCTGCCCGAACTCGGCGCCCTGCTCGTCGAGCGCGGCCTCGCCCGCGGCGCGGTGAACCTGCCGATCCCGGAGCAGGAGGTCGAACCGGCCGACGGCGGCTGGCGGCTCATCCTGCGCGCGCCGTACCCGGTGGAGAACTTCAACGCGCAGATATCGTTGCTCACCGGCATGGCCGCGGCACGCCTCATGCTCGACGGGAAGGTGGGGCTGCTGCGCACGATGCCGCCGCCCGCACCGGCGGCGCTGGCGAACCTGCGCGCCGCCGCGGCCGCGCTGGGCGTCGCCTGGCCGGGCGGCATGAGCGTCGGCCGGGTCATCGCCGCGCTCGACCCGGCCGACCCGCGCGCCGCGGCGTTCCTCGACCACGCCGCCGAACTGATGCGCGGGGCGGGGTACACGGCGTTCGACGGTACCGCTCCGCAACAGCCGGAGCAGTCGGCCGTTGCGGCGCCGTACGCGCACGTGACCGCACCGCTGCGGCGGCTGGCCGACCGGTACGCCACCGAGGTGTGCCTGGCGCTGACCGCCGGTACGCCGGTGCCGGACTGGGCGCGCGTGGCGTTGCCGAAGCTGCCGGACGTGATGGCCGCGGGCGGACACCGGGCCGGCGCCGCGTCCCGCGCCGCCGTCGACCTCACCGAGGCGGTGCTGCTGCAGGACCGGGTGGGGGAGGAGTTCGCCGCCGCGGTACTCGACGTGGACGACACCCACGCCGTCGTGGCCATCGACGATCCCGCGGTGCGGGCCCGCTGTGCCGGATCGGGCTTCGCCGCCGGTACCCGCATCAGCGCGCGACTGACCGTCGCCGACCCCGGGCAGCGGCGTGTGCTGTTCGAGAAAGTCTGAGAGGATGGCGCGGTGGTCCTGGATCCCAGCACGTTGCCCGATGTCAGCGACCTGACCGTCGGCATTCTCGGGGGTACCGGTGACCAGGGCCGCGGTCTGGCATACCGGCTCGCGCGCAGCGGCCTGGCCGTGCGGATCGGCTCGCGTTCGGCGCCGCGCGGCGAGACGGCGGCGCGGGAGCTGGCCGCCCTTCCCGGTGCCGACGGCAACCTGAGCGGCGGCGACAACGGGTACGCCGCCGCGGCCGACCTCGTCATCGTCGCCGTGCCCTGGGAAGGGCACCGGGAACTCGTCGCGTCGCTGGCGCAACCGTTGGCCGGCAAGGTGGTCGTCGACTGCGTCAACCCGCTCGGCTTCGACAGCCACGGCCCCTACCCGCTTGCGGTACCGGAAGGCAGCGCCGCCCAACAGGCCGCCGGTCTGCTGCCGGACTCCCGCGTCTGCGCGGCCTTCCACCACGTGAGCGCCGTCCTGCTGGCCGACCCGCAGGTCGAGCGGATCGACCTCGACGTGCTCGTGCTCGGCGAGGACCGGGAGGCGGTGGCGCAGGTTCAGGCGCTGGCCTACCGGATACCCAACATGCGCGGCCTGTACGCCGGCCGGCTGCGCAACGCCCGGCAGGTCGAGGCGCTGACCGCCAACCTCATCGCCATCAACAAGCGGTACAAGGCCCACGCCGGGATCCGGGTCACCGACCTGTGAAACGCGTCGACGACGACGGCGGAGTACGCGGACCGGCTGCGGCTGCGCGGGTACTCCACCTTCGAACACCTGACCGAGGCGGAGATCGCGCGCGGGTTCGTCGCGCTCGACGCCGACGTCGCGGCGCAGCCGCAACCGCAGCCCGGGTGAGGACGACTGCGACCTGCTCGTCCTCACCCGGGCTGCGGCACCGGGCGCCGTCACACCTGGGCGGCCTTGACGAACTCGGTGGTGTAGGTCCGGCCGAGGTCGACCTGGTGGCCCTGGACGGTCGTGTCGAAGGCGGACAGCACGTTCAGCACCGTCTGCGGCCCGTCCTCGGGCATCACGCCGTCGGTGGTGAACATGCCCTTACCGGCGTCGAGCGCCTTGACGTAGGCGTCCTTCCCGATCCCGGAGTAGTAGTCCGGCGGCAGCTTGTCGGTGATGTCGGCGGCGGAGTGCGTGCTGATCCAGCGCAGCGTCTTCACGTACGCGTTGGCGAGCTTCTGCGCCGTCTGCTTGTGCCCGTTGACCCAGTCGCTGCGGGCGTACAGGCACGCGGCCGGGTAGGTGCCGCCGAGCGCGGTGCGGGCACCGTCGACGGTACGCATGTCGATGAGTACCTTGGCCTCGTTCCTGGCCAGCAGCGCGCTGATGGTCGGCTCGGTGGTCATGCCCGCATCGATCTGCCGGTGCTCCATCGCGGCGATGAACGTCGGCCCGGCCTGTACCGCGACCGAGGTGATGTCGGTGACCTTCAGCCCGTTGCGCACCGCGAGGTACCTGGTGAGGAAGTTCGTCGACGAGCCCAGCCCGGTCACGCCGAGCTTGCGGCCCTTGAAGTCGGCCGGCGACCTCACCATGTCCGCCAGGTCGGCGCGGACCAGCTCGACCTCGCCGGGCGCCTGGGAGAACTGCACGACCGACTCGGTCTGCTTGCCCTTGGACTGCAGGTCGATGTTGTGGTCGTAGAACCCGACGACGGCGTCGACCTGACCGGCGAGCATCGCGTCCTCGGCGTCGACGCCGGCCGGCTCGTCGGACAGCTGGACGTCCAGCCCCTGCTCGCTGTAGAAGCCGAGCCGCTGGGCGAGCATGGCGGGCAGGTAGATCTGCTTGTTCAGGCCACCGACCATGATTTTGACGGTGGTCTTCGCGCCGCCGTTTCCGGTGTCGGCGCTGCCGCCGCCGGCGACCTTGTTCGCGCATCCGGCCGCGCCGAGCGCTAACACCGCCGCCAGCGCGACGAGGGATCTGCGGACCATCGGGGTACTCCTTCGCATCAGATGTCGGGGGACGACGGAAGCTGGGACGGGCGCCAGCGCAGCAGCCGCCGTTCCAGCAGCGCGATGAGCCACTCGGCGGCGAGCGCGACGACGGCGATGATGAGCATCGCGGCGTACACGCCGTTGGGGTTGAAGGCGCCGCGCGCCTCGTTGATGAGCAGCCCGAGACCGTGCTGCGCGCCGATGAACTCGCCGACGATCGCGCCGATGAGCGCGAAGCCGAAGGCGATGTGCAGGCTCGCGATGATCCAGGTCATCGCCGACGGTACGACGACCTGCCAGGTCACCTTGCGGGGCGAGGCGCCGAGGATGCGCGCGTTGGCGATGAGGTTGCGGTCCACCTCGCGGGCGCCCTGGAAGGCGTTGAAGAACACCGCGAAGAACACCAGCACCACGACGAGTACCACCTTGGACAGCAGCCCCAGCCCGAACCAGAGCACGAAGATGGAACCCAGCACGATGCGCGGTATGGAGTTCATCACCTTGATGAACGGGTCGAAGACGTCGGCGAGGAACGGGATGCGGCCCAGTGCCACGCCGAGCACCACGCCGAGGCTCACCCCGATGGCGAAGCCGATGAGCGTCTCCTCCAGCGTCACCCAGATCTGCGCGCCGAGCGAGCCGACCTCAGTACCGTCGAATATCCAGGTTTTCAGCTGGGCGACCACCATCGACGGGCGCCCATAGGTGAATTCGTCGATGAGCTTGGCCCGCACGGCCAGCTCCCACCCGCCGATGAACGCGACGACGAGCGCCAGCTGGCTGGTCCGCACGACGAGCCGGCGGCGCCGCACACGGACCCGGGTGCGCGCGGGGGCGGCGGCGGTTGTTTCCAGAGTCACCGCGCTCATGCCCCCCTGGTTCGCTCCGCGGGGCGCTGTGGTGCGCCGCCTTCCCTCGTCGCTGCGCTCCTCAGTCCAGGCGCCGCCGCGCCCCGCTGCGCTCACGCCGCCACCGCCTTGGCGGTGCGGGCGTAGGCCAGCTTGACCTCGTCGCGCAGCGCCTGCCAGATCCGTTCGTACAGCGCCACGAAGCGCGGCTCGAACCGGATCTCCTGTACCCGTCGCGGTCGCGGCAGGTCCACCCGGTACTCGCCCTTCACCGTCGCCGGCCCGACGGTCAGCACGACCACCTTGTCCGCCAACGCGATCGCCTCCTCCAGGTCGTGGGTGACGAAGATGACCGACGGGCGGGTCAGCTCCCATAGCCGCAGCAGCTCGTCGGACATGATCTGGCGGGTCTGCGCATCCAGCGCCGCGAACGGCTCGTCCATCAACAGGATCCGCGGCTCGTTGATGAGCGTCTGGGCCAGTGCCACCCGCTTGCGCATGCCACCGGAGAGCTGGTGCGGCAGGTGCTCCTCGAAGCCGGCCAGGCCCACCCGGCGTACCCATTCGCGCGCCTCGCCCAGCACCGCCTTACGCGGCCGGCCGCGGAACAGGGGACCGGCCGCGACGTTGGCCAGCACAGACTTCCACGGGAACACCGCGTCGCTCTGGAACATGAAGCCGACCCGCGGGTCGATGCCGGTCACCGGTACCCCGTCGATATGTACCGTGCCGGCGCTCGCCGGTTCCAGCCCGGACACCAGCGACAGGGTGGTGGACTTCCCGCACCCGGTGGGTCCGACCACCGCGCAGAACTCGCCGGGCGCCACGGTCATCGACAGGTCCCGCAGCGCGGTGTAGACGGAGCCGTCCGGGCTGCGGAAGCGTTTGGTCACGTCACGCAGCTCGACGGCGGGGGTTTCGTCGGCCATGCGGTGACGTTAGGAACGTGACCGCGACTTGACGAGTCTTGCGAGGCTTTCGCGGGTTTTCCGCGATGCTCGCGGTTGTGTGCATTCTGCTCACGTGCGCCCGCCGGGTTCCGGCGCAACAATCACGACGTGCGCAACCGCAGGCTGTCGACGCAGATCCTGGTGAGCCAGCTGACGATCCTGGTGGCCACGGTACTGGTGGGGTTCGCGTTGTTCGCCCACGAGGAGCGCGGTCACCTCGACCGCCAGTACCGCGACCGCGCGCTCGCGATCGCCTGGACCGTGGCCGGCATCCCGACCATCCGCGAGGCGATGGAGTACGGCGACTCCGCGAACGCGGTGCAGAGTACCGCCGAGCGGATCCGGGCGAACTCCGGCGCCGCGTACATCGTCGTCATCGACATGGACCGGGTGCGCCATTCGCACCCGAATCCGGCGCTGATCGGCCAGCAGATCGAGGAGCCGCTGGCGGTGCTCGACGGCAAGGGGCACACCGGGGTCGACCCGGGCAGCCTCGGCCCGTCCGCGAACGGCAAGGCGCCGATCTACGGCCCCTCCGGCAACCTCGTCGGCGAGGTGTCCGCCGGCATCCTGGAACGCGACGTGGACACCGCGCTCGCCCACGAGCGGCCGGTCTTCGCACTGTACTTCGGCATCGCGCTGGCGCTCGGTATCCTCGCCGCCTACCTGCTGGCCCGCCGGCTCAAGCGCACCACGTTCGGGTTGGAGCTGCACGAGTTCGCGACGCTGCTGCAGGAGCGGGAGGCGATGCTGCACGGCATCCGCGAAGGTGTGCTCGGCGTCGACGAGGCCGGCCGGGTCACCGTCGTCAACGACGAGGCGCGGCGGCTGCTCGGGCTGCACACCATCGCGCTGGGCCGGCCGCTGGCCGAACTACTGCCGGCGGGGCGGCTGCGCGACGTGCTCACCGGTACCCTCGGCGGCCCGGACGAGACCGTGCTGACCGACGAGTACTGCCTCGTGGTCAACCGGATGCCGGTGTGCCTGCAGGGCCGCCGGCTCGGCGCGGTGGTGACCGTGCGGGACCGCACCGAGCTGGTCGGGGTGCTGCGCGAGCTGGACAGCGTGCGCGGCCTGACCGACGCGTTGCGCGCGCAGCAGCACGAGTTCGCCAACCGCATCCACACTCTCGCCGGGCTCATCGAGCTCGGCGACCAGGCGCAGGCGCTGGCGTTCATCACGGAGCTCAGCGCCCGGCAGGACACCGACGCCCGGTCGATCCGCGAACGCATCGGCAACCCGCTCGTCGCCGCGCTGCTGTTGGCCAAGCAGGCGGTCGCCGCCGAGCGCGGGGTCACCCTGGAGCTGACCGCGGAGTCGGTCCTCGGCGAGGCGCCGGACCGGTCCCGGGTGCTGCTGACCGTGCTCGGCAACCTGCTCGACAACGCGATCGACGCGGGCCGGGCGGTCCAGCTCCACCTGGTCGAGGACCCGGTCGGCGGGATCACGGTACGGGTGTCCGACGACGGGCCGGGGATCGCGCCCGATGCGGCGGCGCGGGTGTTCCAGGACGGGTACACCACCAAGCAGCCGCGCGGGCCGCTGCGCCGCGGCCTGGGACTGGCCCTGGTCCAGCGGGTCGTCACGCAGGCCGGTGGGACGGTGCGGGTCCGTCCCGGTCCGGGTGCGCAGTTCACGGTACTGCTTCCGCCCGCGGAGGTGACCGTCGGATGATCAGTACCCTCGTCGTCGACGACGACTACCGGGTCGCGGGCATCCACGCCGCCTACGTCGCGAAGGTCGACGGGTTCGCGGTCGTCGGCCAGGCGCACACCGCCGCCGAAGCGCTGGAGTTCACCGCGGCGCACGCGCCCGACCTGATGCTGCTCGACCTGTACCTGCCCGACGCGGACGGGTTGTCGGTGATGCGCCGGCTCGGCGAGACCGAGGGGCACCGGCCCGACGTCCTCGCGGTGACCGCCGCCCGCGACATCACCAGCGTCCGCACCGCGATCCAGCTCGGTGCGGTCAACTATCTCGTCAAGCCGTTCCGGTTCGCGGCGCTACGGGACCGCCTCGTCGCGTACCGGGACCTGCGCGCCCGGCTGACCGAACTGGAAGAGGCCGACCAGGAGGACGTCGACGGGATCCTCGGTCTGCTGCGCGGGCCGGCGCTGCCGCCGGTACCGGCCAAGGGGCACTCGGCGCCGACCCTGGCACTGGTGCGCGACGCGATCCGCGGCGCCGACCACGACCTGTCCGCCGCGGAGGTCGCCGCGCTGGTCGGGATCAGCCGCCCGACGGCGCAGCGGTACCTGGCGTACCTCGTGCAGCACGGCGTGGTACGGCTGCAGTTGCGCTACGGCAGCACCGGCCGGCCCGAGCACCGCTACCGCATCGACCGCTGACTTCCGGCCGCGCGTCAGCTTCCGGCCGCGCGTCAGAAGGTGTGCTCCCCGGCGGGGAACTCGCCGTCGCGTACCTCGGTCGCGAACCGCTGTACCGCGTCGGTCAGCACCCCGGCCAGGTCGGCGTACCGCTTGACGAAGCGCGGCGCCTTGCCGGTACGCAGGCCGGCCAGGTCCTGCCAGACGAGCACCTGCGCGTCGCAGTCCGGCCCGGCGCCGATGCCGATCGTCGGGATCGCGAGGTCGTGGGTGACCCGCTTGGCCACCTCGCCCGGCACCATCTCCAGTACCACCGCGAAAGCGCCCGCCTCGGCCACCGCGTGCGCGTCGGCGACCACGTCCTCGGCCGCGTCGCCGCGCCCCTGCACCCGGTACCCGCCGAGCACGTGCTCGCTCTGCGGGGTGAAGCCGACGTGCGCCATCACCGGGATCCCGGCCGCGGTCATGGCGGCGATCTGCGGGGCCACCCGCCGGCCGCCCTCCAGCTTCACCGCGTGCGCGCCGCCCTCCTTGAGGAACCGGACGCCGGTGCGCAACGCCTGCGTCGGCCCCTCCTCGTACGAGCCGAACGGCATGTCCGCCACGACGAGCGTGCGCTGCGTGGCCCGGGCCACCGCACGGACGAGCGGCAGCAGTTCGTCGACGGTGACCGGCAGGGTCGTCTCGTACCCGAACACGTTGTTCGCGGCCGAGTCACCGACCAGCAGCACCGGGATGCCGGCCGCGTCGAACAGTCCGGCGGTGTACTGGTCGTAGCTGGTGAGCATCGCCCACCGCTCGCCGCGCTGCTTGGCGAGCAACAGATCGCGGGTGCGTACCCGACGGGTTGCCGGGCCGCCGTAGAGGGACGGCACCTCGGACTGGGACATCGATGTCTCCTCGGGCTCCTCGAGGCCGCGTCGCGCGGTCCCCGGGCGTGTGCCTCGATGGTCCCACCGGAAACGCGCGCGGGTCAGGGCCGAGTGGAAGATGTCACAGCAATATCGGCGCTCGCGTTGGGGACCGTTTCCGGCTCGGGGCGGGCGGTTTCGCGGAACCGGTTGGTGATAGGCAGCCGCCGGTCCCGGCCGAAGGCCTTGATCGATATCTTGGTACCCGGTGCCGCCTGCCGCCGCTTGTACTCCGCCAGGTCCACCATGCGCAGCACCCGGTCGACGAGCGCCGGGTCGTGCCCGGCCGCCACCAGCCCGTCGCGTCCCAGATCCCCGTCGATGTACCCGGCGAGGATCGCGTCCAGTACCGCGTAGTCGGGCAGCGAGTCGGAGTCGAGCTGGCCGGGGCGCAGTTCGGCGCTGGGCGCCTTGGTGATGGAGCTCTCCGGGATCGGCGGTGCCTCGTCGCGCTGCGCCGCCGCGGCGTTGCGGTACCGGGCCAGCCGGTACACCAGCGTCTTGGGTACGTCCTTGAGCGGGTTGAACCCGCCGACCGAGTCGCCGTACAGCGTCGAGTACCCGACCGCCAGCTCGCTCTTGTTGCCGGTGGTGAGCACGAGGTGCCCTTCCTGGTTGGACAGCGCCATGAGGATCACCCCGCGCACCCGCGCCTGCAGGTTCTCCACCGCCAGCCCGGACAGCGTCATGTTCGCCAGGAACGCGTCGACCATCGGCTGGATCGGCACGACCCGGTGGTCCAGGCCGGCCCGCTTGGCGAGGTCGGCGGCGTCGTCGCGGGAGCCCTCCGACGAGTACGAGCTGGGCATGGACACCCCGGTCACGTGCGCCGGCCCGAGCGCGTCGCAGGCGATCGCGGCGACGACCGAGGAGTCGATGCCGCCGGACAGTCCCAGTACCACCGACGGGAACCCGTTCTTGCGCACGTAGTCGCGCAGCCCGAGGACCAGTGCCTGCCAGATCTCCGCTTCGTCGGCCACCCGGCCGGCGATCCCGCCGTCGGCGCGCGGGCCGGGCGGTGTGGGTACCACATCGGGGAGAGCGACCCGCTCGACCCGCATCGGATCGCGGACCGCGGGCACGTCGGTGTCCACCTCGTCATCCGATTCGGGCGTGGTGGCTGGGAGGTCGACGTCGTGCACCAGCAGGTGCGGGCTGAACTGCGGCGCGCGGGCCAGCAGCCGGCCGTCGGCCGCGACCACCATCGAGTCGCCGTCGAACACCAGCTCGTCCTGGCCGCCGACCATGTTGACGTAGGCCACCGCGGCGCACGCCTCGCGGGCCCGCCGGGACACCAGTTCCAGCCGCACGTCGTCCTTGTTCAGCTCGTACGGCGAGGCGTTGAGGTTGACCACCAGCCCGACCCCGGCGGCGCAGGCGACCGCGAACGGCCCGCCGGCCTGCCAGATGTCCTCGCAGACGGTCAGCGCGACGTCGACGCCGCCCAGGCGCACCACGCGCAGCGTGTCGCCGGGCACGAAGTAGCGGTCCTCGTCGAAGACGCCGTAGTTGGGCAGGTGGTGCTTGTAGTAGGTGGTGACGATCCGGCCGCCGGACAGCAGCGCCAGGGCGTCGCGCGGTCCGCGGTCCGGCTCGGCCGCCGCGGACAGCCGCGCCGGGCCGTCGGCGTCCAGGTAGCCCACCGCGACGGCGATCCCGCCGAGGCCGTCGCGCTCCAGGTCGGCCGCGAGGCGGTGCAGCGCGTCGCGGGACGCCGCGACGAACGACTCGCGGAACACCAGGTCTTCCACGGGGTACCCGGTGAGCATCATCTCCGGGAAGGCGACCAGCTGGGCCCCGGCGTCGGCGGCGCGGCGGGTCCACTCGCGGACGGTTGCCGCGTTTCCGGGCAGGTCCCCGACGGTGGCGTCCACCTGGGCGAGTGCGAGGCGCAGTGTCGGCATATCCCCATTATGGTTGGCCCCATGCTGGTCGGCTTCGGGCTGCCGGTGTCCGGCGCGTGGGCGCATCCGGACGCGGTACGCCGGTTCGCGGTGCACGCGCAGGAGTTGGGGTACCACTGCCTGTGGACGTTCTCCCGTCTGCTCGCCGGTGCCGACCAGGACGTCGACCCGGTGTACCGCAGCGTGCTGGACCCGTTGGTGTCCCTCGCCTTCGCCGCCGCGCACACGACGCGGATCCGGCTCGGGGTGGCGGTGGTGAACCTGCCGTTCGTCGCGCCGGTGTACCTCGCCAAGCAGGCGGCGACCCTGGACGTGCTGTCCGGTGGCCGGCTGGATCTGGGACTGGGCGTCGGCTGGTCGCCGGTCGAGTTCGCGGCGACCGGCGCGTCGACCGAACGCCGCGGCCCGCGCACCGTGGAGTACCTGGAGGTGCTGCGGACGCTGTGGGCCGGCGAGACCGGCGGGTACCGCGGCGAGTTCTACACGGTGCCGGCGGGCTGGATGCTGCCCAGGCCGGTGCAGCGACCCGGCCCGCCGATCCTGCTCGGCGGTTCGGCACCGGCGGCGCTGCGCCGGGCCGGCCGGCTCGCGGACGGCTGGATCAGCCGCAGCGGCCAGGACCTGTCGCGCCTGCCCGAAGACATCGCGACCGTGCGGTCGGGCGCTGCGGCGGCGGGGCGGGACCCGGCAGCCGTCCGCATCGTGTGCCGCGGGGTGGTACGGCCGGGCGAGCGGGGTCCGCTGCTGTCCGGCTCGTTCGCACAGATCCGTCTTGACGTCCAGCGGTTGGCGGAGTTCGGCGTGACGGAGCTGTTCTACGACCTCAACTGGGACCCGCTGGTCGGCTCGCCGGACGCCGATCCCGGTACCGCGGTGCGCCGCGCGGAGGAGATCGCACTGGCGCTCGCTCCCGGCGGGTCGTAGCGTCGCGAATGAGGCCGGGGGACGATCCACCGGCCTTCTTCCGTCTGGAGGCAACGATGCCGGAATGGGACGCGACCACCTTTGACGCCAAGGACAACCTCCTACGCGTGGTACGGCACGAAGCGGACCGGTTCTTCGCGCTGGCCCAGGCTCCGGGCGCCTGGGAGGCACCGACCGCCTGCCCGCGGTGGCAGGTGCGTGACCTGGTCGGCCACATCATCGACGTGACCGAGAGCTACTTCGTCGGCTTCGACGCCGCCCGCAGCGGCGCCGAGCACCCCGACGCGTTCGGTACCCGGGCGATGCAGACCATGCTCGACGAGGGCGCCAAGGCGCACCGGGTGCTGAGCCAGGCCGACGCGGTCGAGCGGCTGCGGTCCGACTTCGCCAAGCTGATGGAGCTGTGCGCGGCGCTCGGTCCGGACGAGTGGACCAACCTGGTGGTGCCGCACAAGTACATGGGTCCGCTGCCGGCGTTCTTCTACCCGGTGTTCCAGCTCATGGACTACGGCGTGCACTCGTGGGACATCCGGCAGGGCACCGGCCGCGCGCACGGCCTCGACGGCGACGCCGCCGACCTGCTCACGCCGTTCATGCTGATCCTGTGGTCGGCCACGACCGACATCCCGGCGGGCGCCGAGCCGTGCGAGATCGGGGTACGGGTCACCTCCGGGCACAACGCCGGAAGCTGGCGGCTGACCGCCGGGCCGGACGGGCTGAGCTACGCGCCCGGCGAGGTCGACGGGCTGCCGGCGACCATCGAGTTCGACCCGGGCAGCTTCGTGCTCACCGCGTTCGGGCGCAGCAACTCCGGTACCATCCGGGGCGACACGGCGACCGCGGAGCGCTACCTCAACCTGTTCTTCCGGATCTGAGGCGACCGATGGTCGACTACGCCAAGCTCGACGAGGCGCGCGACGCGATCCGCGCGGCACACCTGCGGGCGGACCGCCCGGAGAGCAGCGCCCGCGGGCTGCACCACGTGGCGCTGCTGTCCTCCGACGTGGAGCGGACCGTCCGGTTCTACCAGGACCTGCTGGAGTTCCCGCTCACCGAGATCTTCGAGAACCGCGACTACCGCGGGTCCAACCACTTCTTCTTCGACATCGGCAACGGCAACCTGCTGGCGTTCTTCGACTTCCCCGGCCTGGACCTCGGGCCGTACGCCGAGGTGCTCGGCGGGCTGCACCACATCGCGATCTCGGTGCAACCGCAGCGCTGGGAACGGCTCAAGGACAAGCTCGACGAGGCCGGGGTGGAGTACCAGACGGAAAGCGGTACCTCCATCTACTTCCGCGACCCCGACGGCGCCCGGCTGGAGCTGATCGCCGACCCGCTCGGCGAGATGTACGGCACCGTCGTCAGGTGAGCGCCGCGACCTTGGCCAGGGCGGCGCGCAGGACCGGCGCCCCGGCCGGGCCGGTGTAGCGCAGCACCACGACGGTCCGGCCGGCCCGGGCGGCGACGAGGTACCCGCCGGTGAACTCCACGAGGTAGCCGGCGGGCCGCCGCTGTACCACGAACGCACAGCTGCCGAGGCGGTACCGCAGGTCGGCCAGCACGTCGCCGGCCGGCCGGGCGGCCGCCTCCCAGACCAGGGCGCCGGTGCCCACCTGCCGGTACCGCCGCTTCACCGCCCCGTCCCACCCGGCCGCCGGATCGGCGAGCAGCGCGGCGCAGGCGTCCCCGGCGGCCGGCCCGGACAGTGCCGTCTCGGGCGCGAACCCGGGCGGCAGGTCGTCGGCGGTGAGCAGCGCGGCGGCCGGCGGCTTGGTCACGGTCGGGACGACCGGCACCCCGATGAACGCGAAGCCGGCGAGAATCACCAGGCCCAGCGCCGTGCCGCCCAGCCCGCAGCGTACGGCGGCGCGGAACACACCGGTTTCAACGCTTGATCGGGCGGTGGCGTAACGTCGCCGTAACGGGAGCGGAGGAGACTCTCCCGAGGGTGAGGGGTGGAACCAGTGGACCGTCAGCAGGAGTTCGTGCTGCGCACGCTTGAGGAGCGGGACATCCGCTTCGTGCGGCTGTGGTTCACCGACGTGCTCGGGACATTGAAGTCGGTGAGCGTCGCGCCGGCCGAGCTGGAGGCGGCGTTCGACGAGGGGATCGGGTTCGACGGGTCGGCGATCGAGGGGTTCGCCCGGGTACACGAGTCGGACATGGTGGCGATGCCCGATCCGACGACGTTCCAGGTGTTCCCGTTCGAGGGCGGGGTCAGCGGGGAGAGCGCCCGGATGTTCTGCGACATCCTGCAGCCGGACCGCTCGCCGTCCTGGGCCGACCCGCGGCACGTGCTGCGCCGGGCGCTGTCCCGGGCGGCGGAGAAGGGCTTCACCTTCTACACCCATCCGGAGATCGAGTTCTTCCTGCTGGAGGCGCTGCCGGTGGACGGCTCCCCACCGGTACCGGTGGACGCCGGCGGTTACTTCGACCACACCACGCACGCGGTGGCCCGCGACTTCCGGCGCCAGGCGGTACTGGCCCTGGAGCGCATCGGCATCTCGGTGGAGTTCAGCCACCACGAGGTCGCGCCCGGCCAGCAGGAGATCGACCTGCGCTACGCCGACGCGCTGACCACGGCCGACAACGTCATGACGTTCCGGCACGTGGTCAAGGAGGTGGCGCTGTCGCAGGGCGTGGAGGCCAGCTTCATGCCCAAGCCGTTCACCGACCAGCCGGGCTCCGGGATGCACACCCACCTGTCGCTGTTCGAGGGGGAGCGCAACGCCTTCCACGACCCGGGCGACCCGATGAAGCTGTCCAAGGTCGGGCGGGCGTTCATCGCCGGGCTGCTGCACCACGCGCGGGAGTACACCGCCGTCACCGACCAGTGGGTGAACTCGTACAAGCGGCTGTTCCCGCAGGCGCTGCCCGACCGGATCACCGAGGCGCCGGCGTACGTGTGCTGGGGGCACCTGAACCGCTCGGCGCTGGTGCGGGTACCGGCGTTCGGCAAGCCGAACTCCGCCCGGGTCGAGGTGCGCTCGCTGGACTCGGCGTGCAACCCGTACCTGTCCTTCGCGGTCCTGCTCGGTGCCGGGCTCAAGGGCATCGAGGAGGGGTACGAGCTGCCGCCCGGGGCGGAGGACGACGTGTGGGCGCTGTCGCCCGAGGAGCGCAAGGCGATGGGGTACGCCCCGCTGCCGGAGAACCTGTCCGAGGCGATCGACGTGATGGCCGGCTCGGAACTGGTCGCCGAGATCCTGGGCGAGCACGTGTTCGAGTTCTTCCTGCGCAACAAGCGCAGCGAATGGGAGGAGTACCGGCGCGAGGTCACCCCCTACGAGCGCCAGCGCTACCTCGGCATCATGTAACCCCCCGGCCCCCCGCCCCGGCCCCCAGCCGCCCGCCCGCTGCGCGGCGCGGCGCGGCCGCCCCGCCGATCTTGGAGTTGTGTCGGGGACATAAGGGATGCCGCTCCGCGAGTCGGGCACCACAAGTCCAAGATCGACGCGGTCGGGGGGTTTGTGTCGGACCCCGGCGCTACGGTGCCGGGCATGAACCGCACCGACCGGCTCTACGCTCTCGTCGAGGAGCTGCGCGCGGCCTGCCCGCGGCCACGCAGCGCGCGCTGGCTGGCCGACCGCTTCGAGGTGTCCGCGCGCACCGTCGAGCGCGACATCGGCGCGCTCCAGCAGGCCGGGGTGCCGATCTACGCCGAGCCCGGGCGCACCGGCGGCTACGTGCTCGACAAGACGCGCACACTGCCACCGGTCAACGTGTCGCCGGCCGAGGCCGTGGCCATCGCGGTGGCGCTGGAGGGGCTGCACGGCACGCCGTTCGCCGACGCGGCCCGGTCGGCCCTGCGCAAGGTGGTCGCCGTGATGCCGGCGGCCGACGCCGGCGCGGCGCGTGAGATGGCCGGGCGGGTGGTGCTGCTCGGCGATCCTTCCGCGCCGCGGGTACCCACGGCCGTCGCCCGTGCGCTGTCCGCGCACCGGGTGCTGCGGTTCGGGTACCGGGACCGGCACGGCGCGGCGACCATCCGGCTGATCGAGCCGCTGGGCTACATCGGCGGGCGCGACCACTGGTACCTGCTGGGCTGGTGCCGGCTGCGCCAGTCGACGCGCTGCTTCCGGCTGGACCGGATCGTCGACCCGGTCGCCACCGACGAGGTCGTCAAGCCGCGCCCGGTCGACTTCGCCGCGTTGCAGATCCCGCACCAGCTGCGCGCTCCGGCGCTTGTCTAATGGTTGCGGAGGAACGCCTCGATGGTGGTGGAGGTGGCATCGTCGAGCAGCGAGATGCCGTGCAGGCCGCCGACCTCCAGGTCGACCTTCTTGTCCGGCGAGGGGCAGGCGTCGTAGAACCGCTGCGCGTCCGCGCCGGCCGTAACGTCGTCCTTCGCCGCGACGAAGAACACCGGAGCGGTCAGCTTGCGCACGGCGGCGAGCGCGTCGACGCCGCTGATGTCCGTATGCGCCGACAGGCTCACCACGCCGGCAACAGGCGGCCGGGCCTGCGCTGCGGCGGCGAGCACCGCGTTGGCGCCCATGGAGGCGCCGACCAGGAACACCTTCTGCACGCTGCGGCGGCGTAACGCGTCGATGCCGGCGATCACGTCCTGGTCCGCCGGGCCGCCCGAGTAGTCGAAGACGAGGGCGCGGTACCCCTTGGCCAGCAGCGGGCCGACCCACCCCTTCCAGGTGCACAGGGTGTCGCCGGCCTGGTTGGCGAAGACGATCCCGGTGCCGCCGGCACCGAGTACCACGCCCTGCACCGTCGCGCCGTTGCCGACGTCGAGCGCCACGCCGCCCAGGCGCTGCTCGTCGTCGCTGACGCAGCCCTCGGCGGGGGTGGGTACCGGAGTCGTCGTCAGCGAGGCGTGCGGCATGCCGGCGCCGCACCCGCTGAGCACCGTGGCCACCAGCACGGCGCCCACCGGCACGGCGGCCACCAGCACGGCGCGCACCGCGAGCCGTCCCCTCATGCGGCGCACTTTAGCCGCAAACACCGACAGGACGCTGTCGCGGCCGCCCGGCACGCTGCGTTGGTCAACCCACGAAGGAGGCTCCGATGGCCACGATGACCCACGGGATCGGCTGGTTCGAAATCGGCACCGACAACCCCGAGGCGGCGCAGCAGTTCTACGGCAGCGTGTTCGGCTGGACGTTCGCCGCCGAAGACGGTCCGGTGCCGTACCACGTCGTCACCACGCCGGCACCCGACTCGATCAAGGGCGGGATCTTCCCGACCGGCGGGCAACTGCCGAACTACGCGGTGTTCTACATCGTCGTGCAGGACGTGGCGGCCACCTGCGTGTCGGCCGAGGCGGCCGGCGGCAAGGTCGTCGTACCGCCGACCGAGGCCGGCGGCGGGCTGGTGTTCGCCCAGCTGCTCGACCCGTCCGGCAACCGGTTCGCCGTGTACACGCCGCCCGCCGGTCAGGACTCCTGACGCCCGGCCGGTGCGACGGTGAGGGTACCGGCGGCGACGTCGAGCGTCGCCGGTACCCCGAGCGGCACGGTCAGCTGCCCGAAGCCGTGCCCGACCGGCAGCCCGCCGAGCACCGGTACCCCCAGGTCGCCCAGCCGTTCGGCAAGCACCTCGGCGACGGTGACCGGCCACTCGTCGGTGCACCGGGTGAACTGGCCGACCGCGAACCCGACGACCCCGGCGAGCGCGCCGGCCCGGCGCAGCTGGGTCAGCATCCGGTCGACCTTGTACGGCGCCTCGTCGATCTCCTCCAGCAGCAGCACCGCGCCGCGCAGGTCGGGGAAGTCCGGGGTACCCAGCGTCGAGGAGAGCAGGCACAGGTTGCCGCCGAGCAGGGTACCGGTGACCGCCGGCCCGCCCACCACGACCGGCCCGGTCTCCGCGGCCGGATCCGCGGGTACCACCACCGGCTCGGCGCTCATCAGCGCGGCCCGCAGCGAGTCGGCGGACACCTGCGGGGTACGCGCGTCGATCCACGCCGCCCCCGGCCCGTGTACCGTGGCCAGCCGCGCCCGCGCCCACAGCGCCAGCTGCAGCGCGGTGATGTCGGAGAACCCGACGACGAGCTTCGGATCGGCCCGGACCGCATCGATGTCCAGGCCGTCGACGATGCGCTGCACGCCGTACCCGCCCCGGGTGCAGACCACCGCCCGGACCGCCGGGTCGCGCAGGGCGGCGTTGAGCGACGCGAGCCGCTGCGCATCGGTACCGGCGAAGAAGCTGTGCCGCCCGTACACGTCCGCGCCGAGCACCACGGTCAGCCCCCAGCCGGACAGCAGCTCGGTGCCCCGGGCGACCCGGTCGGCGCTGGGCGGGCCCGCCGGCGAGATCAGCATCACCGGGTCGCCGGGCCGCAGGACCGGCGGCTGCAGTATGGACATCGCCCGGCAGCTTAACCCGTGTCGTTGGATAGCCTGAGGGGCGTGGCGAGCGACCGCACCCCCGTGACCAACCGGACCCTTGTCGTGGAGAACGACCCGACCGACGACGCGCGCCGGCTCGGCGGGTGGCTCACCGAGGGCGGCCTGGCCCTGGAGGTCTGCCGGCCGCACGCCGGCGATCCGCTGCCGGAGCAGCTGGACGGGTACGCCGCGCTGGTCGTCCTCGGCGGGGAGCAGCCGGCCTATCCGGCGCCGGACGGCACCCCGGGGGCGCCCTGGTTCCCGGCGCTGGAAGGGTTGCTGCGCAAGGCGGTCCGGTACGAGGTGGCGACCCTCGGGGTGTGCCTGGGCGGGCAGCTGCTGGCGGCCGCGCTCGGGGGTACCGTCGAGCGCAGCGCCGCCGGGCCGGAGATCGGGCCGCGGCTGGTCGCCCGCCGCGACGCCGCCGAGCGTGACGCGCTGTGGGCACCGGTACCGCTGGCGCCCGACGTCCTGCAGTGGCACCTCGACGAGATCACCGAGCTGCCCGCCCGGGCGACCCTGCTCGCCGCCTCGACCTACTACCCGCACCAGGCGTTCCGGGCTGGTACCCGCGCCTGGGGGCTGCAGTTCCACATCGAGTGCGACACCGCGATGGTGGCCGACTGGGTGGCCGGCAACCCGACCGCGCTGGCCGAGCTGGGCATCGCACCGGATCGGCTGGTCGCCGCGTGCGACGCGGTCATGCCGGACCTTGCGGAGGTGTGGCGGCCGTTCGCGCTGCGGTTCGCCGCGATCGCACTGGGCACGCTGGCTCCCGGAGCCGGCCGCGAGCTTCCGGTGTTATGAGTACCCCGCCCGGGATGGCGAGACCGGTCGGCGCCGCGGCGGCACTGGCCCGGTACCGGCTCGCCGACCCGGGGCGGGCGCACCAACTGCTGCGCGCGCTGGCGCTGTGGGACGGCACCCCGGCCGATCCGGGCGCCGAGGCGATCCTCGACGCGCTCGGCCGCACCGCCGACCCGGACCTCGCGCTGCGCCAGCTGCACCGGCTCGCCGAGGGCGACGAGGACCTGCTGTTCCGGCTGCGGGTCAACCCGAGCCTGCGCGCGCGGTTGCTGGCGGTGCTCGGCGCATCCGACGCGCTCGGCGACCATCTGGTCGCCAACCCGGGGGAGTGGCGGACGCTGGCCGCGCCGAACGGGTACGCGCTGCGGTTCGACGGTTCGACCGTGCCGCGGCTGCGGATCGCCTACCGGCGCAGCCTGTTGCGCGTCGCCGCCGGCGACCTGACCGGGGCGCTGGACGTGGAGCAGACCATGACCGCGCTGTCCGCACTCGCCGACGCCACGCTGGCGGCCGCGTTCGAGCTGGCCGGCGGCGACGGTACCGGCCTGGCCGTCATCGCGATGGGAAAGTGCGGCGGCAACGAGCTGAACTACGTGTCCGACGTGGACGTCATCTTCGTCGCCCGCGCCGACGAGCACCTCGACGTGGGTACCCGGGTCGCCGCGCGGCTGATGGAGATCTGCGGCCAGGTCGCCTGGCCGGTCGACGCCGCGCTGCGTCCGGAGGGCAGCCGCGGTGCGCTGGTCCGGACGCTGGCCAGCCATCTGGCGTACTACACGAAGTGGGCGCGCACGTGGGAGTTCCAGGCGCTGCTCAAGGCCCGCCCGGCGGCCGGGGATCTCAATTTGGGACGCGAGTGGCTGGAAGCGTTGCAGCCACTCATCTGGCACGCGGCCGAGCGGCCCGAGGCGGTACCCGACATCCGCGCCATGCGCCAGCGGATCGTCGAGGCGGTACCCCGTGCCGAGCGCGACCGGGAGATCAAACGCGGTCCGGGCGGCTTGCGGGATATCGAGTTCGCCGTGCAGCTGCTGCAGCTCGTGCACGGCCGTGCCGACGAGTCGCTGCGCTCACCGTCCACATTGGACGCTCTGCGCGCGCTCTCACATGGTGGATACGTGGGACGCGCCGCCGGAGAGGCACTCGACCGCGCGTACCAGTTCCTGCGTACCGTCGAGCACCGGCTGCAGTTGCAGAAGCTGCGCCGCACGCATCTGGTACCGGCCGACCCGGAGGGCCAGCGGTGGCTCGCCCACGCGCTGGGGTACCGCGCCGGCAGCGGCCAGGACGCCGTCGAGCGCTTCCGTGCCGACTGGCTCGCGATGGCCACGGAGGTCCGGCGGCTGCACGCCAAGCTGCTGTACCGTCCGCTGCTTGACGCGGTGGCCCGGGTACCCGGTGACGACCTGCGACTGACCCCGGATGCGGCCCGGCTGCGGTTGGAGGCGCTGGGGTACGCCGATCCGGCCGGTGCGCTGCGCCACATCGAGGCGCTCACCGGTGGCGTGTCGCGAACCGCGGCGATCCAACGGCAGTTGCTGCCGGTACTGCTGTCCGAGTTCGCCGACGCACCCGAGCCGGACCGCGGGCTGCTCGCCTACCGCCAGGTTTCCGAGAAGCTCGGCGCGACACCCTGGTACCTGCGACTGCTGCGCGACGAGGGACCGGTGGCGCTGCGCCTGTCCCGGCTGCTGGGCCTGTCCCGGTATGTCACCGACCTGCTCGCCCGCGACCCGGAAGCGTTGCGGCTGCTGGCCGACGACGCGGAGCTGGCACCCCGCCCGCGGGAGACGCTGCGCGACGGGTTCGCCGCGGCGGCGGCGCGGCACGGCGACCCGGTGGCCGCGATCGCGGCGGTCCGCGCGCTGCGCCGCCGGGAGCTGTTCCGCATCGCGTGCGCCGACCTGCTCGGGCTGGTCGAGCTGACGGCGGTCGGCGGCGCGCTCGCCGACGTCACCGACGCGACGCTCGCCGCGGCGCTGGCCGTCACGAACCGCACCGGGTTGCCGTTCACCATCATCGGCGTGGGACGGCTCGGCGGGTACGAGGTGAGCTATTCGTCCGACGCCGACGTGCTTTTCGTGTACGACGGGGACCGCGGTTCGGCCGCGCATGAGGTCGCCGAGGAGCTGCGCCGGCTGCTCGCCGCGCCCGCGCCGGATCCGCCGCTGGGCGTGGACGCGGACCTGCGCCCGGAGGGCCGGCAGGGGCCGCTGGTGCGCAGTCTCGCCGCGTACACGCAGTACTACGACCGCTGGGCGCACGTGTGGGAGGCGCAGGCGTTGCTGCGGGCGCGGTACGTCGCCGGGGATGCCGCGCTCGCGCAGCGGTTCCTGGAACTGGCCGGCCGGATCCGGTACCCGGCCGGTGGGCTCACCCGTGAACAGGTCACCGAGATCCGGCGCATCAAGGCCCGGGTGGACAGCGAGCGGCTGCCCCGCGGTGCGGATCCGGCGTTGCACGCGAAGCTGGGCCGGGGCGGGCTGGCCGACATCGAGTGGACGGTACAGCTGCTGCAGTTGCGCTACGGCGACCAGGTACCGGAGCTGCGCACCACGCGGACCCTGCCGGCTCTGGAGGCCGCGCGCCGCGCGGAGCTGGTCGACGGCGCCGACGCGCTGGCCCTGTCCCGGGCGTGGACCCTGGCCAGCCGGGTGCGTAACGCGCTGATGCTGGTGCGCGGGCGGCCCACCGACGAGCTGCCCCGGCACGGTCCGGAACTGGCCGGCGTGGTACGGATCCTGCGCGCACCCGAGGCCGGTGCGTTCGTCGACGACTACCTGCGCACCGCACGCCGCGCCCGCCAGGTCTTCGAGCGCCTCTTCGGCGGCTGAGCGCGCCTGTCCGGCGGCTGAGCGCGCCTGTCCGGCGGCCGGCTCACCGGTTGAACGTGGGCTGCCAGCCCAGCACCGCCCGCGCCTTCTCGACGCTCCACAGCCCGGCGGACCGGTCACCGGCGATGGTGAACGCCTGGCAACCGTCGCGGTGGTCGAGCGCGGCGAGCACCGCCCGGCCAAGGTCGCTCGCCGCGGTCGCGTCGATCGGTGTGCCGTCGTCGGCGTACCGCTGGATGTGCTCCCCGTGGGCGTTCCACTTCGGCCACACCTCGTCGGGCGTGGGGAACGCCAGGCGCAGCATGTTCA
Source organism: Actinomycetota bacterium (assembly GCA_005885555.1). Lineage (GTDB taxonomy): Bacteria > Actinomycetota > Actinomycetes > Mycobacteriales > Micromonosporaceae > AC-43. The sequence continues at coordinate 110,517 of VAWN01000043.1, forward strand.
CCGTCATGCCCCACGTCTCGTAGGCCGCCCGGCACACCTCCTCACCGAGCCGCTTGCTGAGGCCGTACACGTCGACGGCGTCCGGCGGGTCGGCCTCGGTCACCCGGCGCGCGAACAGGTTGCGGTACACCGACAGGCTGCTGATGTGCACGGCGTGTGTCACCCCCGCGTCGTGTGCGGCGCGCAGCGTCACGTGTACCGACACCACGTTCACCTCGAACGCATCCGTTGCGCCGCCGGGGGAGTCGACGTCGAGGTCGCCCATCGCGCAATGCAGCACGGCGTCGCACCCGTCGACCGCGCGCCGGGCGGTGTCGTAGTCTGTCGCGCTGCCGACCACGTGGTCGATCCCGTCGGCGGGCGGGCGCCGGTCCAGTACCCGCACCGCATGCCGCCCGGTCAGCTGCGGCCGGACAAGGCCCGCCACGTTACCCGCCCCGCCGACGATGAGTACCCGCATGGCGCTCCTATGGTTGCAGGACAAGGGTGTCGGTCGAGGCGGCCCGGACCGCCGCCGCGCTCCACCGCATCGGCAGCAGCTGCCCGGTGCGCCACAGGTCGAACTGGTCGCGGTAGTGGTCGGTGAACGGGTGCCCCGACTCACCGGTCAGCTGCACCCAGCGCGAACCGTCCAGATTGGACAGATCGACGACCATCCGCATCGACGGTACCGCGTCGACGCCGTACCCGGCCGACGGGTTCCAGCCGGTGGCGTCCACAATGGACGATCCACCGGACACCGCGACCGGCCCGTAGTTGAACAGCCATTCCACCGGCCCCACGCCGGACGTGCCGAAGCTGGCGTTGCGCAGGGTCAGCGTGTGCAGCCGGCCCCACCGCCAGGTACCCGGATCCTTGCCCAGCTTCGCGGTCAGCTCGTCGGCCGCGTCGTTCATCGCCGCGGTGACGATGTCGTCGCGGGTCTCCACCTTCGGCGTGGACCGGTCGTCCCACCACGGCGAGTTCTCCTGGTTCAGCAGCCGCAGCAGGACGAACCACCAGCGGTCGCCGCCCTCCGGCCGGTACCCGTCGGGCAGTTCGTCGAAGGTGCGCGCGAGCAGGTGCCGGTACACCGCGTTGAAGTACGCCGCCGCGGCCGAACTGTGCGCCTGCGGGCTGCCGGCCGGCCCGTCGGCCGGTTGCTGGAAGTCCCAGCCGGTCAACAGGTCCACGGCCTTCGCCGGTACCGGCTCGTTCAGCAGGCCCGGCACGATCTGTCCGGCGAAGCCGTTGAAGTTGTCGAACTGCATGCGCTGCACGGCGTCGACGGTCAGCTTTCCGCCGTTCCTCGTGGCAGTGTCGATGAGGTCGGCGATGCGGCTGCTGCGGTACCCGTAGGCCCAGTCGTTGGTGAGCAGGTACGGGTACTTCCGCTCGTCGACGACGGCCTGGTTCGCGGTGACCAGGTAACCGCCCGGCGGGTCGTACACCGACGGCAGCGCGTCGAACGGGACAAAGGACTTCCAGTCGTACCCGGAGTCCCAGCCCGGTGCCGGCCAGCGCCCGTCGCCCTTGCCGCGCACCGGTACCCGCCCCGGCGCCTGGTACCCGATGTTGCCGTCCACGTCGGCGTAGGTCATGTTCTGCGCGGGTACGTCGAACAGCCGCGCGGCTGCCCGGAACTGCGCCCAGTCGCCGGCCCGGTCGAGGGCGAACAGCGCGTCCATGGTGTGGCCGGGATCCAGCGCGGTCCACCGCAGCGCGACGGCGTACCCGTTGCCCGCCCGGCTCAACTGGCTGGACGCGTCGGACAGCAGTGGCCCGTTGTTCGTGCTGCGGATCGTCAGCTGCACCGGGTCGCCGCCGGCCACCGTGATGGTCTCGTGCCGTACCGCGAGCGGCCGCCACTGCCCGTCCACCTGGTACCGGTCGCCGTCCACCTTCTCCAGGTACAGGTCTGTGACGTCCGGGTTGAGGTTGGTGAAGCCCCAGGCGATGCGCGCGTTGTGCCCGATGACCACGCCGGGCATCCCGGAGAACGTGAACCCCTCCACGTCGTATCCGCAGTCGCAGTGCAGGCCCATCTGGTACCAGATCCCGGGCATCGACGGGGACAGGTGCGGGTCGTTGGCGAGGATCGGCTTACCGGTCGCGGTCAGCGCCCCGGACACGACCCAGCTGTTGGATCCGATCCCGGGCAGGTCGGCGGCTTCCCCGATCCCGCCTTCCACCGCGGCGGCCGTGAACACTCCATTGTGGACAGTCCCACCGTCCACAATGGGCGGATGCAACGCGTACGGGTACTGCGGGTACAGGTCCTCGATCCGTTGCCGGGGCAGGCCGGAGGCGAGCAGGACCGCCCGGGTGGTCTCGTCGACCATGTTGCCACGCAGGTCCCACGCCATCGCCTTGAGCCAGGCGAGGCTGTCGATCGGATCCCACGGCGCGATCCGGTACCCGCCGTTGGACAGCCCCAGCAACGCGAACTCCAGGCCGGCCGCCGGACCGGAGTGCTCGTGCAGCCAGGCGTTCACACCGGTCGCGTAGTCCTGCAGGTACCGCCGGGTCTGCGGGGCGAGGATGAGCCATTCCTGTTCAGCGACGCGGCGCCAGCCCATCGTGCGAAGGTACCGGTCGGTCTGCACCTGGGCCCTGCCGAACAGCTCGGCGAGCCGGCCGGCGGTCAGGTGCCGGCGGAAGTCCATCTCCCAGAACCGTTCCTGCGCGTGCACGTACCCCTGCGCGGTGAACAGGTCGTCGGCGCTGTGCGCGTACACCTGCGGGATGGCCTGCGCGTCGCGGTACACGGTGACCGGTGCCGACAGCCCCGCCAGCCGCAGCTGCCCGTCGTAGACCGGAAACGCCGAGCGTACCGTCCACACCGCGCCCACGAGCGCGACCAGCGCCAGCGTCACGACGGACACGCCGGCCCACAGAGCGATCCGCCGCCAGCGCGCCACGCGGAGATCCTATCCGGACAACCGGCCGACGGGGTTGCGCCGGTTCAGCCGCTCGGCTCCTCGTCGGGATCCCCACTCCACCCTGCCCTGCGGCGCAGCTGCTCGGCGATCTGCTCGGGCCGCGACGCAGGTCGGCCAGGCGTACCCGCGCGTGCGCAGCCCGCTCCCGCGCCTGAGCGGCACGGTCGTGGGCCTCGGCGGCCCGGCGGAAGAGCCGCTCACGCTCCGGATGTTCGTCCGGCTCACTCATGACCGCAGCATGCCACGGTGAACGCCCGGAGTCGCCCGGTCAGGTGGAACGGCGGTTACGCCGGTGTGGAGCCGGGCACGACCGCCGTCCGTCCGATCGGGAGGCACCATCGCGCGAGATCGCGCAGACCGGCCCGGTCGCTCCGGCACGCCGCACCCCGCACACGTTCCGGTCCAAGCCGGCGGCAGGCTCGGCGGTAGATTCCTCGCGTGCGACGCGAGACCCTCTGTCTACGGATCGGGTGGATCTGCCTGCTTGTCGTCGGGGCCGGCATCCTCACCTTCGGCCTGGTCGCGGTGGCGGTGCCGGCATCGGGCAACCAGAAGCTTCTGGTAGCTGACGGCGTGGCCTCGATCGGCTTGGGGCTGTTCGGCGTGCTGATCGCGGTGATCCCGTTTCGACGCCGCGAACGGTGGGCCTGGTTCGCGCTCTGGTTCTATCCGGCCTTCTGGATGGTGCATCTGGTCGGCCGGTTGCCGCCGGGCAGGGACCACGTCCACCAGATCGCATTCATCATGCTGTCGCTGGCGGGACTGCTGGTGCCCATCCGCCTGTTCTTCGCGCGCGGCGGCTGAGTGGCCGGAGGTGCTGGACCGGACCCGGGCGCGGGTGGACAACGCGCTCGGTCGACGGGGAACGGCGGCCACGCCGGCGCGGAGCCGGGCCTGACCGCCGTCCGTCCGACCGGCCTTACACGTCGTAGTACATCGCGAACTCGTGCGGGGTCGGCCGCAGCCGGATCGGGTCGATCTCGTTCTCCCGCTTGAACGAGACCCAGGTCTCGATGAGGTCCGGGGTGAACACCCCGCCGGCCTGCAGGTAGTCGTTGTCCGCTTCGAGCGCGCCGAGCACCGCGTCCAGCGAGCCGGGTACCTGGGTCACGCTGGCGTACTCGTCCGGCGGCAGGTCGTACAGGTCCTTGTCGATGGGCTGCGGCGGCTCGATCTTGTTCTTGATGCCGTCGAGGCCGGCCATCAGCATGGCGGAGAAGGCGAGGTACGGGTTGCACGACGGGTCGGGTACCCGGAACTCGATCCGCTTGGCCTTCGGGTTCGAGCCGGTGACCGGGATGCGGGTGCAGGCGGAGCGGTTGCGCTGCGAGTACACCAGGTTGACCGGCGCCTCGAAGCCGGGCACCAGGCGGCGGTACGAGTTGACCGTCGGGTTGGTGAACGCCAGCAGCGACGGGGCGTGGTGCAGCAGGCCGCCGACGTACCAGCGGGCGGTGTCGGACAGGCCGCCGTACCCGGTCTCGTCGTAGAACAGCGGCTCGCCGTTGGCCCACAGGCTCTGGTGGGTGTGCATGCCGGAACCGTTGTCGCCGAACAGCGGCTTGGGCATGAAGGTGACCGTCTTGCCGTTGGCCCACGCGGTGTTCTTCAGGATGTACTTGTACAGCTGGAGCTGGTCGCCGGCGTGCAGCAGGGTGGCGAACTTGTAGTTGATCTCAGCCTGGCCGGCGGTGCCCACCTCGTGGTGCAGCTTCTCCACGCTGAAGCCCGCGTTGATGAGGTGGGTGACCATCTCGGCGCGCAGGTCGGTGTAGTGGTCCAGCGGGGGTACCGGGAAGTACCCGGCCTTGTACGGCGTCTTGTACCCGCGGTTGCCGCCGGCCTCCTCGGCGCCGGTGTTCCACCAGCCCTCGATCGAGTCGATGTAGTAGTACGCCTTGTTCGTCGCCGTCTCGTGGCGGATCGAGTCGAAGATGTAGAACTCCGCCTCGGGGCCGAAGTACGCGGTGTCCGCGATGCCGCTGGAGGCGAGGTACGCCTCGGCCTTCTTGGCGATGTTGCGCGGGTCGCGGGAGTAGGCCTCGCGGGTGAACGGGTCGTGGATGAAGAAGTTCAGCGCCAGCGTCTTCGCCGTCCGGAACGGGTCGACGAACGCGCTCGACACGTCCGGCAGCAGCAGCATGTCGGACTCGTGGATCTGCTGGAACCCACGGATCGAGGACCCGTCGAAGGCCAGCCCGTCGGTGAAGGCGCTGTCGTCGAACGACTCGGCCGGGACGGCGAAATGCTGCATGATGCCCAGCAGGTCACAGAACCGTACGTCGACGAACCGCACGCCCTCGGCGTCGAGGTAGCGAAGGAGTTCCTCGGAATTGGCGAACAACACGTCCTCCTGGTTGATCCACAGGTGGTCAGCGCCGATGCTGGATATTGGCCGCGACGCTATGACTATGGCATTGCCCGAGCATGTCTCAATTGTTTCCGCCGTGTTACGTCCCTGGCGGCCCACCTCGGGCCGGTCGCGGGTAGCCGGCTACGCTCGGTACCCGTGGCACAGCGTACGACCTCGTCCGGCGATCCGGCAGTTGCCGACCTTCCGGCGAGCCTCGCGCGCCGCTTCGGGGCGGTGCTCGTCGACTGGCTCCTGTGCGTGCTCGCCGCCGGCCTGTTCGTCGATCCGCGACACGACCCGTGGGTCGCGCCGCTGGTACTGCTCGTCGAGTACACCGTGTTCCTCGGCTTCTTCGCGCAGACGCCGGGGATGCGGATGGCGCGGATCAGGTGCGTGGCGGTCGAGGACGGTGGCCGGCTCGGGGTGCTGCGGGCCGCGCTGCGCGGTGCGCTGCTCTGTCTTCTGGTACCCGCGCTGATCATGAAGGATGGTCGCGGCCTGCACGACCGCGCGGCCGGCTCCGTGGTCCTGGACGGCCACCCGGCGCGCGCCTGACCGCGCGCGCCCCCTCTCGCCGATCTTGGACTTATGGTGCCCGACTCGCGGAGCCGCGCGGCTTTTGTCGCCGACACAACTCCAAGATCGACGAGAAGGGGGGCGCGCGCTCAACGGCCGCGCGCTCAACGCCCCCGCATCGCCCGGAACGCGCCCTTCGGCGGCCGCATATTCTTCGGGATCGCGCCCTTGGGCATCTGCGGCCGGGCGGTCAGTGCCTTGAGCCGCAGGTCCAGCGCGTTGACCTCTTTGCCGGACAGGCTGCGCGGCAGCTTCATGAGGGTGACCCGCAGCTTGCTGATCGGCACCTGGCCCTCGTCGTGCCCGATGACCACGTCGTGCAGTTCGGCCGAGCCGATCACCTTGGCCAGCCGACGCTTCTCCTGGCCGAGCAGGCTGCGTACCCGCGACGGGTTGCCCTCCGCGACCAGGATCACGCCCGGCCTGCCGATCACCAGGTGGACGAAGTCCATCTGCGTCGTCGAGGCGAGGCCCGGCGTGACCCGCCAGTCGCCGCGCATGTTCTCGATGATGGAGGCGGCCGCGCCCGGCTGCCGCTCGGCCTCGATCATCATCGCCTTGTTGGACCGGACGCTGAGCACGGCCATCGCGGCCACCAGCGCCGCCATGAGGCCGCTGATCAGCCAGATCCAGCCACCGGTGAAGGTGGCCAGCAGGGTACCCCCGACCAGCGGCAGCAGGAACGCGGTGATGACCAGCGGCAGGAACCACTTGTCGCGCTTGGCGGTGAACGAGAACACCATGCCGATCTGCCGGAGTCGCTGGCGGAACGACACCTTCTCCGGACCCGCTGCCTTAGCCATGCCGCCGAGTCTATGCGGCCCGCGACTCGGCGCGCAGAGCACGCTCCCCGGGACTCAGCGCTCCCCGGACTCAGCGCCGCCCGGACTTACCGCGCAGTACGCGCTGCCATGGCCTGAGCGTAGAGCCGGCCGGCGCGGTACGAGGAACGCACCAGCGGGCCGCTCATCACGCCGGCGAAGCCGATCCGCTCCGCCTCCTCGCGCAGCTCGACGAACTCCTCGGGCCGCACCCAGCGCTCGACCGGATGGTGGCGCGGAGTCGGCCGCAGGTACTGGGTGATGGTCACCAGTTCGCAGCCGGCGTCGTGCAGGTCGCGCAGCGCCTGGGACACCTCGGCCCGCTCCTCGCCCAGCCCGAGGATCAGGTTGGACTTGGTCACCAGTCCGGCGGCGCGGGCCCGGCGCAGCACGTCGAGCGAGCGCTCGTACCGGAACGCCGGCCGGATCCGCTTGAAGATCCGCGGTACCGTCTCCACGTTGTGCGCGAGCACCTCCGGCCGCGCGCCGAACACCTCGCCCAGCTGTGCCGGGTCGGCGTCGAAGTCCGGGATCAGCAGCTCCACTCCGCAGCCGGGCAGCAGCTTGTGGATCTGCCGGACGGTCGCCGCGTAGAGCCACGCGCCGCCGTCGGGCAGGTCGTCGCGCGCCACGCCGGTCACGGTCGCGTACTTCAGTCCCATCGTGGCCACCGACTCGGCCACCCGGCGCGGTTCGTCGGCGTCGAACTCGGCCGGCCGGCCGGTGTCGATCTGGCAGAAGTCGCACCGCCGGGTACATTGATCGCCGCCAATGAGGAAGGTGGCCTCGCGGTCCTCCCAGCATTCGTAGATGTTGGGGCAGCCGGCTTCCTGGCAGACGGTGTGCAGACCCTCCCGCTGCACCAGCCCGCGCAGTGCGGTGAACTGCGGCCCCATCCGCGCCGTCACCTTGATCCAGGGCGGCTTGCGTTCGATGGGGGTCTCCGCGTTACGCGCTTCGATGCGCAGCATGCGGCGGCCGTCGGGCTGGGCGAGGGTCACAAGCGCAGCGTACGCCCTCATCAGCCGAAACCGGACGGTGGAAAGCGGTGGGGCGACGAGGGTCACGTCCGGTAGCCTGGGCGGTCACGGCGTTGACGGAACCGAGTAGCGCGCCGACCCGCCAGTCGAGAGAGCCGCCGGTAGCTGGGAAGGCGGTCTGGCGCCGGCGCGTGAAGACACTCCCGAGCCGCGGCACGGCAGAGAGGCCGTCCGTTCCGGGCGGCGAAGGTGTGGTGGCACCGCGAGGCACCCTTCTCGCCCGCACCTCCGAAGGGGACACAACCATCGGAGGTGACCAATGAACCGCATCCTTTCCACGCAGCTGCCCGAGCACGCCGGGCAGACCGTGACGCTGGCCGGCTGGGTACACCGGCGTCGGCTGCTCAAGTCGGTCGGCTTCCTGGTCCTGCGCGACCGGGCCGGCCTGGCCCAGGTGGTTGCCGCGCCGCCGGCGCTCGCCGCCTTTCCGGAAGAGACGGTGGTACTGGTGACCGGCGTGGCCACGGTCAACCCGGCCGCCCCGGGCGGCGTGGAGGTCGCCGGGCCGACCATCGTCGCGTTGACCGACCCGGCGCAGCCGCCGCCGTTCGACCTGTACCGTCCCGAACTCGCCGCCGCCCTGCCGACCCTGCTCGACCATGCACCGGTGGCGCTGCGCCATCCGCGGCTGAGCGCGTTGCACCGGTTGTCGGCCAGAGCCGTGGCCGGGTTCCGTCAGGCGCTCGACGCGCTGGACTTCATCGAGATCCACACGCCGAAGCTGGTCGCCTCGGCGACCGAGTCCGGCGCCAACGTGTTCGGCATCGACTACTTCGGCCGTCCCGCATACCTCGCGCAGAGCCCGCAGTTCTACAAGCAGATGATGGTCGGGGTCTTCGAGCGGGTCTACGAGGTCGGGCCGGTGTTCCGGGCCGAGCCGCACGACACGGTACGGCATCTGGCGCAGTACACGTCGCTGGACGCCGAACTCGGGTTCATCACCGACCACCGCGAGGTCATGGCGGTCGTCCGTTCCGTCGTGGCCGGAATGCTCGACGGCACCGGCGTCGAGGTGCCCGCCGAGATCCCCGCGATCCACTTCGCCGACGCCATGGACCTGCTCGGTGCCGACGAGCCCGACCTCGCTCCGGCGCACGAGCGCTGGCTGGGTGAGTGGGCGGTGCGGGAGTACGGCAGCGAACTGCTGTTCGTCACCGGGTACCCGATGGTCAAGCGGCCGTTCTACACCCACCCGGAACCCGGCCGGCCCGGTTACTCCAACAGCTTCGACCTGCTGTTCCGGGGGATGGAGATCGTCACCGGCGGCCAGCGGCTGCACCGGTACGGCGACTATGTGTCGGCGCTGCACGGCCAGGACCTCGCGCCGTACGAGGCGTACCTGCAGGCGTTCCGGCACGGGATGCCGCCGCACGGCGGCTTCGCGCTGGGGCGGGAGCGGTTCGTGGCGCGACTGACCGGGGCGGCCAACGTCCGGCAGACCACCCTGTTCCCGCGGGACCTGCACCGCCTGTCGCCGTGAATCGTCAACTCGGACTTGACGCGCCGGCGTCAACCCACACTTGACGCATGACTCCACTCACCGTGAAGCTGCAGGAGCTGATCGACCAGATCGAGGCCGACCTGCCCGACGCGGATCCTGTCGCCAAGATCGGCGAGGCCCGGCTGCGCAGCCGTACCCTTGTCGATCTCGGCGACCAGCTCGTCGACCACTACGTGCACGCGGCCCGCGCGGACGGCGCCTCGTGGAGCCAGATCGGCGACGCGCTCGGCGTCACCAAGCAGGCCGCCCAGCAACGCCGGTCCGACCCGCAGTTCGAGCGGTACACCGGCCGGGCGCGGCACGTCGTCGTACTGGCGCAGGACCGGGCGCGCACGCTCAAGCACGACCGGATCGACACCGGCCACCTGCTACTCGGCCTGCTCGGCGAGCCGGACGGGCTGGCGGCGAAGGTGCTCGTCTCGCTGCTCGGCTCGCTCGACCCGGTCTCCGCGGCGGCGCACGCGGCGCTGACCCCCGGGGAGGGCAAGCCGCCGAGCGGGCACCTGATGCTCACCGAGGACGCCAAGCACACCCTCGGCCTGTCCGTCGAGATCGCCCTCGACATGAGCCACAACTACGTCGGTACCGAACACATCCTGATCGCACTGACGCGGATCCCGCAGGGGCAGGCCGCCCGGATCCTGACGGAGCTGGGCGTGACGCACGACCGTGCGTACGACGCGGTCTCGGCCGCGCTGGTCGGGTACCAGCACAAGGCGCGCAAGACCTGAGCCGCGAGATCAGAGCAGCATCGGCAGGTGGCGCTCGACGACCGGCAGCATCTGCGCGACGGTCACCTCGCGACCCAGCTCCCTGGACAGCGAGGTGACCGCGGCGTCGGTGATGCCGCAGGGCACGATGCGGTCGAAGCGGGTCAGGTCGCAGTCGCAGTTGAGGGCGAAGCCGTGCAGCGTCGTGTTGCGGGCGACGCGGATGCCGATCGCGGCCACCTTCCGGTCCGGTCCGCGGTCGTCGGCGGGTACCCACACCCCGGTGCGCCCCTTGATCCGCTGCGCCGACGGCACGCCGACCTCGGCGCAGACCGCGATGAGCATGGCCTCCACCCGGCGCACGTAGGCCACGACGTCGAGGCGGCCGGCCGTAAGGCGCAGGATCGGATACCCGACGATCTGCCCCGGTCCGTGCCAGGTGATCTTCCCGCCCCGGTCGGTGTCCACCACAGGGGTACCGTCCAGCGGCCGCTCCCACGCTTCGGTGCGCTTTCCGGCGGTGTACACGTCGCGGTGTTCGAGCAGCAGAACCGTAGGCGGCGCAAGCCCTTCAGCCACCGCGGCGTGCAGCCGGCGCTGCTCGTCCCACGCGTCCTGGTAGTCGACGAGCCCCGGAAGGCGGACGGGCACGGGAGTCTGCACCGCGGTGGTCATGCGGCCAAGCGTAATCCCACCACTGTGCGGTGCGTTCCGTCACAGGTCGCCGGCCCGGTTCTCTCAGGACGCATCGGTACCGTCACTCTGGCAGCCAGTGAACGCGTCGCACTTCGGGGGAGGGCACGTGACGACGATCCGGGAAAAGGAACCGACCAGGCTCGAACCACCCGCGCCACGGGTGACCGCGTGGCGCTGGCTCGTACCCGCGCTGCTGATCCTGGCGTGGCTGGTGGCCGGCGGCGCGCTGGGGCCGCTGTCGGGCAAGACGAACGAGGTACAGAAGAACGACAACAGCGCGTTCCTGCCGCAGAGCGCCGAGTCGACCAAGGTTCAGGAGCTGATCCCGCGGTTCACCACGAGCCAGTCGAGCGCCGGCATCGTCCTCTACGTCCGGCCCGGTGGGCTGACCGACGCGGACAAGGCCAAGATCCAGGATGACAAGGCGGCCATCGGCGGCCACTTCGACGGCCAGTTGGTCGGCGCACCGCTGGGGCCGGTGTGGAGCAAGGACGGCAAGGCCGCCGAGATCCTCGTGCAGTTCTCCGCGAGCGACCCGACCAAGCTCGGTGACGGCGTCCAGTGGATCCGCAACCAGGCCGGTACCAGTCCGGGGCTGGAGACGCACGTGGCCGGCCCGGCGGGCCTGTACGCCGACTTCGGCAACTCCTTCAAGGGCATCGACGGCCGGCTGCTGCTCGTGTCCGGCCTCATCGTGCTGGTCATCCTGATCCTGGTGTACCGCAGCCCGATCCTGCCGTTCGTGGTGCTCGGCAGCGCCGCCTTCGCCTCCACCATCGCCAACGGCGCGGTGTACCTGCTGGCCAAGCACGGCGTCATCACGCTCAACGGGCAGAGCCAGGGCATCCTCAACGTGCTCGTGCTCGGCGCCGGTACCGACTATGCGCTGCTGCTGGTCTCCCGGTACCGGGAGGAACTGCGCCGGTACCCGAGCCGCTTCGAGGCGATGAAGGTCGCCTGGCGGGCCGCGTTCGCGCCGATCGTGGCCAGCGGCGGCACCGTCATCGTCGCGCTGATGTGCCTGCTGCTGTCGGACCTGAAGTCCAACCAGGGCCTCGGCCCGGTCGGCTCGATCGGTATCGCGGCGGCGCTGCTGGCCATGCTGACCCTGCTGCCGGCGATCCTGACGCTGGTCGGCCGGGTGGCGTTCTGGCCGTTCCGGCCGACGTACGGCTCGCACCCGGCCGAGGAGCACGGCCTGTGGGGCCGGGTGTCCCGGGTGGTCGGCCGCCGGGCCCGCTGGGTCTGGGTGGTCGTCACGCTGATCCTGCTGGCGATGTCGGCCGGCCTGGTCCGGCTCAACCCCAACGGGGTACCGCTGGACAAGTCGTTCACGACCACCCAGGACTCGGTCGTCGGGCAGCGGGTGCTCGCGGAGCACTTCGACGCGGGTACCGGTACCCCGACGGTGATCATCGCAACTGCCGGCTCGCTCGACGACGTGATCGCCGCCGCTGGCCAGGTGCCCGGTGTCGGCAAGCCGATCGTGCCGTACACGGGTGCGCCGCCCGGGGTACCCGCACCGACCAAGGTGGTCGACGGGCTGGCCCGGGTCGACGTCACGCTGACCGTCGCGCCGGACACCCCGGCCGGGCACGACGTCATCAAGGCGCTGCGGACCAGGGTGCACGCGGTACCCGCGGCGGACGCCAGGGTCGGCGGGTTCAGCGCGATCAACCTCGACGTGCAGGACACCGCCAAGCGCGACCGCAACGTCATCATCCCGCTCGTGCTCGTCGTGGTGTTCATGATCCTGGTGCTGCTGCTGCGGGCGGTACTGGCGCCGCTGGTGCTGATCCTCACCGTGGTGCTGTCGTTCGTCGCCACGCTGGGCGCGTCCGGCCTGATCTTCCGCGGCGTCTTCGGGTTCGTCGGCACCGACTCGGCGTTCCCGCTGTTCGCCTTCGTGTTCCTCGTCGCGCTCGGGGTCGACTACAACATCTTCCTGATGACCCGGGTACGGGAGGAGGCCGGAAAGCGCGGGCACCGGGCCGGTACCCTCACCGGGCTCGCGGTCACCGGCGGGGTCATCACGTCGGCGGGCCTGGTACTGGCGTCGACGTTCGCGGCGCTGTCGGTACTGCCGCTGGTGTTCCTGGCGGAGCTGGCGTTCACCGTGGCATTCGGCGTGCTGCTGGACACGCTCGTGGTGCGGACCCTGCTGGTGCCTGCGCTGACCGTGGACATCGGCCGCATCTCCTGGTGGCCGAGCAGGCTGTCGCGCGGCGAACCGTAAAACGCCTGGCGGGCTCAGCCGCCGTAGCCGGCGTAGGCCAGAATCGGCTGCGATGCAGCCGCAGCAGATTCTGGTCGCGCTCGCCGACCTGGCTCCGACCGGCGGCGAGCGGATCCTCGACGTGGCCAGGGGAGGCCGCGGGGCGGGGGCTGAGCCGCTGGTCTGGCTGGCCGCCCCCGACCGTGCGCCACGCAACCGTGCGGTGGACCGGCTCGCCGCACTCGACGCGCTGCACCGCGACGAGCGCAGCCTGCGCCGGGGCTGGGCGGCCGGGTTGCCGGTGGCGCGCGTGGTCGGCCGGCCGCCCCGCCGCCGGCCCGAGGACGAACTGGTCGGGCTCGCCGCGGCGGTGCTGTTCGTCGCCCGCGAGGCGCGCACCCCGAGCCTGCGCGGCACGCTGCTGCGCTGGGCCGGCCGCACGGGTCTTGCGAAGACCGCGCTCGCCGCGGTATACGGCTGCACGACGCCGCCACCGTCCACTGTGGACGATCCGGAGGTCCGGTCGCCGATGCCGCTCAACGCCGCCCAACGGGAGGTGGTCCGGCGCACCCGGTCCGAGGTTGCGGTCGCCGTGTCGGGGCCGCCAGGTACCGGAAAGAGCCATGCGGTCGTGGCGGCCGGGATCGACGCGGTGTACCGCGGCGGGTCGGTGCTCATCGCGGCGCAGTCCAGCCACGCGGTCGATGCGCTGCGCGAACTGCTGCGCCGGTACCCGGGGGCGGTGCCGGTCCTGTTCGGTGACGCCGAGCGGCGCGAGGCGATCGCCGCCGAGCTCAGCGACGGGTTGCTGGCCGGTGTCGGGGAGGAGCGGCTGCGCGCCCATGCCGCCGCGGTGCAGGACGCGGCGGCGCGGGTGGACGCGGTACACGACGGGATCGCCGCGGCCCTGGAGACCGAGCGCCGGGCGGCGTCGCTGGCGCAGTGGGAACCGGTGCTGCCGGCCCTGCGCGTCGAGGCGCGGCGCGCGTTCGAACCCGGGTTCGACGTGGCCGGTGCCCGGCGGCTGGCCGCCCGGTCCGGCCGGTGGGCGCGCTGGCGGCTGCGGCGGAAGGTGGGCGCGCGGGGCACGGTACCCCCGGGGGTTCTGGATGCCGCGGCGGCCGTGCAGGCGGCGGCGCTGCTCGCGGCGACCGGGGGCACGGACCTGGGGCCCGCGTGGACCGCGCTGGCCGACGCGCAGGCGGCGCTGGCGACGGCCGTGGGAAAGGCGATGCGCAACCGGTCCAGGGCCTGGTGGCGGCTGGACCGCG
>VAWN01000022.1 GCA_005885555.1 Actinomycetota bacterium
GACCGTCCGGGGCCGGACCCTCCTCGCTCTCCGTCGTCCGCGCGGTGCCGACCCGCATCTGGCGGGACAGGTTCTGCGAGCGGGCGCACGCCGCCAGTACCGCGGCCGGGTCGTTGATGTCGGCGACCTCCCGTACCCCGGACCGCAGCGCCTCGCTGAGCACCCCGAGATCGAGGTGCGGCCGGAGCAGGACGACGCCGAGCGGCGGCCGGGTGATCCGTTGCGCCGACGCGAACGAGACTGCCTCGGACAGCGGTACCCCCGGCCCGAAGATCACCAGCAGTTCCTCGCGGTCATGGTTGATCAGGGTGGTGACCTCGTCGAGCGTGACCGCGGTATGGATGTCCCCGCCGACCAGCATGGCCAGGTGTTGTGCCTGCTGCCGAAGTGGCTCGTACAGAACTGTCATGGTTTGCCCTGTTCTTGAGGTGCGGTACTGCTACGGGATCGCGGCGTTCTTGTCGGTCAACGGGCGGCCGGGCTGGACGTTGGAGCTGTCGGTCAGCAGGGCCAGGTACAGGTCGTCGTTCGCGGCGAAGTGGATCAGCCGGGTGGCCCCCTCCTGGTCCACCGCGACCGTCACGTTGATCGCGATGTTGCTGGAATGGAGCGTGTTGTTGGCCGCGGTACCGTTGCCGGCCGGCAGCGGCCCGGAGTCCTGCGCCTGGCTCGCGGTCTGGCCGTTGTCGCCGTAGCTGCCGATCGCCAGCACGCCGATCCGGGACAGGATCACCTCGGTGATGTGGTTGTCCTCGCCGGTCTGTTTCTTGAATTCCGGGTCGACGAGCTTGGCGATGCCGAAGATGGCGATCTGCGAACCCGGCCGCACGTACTGCGCCACGTCGGCGGGTTCGAGCACCGAGACGGTGACCGCCATCATGCCCTCGGGGATGTCCAGGCCGCCGGAGAACTTGCCGGCCTGCCCGAACATGCCGCGCAGCAGCAGCTGGTCGGTCTGCACGTCTGCGGTGACGACCAGCTTGTCCAGGTCGACCGGCAGGTCGGAGAGCACCCCGTCGGGTACCGACGACTTGGGCATCACCACATCGGCGGCCATCTTCTGGGACCGGATCCGGGCGCCGCTGGTACCGGCCGGGATGCGGGTCTTCGCGACGAGGACGTGGATCGGCTCCTGCCCGTCGGCGACGGTGGACCTGACCCGCTGGACGTATCCGAACACCAGCAGGGTGCCGACGATGGCCAGCACGAACGCGAGGAAAACGCCGATGATTCGCCGGGTCATGGGATACGGATTCCGATCCTTGCGAAGGTGGCGGTGGGCACGGATCAGCCCACCGTCTTGTAGGTGGCGACGCCGAGCTGGTTGTCCCACTGGGTACTGGGCTGCCTACCGTCGATGAGGTTGACCCAGAGGAAGTAGCCGCGGATGCAGCGGTCGGTCGGCTTGGTCGAGTTGGCGTGGCAGTAGTCGGTCTCGCTGACGTTGGACAGCCAGTCGCGGGTACCGGTGATGTTGGCGGTGCCCTGCTCGTCGCCCAGGTGGTCGCCGGTGACCTGGAAGGCCGCGATGCCGACCATGCCGTCGAACCTGACGGTGGGCGCGCCGCTCGCCGTGATCGACCGGTAGATCGGGATCAGCAGGTACGGCTGCGTGACGGCCCGGCTCGTCGGCTTGCGCTCCATGGCGTCGAGCACGGCACGGCAGCCGGTCGGGAGGCCCACGGTGCTGGTCGCGTCATTCACGAAACCGTTCAGGCTGCCCTTCTGCCGGGTGTTCACCAGGCAGCCGCCGCTCGACCGGTAGTAGCCGAGGTCGGGGCAGCCGTCCGTGGGGGCGAGGGCCGCCGTCTCCAGGTCGAGCTCGACCTCGTCACGCGGCGGTACCGTCGTGTCGTACACAGCGTGGAAGCCGTTGTTGAATGGCGTGTCCATGCCGCCGGTCTTCGCCTGGAAGTCGCAGCTGGACATGCCGAGCGCGGTGTACGGCCCCTGCGGCGTGCCCCACGCCACCCGGGAGCACACCTGGATGCCGTACGGGTTGTACCCGGGTATCACCGAGCCGGCGAAGGTCGGCGGGTACACGGTCGAGCTGTCCGGCGGCGTCGTGGTCGCGTGCACCTCGGCGTAGCTGGTGCTGGTGTCCGCGGCACTGAAGCACGCCTTCGCCCGGCCGGGGTTGATGTCACACGGGCTCAGCTGGCCGGTGTCCTTGTCCAGCCCGCAGACCGCGTCGCCGAACGTGGTGGACTGCAGCTTGACGCCACCGCCCGGGATGTTCGCCCGGGCGACCGCGTCGTCGAGGCCGCCGCAGCGGGTACCGGGCCGGTTGCACAGCTCCGCCGCGGCCAGGGCCGCCGCGTTGGCCGCGTTGAGGGCCTGGTCGCGGTATGCGTAGAGGGTACCGATGTCGACCGCGTACGCGGTCATGCCGAGCAGCACGCCGCTGGACATGAGGATCGCGACCAGGGCGGTTACCGCGCCCCGGTCTCCTCCGGCACGCCGCCGCAGCCGGGTCAGCCCCGGCACGGTGCCGCCGCCTGCGCGGTCATGGTGGGGTTGCTGCTACGGAGGCTGGCGAGGGCCGCGAACGGGGTCGCGAACCGGAACGTGTACGTCACCGTGACCTGAACGACCCTGCCGGGGCGCGGTGCTGTGGGGCATGCGTTGTTGACCGTGACCGAGACGCCGGCGAGAACGCTGGTGGCAGCGGTCGTCGGGTTGGCATGTGCCGCCGCGGCCATTGCGGCGGCCCGGGCGGCAGCGGTGAGCTGGACGTGATCACTCGCCATGCGACCGAAGTCGATGATGCCGAAGACCAGCAGCAGCAACACCGGTACGACGATGGCGAACTCCACCGTCGCCGTACCGCGGTCACGCAGGCGAGGATCACGCCGTCGACTCACCGCCCCTCCCCAACCCGTCGCGGCGGACAGGAGCCAGAGTCAGCAGGTGACCTTGAGAGCCGTGCACGTGTCACTGAAGACCTTGTTGATCTGCCCACCGAAGGTGAAGATCAGCGTGGCCACGACGGCGACGATGCCGACGAGGATGAGGGCGTACTCGACCGTGGTCACGCCGTTGTCGCGGTCGCGCATGGCGAGCATCGCCTTGAACTTGCAGTACAGGTTGAGCATGAGTGATGCACTCCCTGGTCAGGTCACTCGGACTGCGAACAAGGGCAGCACGGCCGGCTGGCCGCTACACGGGAACTCTGCCGAGGGAGCGGGCCTGGCCGAAGTCCGTCGAGCAGCCACCTTTCCCGTACAACGCGGGGTCAGCGTCATACTCCAGTTGTCAGCCGGGGACTACACCGACTCGGGTGATCGGTGGATCGGATCCATCGTGGAACGCGGATAAATGCCGCACCTCGCGCCGCGAAACCGGCGTCGCGAGGGCCAGAGGTCGACAGATTTCGATACTGCAACCGTCTGTCGCCTTGCCGACAAGGGATCACCAGGGACGGCAGGACCGCCAACCGATCCGCCATCATACGCGGCTGACCGGGTGGGTCAGCCCAGCCGACCGCGCTGCCAGCCGACCACGAGAACGACCGCGAGGAACGCACCGGCCAGCAGAGCCGGACCGAGCGGCACCGTCGATCCGCGCCGGATCCGGCCGGACAGCAGCAGCACCACGACCGCCGGCCCGTTCAGCAGATGCGGCAGGACTGCGCCCAGCACCACGTACGGCCAGCCGATCCAGCCGAGCACCAGGCCGAGCACCGCGCCCAGCTTCACGTCGCCCATGCCCAGGTGGCCGCCCGGCAGCAGGGCCAGCAACAGGTACCCCCCGGCCATGGCGGCGGCCGCGAGCACGGCACGCAGCAGCGCGCCGTAGTTGCCCGTCGCGACCGTGGCCGCGAGCAGGAGCAGCGCGGCACCCGCGAACGCCACCGCGACGACCGGGTCGGGCAGCCGCTGCACCGCGAGGTCGATGGGTACCAGCAACAGCCCGGCCACGGCGACGAACAGCACCGCCGGCAGCACCGGACTCGGCCACAGCACCCAGGTCAGCGCGCCGAACACGAGCGCACCCGCGGGTACCGTCAGCCAGCGGCGCGGCCGGGTACCCCCGGCCAGGGTGAGCCAGCCGCGGATACCGGCCGGGAAGGGAGGGTCACCCGCGCGCGGTGGCTCGCCGTAGGGCACCGACAGCCGATAGGCCGGCCGGGGTACCAGGGCACCGAGCAGCGCGCCGACGAGTACCGCACAGACCACGGCGACAACGGGCACTGCGCGATGCTAAGGCTTCGCTCGCGCGCGCGTGGCTCCGTCACGCTACCGTGGCGCGGGAGGAGCGTGAGGATGTCGCAGTACGACGGGGCGGGCCAGAGTACCGATCCATGGGTGCAGCCCGGGTACGAGCAACCGGCCGAGCGGCCGCCATCCACAGCCAGCTCGACCGCGCTGGTCGTCGCGCTGGTCACCGTCCTGGTACTGGTGCTGTGTGGCGGCGGCGTCGCGGCGCTGTACCTGCTCGGCGCGAAGGACCACCTGCCCACCGCGAGCGGGCCGGCCGCGCCGAGCACCCACGCGGCGGCCAGCCCGTCGGCGAGCCCGAGCGGGACGCGCAGCGACGACCCGAACGCCATCCTCAAGGGCCAGTGCGTGGTCAACAACGGCTCCGAGGAGGCGCCGGTGCTGCACGTCGTCGGCTGCGCCCCGGGCACCTTCCAGGTGCTCGCCCGCTTCGACGGCAGCACCGACAAGGCGAAGTGCAAGACGGTGGCCGGGTCCAACTACCACTACTTCTACGACACCTCGCCGGACACGCTCGACTTCGTCCTGTGCCTGAAGAAGTTGTGAGATCTACCGGTTTCTAGCCGCACAGCTAGACAACGGTAGAAGCGCCGAGAGCCCGGCGTGTTTCTACGGTTATCGCTAGACGGCCCGATACGGTGCCAGACGTGGATCCGGTTCGGAACCCGTACGCCCCCGGCGCCGGCCAGCGCCCGCCCGAGCTCGCCGGCCGCGACCGGGAGCTGGAGGTCTTCGACGTCGTCCTGGAGCGGGTGGCGCGCAACCGGCCCGAGCGCAGCCTGGTGCTGACCGGCCTGCGCGGGGTCGGCAAGACCGTGCTGCTGAACACGCTGCGCTCGCAGGCGATCAGCCGGCTGTGGGGCACCGGGAAGATCGAGGCGCGGCCGGACCAGCCGATGCGGCGGGTACTGTCCGGGGCGCTGCACATGGCGGTACGGGAACTGGCACCCCGGCACCGGGCACCCGACCGGATCGACGACCTCCTCGCGGTACTCAAGGCGTTCGCGCTGCGCGCCAACCCGGCCGGGGCCAAGCTGCGCGAGCGCTGGCAGCCGGGCATCGACGTACCGGCCGCCACCGGCCGCGCCGACTCCGGCGACATCGAGATCGACCTGGTCGAGCTGCTCACCGACGCGGCCGGCATCGCCACCGACGTGGGTACCGGGATCGCGCTGTTCATCGACGAGATGCAGGACCTGTCCGCGCAGGACGTGTCCGCGCTGTGCGCCGCCTGCCACGAGCTGTCCCAGACCGGGGCGCCGCTCATCGTCGTGGGTGCCGGGCTGCCGCACCTGCCGGCGGTACTGTCGGCCGCCAAGTCCTACTCCGAGCGGCTGTTCCGGTACCAGCGCATCGACCGGCTCGACCGGATCTCGGCCGACCAGGCGCTGTGCGCGCCGGCGCTGCGCGAGGGCGTCGAGTACGAGGCCAAGGCGCTGGACGCGCTCTACGACGCGAGCGGCGGGTACCCGTACTTCGTGCAGGCGTACGGCAAGGCGACCTGGGACCACGCGCCGCGCACCCCGATCACCGCGGCCGACGTGCGGGTCGGCGCGCCGGAGGCGGAGGCGGAGCTGGCGGTGGGGTTCTTCGGGTCTCGGTACGAGCGGGCCACCCCGGCCGAGCGGGAGTACATGCGCGCGATGGCCGCACTGTCCACAGTGGACGGCGAGGGCGAGGCGGTACCCACGGCCGACGTCGCCCGGTCGCTGGACCGCAAGCCGGCTTCGTTGTCACCCGCCCGGGATGCCCTCATCAAGAAGGGTCTGATCTACTCTGGGGAGCGCGGCACGGTCGCCTTCACCGTGCCGCATTTCGGCCGGTACCTGCGCACCCAACCGGCGTGATCAGCGGTTAGCCGCCGCGGCGCCGGGGTAAGGACGAGCCATGACACCCGTACGTACCGCGGCCCGCACCCTGCTGGCCGGGATCTTCGTCGCCGGTGGCGCCAAGGCGCTGCTGGACCCCGAACCCCGGGCGAAGGTGTCCGAGCCGGTCATCGCCCGGGTCGCGCCGATGCTGGCGAAGGTGCACGACAAGGTACCGACGGATCCGCGCACGCTGGTGCAGGTCAACGGCGCGGTACAGGTGATCGGCGGGTTGTTGCTGCCCACCCGGCTGCACCGGGTCGCGGCGCTCGCGCTGATCGGGTCGATGATCCCGACCACGCTCGGCGGGCACCGGTTCTGGGAGCACGACGACCCGGTCACCCGCGAGCAGCAGCAGACCCACTTCCTCAAGAACCTCGGCCTGCTCGGCGGCCTGGTGCTCGCGGCGCTGGACACCGAGGGCCGCCCGGGCCTGGCCTGGCAGGCGCGGCACGCGGCCCACCACGCGGACGCAGCGGCACGCCGCACTGCGCGCGAGACGAAGGAGAGGGTACGGTTGGCGGCGGTCTCCGGCTATCTCGCCCGGCGCCTGCCGGGTTAGCGCCGAGGCGGGCATCCGGCTTAACGTGCCTGAAACATATCTAAGTAGTGTGCGATCGGACACGTTCGCATAACGCGGGAGGTGCGGGTTGGCCGCCCGTTCTAGGCTCGACGCCGGACCTGGATGGGAAGAGCGACAGCGGTTCGGGGGTGTCACCAGAATGCCGGCGACCGTCGATGAGCGGCCGCACGTCACCCTGAAGCAACGCCGCGTCGTCCGGCCGGCCTCCGCGACGCTCGCCCGGTTCGGCATCCTTCTCGCCGCTGTTCTGTTCGCCCTCTGGTCGGTGGAGAAGTACGGCCGCCACTACCACTTCTTCGACCTGAACATCTACCACGGTGCGATGGTCTGGTGGACGCACGGCGGCAACCTGTACGACTTCGTCTCCCCGGGCACCACGCTCGGGTTCACCTACCCGCCGTTCGCCGCGCTCGCGATGGCGCCGATGGCGATCATGCCGACGCTCGTGGCCGGTTGGATGAACACCGTGGTCAGCCTCGCCGCGCTGACGCTGCTGCTGGCGTGGCTGCTGGTACCCATCGCCGACCGGTACGGCTGGCCACGCTGGTTCGTGGTGGCGCTCGCGGTACCCCTGGCGGCCGCCACCGAACCGGTCCGCGAGACGCTCGGCTTCGGGCAGGTGAACCTGCTGCTCGCCCTGCTCATCTACGCCGACTTCGTGGCCCTGCGCAACCGGGCCAACCGGGCCGGACCGCAGGCGGGTACCCCCGTGCCGGCGCGGGCCCTGCGCCGCTGGTGGGCGACCGGCGCGACCGCCGGTGTCGGCGTGGGCCTGGCCACCGCGATCAAGCTGACCCCCGGCCTGTTCATCATCTACTTCCTGGTCACCAAGCAGTGGCGGGCCGCGGCGACCTCGGCCGCGACCGCGGTCGGCGTGACCCTGCTGACGTTCGTGGTCGGCGGCCCGGAGACGATCACCTACTTCACCTCGGTGGTCACCGACACCAGCAAGGTCGGCGCCGTCGACGCGACCGCCAACCAGGCGCTCAGCGGCCTGCTCGCCCGGCTGTACGACTCGCCGACCACGCCGACCCTGATGTGGCTGGCGTTCGCGATGCTGATCCTCGCGGTCGGCCTGTCCCGGGCGAAGACCGCGCACGCCGAGGGTGACGAGCTGACCTCGTTCACGCTCGTCGGCCTCACCGCCAACGCGGTGTGCCCGATCTCCTGGACGCACCACCTGGTGTTCGTCATCCCGGCGCTGGTCATCCTCGTGGACACGGCGATGCGCCGCCGGGCGGCCGCCCGCGCGCTGGCCTCCCGCGGACTGTGGACCCGCGGCCCGGTCGGCATCCCGGCGCTGGCCGGGCTCCGGCACGCGCTCGCCGCCCTCGGCGTGTACCTCGTGTTCATCGTGTCGATCTGGCGCTTCGAACACGTGCTGCCGAAGGTCTCCCACTACGCCAACGGGCTGCCGGGCGCGCTCGGCGAGAACAGCCTCGCGCTGGTCATCATCGCGCTGGTCGCGCTGCTGCCGTGGCGCCCGGGCGCCGCTCCCGCGTTCTACGCCGAACCGGGGCTCCCGGTCCGGGTGCCGGCCGTCAGGGGGAGTTGACCCACTCCTCGGTACCGTCGGCGAACACCTGCCGCTTCCACACCGGCAGCCGCGTCTTGACCTCGTCGACCAGCCGCGCACAGATGGCGAACGCGGCCGCCCGGTGCGCCGTCGACACCGCCGCGACCAGCGCCACGTCGCCGACCTCCAGCCGGCCCACCCGGTGCGACACCGCCACGGCGTACACCGCCGGGTCGGCGGCGATCTCGGTGGCCACCTCCCGCAGCACGGCCTCGGCGCTGGGATGCGCCTCGTATTCGAGCACCGTCACCGGCCGCCCGTCGTCGTGGTCGCGGACGACACCCTGGAACACCACGACCGCGCCCGCGCCGCGGTCGCTCACCGCCCGCTCGTGCGCGAGCACATCCAGGCGGTCGGTGGTGACGCTGACCAGCTTGCTCACGGTGTCTCCCGGTTCGCTCCGCGCGGCCGTTCTCCGTCCAGCAACGGCAGGGGTACCAGCGCAGCCGTTTCCCCGGCGGCGCCCACCGACCCCGGCGGGATGACCGCGAACCCGACCGCCCCGGCGAGGCCCCGCAGCATCGACGACCCGACGTGCGACACCGGCCGGCCGGCACCGTCGACCAGCGCCAGATGCGTGTACCCGCCGCGTCCCGGGATGTCCCCGGCCAGCCGGATCGTCCGCAGGTCGGGCAGCGACCGGCCGGCGAGACCGGCGATGGCCGGCACGCCGAGCGACAGCAGCGCGACGATCGCCGACTGCGGGTTGCCCGGCAGCCCGGCGATCAGCGCCCGGCCCACCCGGGCCAGCAGCATCGGGAAGCCGGGCCGCACCTCGACCGCGTTCACCACGTACTCCGCGCCCAGCTCGCGCAGCGCCGGATGCAGGTGGTCGACGGGCCCGTGCATGGTGCCGCCGGTCGTGCACACCAGGTCGGCGCCGCTGTCCAGGGCGGTGCGGATCGCCTTGACGTGCGCTTCCAGGGTGTCCTCGACGCGTACCACCCGGGTCGCCTCCGCGCTGAGCCGGCGCAGCCAGGCCGGCAGGATGGGACCGAGGGCGTCGCGTACCCGCCCGTCTCCGGGCAGTCCGCTGCCGAGCAGCTCATCGCCGAAGACCAGGATCGCGGCGGTGGGTCGCCGCACCACCAGTGTGTCGTAGCCGCACGACGCGGCCAGGCCGATCAGGCCGGGCGTCACCGGGGTACCGGCCGGGAACAGCTCCTCGCCGGCCCGCGCCTCGTCACCCTGGTCGCGCCACTCCCTGGCCGGGCGCGCGGATCCGGTGACCCGGCCGTCGTCGGTACGGGATGACTCCTCGACGCGGACGATCTGCTCGGTACCGTCGGGCACCATCGCACCCGTCGCGATCTCGACGCAGGTGCCGTCTTCGGTGAGCGGGCCGGCCGTGGCACCGGCGAGCACCCGGCCGACGATCCGCCACGGCGCCGGTCCCCGGGTGGCCCACCCGTCAATGCTCGACGTGGGGAACGGCGGCAGGTCGGTACGGGAAAGCAGCGGCCCGGCGAGCGTGGCACCGTCGGCCTCGGCGAGGGGCACCTCGACCGCGTCGACCGGGTGTGCGGCACCGGCCTCGTACGCCGCGACGCGGGCCTTGTCCCAGGCGAGCGGGGTCATCCCTGCAGCCTAGTGTGGTGTTCGCTCCGTCGCGTGGTCGCCACCGCTGCCCGCCTGGTCGCCACCGCCGGTTGCATG
Organism: Actinomycetota bacterium; assembly: GCA_005885555.1. Taxonomy (GTDB): domain Bacteria; phylum Actinomycetota; class Actinomycetes; order Mycobacteriales; family Micromonosporaceae; genus AC-43. The sequence goes on from VAWN01000022.1 coordinate 9,904, forward strand.
GTCGCCACCGCTGCCCGCGTGGTCGCCGCCGCGTAGCTGGTCGACGGCGTGGGCGAGGATCGGCCCGAGCACCGCGAGGCCATCCTTCGCGCCGCCGGTTGAGCCGGGCAGGTTGACGACGAGGGTATGACCGGCGACCCCGGCCACTGCGCGGGACAGCGCCGCCGTGGGTACCTTGTCGCGACTGTGCGCGCGGATCGCCTCGGCGATACCGGGTACCTCGTAGTCGAGCACCTCACGGGTGACGTCGGGGGTGCGGTCGGTCGGGGTGATCCCGGTACCGCCGCTGGTGACGACGACGTCGACGGCTTCTGTCACCGCGTGCGCGATCGCGTCGCGGACCGGCTCGCCGTCGGGTACCACGACCGGGTCGCCGACCTCGCAGCCGAGCTGCCGGAGTCCGTCGACGAGCAGCGGTCCGCTCGTGTCGGCGTAGACGCCGGCCGCTGCCCGGTTCGACGCCACGATCACCCTGGCACGGATCACTCCGGACGCTCCCAGAGGCCGGTCTTGCCGCCTTCTTTGCGCAGTACCCGCACTGCTTCTATGGAGGCCGCCGGGTCCACGGCCTTGACCATGTCGACCAGGGCGAGCCCCGCGGCGGCCACGGCCGTGAGCGCCTCCATCTCCACGCCCGTGCGGTCGGCCGTCTTCGTGGTGACCTCGATGTGTACCGCCGACTCGCCCAGTTTCAGCTGGACGGTAACTCCGTGGAGGGCTATCGGATGGCACAGCGGTACCAGATCCGGCGTCCGCTTCGCGCCCATAATGGCGGCCACGCGGGCCACCGCGAGCGCATCGCCCTTGGGCAGCGCGTCTCGTCTGAGCAGGTCGATCACGGCAGGCGTGGTGCGTACCTCACCGGCGGCGGTCGCTTGACGGGAAGAGACATGCTTCGATGAGACATCCACCATCCGGGCGGCGCCGGTCTCGTCGACGTGGGTCAGCGGCGTGTTGGTCACGTTCAGCAGCCTACGGCGACCGCGAACCTCGCCGACCCGGCCCGCGTTGGCTGGGGGTAGGGCCGACAGAGATTTTTCGGGAAATCAAACACGCGTACCGTGAGAACGGGCTCTCCTTACCGCGAGGGAGACCACACATGGAACTCGGTTGCGCACTTCGAAAGTTCGGGGGAGGCAGGCCGGCGCCGTGCATTGATTGGCGCGAATTGTGGCTTGTGGTCCGTTTGGGGCGTTACCGCGGTAGCGGATCGCGTTTATCGACTTACTCAAAGTGGTCAAAGTCTGTCACACTTCGCATATCCTGAAATGAACGACAAAATTTGATAGCGCTGGGTCTGCTAGCTATNNNNTCTTCTTGTACACCGACGGAAGGCCGGACGACAGGAGAGAGCGATGCGCAAAATCAGCGGCTGGGGCTGACGGTCAGTTGGCCGGAAATCTGGCCACGGATCTGTAGGACTGTTGATCGGCGGCAAAGCCGCCTAGGCTGACTGCGTACGACAACCAGGGCCGACCACTACGGCGGGTGATGAGCGCAGGCACCGACGAGACCGACCGGCGGTTGATGACGACCGTCGGTCTCGTCGTCGTTCTCGGAATGGTCTCGGTCAGCTGGGCGCTATGGAAAATCACGATTTCGGGCAGATCTGAACATTCGCCATGGCTACCGATTGTCTGCGTTACGGCGGCATTGGCGGTTGCTAACCGCGTAACCCTACAAGTTCGGATCAAATCAGATCGCCATTTTATTGGAATGGAGGAGGTTGTCCTCCTCTTCGGTTTGGCGTTGCTTCCGGGCTATTGGCTCGTCGTGAGTACAGCCACAGCCGTTACGCTCGGACAGCTACTGCGCAGGACGCCGCCGATCAAAACGTCCTTCAATGTCGCCAAACTTACGTGCATTGCCGCCTCAGGCGTTGCAGCGGCGGCTGCTTTTCATGTCTCCGGTCCCTTTCCACCAAATGATCGTACATTGTGGGGGATCATCGCCGCCGCTCTCGCTATCCCGCTCGTCGACGAAGTGCTCTCGATTCCGGTGATTGCTTTGGCAACAGGCACACCCGGATGGCAGCTGTTCCGGACAAATGTCGACGTTCGACTGGGCGGAATGATCGTCCGGTTGGTCCTCACAGTTATCGCATTGTTCGCGATCCCGAAGCAAATAGTGTTCGTCATCGTCGCCCCCCTGGTAATGGCGGCGATCCAGTTCATTTCATCGAACCGGCTCCGCGAGCGCGCCGAGCGGGCTGCATGGCAGAAGCTGGCCCAGACCACCGACGAATTCAACGAAGTCGACCTAGATATCGTACTTCGGTCGGCGGTAAAGAGAGCCGCTGAGTTGTTCTCGGCGGACAAAGTGGATGTGAGGGTAGCCGTCCCGGTGGCCATGGACCGCTTGGTACTGGGCGACGCCGACGGCGTTCAATATGACGGTCCTGGAGGGCTTGCGCCGTCGACCGCCAGTCATCCGATTGCCGTGCCTTTGACGGGTCACGACGGAGCAACCGCGGGCGAGCTGCGACTGCTTTTCCGAGGCAACAAAGTGGCTCTGTCCGAGAGAGAACAGTTCACTCTACGTGCCTTTGCGGCGGCGCTGTCGACGGCAATACGCAACGCTTCGGCGTTCGCCGAGACCAAGCGCCTCGCCGCCGAGCATGAGCACGCCGCCAAGCACGACCCCCTCACCGGCCTCGCCAACCGCCGCCAGCTATACACCGTCGGCGACGATTTCCTCGCCGAACGGTCCGCCGAAGGCCAGATCGGCCTCCTCCTCATGGACCTGAACCACTTCAAGGAGGTCAACGACACCCTCGGTCACGTAGCCGGCGACGAGGTACTCCGCCAGGTCGCGGCCCGCCTCAAGGACACCTCCCCCGAAGAAGACCTCGTGGTGCGCCTCGGTGGCGACGAGTTCGCCGTACTCTTCATCGGCCTCCCCGCCCCGGCCCTCGCGGTACCCCGCGCCCGGGAGATCCTCGCCTCGCTCGACGAGCCCATGGAGGTCGACGGGATGCGCCTGGTCATCGAGGCCAGCGCCGGCGTCGCCCTCGCCCCCGCCCGGGGCGGCCTCGAAGAGCTCCTCCGCCGCGCCGACGTGGCGATGTACCAGGCCAAGCGCGCCGGTAACCGGATCTCGCTGTACAGCATGTCCCGCGACACCGCCGACATCGGCCGCCTGGCGCTCTCCGCCGACCTGCCCCGGGCGGTCGCCCGCCGCGAGTTCACCGTCAACTTCCAGCCGATCGTCGACCTCGCCACCGGCCAGGTACTCGCCACCGAGGCCCTCGCCCGCTGGCACCACCCCGACCGCGGCGACCTGAACCCGACCCGGTTCCTCGACAAGGTCGAGCGCTCCGGCCTGCTCGCCGCGTTCAGCGAGAACGTCCTCGAACAGGCGCTGCACGCCGCCGGCAGGCTGCGCACCGAAGGCTTCCCGCTGCCGGTCGCGGTCAACGTCTCGCCGCGCAGCCTGCTCGACCCGACGTTCCCGGACGCGGTCGAGGAGCGGCTCCTCCTCGCCGAGGTCGCCCCCGAGGCGCTGACCATCGAGCTGACCGAGTCGCTCACCCTCAGCCAGCTCGACGTCGTCGACGAGGTGCTGCGTCGGCTGCGCGACCTCGGGGTACGCCTCGCTCTCGACGACTTCGGCACCGGGTACTCGTCGCTGGCCACCCTCGCCCGGGTACCGGTCAACGAGCTGAAGATCGACCGTACCTTCGTCGACGCCATGGACTCCACCCAGGCCGACGCCGCCGTGGTCCGCTCCACGATCGACCTCGGTCGCAGCCTCGGCATGCTCGTGGTCGCCGAAGGGGTGGAGAGCGAAGACCAGCGCCGCCGGCTCTGGGAGGAGGGCTGCCCCGCCGGTCAGGGTCACCTCTTCGGCCGCCCGATGACGCTCGAACGCCTGCTCGCCGCGCTCAAACGGGGGTACGGCGACCGCCCGGCCACCCTCGCCGCCCCGCTGCACGACTCGGCGTCGGTCATCCGGCTGCCCGCCCGGCGTTCCGTTCCCCAGCCGCGCCACGAGCTAGGCTGACGCGTGCCCGACCGCCCCGGCCCGGCCCTCCGCAGCCGGGCCGCCGCCCTCGACTCCGCCGCTCTCGACGCAGCCGCCGCCCTCGACGCAGCCGCTGGCGGTCTGGCCGTCGACCTCGGGCTGTACGCCCTCTCCGCCGTCTTCGCACTGATCACCGCCCTCGCCGCCACGCTGCCGACGCACCATACGTGGGGCTGGATCGCCACCGCCGGCTACACCGCGGCCGCCCTCGTCGTCGTCGGCCAGCTGGCCACCCGGCGCGCCGACGTCACCAGCCGGGCCGCGCTCACGCTGGCCACCTGGGCCACCACCGCTCTCGTACCGCTCGTCGTCGAAGCGGTACGGGGCCAGGCGCAGGAGGAGGTCATCACCGTCGAGCACGGGGGAGAGCGGCTGCTGCACACCGGTACCCCGTACCTCGCCCACGACGCCATCGCCGCCCTCCCGGCCGGCGACCGCCTGCTCGCATACCTGCCGTACCAGCCGGGTATGGCCGTCTTCGGCCTGCCCCGCGCGACCCTCGGTACCCACTGGTGGACCGACGCCCGCGTCGGCTTCGCCGCCGTCACCGCACTGGCGCTCGCCCTCGCGATCCGGCAACTGCCCCGGTCGCCGCGCACCATCCGGGCGCTGCAGGTCGCGACCGTACTCCCCGTCTGCGCCCTCACCCTCGCCGTCGGCGGCGACGACCTGCCCGTCCTCGCCCTCTGCCTGCTCGCGCTCGCCTACGCCAGCCGCAACCGCGCCGCCGCGGCCGGCGTCGCCGTCGGCCTCGCCGGCGCGCTCAAGCTGTTCGCCTGGCCGGTCGCGATCGTCGCGCTGTTCCTGCCGATGAACCGCCGCCGGTACGCGATCGGCGCCTTCGGCATCCCGATCCTCGCGCTCATCCCCGCGTTCCTCGTCGACCCCGACGCCGCCGTCGAAAACGTCGTCCGCTTCACCCTCGGCCGCGGCCTGGCCCACAGCACGGCGGCGACCAACTTCCCCGGCCACCTGATCGCCCTCGCCAGCCCGGCCGCCGCCGTCGCGCTCCTCGTCGCCGCCGGCATCGCGATCGCCGTCTGGCTGGTCCGCCGCCCGCCCCGCGACGCACGCGGCGCGGCCGCCATCTGCGCCGCCGGCCTGCTCACCGCGATCCTGCTGATGCCGGCGACCCGCTTCGGATACCTGCTCTACCCGGCCGCCTACGCGGTCTGGGCCACGGCACTGCCGACAGCAGCGGCAGCCCGCACGCGATCAGCCACGCCGCCGGTACCAGCCTGTACCGGTCCATGACCAGGCCGTCCAGCACCTGACCGGCACAAGCCAAAGCCCGCGAAACCCTCGCCACCATCCGCAAAGAGCACACACTGGAGACGTGACCGGGTACCTCGACCGCGCACACGCCGGCGATCTCCTCGCCGACGAACTGTCCGCGTACCGGAGCAGACCCGACGTCACCGTCCTCGGTCTCGTCCGCGGCGGTGTACCCGTGGCGGTCCGTGTCGCGCTGGCTCTCGCGGTACCCCTTGATGTTCTTGTCGTGCGCAAGCTCGGCGTGCCGTGGGCGCCGGAGGTAGCGTTCGGCGCGCTCGGCCCGGGCGGCGTGCAGGTGCTCAACCCGGAGGTCGCCGGCCGGCTCGACGAGCGCGACATCGCCGCGGTCGTCGCCGCCGAGGCGGCGGAGCTGGAGCGGCGCGAGCGGACCTACCGCGCCGGCCGCCCGCCGCTGGATCTCGCGGGCCGGACCGCGATCCTCGTCGACGACGGCCTGGCCACCGGGGCGACGGCCTGCGCCGCGGTGGCGGTGGCCCGCGGCCTGGGCGCGGCGTGGGTGGTCATGGCGGTGCCCGTGGGTGCGCCGGATGCGGTGCGCCGCCTGGCCGCGGCGGCGGACGAGGTGCACTGCCCGTTGGTACCGCGACACTTCGGCGCGGTCAGCCGCTTCTACGGCAACTTCGGGCAGGTCAGCACCGACGAAGTCGTCGCGCTGCTGCGGTAGGAGCGGGCTCGCCCCGCCGCGCACTAATCTCGGGGCCAGGGATGGAGGCGCCATGGCGGACATCGACAGCTTCGAGACGTGCCCCACCGATATCGTTCACGCATCGCCGGAGCGGGTCTGGGAGCTGCTGACCGTTCCGGCCCGGCTCGACGGCTGGCTCGGCGTGAAGGTCATCGAGGCGCCCGCGCATAACCTCGCGGTCGGCGATCGGCTGGTCTTCGGGCCCGCACCCGGGTTGCGCTTGTCGTGGCAGGTGCTGTCCGTCGAGCCGCCGCGCACGCTCGAACTCGACGTCAAGGCGCCGTTCGGCATCAGGAACCACGAGGTCGTCGTCGTGTCGCCGGTCGGCACCGACAGTTGCCGCGTCACGTTCAATTGAGACTTCAGCTTCCTTCCAGGTTGGCGGGGACGGTTCATCCGCCGCGTCGTGCGGCGTGAGCTGGTCAACGACCCGGCCCGGGCGTTGGCGCGGCTCAAGAAGGCGGCCGAGTCCAGCGGGCTGCGGTAATCGCGTTGCCGGCCGGGCTGGGTCGGAAGCATCATGGCAGCCATGCGGTGACCGCGACATTCCCGGTGATCTATTCGGTCGATGTCGCGGAGGTTCGTGCCTTGTTGAAGGCTGTCAATCTTTCTATGTCCTACGACGGCGGCGCCCTCTTCCGGGGCGTGTCGTTCACGCTGTCCGGGCGTGACCAGGTCGGCCTGGTCGGGCCGCACGGGGTCGGCATGTCGACGCTGCTGCGGGTCCTCGCTGGCGAGCTCAAGCCGCAACGCGGCGCGGTCACCGTCCGCGGCACGCTGGGCTACTACCCCCAGCAGGTACCGGACCCGAGCGCCACCATCGACGCATTCCTCGCCGACTTCCCGGGGGCGCTGCTCGTCGTCGCGCACGACCGGGCGTTCCTCAACCGCGTCGTCGGCGCCGTCATCGAGCTGGACGGCATCCACGGCGAGCCGCGGTTCCATGCCGGCAACTACACCGCGTACCGCATCGAGAAGGAGCACCGCTGGCAGCGGCTGCTGCTCGGCTTCGAGGCACCGGAGAAGGCGCGCATCCGGCTGGTCGCCGACATCGAGTGGACCCGGGCGCAGGCCGGGCCGGTCGAGCGCACGGTCCGCCGTGGGCTGGGCGCCTGCGGTACGCCAGGAAGGTGGCCCGCACGGCCAGGGCGCGCGAGGGACGGCTACGCCGGAAGATGCTGTCCGCCGGGTGGGTGGCCGCATCGCAGACCCAGCCGGTACTGGCACTGGCGTTCCCGCCGACGGTGACCGACGCAGAGGTGGTCGCCGAGCAGTCCTGCTGCTCCTCGACGAGCCGACCGACCACCTCGACTTCGACTCGCTCGACGTGGTGGAGGCGGTACCTGGCCCGGGCCGTCGAGCGTACCCGCCGGCTCGTCCTACGTGACGGCCATGTCGACGAACCGGGACAGGTGCAGCTGGGCGGCCACGGTGACGGTGTCGGTGGGCCCGTTGCGGTGCTTGGCGACGATGAAGTCCGCCTCCCCGGCGCGGGGTGACTCCTTGTCGTAGTAGTCGTCCCGGTGCAGCAGGATGACAACGTCTGCATCCTGTTCAATAGAGCCAGATTCCCGCAGGTCGGACAGTTGCGGTCGCTTGTCGGTGCGCTGCTCGGGACCGCGGTTGAGCTGGCTGACCGCGACCACCGGGCAGTCGACCTCCTTGGCCAGCAGCTTCAGCCCACGCGACAGCTCGGCGACCTCCTGCTGGCGGCTCTCCACCCGCTTCGGCGAGGTCATCAGCTGCAGGTAGTCGACGACGACGAGCTTGAGGTCGTGCCGCTGCTTGAGCCGTCGGGACTTGGCCCGGATCTCCATCAGGCTCATGTTGGGCGTGTCGTCGACGAACAGCGGCGCCTCGCTGATCTCGCCCATCCGCCGGGCGAGCTTGGTCCAGTCGTCGTCGGAGAGCTGTCCGGACCGCAGGACGTGCAGCGGTACCCGCGCCTCGGCGGCGAGCAGTCGCATGACGATTTCGACCTTGCTCATTTCCAGCGAGAAGATCGCGCTGGCGAAGTTGTGCCGGACCGACGTCGCCCGCGCGAAATCCATCGCCGCCGTGGACTTCCCCAAGCCGGGCCGGCCGGCCACGATGATCAACTGACCGGGGTGCAGCCCGTTGAGCAACCGGTCGAGGTCGGTGAACCCGGTCGGTACCCCGGTCATCAAGCCGCCCTGCGACCCGACCGCCTCGATCTCGTCAAGGGTCGGCTGAAGCAGCTCGGACAGCACCGCGAAGTCTTCGCTGACCCGCCGCTCGGTCACGTCGTAGACGGCCTGCTGCGCCAGGTCGACCAGGTCGTCGACGTCGCGGCCGGTGCCGGTCGCCGACCCGTAGCCGAGCTGCACGATCCGGGTGCCCGCCTCGATGAGCCGGCGCAGCACCGCCCGCTCGGACACGATCCGGGCGTAGAAGGCCGCGTTGGCGGCGGTCGGCACGCTGGAGATCAGCGTGTGCAGGTATGGCGCCCCGCCGACCCGGCCGAGGTGCCCCGCGTCGGCGAGCGCCGCGGCCACGGTGATCGCGTCGGCCGGCTCGCCACGCCCGTACAGGTCGAGGACCGCGTCGAAGATCGTCGCATGGGTCGGCCGGTAGAAGTCACCGGTCTTGAGGATCTCCACGACGTCGGCGATGGCGTCCTTGGACAGCAGCATCCCGCCGAGTACGCACTGCTCGGCGGCGACGTCCTGGGGCGGCGAACGGTCGTAGGACACGTCGTCCGACCGCGCCTCGGTGGGCCGCGGCTCCGCGAACCGCGACTCGACCGACCGCGCGTCGTCGGTGACCGACACCGCTGACCCACCCCCAATGTCCTCCGCGGAAGCCATGATCCGCGCTGGGTACGACAGAATCCTCAGCGCGGCGGCGCCCACCGCAGGACAACGCAGGAACGATACGGAGGCTGCGGGGCCGGGCACAAACATCGCTGTTGACGGTGTTCTGGACAACCTGTGGACCACGCGGCCGCACGATGTGGGTCATGCTGTGCACAGCTTGTGGATCGTGCTGGGGATGATTCGCCGATAGCACGCTGACCAGCGCAGACGTTTCCCACAGCCTGTGCCTGACAGAAACTTGCGTCGGCGTGTCGCGCCAGCCCAGGTACCCTCGTTGGCGTGACCACGTGGCGGACCGAGCGGCGCTTCGACGACGCCGCGCCCGACCCGTGGAACGAGGAACCACCGCCCCGCAGGCCGATGTCGCCACGCGAGCGGTTCAGCCCGCCGGTGCCGATCTCACCGCCGGTCTCCCCGGTGGTGCCGCCGGTACAGCGGCGGGTGCCGCAACCACCCGCACCCGGCCGGCCGGTGCCGCAACCACCCGCGATGCGCCCGGTACCCGCGCGGTCCGCGCCGCCTGCGCAGCCGCCCGCGCTGCGCGCCCTACCCGCACCGCCCGCGCTGCGCCCGGCGCCGGTGCCCCCGCCGACGGCGCCGCCGGGCCGGCACGGCCGCCGCCGCGCCCCGCGCAACCGGTACGACTGGCGGGTCACCCGGCACGCCGCCCGCCCGGTCGAGGTCGAGGACGACGAGAAGCACTACCTGGCCACGTTCGGCTGGGTGGCGGCCTGGTTCGCGGTGCCGTACGCGCTGTTCGCCGCGTGGACGCTGACCTTTCCGTCCAGCCCCGGCACGGCCTGCGCGCGGCCGACCGGCAACGCCTGCCCGTCGCCGCGCAGCCTGGCCCTGACCACGCTGATCCACAGCCTGCCCCGGGTCGGCTTCGCCCTCGGCCTCGCCCTGATCATCGCCGGGCTGATCCGGCTCGGAAGCGCCGCATGGCGCCCGGCCACCGCCGCCTTCTCGGCGGCGATCATCGGCGCGGGCGCCGCGACGGTGCTCTACTCAGTGATCAATTCCTCCGGCTGATCCGGGCCGCGCCGCGCCTCCCGATCGCTGCGTGGGGCGCCTTGGTCCGCTCACCGGGCCCCGCTTCGCTCGGTGCGCGGCGGGACTCCCGCGGCGAGATCTTGGACGCCGGTACCCCCTGCAGGGGGTGGAGGTGTCCAAGATCTCGGAGGCTCGGCGCAACCAGTACCCGGTGAGACCAGCCAGCGCCAGCGGTGCGACACGGCCGCGGACAGCACGAGGCGCCCCGCGTCCTGCGGGGCGCCTCGCTGAGGTACCGACCTACTTGGCGGCGACCACGTCCAGCGCGAACTTGGCGGTGACCTCCGGATGCAGGCGCACCTGCACCTGGTAGGCCCCGACCGCCTTGATGTGCCCGGGCAGCTCGACCCGGCGCCGGTCCAGCTCGGGACCGCCGGCCGACCTGACCGCGCTGACGACCTCGCCGGTGGTGATCGAACCGAACAGCCGGCCGCCGCTGCCTGCACGGGCGGACAGCCGCACGGTGAGCTTCTCCAGCCGCTCCCTGACCTCGTTGGCGTGGCCGAGGTCGCGGATCTCCCGGGCCGAACGGGCCCGCTTGATCAGCGCGATCTGCTTCTCCCCGCCCTTGGTCCACCGGATCGCGAACCCCTGGGGGAGCAGGTAGTTGCGCCCGTAGCCGTCCTTGACCTCGACGACGTCGCCGGGCGCGCCGAGGCCGGTGACCTCCTGGGTAAGGATGATCTTCATCTGCCGGCCTCCTCTCAGCGCGTCGTGGCCGTGTACGGCAGGAGCGCCATCTCGCGGGCGTTCTTGACCGCACGGGCGATCTGGCGCTGCTGCTGGGCACTGACGCCGGTCACCCGCCGAGCGCGGATCTTGCCGCGGTCGGAGATGAACTTGCGCAGCAGCGCGGTGTCCTTGTAATCGATGTAGGTGATCCCCTCCTTGTCGAGCGGATTCACCTTCTTCTTCGGCTTGCGCAGGGCAGCGGCCTTAGGCATTGCTATCTACTCCGGTTGCGTTAGAAAGGTGGCTCATCGTCGAAGTTGCCCCCACCGCCGCCGCCACTGGGTGCCGGGGTGGCGGTCGCCCAGGGATCGTCGCTGGCGTACCCGCCACCGCCGCCGCCCTGGCCACCGCCCGAGGAGCCGAACCCGCCACTGCCACCGCCCGAGCTGCGCGACATCTTCTGCACCTTCGCCGTGGCGTACCGCAGCGACGGGCCGATCTCGTCAACTTCCAGCTCGATGACGGTGCGCTTCTCGCCTTCCCGGGTCTCGTACGACCGCTGGCGCAGCCGACCCGAGACGATCACGCGAGAGCCGCGCTGCAGCGACTCGGCGACGTTCTCCGCCGCCTGCCGCCACACCGAACAGGCCAGGAACAGCGGCTCGCCGTCCTTCCACTCGCCGGACGCGCGGTCCAGGGTCCGCGGCGTCGAGGCGATCCGGAACTTGGCGACCGCGGCACCCGACGGGGTGAAGCGCAGTTCGGGGTCGTCGGTCAGGTTGCCGATGACCGTGATGGTGGTCTCTCCTGCCATCGCCTACTCCTCGTTTCGATCCACGCGTCGCCAGACTCGCACATCCGTATGACAGATCGCGTGGGGGCGCCGTTCGTCAGCGGACGTCCGGCCGGATCACCTTGGTGCGCAGTACCGACTCGTTGAGTCGCAACTGCCGGTCCAGCTCGGCCACCGCTTCCGGGGTCGCCTGCAGGTCGATCACCGCGTAGATGCCTTCGGCCTTCTTCTCGATCTCGTAGGCCAGGCGCCGGCGGCCCCACACGTCGAGCTTCTCCACCGAGCCGCCCGCCGTCCGGATGACGTTCAGGTACGTGTCGAGGGACGGAGCGACGGTGCGCTCCTCCAGGCTGGCGTCGAGGATCACCATGATTTCGTAATGACGCAAGACTTACTCACCTCCTCTGGGCTAGCGGCCACGGTCGGTCCGTGGCAGGAGGTCTGGCGTCTGTCCGTACCACGCCTGCCGCGCGAAAGCCCGGCTGGGCGGAAGACGAACCCGACCAGGATACCTGGCCGGTACAGAAGAGAGCCGCGGGGCGTCTATCCGTCTGCCTGGGTGGGACCTGGGGAGGAACGACCACACCGACGAGCTGGATGAACGACGCCCCGCGGAGCTTGGATACTTCTTATGTGGCAACCGACCGGATTGCCCGTTGAGCGATGATAGCCCGAGTTGCCGCTACTGACACGCCAACCACGCAGATCGCAGCGACAAAAATCAGCAGCCCGGCCGGGCGGCGACGACCGGGTGGGCCGGGGACCGCGGTACCGACCGAAACAGCGTCGATCCCGGGTACCCCCGCACCGGCTCCGGCCAGCGCGTCGGCTGACGGCGCGGTACCACCGGCGGGTGCTGGCGCCGCAGGATCGCCGGAGGCCGCCAGCGCACCCGGCACCGCAGAGGCGCTGGGCGTGGCCTTGGCCTCGGGGGACCTCCCGGCCCGCGGGGACGGCGACCCGGCCCCGGCGGGCGAGCCGGCGTCAGCCGTGACAGCGACCGTCACGTAACCCACGTCGCCCCCACCGCCGACCAGGCAGCCGGGCAGCATCGTGACGCTCACCCGGCCCTGCCGGAACAGGACGGCGACCTGGTTGTCCCGCGGGACGACACCGCGGTCGGCGCCATTGATGATCAGGTGGGCCGGCTGGCCGAGGTGGTTCACGAAGGTCACCGTGCCGCCGGAGCGCACCGCCACCGAACCGGCGTCCGGATGCGACGAGGCGCCAACCCCGAGCAGGCCGCAGCCGCCCTGGAAGGCGACGGTCGGCGACGCCGCGACGGCGGTACCCGGAGCGAACAGCACGGCACCGGCGCAGGCGGCGGCCAGTACCGGCGCGAGCCGCTTACCTAGCATCCGCTGACTCCCAGGTCGGTGGGTGGCGTCCAGTCAACTAACGACGCGCGGGAGAAAGCGGTGACGCGGCTTGTACCGGGGCCGCCACGCGCCCCGCCTCGCCGGGTGCCGGCCGCGCCGCCTGCGCGGCCGCCCGCCCCGCCTGCGCGGGCGGCCGCCCACGCCCGCCGGGTGAGAGTGTCGGTGGGGAGTCGTAGGCTCGTCGGCATGCGAATCGGAGCGCATGTCGATCGGGACGACCCACTGGCCGAGGCCGCCGCGCGCAACGCCGAGGTGGTGCAGTTCTTCCTGACCGATCCGCAGGGCTACAAGAACCCGCAGCCCAGGGCCGACGCCGACGCGCTGCGGGCGGCAAAGATTGACGTCTATGTCCACGCGCCTTACCTCGTCAACGTCGCGACGCCCAACAACCGCATCCGGATCCCGAGCCGCAAGCTGCTGCTCGCACACGCCGAGGCGGCCAAGGCGATCGGCGCGAAAGGGCTGATCGTCCACGGTGGACACGTCGGCCGCACCGACGACCTCGCGGTCGGGATCGAAAACTGGCGAAAGACGTTCGTCTATGCGGAGAAGTCCGGTGGGCTGCCCACGCCGGTACTCATCGAAAACACCGCGGGCGGCGACAACGCGTGCGCCCGCAGGCTCGACGCGCTGGCCCGGCTATGGGACGCGATCGGCGAGTTCGGCGTCGGCTTCTGCCTGGACACCTGCCACGCCTACTCGGGCGGCGAGGACCTCGTCGACATCGTCGACCGGGTCAGAGCCATCACCGGCCGGATCGACCTGGTGCACGCGAACAGCTCGAAAGACGAGTTCGACTCCGGACGGGACAGGCACGAGAACTTCACAACGGGCACCATCGACGCCAAACTGATCGTCGCGGTTGTCCGTGCCGCCGGTGCGCCGGTGGTCGTGGAGACTCCCGGAGGCGCCGAGGGCCAGGGAGCGGACATCGCCTACCTGCGGGAGCAGCTGGGCCAATGACAGAACAGGGCGTGGAGCAGGCCGCCGCGCAGACGCCGGCCGCCGAGCAGACCGGGACGGGTACGCCGGCGGCTGGCGACGAGAATCCGGCCGGCGCCGGTGCGGCCGGAAGTGACCCGGCCGCCGGTGCCGCCAGGGTTGACGCGGCGGCCGGTGCGGCCGGAAACGATTCGACGGCCGGTGCGGCCGGAAACGACGCGGGGGCCGGCGCCGCCGGGGTTGACGCCGCGGACGCCGGTGCCGCCGAGGTCGCGGAGACCGGGGCGGCGACCGGGAACACCGACCCGGGTGACCAGGCCGGTGCGGACCCGAGCGATGCCGCGGCCGCAGCGACCTCACCGGCCACCGCCCCGGCGGCCGCGGCCGCACCGGTCGCAGCACCGACCTCGCCGGCCACCGTGCGGGTCGCCGCACCCGCCGCCGAGGACAGCTGGGCGAATTTCGGCCCGGCGCCGGAGCGGGTCGTCGGCCGGCCCGGACGGATCCTGCGCCGCATCGGCCGGGTCCTGACGCACGAGTGGTTCCTCGCCTGCCTGGGCGGGCTCGCGCTGGCGATGCTGATGCACTGGCGCTCGGTACTGCACCCGGCCACCACGATCCCGGCCGACATCTGGGACCCGACGCTGCAGGCCTGGCAGCTGGCGTGGTCCGGGCACGCGCTGCTCAGCGACCCGGCGAACCTGTGGAACGGCAATGCCTTCTACCCGGACAAGTACAGCTACGTCTTCTCCGACACGCTGTTCGGGTACTTCCCGGCGGGGCTGTTCGGCAACGGTCCGTCGGCCGCGCTGGTGCGGTACAACGTCGTGTTCATCCTGCTGCACGCGCTGGCGTTCATCGGGCCGTACGCGCTGGTACGGCAGCTCGGTGCCGGGCGTACCGCGGCGGCGCTGGCCGGGGCCGCGTTCGCCTACGCGCCCTGGCGCTGGGGCCAGGCCGGGCACATGCACGTGCTGTCCAACGGCGGGATCGTGCTGGCGCTGGCGATGCTCGCGCGGGGGCACGGGTACTCGTTCACGCGGGGCTTCGAACGCGGCCGCACCCGGGTCGGCTGGGTGATCGCCGGCTGGTGCGTGGCCGCCTGGCAGGTCAGCCTCGGCTTCGGCATCGGCCTGCCGTTCGCCTACGTGCTCGCCGCGATCGCCTTCGTGGTCGGCGTGCGTTGGCTGGTCCGGTGGCTGCGCGGCCGGCCGGTACCGGGCCGCTGGGTACTGGCCGCCAACGCGATCGGCGTCGCGGTGTTCGTCGGCGTCGGTGTGTTCATGGCGCTCCCGTACTTCGCGGTCGCCAAGCTGCACCCGGAGGCCAAGCGCAGCGTCGGTGAGCTGGCGGTGTACTCGCCGACGCTGACCGCGTTCATCACCGCGCCGGCACAGTCGTGGATGTGGGGACCGGCGCACGACGCGGCCCGCGCGGCGATGCCGGCACCGGCGGAGACCACGCTGCTGCCCGGGTTCATGCTGATCGGGCTCGCCGTGGCCGGGCTGTTCTTCTCCGTCTGGCGGCTACGGATCCGGCTCTGGCTGCTCGCCGCGACGGTGGTCAGCGTGGCGCTCGCGTTGGGTACCCACTTCTTCGGCGGTACCTACGGCTACCTGCTGCTGTACGACTTCGCCCCGGGGTGGCAGGGCATCCGCACCCCCGGCCGGCTCATCATCTGGACCACGCTGCTGCTGGCGGTGCTCGCCGCCGGGGCGGTCGGCTCGCTGGTGAGCCGCTCGTACGAGCTGGCCGCCGAGCGGCCGCCCTACCGGCCCAGCCTGCTCATGCGCCTGGGCACGCTGATACCGCTGCTGCTGGTACTCGTCGAGGGCGCGAACAAGGTCGACCATCCCGTCGTACCGTCGCAGCCGGTCGCGGTACGCGACGCGATCGGGCCGATGGTCGTGCTGCCCACCGACCAGCTCACCGACGAGAACATCATGTTGTGGTCGACCACCCGTTTCCAGCCGATGATCAATGGTGGCAGCGGCTTCTACCCCGACGACCAGACCGCCGCCCGCGACGCGCTCAAGTCGTTTCCGGACGCGTCGAGCGTGGAACTGCTGCACCAGCTCGGCGTCAAGACGGTGGTCGTGCTGAAGGACCGGGTCGCCGGTACCGACTACGCGCACGCCGCCACGCCGGACCCGTCAGCCCGCGGCCTGGGTCTGGACTGGCGCGACGAGGGCCAGGCCATCATCTTCACGCTCGGGTGAGGACCGCCTCGTCGGGAAACGGTTCGCGCCCGCCGAGCGAGCCGAACGGGTCGTTGAGCACGCCGCCGTCGGGATCCCCGCCGCCGTAGGAGGTGCGGACCGCGTCCCGCTCGGGGCGCAGGATGTCGCGCACCACGTACCCGGCGAAGACCACGACGGTGACCAGCCGCGCCAGGGCGGCCAGGTCGAAGACGGTCTCCGGGAAGATCTGCCGGCCCGATGCCGCCATCAGCTCGCCGTAGAACGCGCAGAAGTACAGCACCTCGGCGGCCTGCCAGGCGAGGAACACTCCCCAGCGGGGCCGGGCCAGTACCGCCAGCGGCAGCAGCCACAGCACGTACTGCTGTGACCAGACCTTCGAGAAGACCAGGAACCCGGCCAGTACCAGGAAGCCCAGCTGGGCGAGCCTCGGCGGCTGGGGTGCGACGAAGACCAGTACCCCGACGCCGACGCAGCACAGCCCGAACAGCGCGTAGGTGACCAGGTTCAGCACGCCGATGTGCCCGTCGAACCAGTTCACCCCGGGCAGTGACCCGATGAAGGGGAAGTGCTCGCCGAGGTACCAGAGGGTGCCCCAGTCGATCGCCCGGCTGTTGTTGAACTTGAAGAACGTCCACCAGGACTCGGAGTACCCGAACAGGACCGGCAGGTTGACCGCGGTCCACGCCACGATGCCGGCGGTACCGGCGACCAGCGTGTCCGGGAACCGCCGGGCACGAAGGCCGAGCAGCAGCAGCGGGATGAACAGGAAACCCGGCCACAGCTTGGCCGCGGTGCCGAGACCGAGCAGCACCCCGGCCAGTACCGGATGTCGTTTCGCCCACGCGTACAGGCCGAACACCGCGAACGCGACGGCGAGCAGGTCCCAGTTGACGGTCGCGGTCAGGAACAGCGCGGGGGAGAGGGCGAACAGCGCGACGTCCCAGGGCCGGCGCCGGCGCAGCGCGAGCATGCAGGCGACGCTGGCGATCGTGAGCCCGCCGAGGACCAGCGCGTTGGTGTTGTAGAACCACTGGCCCTGGTTGATCTCCGGGTGGTCCTTGCCGAGCTGGTGTACCGGCAGCCCGAGCAGCCCCATGAACGCCCCGGTGAGCACCGGGTACTCGACGGGGTGCTGGGCGTACGGGATCTTCCCGTCGGACAGGCCCTCGTTGTAGTACAGCGCGAGCACGTCGGTGTAGCACATCTCGCGGTACTGCTTGAGGTCGCTCCACGCGCCGTCCTGGCACGGCGACTTCTGCACCCAGTGCGCGGCGAGGGTCAGACAGACCAGGGCGAGGACGATGCGGGCCACGGTGTAGTACCGCGCGCCGCCCGACGAGCGGGTCGCGTGGGTACCGAGCGGGCCGCCGATCGCCTCGGACAGCCCGCGCACGAACTCGTCGGAGCGGGCGGGCTGGTCAACCGGCGGCGGTGCGGCCGGGCGCATACCGTCGTGAGCCAGCACCTGGGCTGGATCAGCAAGGCGGCGCTCAAGAGTCACCGGTACATCCTGCACTGCGGGAAACCCGACGTGTGTCCGGGGCGGCCCCGGTCAGCCATGCTTGGACTGCGACGGCAGCGGTACCGGGTTGGACGGTGTCGGTATGCAGGCCGGCGGCACGTTCGGCGGGGTACACGGCGGCAGGTTGCCGTTACCGTTGCCGTCCTGGTTGCCGTTGCCGTCCGGCGGGTTGGACGGCGGCGGGGGACTGGGCGCCAGCGGGTCGCCCTTGTCCGTGTCGCCTACCCGCGGCGCGTCCGGGAAGCCCTTCTTCGGCTGGCCGTTCAGGACGCTGTCCATGAACTTCTTCCAGATGTCGCCCGGCAGGTTGATGCCGAACATGTTCGACTCTTTCTTGCTCCCGCCCTGGTAGTACCCGATCGTGACGTTCTTGGGGTCGGTGCTGCCGATGTGCACGACCGTCGCCAGCTGCGGGGTGAACCCGGCGTACCAGGCGTCGCGGTTCTTGCCGACCCAGTCCGGGTGGTCGGGGCACTGGTTGCGCTGCGCGCAGGCCTCCCAGGTACCGGTCTTGCTGGCTCCGGGCCGCCCGCCGGCCAGCTTGTTCTTGCCGCCGGAGTTTTCAATGACCGTCGACATCGCCCACGTCTCGTCGGCGATCTCGGGCTGGGTCAGGCCGACCGTCGAAGCGAGCTTGGTGGTCGGGAAGGCCTCTGCGTAGACGGTCTGGCCGCCGCGGGTCACCTTCTCCACGAAGTGCGTGTCGACGTGCACGCCACCGTTGGCGATGGTGGCGACGCCGGTCGCGTTGTCCTGCACGGTGATGCCGTACTGGCCGATCGCGACCTCGGGACTGATGTGCGACGGGAACAGCTGCGGGCCGGTCCAGGTGGTCGTGCCGTCGCCCTGGTCGCTCAGGTCGTACCGCTTGCCCTCGACGTCGTTCCACAGGTGCTGGATCCCCATGGCGTGCGCCATGTCGATCACCTTGTCGGGATGCGCCGCCAGGCCGACCGCGTAGTACACGGTGTTGGTGGACAGCTTCAGCGCCTGCTGCAGCGTGCAGTAGCTGCCGTTGGACTTCGGGCAGGCGTCGCCCTCGTCGTTGGTGACCGGCGGGGTCGCCTTGGTCGGCTTGCCGTTCTGGTCGGCGCCACGGCCGGGGAACGTCCGGGACGCCGGCCCGTACCACTGCGAGTCGATCGAGTACTTCTGGCTCAGCGCGGTCGCCAGCGTGTACATCTTGAACGTCGAACCGGGCGAGAAGTGCTCGCCGTACCAGCACGGCGGCGCCGGCTGGTTGGGGCCGCAGTCGGTGTCGTTCTGCAGCACCGGGTCGCGCCACACCCCGGCCGCGTCGAGGCCGGCGCCGTTGTGGCCGCCGAAGTATGCCATCACCCGGCCGGTGCGCGGCTCGATCGACACCAGGGCGGCCTGCAGCCGGGCCGGCTGGCCGGCGAGCGGCGAACCCTGCTGGGTCGCGTCGGCGAACTTGATCGCCGCGTCCTCGTACCGCTTGTCGATCGTCGTCGTGATGGTGTAGCCACCGCTCTTCAGGTCCTGCGCGGTGAACCGGCCGTTGGTGTGGTACAGCAGCTCGTCCATGACGTGATGCACGACGAACGCCGTCGGCGTGTCCTTGCCGTACTGGCCGGCGCTGGTCGTGTCGGGCTTGCGGATGTTCGTCGGGTACACCAGCTTGTCCGCGTCGGGCTGGCTGAGGTAGCCGAGCTTGACCATGCTCGGCTTGACGTAGTTGGTCCACCGGTCCTTGGCGTTGACCAGGTTCTTGTTGGGGTTGAACCCGTTGGCGCCCTCGGGATCCTTGATCACCGCGGCGAGCACCATGGCCTCGGCCGGGGTCAGGTCCTTGGCGTCCTTGCCGAAGTAGGACTCCGCGGCCGCCTCGATGCCGTACGCCCCCTGCCCGAAGTAGACGGTGTTCAGGTAGAAGCCGAGGATCTGGTCCTTGGAGTAGCTCTGGTCGATCTTCATCGCCATGACGGCTTCGCGCAGCTTGCGGGCGTACGAGACGCCCTCCAGGTCGAACGCCTTGCGCACGTACTGCTGGGTGATCGTCGAAGCGCCCTGCGTGTCGCCGCCGGTCACGTTGTTCCACCCGGCGCGGATGATGCCGCGCAGGTCGACGCCGTGGTTGGTGTAGAAGGTCTGGTCCTCGGTGGCGACGACGGCCTTCTTGAGGATGTCGGGGATCTGGTTGTCCGGCAGGATCGTGCGGTTGGTGTCGCCGAGCTTGGCCATCGGCGTCTTGCCGTCGGCGTACGTGATCACCGAGGACTGTGGCAGTGGGATGTCGTTGGGCAGCTTGACGCTGTCGAAGTAGTAGCCGCCGCCGACCACGGCGCCGCCGGCGAGCATGATGAACACCGCGAGGCTGGCCAGGATGATGTTGCGCCGGCGGGCCTTCTTGCTGCGCGGGCCCTTGCGGCCCGGACCGCCGCCGGCGGGACCGCCAGGTCCGTCGCCGCCGGGGCCGCTGGGTCCGCCCGCGCCGGGAACCAGGTCCGGCGGCGCGCCGAAGGTTCCTGGCGCCGCGGCCGACGCGCGGCCGACGCTGGCCCGCCCGGTGGCCGAGGCCCGGCCGGGCGGTGCGCCGCCGACCGGGGCGCTGCCGACCCCACCGGTACCGGCGCCGACCGGCGCCCGTCCGGGCGGCGGGCCGGGCACCGCGTCCGGGTCGTAGCCACCACCGGTTCCCGGTACCCGCGCCCTGCCCTGCGCAGAGTTGGACGGGTCACCGAAAGACGGTCTCATTCCTCACACCTCGCCGGTCAGGGCGGGGCGGGCACTCATTCCGCGACCCCGCGCCGTCGTCGGATCCCGGTCGCGCCATCGGCGGACCGGCCGGTGCCGGTGGCACCGACCAGGCCGTCGCGGCCCAGCAGGTACTGCTCCACCAGATGGTTCCAGCCGCATCCGCGGCACACCTCCACCACGTAGACCTGGAACTCGCTGAACGTCATCGCCAGTACCGGCAACTCCGTCCGGGACCGGGCCTGCCCGGCCGACTGCTTGAGTTCATCGCCAAATACGTAGTGGACGTGGGTGAGGTTCTCCCGGCGGCAGACGGGGCACCGGGAGTCGGTGGGTTCACCGTGGAAACGCGCGGCGCTGATCAGGTACGGCGAGGCGTCACAGACCTCGTACGTGCCGACCCGACCCGAGTGGACCTCACGCAGCAGCGCCCGCTTCTGGAGCGAGTAGTCCACCACCTGCCGCTGCGTGCGCATGCGGAAGAGGGTACGCGTCTCGGCGCGGGGCGGCGACTCCGGTCACCGAAGGTGAGCGCGGCACACGGTACGCGCCAGGTTGCCTTCCCGGAGGGTACCGGGATACCGTGGCGATGTATCGGCCCGATACATCGGAGGGAGGCGTGGCCGGCATGCTCGATCTCGCCATCCTCGGCCTCCTCCACGAATCCGCCATGCACGGGTACGAGCTGCGCAAGCAGTTGACCGCGAAGCTGGGCGCGTTCCGCGCGGCCATCTCCTACGGCTCGCTGTACCCGACGCTGCGCCGCCTGCAGTCCGGTGGCCTGATCACGGAAGAGTCGTCGACGACGGCGGTACCCCCGCTGACCAGTCGCCGCGGCCGGGTCGTTTACAAGATCACCGCCGAGGGCAAGGAGCGGTTCCAGGAGCTTCTCGCCCACGCCGGTCCGGAGACGTTCGACGACCCCGGTTTCGGGGTGCACTTCGCGTTCTTCTCGCGGACCGACCAGGCCACCCGGCTGCGCATTCTCGAAGGCCGGCGGCGCCGGATCGAGGAGCGCCGGGAAGGTCTGCGCAACACTCTGGCCCGGGCCGCCGAACGGCTCGACGCCTACACCCTGGAACTGCAGCGGCACGGGCTCGACGCCTGTGATCGTGAGGTCCGCTGGCTGGACGAGCTGATCGCGACCGAGCGCTCCGGCGGCCAGCCCGGCCGAGGTACCACCACCAGTACCCCGCTCGACCCCCCCGAGCGGCCGTGATGAAGAAGGAGGCACACGCGATGGGCTCCGTCCGCGTGGCCGTCGTCGGCGTGGGCAACTGCGCCTCGTCCCTGATCCAGGGCGTGGAGTACTACCGCGACGCCGATCCGAGCGAACGCGTCCCGGGTCTCATGCACGTTACCTTCGGCGAGTACCACGTCTCCGACGTGCAGTTCGTCGCCGCGTTCGACGTGGACGCCAAGAAGGTCGGCCGGGACCTGGCTGAGGCGATCGTGGCCAGTGAGAACAACACCATCAAGATCTGCGACGTACCCCCGACCGGGGTCACCGTCCAGCGCGGCCCGACCCTCGACGGGCTGGGCCGGTACTACAAGGAGACGATCGAGGAGTCCGACGAGGAACCGGTCGACGTGGCCCAGGCGCTGCGCGACGCCCGCGTGGACGTCGTCGTCTCGTACCTGCCGGTCGGCTCCGAGGCGGCGGACAAGTTCTACGCGCAGGCCGCCATCGACGCCGGTTGCGGGTTCGTCAACGCGCTGCCGGTGTTCATCGCCTCCGACCCGACCTGGGCGCGCAGGTTCGAGGACGCCGGGCTGCCGATCGTCGGCGACGACATCAAGAGCCAGGTCGGCGCGACCATCGTGCACCGGATGCTGGCCAAGCTGTTCGAGGACCGCGGTGTCGAGCTGCAGCGCACGTACCAGCTCAACTTCGGCGGCAACATGGACTTCATGAACATGCTGGAGCGCGAGCGGCTGATCTCCAAGAAGATCTCCAAGACCCAGTCGGTCACCTCGCAGATCCCGCACGAGATGGAGAAGGCGAACGTCCACATCGGACCGTCCGACCACGTGCCGTGGCTGCTGGACCGCAAGTGGGCGCACATCCGGCTGGAGGGCAAGGCGTTCGGCGACGTACCGCTCAACGTCGACCTCAAGCTGGAGGTCTGGGACTCGCCCAACTCCGCCGGCATCATCATCGACGCGATCCGCGCCTGCAAGATCGGGCTGGACCGGAAGATCGGCGGGCCGCTGCTGTCGCCGTCGAGCTACTTCATGAAGTCGCCGCCGGTGCAGTACTCCGACAGCGAGGCGCGCGACGCGGTCGAGCGGTACATCGCCGGCGACCTGCCGCGCTGACCGGTCACCGGGCCGGGGGCACCACCGGTGTCCCCGGCCGCGGTTTCCGGCACGTCAAATCGCCCCTAGGTGCTGGACCTGCCAACACGCGCTGGTCATAGTGATGGGCATGGCCAAATCCGCCGTGCTCGACCGGGTCGCCGCCGACCTCGCCCGGGGGTACACCACACCGGCGATACGGCGGTTGTCCAGCCTCGTCGCCGTCCATCCGACCGACCTCGACCTGCGGCGGCGGCTGGCGGCGGTACACCGGATGGTGGGCAACCGGGTCGAGGCCGGGCGGTGGGGGTACCTCCTGCAGGAGACCGAGGCGACGGAGACCGCGGCGTTCGAGCGGGCCTACCCGCAGCCGGCCGTCCGCCTGCGCAAGCTGCGGTGGCCCGCGCACGGCCAGGCGGCGACCGAGTTCGCCCGCGGCCGTCTCGCCGCACTCGCCGGCGGCGCCGCACCACCGACCGGGTCGCGCCCGGCGGACCGGCGCCCGCGCTGGCGGCTGGTCGCCCTCGCGCTGGCGGCACCGTTCGTCGTTGTCGGCGCGTTCACCGTCGTGCAGTGGCTCGTTGGCTGATCGTTATCTGCCTTGCTGGCGCCGTCCAGCGTGCTGACCGACCATCGGATCGTGGCTAAGCCGGACGTGCTCGCGCGAGCGAAACGGGATCTCGCGCAGGGGCACACCGACCTGGCGATCCGGCGGCTGCGGGGGTACCTCGCCACCGAGCCGAACAGCCTGGAGGTCCGCCGGGTCCTCGCGGCGATCTACCGGCAGACCGGCAACTACGCCGAGGCGGGCCGCTGGGGATACCTCACCGCGGACGTGCGGCCGGTGGAGCTGACCGCGTTCGAGCGGGCCAACCCGTCGCCGTTCGTGCGGTTGCGGATGCTGAACTTCACCGCCGACCCGCGCCACCTGCCACCCGCCGCGCAGGACCGGTTGCGGGTGCTGACCGTGCAGGCCGACCGGGTCGGTCCGCCGCCCGGCTGGCAGCAGCGGCCGCCGTCGCCCGCGCAGGAGCCGGAGCCGGACGTGCCGAAGCGGCGCAGCAACACCGTTCCGTGCCTGTACGTGGCGATCGCGCTGACGGTACTCGCGGCACTGGCGGCGATCGGCGTCTATCGCATGATCATGTGGATCATCGCGCTGTGAAGGTGTGCTCGATGAGCACGCGGGCCTCCAGTTCCAGCAGGTACCGCTTGCGGTGCAGCCCGCCGCCGAAGCCGACCAGCTTGCCGTCGGCGCCGATGACGCGGTGGCAGGGTACGACGATCGGCAGCGGGTTGCGGTTGCAGGCGACGCCGACCGCGCGCGCCGCGTCCGGCTCGCCGACCAGCGTGGCGATCCGGCCGTAGGT
Organism: Actinomycetota bacterium; assembly: GCA_005885555.1. GTDB lineage: Bacteria > Actinomycetota > Actinomycetes > Mycobacteriales > Micromonosporaceae > AC-43. The sequence goes on from VAWN01000022.1 coordinate 33,690, forward strand.
CTGCGTTTCGCCGTACGGGATGGCCGTGATCGCCGCCCAGACCGCGCGCTCGAAGTCGGTACCCCCGGCGGCCGCCAGCGGCAGCGTGAACTCGGTCCGGTCGCCGGCGAAGTACCCGGTGAGCTGCCCCGCGGCCAGATCGAGCAGCGGGTGGTCGAGCGGCGGGTGAGGGGCGCCGGCCGGATGGGCCGGTGGACCGGCGAACCGGACCTCCCGGATGGCGTCGCCGTCGGCCGCCACGCCGAGCGGGCCGATCGGGGACGGTACCGCGGTCCAGTCCATCCGTCGATTATCCCGCGGGTGGCCGAAAGGGGACCGTGGCGCGTGCACCGGGGTTCTACTCTCGATCTCGGGTCGGTCGCGGTCCTCGCCGCCGGCCCGGGCGCGAGGAGGCGCCCACCGGATGAGCGCGCCTTGGCAAGCGAATCATGGGCTCAGCGCTTCGCGAATGCGCGCCGCCCTACGGAGTGGGGCGGCGGAATGAGCGGGATTGTCCTCACCTTTCTCGCGCTCGGCGGTTTCGCCCTGCTCATGCTGATCCTGTCGATGGTCGGCGGCCACCTGCACCTGGGCCACCTGCACATCGGGCACGTCCATCTGCACATCGGGCACGGACACTTCCACCTCGGCCACGGCGACGCCGGCACCGACCTGTCGCTGCCCGTGATCGCCGGGTTCCTCGGAGCGCTGGGATTCGGCGGTGCCATCGGCGCCACCCTGGCCGGCAGTACCGGCGCGATCGCACTTGTCGTCGGGCTGGTGGTCGGGCTGGTCGCTGCGGTACCGACCGCGTTCCTCGCCGGCAAGCTGGTCAACGCGGCGATGAACATGGCCACCGACGGCACGCTGACCAGCAGCGATCTCCTCGGTATGTCCGGCGTGGTCATCACGCCGGTACCGGTCGGCGGGTACGGCGAGGTCAGGCTCGCGGTCGCCGGCCAGCAGATCAAGTTCAACGCGCGGGCGAACGAGCCGCTCGCACTCGGTACCCGCGTCTTCGTGATCGAGGTACCCAGCCCGACCAGCGTTCTGGTCGAGCCCACTGCGTGAGAGAAGGAGCAAATGTCCTCCCTGATCATCGCGATCGTCGGCGCCGTCCTGCTGGTGCTGTTCATCGCCATGTTCGTCCTGTCCCGGATCAAGGTGGCCGGACCCAACGAGGCGTTCATCGTGACCGGGCGCAAGGGCCGCGCGATACGGGCGGCCGACGGCAGCATGATCACTGACCTGTCCGGCCAGAAGGTCGTGATGGGCGCGGCCGTCTTCGTGATGCCGGTCGTCCAGCGGATGCACAAGCTGGACCTGTCCAGCCGGGAGATCCCGGTGCAGATCACCGGCGCGGTCAGCGCCCAGGGCATCCGCTGCGACGCCGACGCGGTCGCGATCGTGAAGGTCGGCGGCACCGCGGAGATGATCCGCCCGGCTGCCCAGCGCTTCCTGCACCAGCAGGAACGCATCGAGCAGTTCACCGCGCAGGTACTCTCCGGTGCCCTGCGCGCCGTCGTGGGCCGGCTCACCGTCGAGCAGATCATCCGCGACCGGGCGGCGTTCGCCGCGCACGTCGCCGAGGAGGCCGAGCGCGCGCTGACCCACCAGGGCCTGATCCTCGACGCCTTCCAGCTTGAGGACATCCGCACCGCCGGCTCGTACCTGCACGACCTCGGCCGGCCGGAAGCCGCCCGGGTGCTCAAGGCGGCCGCCATCGCCGAGGCGCAGGCCCGGCAGACCGCCGAGACCGAGCGGATGAAGGCGGAGGAGGCCATCGCCGAATCCGCGCGCAACCTGTCGCTCAAGCAGGCCGAGGTACAGGCGGAGATCGACGCGGCCAAGGCGCGGTCGGCGGCGGCCGGCCCGCTCGCCGAGGCCGAACGGCAGCAGGCGATCCTGACCGAGCAGCAGAAGGTGGCCGAGCGCAACGCCGAACTCAAGGAACGGCAGCTGGACACCGAGGTACGCAAGCCGGCCGACGCGGCACGGTACAAGGTGGAGCAGGAGGCCGAGGCGGCGCGCAAGGCCGCGGTGCTGCGGGCCGACGCCGAGCGGCAGGCCACCATCGCGGCGGCCCAGGCCGCCGCCGAACAGGCCCGGCTGATCGGTGAGGGCGAGCGCTCGCGGCGGGCCGCGCTCGCCGAGGCCGCCGCCATCGAAGGCGCCAAGCAGGGTGAGGCCGAGCAGCGCCGGCGCACGGCCGTGGCCGACGCGGTCGAACGCGAGGGTACCGCCGAAGCGTCCGCGATCCTGGCCCGCGGCCAGGCCGAGGCGGAGGCGATGCAGGCCAAGGCGGAGGCGTTCAACCAGTACGGCGAGGCCGCGGTACTGGACCTGCTGGTGCGGGTACTGCCGCAGGTCGTCGAGAAGGCGGCCGCCCCGATGTCGGCGATCGACAAGCTGACCGTGATCAGCACCGACGGCGCGTCCGCGCTGACCAGGAACGTGGCGGCCAACGTCGCGCAGGGCATGCAACTGGGTACCGACCTGACCGGTATCGACCTCGCCGCGCTGCTTGCCAAGCTCGGCAAGGGCAACGGCGCCACCGAACCCAAGGCGGTCGAGGCCAAGTAACGGAAGGCGGCGTCCCGGCTGTGCGATCCGGGGCGCCGCCGAACCCGTAGGCTCAGAGCGTGTCGTCGAGCCGCAGCCTGCGTGCCGTCCTGGGCAGCCGGCCCTTCCGTCACCTGCTCGGCGTGCGGGTGATCAGCCAGTTCGGGGACGGCCTCTTCCAGTCCGCGCTCGCCGGCAGCCTGCTGTTCAGCCCGGAGAAGGCGCCGGACGGCATCCGGGTGGCGACCGCGTTCGCGGTGCTGCTGCTGCCGTACTCGATCGTCGGGCCGTTCGTCGGGGTCTTCCTCGACCGGTGGAGCCGGCGCAACGTGATCTACGCGGCCAACCTGGTCCGCACCGGCATCGTGGTACCCATGGCGCTGCTGACCTGGTACGCCGCCGAAGGGGTACCGGTCTACGCGCTCGGGGCGCTGCTCATCATCGGCATCAACCGGTTCGTGCTCGCCGGTCTGTCCGCGGCGCAGCCGCACGTGGTACCCGAGGAGCGGCTGGTCACCGCGAACGCGGTGGCGACCACGCTGGGCACGGTGCACTACACGCTCGGGCTCGGGGTCGCCGGGCTGTTGCTGAGCACGGTGCTGGGCAAGACGCACCACGGGTATGCGGTGCTGGCGGCGAGCGGCGCGCTCGGGTACATCGGGTCGGCGCTGCTGGCGTACTTCTCGTTCAGCCGCACCGACCTGGGCCCCGACGACATTCCGACCGACCCGTTGCGGGCCGCGCTCGCCCTGGTGGTGCGCGGCATGGTGGCCGGGCTCCGGCACCTGCGCAGCCGCCCGGTCGCCGCGTACCCGATGGTCGCACAGGGCGCCTTCCGCGTGCTCTACGGCATCCTCGCCCTGAGCACGCTGCTGCTGTACCGCCGCTACTTCTATCCCGGCGACCCGACGGCGGCGCTCGGCGGCCTGACCCAGGTGGTCGCGGCCGGCGGTGTCGGCTCGCTGCTCGCCGCGTTCGTGACCCCGCCGGCCACCCGCCGGTTCGGCGGCCGGCGCTGGATCGCCGGCTCGGTGGCCGGGGTCGGTGTCCTGGTGCTCGCGCTGGGCCTGCCGTTCATCCCGCTGCTACTGGTGGTCGCGACGTTCGGGATGAGCCTGGCCGCGCAAGGTATCAAGATCGTCGTCGACACCCGGATCCAGACCGAGTGCCACGACGACTTCCGCGGGCGGGTGTTCAGCGTCAACGACACCACGTACAACATGTGTTTCGTGACCGGGCTGTTCGTCGCCGCGCTCGCGCTGCCGGACAACGGCCGGTCCACGGCGGCGATCGTGCTGGTCGGCGCCGGGTACCTCGCCCTGGCCGGATGGTTCGCGGTGGCCGCCGGGCGGGTCGCCGACCGGGCACACACGCACCTCGCGGTTACGGCGAATCGCTGATCTTCGTCATCGTGACGTCGTAGTGGTCGGTGTGCTCGGTCGCCGTCTTGCCCTGGCAGCTGTACTGCACCGGGTCGTTGCTGACGTCCAGCGGCACCGCACTGCCGACCGGCTGCCCGTCGACCTTGTAGGACACCGAGCCGTTGGCCTTGACGTCGTGGAAGGTCAGCGTGCCGCCCGCGGTGGTGATGCGCGACGTCACGGTACCGGTGACCGTCATCGTGATCGAGTGTCCGTTGTACGACCCGGTGTACGGGCTGGTCTTCGAGTAGTCGTCGGTGACCGAACCGTCCGCGCTCACGTGGCTGATCTCGCCCTGCCCGATCAGCGTCACCGGCCCGACGTCGGGGTAGTCCTGCTGCTGGTGCTCGCTGGTGGCCTGCCAGGTGCCGACCAGGCATGGGTCGATCGCCGCGCTGGGGCCGGGCGGCACGGTGGTCGAGTCGGCGACCGGGGTACCGTCTGGCTTCTTGCCGCCCCGGGCGAGCGCGACCACGACGATCGCGCCGATCAGCACGACCACCAGCGCGCTCGCGGCGATCAGGATGAGCGTGACCGGTCGGCGCTGCTGCTGCGGCGGCTGGGTGTATCCGGGGGTGCCCGACACCGGCGGCCCGGAGAACGGGTACGGCGCGGCACTGCCCTGGCCGGGCCAGGGTGCGCCGCTCGCCGGTGCCTGCTGCGGGCCGGCGTACGGGTACCCGGACTGCGGCGCGCCGCTGACCGGTTGGGTGGGCTGACCGCGGAAGGTACCGCACTGGGTGCAGTAGCCGTTCTGGTCGACGGCCATGCCCCCACAAACCTGGCACGGCTGCATAACCTGACCTCCACCATCGCCGCGTCGTGGTGCGCCTTGCGACGGTAGCGAACCCTGTCCAGCCGGCGTACCGGCCAAAACGGCGAACCTCGCCCACGGTTCGGCCGGCGCCGCCTACGGCCGGTGTTCGATGCCGTGCTGCTCGGCCCACCGGTACAGCTCGGCGACGGCTTCGTCGTGGTCGAGCGGGCCGCGTTCCAGGCGCAGCTCCTTGAGGTACCGCCACGCCTGGCCGACCACCGGGCCCGGCGCGATACCGAGCAGTTCCATGATCGCGTTGCCGTCCAGGTCCGGCCGTACCCGGGCCAGGTCCTCCTCCTCCTGCAGGCGGGCGATCCGCACTTCGAGCGCGTCGTAGTCGGCCGCGAGCGCCGCCGCCTTGCGCCGGTTGCGGGTGGTGCAGTCCGACCGGGTCAGCTTGTGCAGCCGGTCCAGCAGGGGACCGGCGTCGGTGACGTAGCGGCGTACCGCGGAGTCGGTCCACTCGCCCCGCCCGTACCCGTAGAACCGCAGGTGCAGCGCGACCAGCTCGGACACCTCGCTGATCGTGTCCTTCGGGTATTTGAGCGCCTTCATCCGCTGCCGGGTCAGCCGCGCGCCGACCACCTCGTGGTGATGGAAGCTGACCCGGCCGTCCGGCCCGACCGCCTTGGTCGCCGGCTTGCCGACGTCGTGCATCAGCGCGGCCATCCGCAGCACGAAGTCCGGGCCGCCGTCCTCCAGCCGGATCGCGTTGCGCACCACGGTCAGCGTGTGTTCGTACACGTCCTTGTGCTGGGCATGCTCGTCGATCGCGAGCTTCAGCCCGGGCAGCTCGGGCAGGAACCGGTCGGCGAGGCCGGTATCGACGAGCAGGCGCAGCGCCGGTACCGGATCGGCGCCGCACAGCAGCTTGGTGAACTCGTCACGGACCCGTTCCGCGGTGATCCGGTCCAGGTCGGCGGCCATGCTCCTGATGGCGGCCAGTACCGGCGGGTCGACCGCGAACCTCAGCTGCGCCACGAACCGGGCGGCGCGCAACATCCGCAGCGGGTCGTCACCGAAACTCTGCTGCGGGGTACCGGGGGTGCGCAGCCGTCGTTCGGCGAGGTCGGCCAGGCCGCCGTACGGGTCGGTGAACGCGTGTCCGGGTACCGACACCGCCATCGCGTTCACGGTGAAGTCGCGCCGCTGCAGGTCGTCGAGCAGGCTGCTGCCGTACCGGACGACGGGGTTGCGGGTGACGCCGTCGTACGCCTCGGCGCGGTACGTGGTGATCTCCAGGCGCAGGCCGCGGCGGGCCGCACCGATCGTGCCGAACTCGCGGCCGGTCTCCCACGTCGACTCGGCCCAGCCCTTGAGGACCCCGAGCGTCTCGTCGGGTGTCGCGCTGGTGGCGAAGTCCAGGTCGTCACCGAGGCGGCCGAGCAGCGCGTCGCGCACCGAGCCGCCGACCAGGTGCAGGTCGTGGCCGCGCTTGGCGAACCGGGCGCCGAGCTCGTCGACGACCGGGAACACGCGCAGCAACTCGGTGATGGCGGTGCGTTGGACCTCGGTGAGTTCGCGGGACAGTCCCGCCGCAGCTGACTCCGACATAGCGCCGGCCAGAATATCGGTCGGCTGGCCAGGCCCGCCGCTCGGTTCCGCCCGCACCGCCAGCCACGCCGCCGACCGCGCCGATCTTGGAGTTATGTCCGCGACAAAAGGCGCGTATCTCCGCGAGTCGGGCACCACAAGTCCAAGATCGGCGGGGGCTGCGGGGGGCGGAGGCCGGTGAGGGGCGGAGGCGGCGGGGCGGTGGGCTAGGGCACGAACGGGGTGGGGGGTGGGGTTTCTTCGAGCAGGCGGCGGGTGGTCGCCATGCCCCAGTCGTCCAGGTCCGCGATCCGGTCGGACGAGATGCGCAGGCCGCCGTACCGGTCGACCACCTCGGCCCACTCCTCACGGCGCTCGATCGCCGGGCGGGCCACGATGCAGTCCGGGTCGTTGACCCAGAACCGGCCGTGCTGGAACGCCCGGCCGACCGTGGAGAACGCCGCGCCCTGCTGGGACGGCTGTGCCGGGTCGCCGTCCAGCGGCGCCCAGTGCGGCGCCACGTCGGCGGAGACCCGCATCGCGTCGAACAGGCCGACGCTGGGCAGGATCGGGGCGCCGCAGCCGAGGAGGTACGCGTCGGGACCGATCGTCTCGCGGATCAGCTGTACCCCGGAACGGTACGCGGTTATCGGGTCGGCACCGGAGTACCGGGGACCGTCCAGCGCGCCCGCGTAGATGAAGTCGATTTTGAAGTAGTCGATGCCGGCCTGGCGCAGCATGGTGAACGTGCGGCGCAGGTAGTCGCGGGCACCGGGGTGGGTGGCGTCCAGGCCGTAGGTGTCCTGGTTCCAGTTGTTGCCCGCGCGCACGCCCTGGATCAGCCAGTCGGGATGCTCGGCGAACACCCGGGACTTCGCGCCGACGAGGAACGGCGCGACCCAGATCCCGGTGCGCCGGCCGGTACCGGCGATCCGCTCGGTCAGCGCTTCCAGCGAGCTGAACCGGCCGGACAGGGTGAGCCAGTCGCCGATCTCGGACTCCCAGCCGTCGTCGATCTGGATGACGTCGACGGGCAGGTCCCGGGCGTGGATCGCGGCGACGTTCTCCTCGATGTCGGCCGCGGTGACGTCGGTGAAGTAGTGGTACCACGAGCACCAGCCGGTCGGTGCCGGGCGGATGGTGCCCACGCCGAGCGCCGCCGCGTACCCGTCGGCCCACGCGGCCAGCCCTTCCTCGATCGTGGTGGCCGGCGCGGCGCTGACCGGCCCGTCCGCGCTGACGACCAGGTGGCCGTCGACGAGTGCGGCGCGCACCGACGGTACCGTCGTGCCGGGAGAAGCCCCGAAGACGGTGACCGGGTCGCCCGTGCCGGGGTCGACGGCGAGCAGGCCCTCACCCTGGAACCCGCTGTCCGGCGCGGGCCTGCCGGGACGGTAGCTCTGGTTCTGGGAGACCGGCCGGACCGGCCGGTAGCTGGACGCGACGTCGGCCGGGTAGCTGCCCGACGGGCTCCAGCTCTGCCAGCCGTGCTCGTAGACGCGCGCGGTACCACCGTCGACCTTGATCGACGCGAGCTCTTCGAACGACACCATCTACCCCTTGCTGGCGCCCAGCGTAAGTCCGGAGATGAACTGCTTCTGGAGCGCGAAGAACACGACCAGGCTCGGCAGCGCGACGATCATCGCGGCGGCGGCCAACAGGTTGTTGTTGATGTACAACGACTGCTTGAGGTTGTTCAGCGAGGTGGTGATCGGGTACTTGTCGCCGGTCGTCATCAGCACCAGCGCCCAGAGGAAGTCGTTGTAGATCCAGGTGAACTCCAGCGTCGCGAGGGCGCCGAGGGCGGGCCGGATGACCGGCAGGATGACCTGCCAGTACTGCCGCCAGACGCTGGCACCGTCCACAATGGACGCCTCGGTCAGCTCGATCGGGATCGTGAGCATGTAGTTGTAGAGCACGAACACGCAGAACCCGGTCTGGAACGCCACGTGGATCAGGATGACGCCGAAGTACGTGTCGTAGACCGACCCCGAACTGGACAGCCAGGTGGGCAGGTGGACGTTGTAGTACAGCGTGTACAGCGGCGTAACGATGATCTGCGGCGGCAGCAGGTTACCCGCGGTGAACAGCACCAGCAGGGTACGCCGGAACGGGATCTTCACCCGGGTCAGCGCGAACGCCAGGAACGACGCCAGGAACAGCGTGATGATCACGCCCGGTATCGCGACGTAGAGCGTGTTCAGGAAGTGCCGGCCCATCGAGCCGCCGGTCCACGCCTGGCTGTAGTAGTCGAGGTTCAGCTTGTGCGGCAGGGAGAAGTACCCGTCCTTCTGGGTCTCCGCGTACGGGCGCAGCGACGCGTACAGGAGCAGGAAGATCGGCAGGATCCACAGGATCGCCATGAACCAGAGGAACGCGTGCAGCACCATCCGGGCCGGCCTGGTCCGGTGCTTGTGCACCGGCACCTGACGACCCGGCCGGGTCGCCGGTCGGCCGTCGGTCGACGACGCGTCGGTGGCGACGGTGGTCATCGGCTCTCCTCGCGGCGCAGGATCTGGGTCAGGTACGTGATCACGAAGCCGGTCGTCAGGATCAGCAGGATCACGGCGACCGCCGACCCGTACCCGATCCGGCTGGCCTCGCCGATGATGTTGTCAACCACCATGACGGCAAGCAGTTCCAGTCCGTTGCGGCCGCCGTTGATCACGTAGACGAGGTCGAACGCGCGCAACGCCTCGATCACGGTGATCACCAGGATGATCACGTTGATCGGCCGCATGGTCGGGAAGACCACGCGGAAGAACGTCTGCACCGGGCTGGCCCCGTCGACGATCGCCGCCTCCTTCAACGCGGGATCGACGGACTTCAGGCCGGCCAGGTAGATGATCATTACGTACCCGGTGTGCCGCCAGCCGGCGAACGCCAACGCCAGCCAGATGTTGAGGTGCGGGTTGCCGATGAAGTCGATGCCGTTGCCGTGGGTACGGCCGAGGATCGCGTTGATCACGCCCTGATCGGCGGACCCGACCAGCTGGACCAGGAAGCCGACCACGGCGAAGGAGAGCGTCACCGGCAGGTACAACGAGCTCTGGTAGAAGCGGCTGAACCGCAGCTGCCGATCCAGCAGGACCGCCATCAGCAAGCCGAGTGGGGTCGCCACCAGGCCGAGGAAAGCGAGCCAGAGCACGTTGTGCTCGAACGCCGGCCAGAATGTGGGGTCGATCGTGAACAGGTTGTGGTAGTTCGTCGTCCCGACGTAGCGGGGCGTGCCGATCCCTTCGTACGCGGTGAACGACAGGAAGATCGACGCGATCGACGTTCCCCAGATCAGCGCGAGATCGATGATGACGGTGAGGCCGACGACCACCGACAGCACGATGATGTCGCGGGTCTCCAACCGCCGCCGCCGGCGGCGGCCCCGCCGGACCGCGGGGGTCCGGGGGGCCGTCGTCTCGGCCGTGGGTACGGGGGTTGCTACCACCACACCGACCTTAGGAAACCGGTTGGGAGAAGATGGCCTTCGCCTGATCCTGCATGCTCTTGCAGAGAGCGTCAATGTCGCTCTTGCTGTGCTTGTCGATGAAGCTCTGGAACGCCTTGATGACAACGGTCTGGGCGAAGTCCGGCCGGGTGTCCCGGTCGAGGTACTGCGAGATGTGCTTCGCCGAGGCGGCCAGCGCCGCGGAGTCCTTCTGCAGTTGCTCGTACCCGCTGGTGTCGGCGTTGGAGTTCACCGCGATGTTGCTGTTGTCGACCTTGAGGTAGGCGTTCTCGGCGTCCGGGGTGCCGATGTACTTCAGCAGGTCCTTGCCGCCCTCCTTGTTCTTGGCCTTCTTGGGCAGCATGAAGCCGTCGATCGGCGCCTCGACCGAGTCGGTGCCGTTGGCCTCGTCGATGATCGGGAACGGGGTGATCCCGATGTCGGCGTGGTCGGCCTGCGGCGTCTGCAGGGCGACGTGCGGGGTACCGAACACCACCATGGCGACCTCCTTCTTGGCGAAGGAGGTGCCGGCCTGCTCCCAGGTGCGGCCGTTGGCACCGGGCTGGTACAGGCCCTGGTCGAACAGGCTGGCCCACAGCCCGAAGACGTCCTTGACCTTCTGGTCTTCCCAGGACTGCTTGCCGGCCATCAGGTCGACGTGGAACTGGTAGCCGTTCTTGCGCATGTTGATGTAGTCGAACGTGCCCATCGCCGGCCAGCCGTCCTGGTCGGAGAAGCCGATCGGGACGCCACCGTCCGCCTTGATCTTCTTGGCCAGCGCGATGTAGTCGTCCCAGTTCTTCGGGGGCTGGTAGCCCTTCTGCTGGAACGTGCTCTTCCGGTAGAACAGCGCCCACGTGTAGTTGTAGATCGGCACGAAGTACTGCTTGCCGTCCGCGCCGGTCGAGGCGGCCTTGAGCGCGTCGGTGAAGCCGTTCAGGCCGCTCCAGACGTCGCTGATGTCCTCGAGGTAGCCCTTCTGGGCGAAGAACTGCATCCGGTACCCGGCGAACCAGGCGGCCACGTCGTCCGGGTTGGCCTGCAGGTACCGGGTGATGTTCGTCTGATAGTCGTTGTGCGCCACGGTGTTTACCTTGACCGTGTTGCCCGACTTCTTCGTGTAGCCGTCCACCACCGCCTGCAGCGCCTTCATCGGCGTCGGGTCGGAGTAGTTCGAGCCGAAGGTGATGTTCTGCTGCTTGGCGCCACCGCTACCGCCGCTGCTCCCGCCGCCTCCCGAGCACGCCGCGAGCAGTCCGGGCACGGTGACCACACCTGCGCCAAGAGCCGCGCCACGGAGGAGAGAGCGCCGCGAAAGCTGGCTAGGGGTGAGCAAGGACTGCGTCATTACCCCTCCTACGTTCAGAAAGAATGGCGGATTGGTTGGGGGATTCCAACGGAACCATTCAAAACTCACCACAGTCCAGCGCCCGAGTGGTCGGATGTCAAGGGGCTAGGTCCTCTTCGTTTCAAGTCCGTGACATGAACGTGGCTGGTGAGCGGCGCGATCGCGGACGGTGAGCGATCAAGAGTGGTCGGACCTGCGGGGCGTCGGCCATCCCCGCAAATCCGTGTTTCCTCTTGTTGACTAGTGGTGAATCAAGGCGGCACCCTGTGGACATGCCGTCGCTCACCCCGCGTCCGGTCGGCCTACTGTACGGCGGTGACTACAACCCCGAACAGTGGCCCGAACGTGTCTGGGAGGAGGACGTCCGGCTGATGCGCGAGGCCGGGGTCAACCTGGTCACCGTCGGGGTCTTCGCGTGGGCATGGCTGGAACCGGCACCCGGCCGGTACCAGTTCGGCTGGCTGGACCGGGTGCTGGAACTGTTGCGGCGCAACGAGATCGCCGTCGACCTGGCCACCGCGACCGCGTCGCCGCCGCCGTGGTTCCCGCACCGGTACCCCAAGTCACTGCCCGTCGACACCGACGGCCGCCGGCTGTGGTACGGCAGCCGTCAGTCGTTCTGCGCCAGCTCGCCGGAGTACCGCGACGTCGCGCTGCATCTGGTCGACCGGCTCGCCAGCCGGTACCACGACCACCCGGCCCTGGCGATGTGGCACATCCACAACGAGTACGGCTGCCACAACCTGCACTGCTACTGCGACGTGTCGGCGGCCGCCTTCCGCGTCTGGCTGCGCAACCGGTACGGCGACCTCGGCGGGCTCAACGACGCCTGGGGCACCGCGTTCTGGTCCCAGTGGTACACCGACTGGGCGCAGGTACTGCCGCCGCGCGCGACCACCACGATCGGCAATCCCGCACAGGCGCTGGACTTCCGGCGGTTCTCCAGCGACGCGCTGCTCGCGCTGTGCACCGCCGAGCGCGAGGCGCTGCGGCAGATCACGCCCGGCATCCCGGCCACCACCAACCTGATGACCGGCAACTTCTTCGGCCTGGACTACTGGCGCTGGGCGCGCGTGCTCGACTTCGTCGCCACCGACAACTACCTGGTCGGCACCAGCACCGCGCCGCACGTCGACGTGGCATACGCGGCCGACATCGCGCGCTCGCTGGGCCGCGGCCGGCCGTGGCTGCTGATGGAGCACTCGACCAGCGCGGTCAACTGGCAGCCGCGCAACCTCGCCAAGCCGCCGGGAATGTTGCGGCGCAACAGTTTGAGCCATGTCGCGCGGGGCAGCGACGGCGCGCTGTTCTTCCAGTGGCGGGCGTCGCGCTCCGGTGCGGAGAAGTGGCACTCGGCGATGCTGCCGCACGCCGGTACCGACAGCCGGGTGTGGCGCGAGGTCGTGGAGCTCGGCGCGGCGCTGAAGCGGCTGGCGCCCGTGGCGTCGTCCACAGTGGACGGTCAGGTCGCCGTGGTGCTGGACTACCCGAGCGGGTGGGCCGCCGAGGGGCGCGCGCAGCCGAGCGTGGACATGGGTACCTTCGACGAGGTACGGCGCTGGTACGGCGCGCTGTGGCGGGCCGGTGTGACCGCCGACTTCGCGCCGCCGGGCGCCGAGCTGTCCCGGTACCCGGTGGTGTTCGTACCGGCGCTGTACCTGGTCTCTGACAACGATGCCAACGCACTGGCGTCCTATGTGGACGGTGGCGGTACCCTGCTCGTCGGCCCGTACAGCGGCGTGGTCGACGAGTGCGACCGGGTCCGCCCCGGCGGGTACCCGGGTGCCTTCCGCGACCTGCTCGGCGTGCGGATCGAGGAGTTCTACCCGATGCCGGCCGGCGGGTCGGTCAAGCTGTCCGGGGGCAGCGTCGGCCACGCCTGGCGGGAGCTCGGCCGGGCCACCGGCGCGGAGGTACTGGAGTCCTATGTGGACGGTCCGGTCGCCGGCTCGCCGGCGGTGACCCGCAACGGGCGCGCCTGGTACGTCGGCACCCGGCTGGACGACGACGGCCTCGACCAGCTGGTGGCGCAGGTGCTCGCCGCCGCCGGGGTCGCCGCGCTGGTCGCCGACCGGCCGCCCGGGCTCGAAGCGGTACGGCGCCGGCATCCCGACGGCACCGCATACCTGTTCCTGGTCAACCACGCCGACGCGCCCGCCACGGTGGCCGCGACCGGCACCGACCTGCTCACCGGGGCCGACAGCGCCGGTGAGGTGACCGTTCCGCCGGGCGGCGTCGTGGTACTCCGCAGCAGCGGCGAGGAGGAATGATGCTCGCACAGCAGCGGCAACAGGCGATCCACGAGATGGTGCAGCGCCTGGGCGGGGTCCGGGTCGGTGACCTGGTCCGCGAGTTCGGCGTCTCCGACATGACGATCCGCCGCGACCTGGAGGCACTGGCCGAACGCGGCCTGGTCGCCAAGGTGCACGGCGGTGCCACCACCCTCGACCAGCATTCGACCGACGAGCCCGGGTTCGCCGCGAAGCTGGTCCGGCAGCAGGGGGAGAAGGAGGCCATCGCGCGGCGGGCCGCCAAGCTGGTCGCGCCGGGTACCGCGATCGCGCTGTCCGCGGGTACCACCACGTGCATGCTGGCCAACCTGCTGCTCGACGTTCCCGGGCTGACCGTGGTGACCAACTCGGTACCGGTCGCCGACGTCTTCTACAAGGCCCGCCGGTCCGACCAGACGGTGGTGCTCACCGGCGGCATCCGTACCCCGTCCGACGCGCTGGTCGGGCCGTTCGCGGTCAACGCGATCCGCTCGCTGAACGTGGACATGCTGTTCATGGGGGTACACGGGATGAGTACCCACGCCGGCTTCACCACCCCGAACCTCATGGAGGCGGAGACCGACCGGGCGCTGGTGAGCGCGGCCCGCCGGCTGGTGGTCGTGGCCGACCACACCAAGTGGGAGCTGGTCGGCATCTCCACCATCGCGGCGCTGCACGACGCGCACACGATGATCAGTGACTCGGGCCTGTCCGGTACCGCCCGGGACGCCCTCGCGGGCGAGGTCGGCGAGCTGGTCATCGCCGACTGACGTACCGAACCGCTAGGGTCGCGGGCATGGAGGGGAAGCACGCCGCCGGGCCGGATCCGGACGAGACCGTCGTGATGCAGGCGGTCGATCCGGACGCGACGGTGCTGCTGCCCGCGTTCCAGCCGACCGCGGCGACGGTCCCCGGCCCGCCGCCCGCCGCGGAGGACAGCACCGCCTCGGTGACCCGCAACAGCGCGGTGATGGCGGTGGGCAGCCTGGTCAGCCGGCTGACCGGGTTCGTCCGCACGGTCGCGATCGGCGCGGCGATCGGCGCCAAGGCGTTCTCCGACGACTACACGCTGGCCAACACGCTGCCGAACATGGTCTACGAGCTGCTGCTCGGTGGGGTACTGGCCAGCGTCGTCGTACCGCTGCTGGTGCGCGCCCGCACCCGCGACACCGACCGTGGCGAGGCGTACACGCAGCGGCTGCTCAGCCTCGCCACCGCCTTCCTGGCCGGCGCGACGGTGCTCGCGGTCCTGCTCGCGCCGCTGCTGACCGAGCTGGTCGCCGGCAGCTCCAGCGCGGCGAACAAGCACCTGACGACGGCGCTCGGCTATCTGCTGTTGCCGGAAATATTCTTCTACGGGATCGCGGCGCTCCTCGCGGCGATTCTGAACACGCGCGGTCACTTCGCCGCGCCGATGTGGACCCCGATCCTCAACAACATCGTGGTCATCGCGACCGCGGGCGCGTTCATCCTGATCTGGTCGGACGCCCGCGAGCTGACCCCCGAGCAGGTCACCGCCGGCCAGATCCTGGTGCTCGGGGTCGGCACCACGCTGGGCATCGTGGTCCAGGCCGCGGGGCTGGTACCGGCGCTGCGCAGGGTCGGGTTCCGCTGGCGGTGGCGCTGGGACTGGCGCGAGCTGCGCGTGCGCGAGCTGGGGCGGGTGGGCTCCTGGATGCTTGTGTACGTCGCGGTCAGCCAGGTCGCGTTGCTGGTCGTGCTGCGGCTGGCGAAGATGGCGGCCGACCGGGGCGGACCCGGTCCGATGATCTTCAACAACGCGTACCTCATCTTCATGATGGCGCACGGCATCGTCGCCGTCTCGATCATCACCGCGCTGCTGCCCCGCATGTCGGCGTTCGCCGCCGAGCACCGGTACCGCGACGTGGCCGCCCAGCTGTCCCTCGGTACCCGGCTGTCCGCGGTGATCCTGGTCCCGGCCACCGCGGTATACATCCTGCTGGGCCGGCAACTGGGCGTCGCGCTGTTCCAGTTCCGCAGCTACGGCCACGCCGACTCGGTCGCCACCGGCTGGGTGATCGCCGCCGCCGGTATCGGGCTGGTCCCGTTCGCCATCAGCCAGTTGCAGATCTTCGCGTTCTACGCGCTACCCGACACGAAGACGCCGGCCCTGCTCAACATCCCGGTCGCCGTGCTGCGGATCCTGCTCGACGTGCTGCTGTACGTCCTGCTCGCGGCCGGTGCGGTCGCCGCCGGGCTCATGATCGGAAACGCCGTCTCGTTCCTCGCGTCATGCGCCATCGGGTACTGGCTGCTGCGCCGCCGGCTCGGCCCGCTGGGCCTGCGGGAGGTGGCGAAGACGCTGGGCCGGCTCGGCGTGGCGGTGGTCATCGCGGCGGTACCGACGTTCCTCATCACCCTGCTGCTGACCCACGTGCTCGGGCTGGGCAAGCTGGCCAGCGTCGTCGAGCTGGTCGTCGGCGGCGTGATGCTCGTCATCGTGTACCTCGCCGCCGGGGTCAGCCTTCGTATACGGGAAGTGAACGACGTCTGGGGGATGGTGCGCGGCCGGCTGCGCCGGTGACGCGAGTCCGACCGTGTGACGGCCGTGATCGAACTGGCGCGTACCCGCCGCACGGCGAAGAATGACCCCTCAGTTACCGTGCGCCGCCCAGGTAAGGTCAGTACTGGCAGCGGTGGGCTCGACCGGGAGGAGGACGGGTGACCCAGGTGGACGAAGGTCCAGAGTCGCCCGGGACGCCTGGGGTGCTGACCTTCGGCACGCCTACCGTCGGCGAGGTCCTCGCCGAACGGTACGAGCTCCAGGAGCACATCAACAACGACGCCTTCGGCCGGCAGGTCTGGCGGGGCGTCGACGTGGTGCTGCGCCGTCCCGTCGCGGTCGTCATGCGGTACCCGGGCGGTGCGGCCGCCGTCGAGATGCTGGACGCCGCCGTGGCCGCCAGCCGGGTGGTCCACCCGAACCTCGTCGACGTCTACGACGCGATCGACGAGAACACCCGCGCCTACGTCGTCCGCGAGTGGGTCGACGGCGGCTCACTGCGCGAGTACGTCGCCGAGGCGCCGCTGGAGCCCGACCGCGCGCTGGCCGTGGCCAGTGCGATCGCCAGCGCGATCGCGGCCATCCACGCCACCGGGACGGCGCACGGCAACGTGCACCCGGGCACGGTACTGATCGCGTCGGACGGTCGCGTGGTGCTCTCCGACGCGCGCGCCGACGAGGCCGCCACGCCCGACGCCGACGTGCGCGCGGTGGGCGCGGTGCTGTACTGCGCGTTGACCGGGCACTGGCCGCGCGCCGAGGCGGGCGTGTCCCCGGTACCCGACGCGGTGCGCGACGAGTCCGGCGCGCTCACCCCACCCCGACAGGTCCGCGGCGGGGTACCCGGTCACCTGTCCGACCTGGCCACCGACCTGCTCGACCCGAACGTCGCACCGCCCTCCGCGGACGTTCTCGCCGCCGACCTCGGCCGGCTGGAAGGCGACCGGGAGGAGCCGTACTTCAGCGTCGGCAGCCCGCTCGACTTCGACCACCAGACCTACCCGACCGCGCCGCTGGCCGAGCCGCCCCGGTCGGTCCGCAAGCTGGTCATCGGCGTCGCCGTACTACTGGTCCTCGCGCTGGTCGGCATCCTGCTCACGGTCAACGCGCTGTCCGGGCACCGGTCCAACACCACCACGGTGACCCCGCCGGCCGGCGGGGGTACCCCGAGCACCGGTGCCCAGGCCAACCCGAAGCCGGTCCCGATCGCGGCCGACCAGGTGCGCATCGTCGACCCCGACGGCAACCGCCAGGAACTGAGCGGCGCCGCGAAGACCGTGGACAACGACCCCAACACCGCCTGGTCCAGCAACCACTACTTCGCCAGCGGACCAAACTCGCCCGGCGGACCCGGCTTCGGCGGGATCAAACGGGGCATGGGCATCCTCATCGACCTCGGCAGCGCGAAGCAGGTGGCTGCGGTACAGGTGATGGTGAGCCCGGGCGCCACCATCGAGCTGCGCACCGGTAGCAGCGACCCGGGCAGCAGCAAGGCCGGCGACCAGCAGATCTTCACCGACTACACCCCGCAGGGCCAGCCGAAGACCGCGGGCTCCGGCACCACGGTCCTCGCCGGGCCGGGCGACCCGGTGCGGTACCTGCTGGTGTGGATCAGCAAGCTGCCGCAGACCACGGACAACGGCCAGTACGTCGTCCAGGTGCAGGACATCAAGGTTCTGGTCACCTGAGGCCGGTGCGGCGTGCCCGCGCCCGATAGGGTGCAGGCCGTGGATCCGCAGCGGCCAGCCGACGACGCGGCACTGTTGCGCGCCCACGTAGCGGGTGACCGGGACGCGTTCGCCGAGCTGGTACGCCGGCACCGGGACCGGCTCTGGGCGGTAGCCCTGCGCACCCTCGGCGACCGGGAGGAGGCCGCCGACGCGGTACAGGAGGCGCTGATCTCGGCGTACCGGTCGGCGCACCGCTTCCGGGGTGACTCCGCGGTCACCACCTGGCTACACCGGATCGTGGTGAACGCCTGCCTGGACCGGGTACGGCGGCGCAGCGCGCGGCCGACGGTGCCGCTGGCCGACACCGAGCCGCTGCCGGTACCGGCCGTCGACTCCGACACCGCCCTCGACGTCCGGGCCGCCCTCGCCCGGCTGCCCGCCGACCAGCGCGCCGCCCTGGTGCTCGTCGACGTGCAGGGGTACTCGGTCGCGGAGGCCGCCACGATCCTGGAGATCGCCGAAGGCACCGTGAAGAGCCGCTGCTCCCGGGGCCGGGCGAGACTTGCGGCACTCTTGGGGTACCTGCGGAACCCGGTACCCGGACCGGACGTCCCATCACAGACCGCGACAACCGGCGAGGAGGGCAGGAGGTGAGCCCGATCAACGACACCGATCTCGATCGGCTCGCCGACTACGCCGCCGGCCTGCTCGACCCGCAGGAGGAGCGCCGGGTCGACGAGCTGGTCCGCACCGACCCCGCCTGGCGGCAGGCGCACCAGGAGATCGCCGACGCGCAGCCCCGGATCGACGCCGCGCTGGCCGGTCTCGGGCCGGTCGCCATGCCGCAGGACGTCGCCGACCGGCTCGACGCCGCGTTCGCGCGGGAGACCGGGCCGGCGGATCCCGGTACCGCCAAGGTCATCGACATTTCCCGGCGGCGGCGCTGGACCCGCCTCGCGGCCGGCACCACCGCGGCCGCCGCGGCGGTCGCCGCGATCTTCGCGGGCGTGGTCGCCCTGTCCGGCGGCGGCCTGCAGAACAACGCGGCACCCAGTTCCGGCCAGGGGGTCGCGGCACCCCGGCCGAACCTGCCGTCGCAGAACGCGCTCGCCCTGGGACCAGCGACGGTGCTGCACACCGGGACCGACTACACGCGGCGCAGCATCGGCGGCACCGCCGACGGCGACAAGACCGCGACGTCCGTGCCCGGCGGCGCGCCGAACGCGCAGACGAACCCCGACCTTTCCGCACCGGAGGACCTCGGGCGGCTCAACGACCCGGTGGCGCTGCGCGGCTGCCTGGCGGCGATCGTGGCGGTGCACGGGGGTACCCCGTCGGTGGTGGACTACGCGCGGTTCGAGGGCCGGCCGGCGCTGGTCGTGATCCTCGTCGGTACCGGCGCCCGGCGCGTCGTCGTCGTCGGACCGCAGTGTGGCGTGGCCGGCCCAGCGGAGATCTACACGGCCACGCAGTGACCTCCCGCACCGGGCGGCGCGCGGCGGGAATTCCCCGTTCGTACCATGGGTTTGCGTCTGAGCGAACCAGCGAGGAGTCGAAACCGTGAGCGACGTCCGCAATCTCATCATCATCGGCTCGGGCCCGGCCGGCTACACCGCCGCCGTCTACGCGGCGCGGGCGAACCTGCGGCCGCTCGTCGTGGAGGGCGGGCAGTCCGGTGGCGCGTTGATGACCACCACCGAGGTGGAGAACTTCCCCGGCTTTCCGGACGGCATTCTCGGTCCCGAGCTGATGGACAACATGCGCAAGCAGGCCGAGCGCTTCGGCGCGGAGTACATCACCGACGACGTCACCCGGGTGGAGCTGGCCGGACCGGTCAAGCGGGTGTGGATCGGCGACAGCGAGCACCGGGCGAAGGCGGTCATCCTGGCCACCGGTTCGGCGTGGCGGCCGCTGGGCGTACCGGGCGAGCAGGAGCTGCTCGGCCACGGCGTGTCCTCGTGCGCCACCTGCGACGGGTTCTTCTTCCGGGGGCAGCACATCGCCGTGATCGGTGGCGGCGACTCGGCGATGGAGGAGGCGACGTTCCTCACCCGGTTCGGCGACACGGTGACGATCGTCCACCGGCGCGACGAGTTCCGCGCGAGCAAGATCATGGTGGAGCGCGCGCTGTCCAACCCGAAGATCAGCGTGCGGTGGAACAGCGTGGTGACCGAGATCGTCGGTGCGGACGGCAAGGTGGCTTCGGTACGGCTGCGCGACACGGCGACCGGCGAGCAGTCCTCGCTGGAGACCAACGCGGTGTTCGTCGCGATCGGTCACGACCCGCGCAGTGACCTGTTCCGCGGGCAGGTCGACGTGGACGACAACGGGTACGTGCTGGTGGACGCGCCCAGCACGCGCACCAGCCAGCCGGGCGTGTTCGCCGCCGGTGACCTGGTCGACCACACCTACCAGCAGGCGGTCACCGCCGCCGGTACCGGTTCGGCCGCCGCGCTGGACGCCGAGCGGTACATCGCCGCGCTGGAGCAGTGACCGCGCGATCGGTGTCGCGCGCAGCAGTGGCCGCGCGAGTGGTGACCGCGCGCGGCACCGGTCACGCTTGACACGCGCCACAAACGCTTTGCCGGCGCCGTCACGCGCGGAGAATGGACGACGCGGAACGGCGCGCGAAGCACCGGCCCGATCACCTACCCGCCGGCCGGGCCGGCGCTGATTCGAGAACTGGAGCACCTTCCATGGGAGCCACCAAGGCGGTCACCGACGACACCTTCGTCAGCGAGGTCCTGCAGTCCGACACCCCGGTCCTGGTCGATTTCTGGGCCGAGTGGTGCGGGCCGTGCCTGCGGGTGGCACCGGTACTCGAGGAGATCGCCAACGAGCTCGGCGACAAGGTGAAGGTCGTGAAGCTGGACATCGACGCGAACCCGAACACCGCGCGGGATTACCGGGTGCTGTCGGTACCGACGTTGACCGTCTTCAAGGACGGTGAGCCGGTCCAGTCGGTGGCCGGCGCCCGGCCCAAGGGCGATCTGATGCGCCTGATCGAGTCGGCCCTCTGATCCGGGCACCGCTGGCCCGGCCACGATACGCTCCGGGTTAGTCTCCGGCCTGCGCAACAAGCCGGACGGCAGGCGAGGGAGGCTGGATGCGGACGATCAGGCGGGGCGAACGAGGCGCCGCGGTCGCGGAGATCCGGGCCGTGCTGCGCAGCCTTGAGCTGCTGCCCGCCCTGCTGCCGCCCGACGACGCTGAGTTCGAGGAACAGACGGAGCTGGCGGTCCGCACGTTCCAGCAGAGCCGCGGGCTGTCGGCCGACGGGCGGGTCGGCGAGGAGACGTGGCGGGCACTGGAGGCGGCCCGCTGGCGGCTCGGCTCGCGCACGCTCTACCAGTCGGTACCCGAGCCGCTGATCGGCGATGACGTGCGGCAGCTGCAGGAGCGGCTGCTGGAGATGGGGTACGACGTCGGCCGCGCGGACGCGATCTACGGCGCGCAGACCGCGCGCGCGGTCGCCACGTTCCAGCGCGAGGTCGGCCTCGTTCCGGACGGCACCTGCGGCCCGCAGACCATGCACGCGCTGCGCCGCCTCGGCCGCAAGGTGACCGGCGGCGCCCCGCTCGCGCTGCGGGAGATCACGAAGCTGCACGGTTCCGGCCGCGCGCTCGTCGGCAAGACGATCGTGATCGACCCGGGGCACGGCGGGCCGGATCTCGGCGCCACGGTACCGGAGGGCCTGCTCCGCTGGACCGAGGCGGACCTCGCGTTCGACCTCGCGCTGCGGCTGGAGGGCCGGCTCGGCGCGGCCGGTATGCGGGTGTACCTGACCCGCGGCCCGTCGCCCGAGCACGAGCTGACCGACCGGGAACGCGCGCAGCTGGCCAACGACCTGGGCGCCGACCTGTTGATCTCGTTGCACATCGACCGCCACCCGAATCCGGCGGCGCACGGCGTGGCGACGTACCACTACGGCTCCGACAGCGGCATCACGTCGACGGTCGGCGAGCGGCTGGCCGGGCTGGTACAGCGGGAGATCGCCATGCGGACCGGGCTGGCCAACTGCCAGACCCACGCGAAGACCTGGGACCTGCTGCGGCTGACCCGGATGCCGGCGGTACGCGTCGAGGTCGGGTACCTCACCTCGCCCGACGACCGTGCCAAGCTGGTCGATCCGCACTTCCGCGACCGCGTCGTCGAGGCGATCATGGCCGCCGTCCAGCGGATGTACTTCCCGGTGGAGGACGACGTACCGACCGGCTCGATCGACGTGTCGTCGATCCGCGCCGCGGTGTCGGCCACCTCGACGGTCTGACGCTATATCGACGGTGACGCTATATCGACGGTCTGACGAGGCCTGACGTCGACCGGGTCGCCGGCCGCACCGGCCGCAGCAGCGACTCCGGGCTCATCGAACCGAGCAGCTTCTCCAGCGCGTACTCGACGTCGGACTTCCAGGACAGCGCGGTGCGTAGCTCCAGCCGAAGCCGCGGGTACCGGGGGTGTGGCCGGACGGTCTTGAAGCCCACCGAGAGGAAGAAGTCGGCCGGCGCGAGGCAGCCGGTGCCGCCCTTGCCACCCGGCCCGACCTCGCTCGGCTCGCCGAACTTCGCGTCACCGAACGCCTCGATCGCCTTGATGCCGCGCTTGGTCAGATCGCGCGCGACGCCCTGGACCAGCATCCGGCCCAGCCCGCCGCCGGCGAACGCCGGGACCACGTGTGCGGTCATCAACAGGGCGGCATCGGCGGAAACCGGCGAGGTGGGAAATGCCATTGATCGCGGTACATATGCGGGCGGGGCGAACATGACGTACCCGGCGGGCATTCCGTCCACGTAGGCGAGCTTGCCGCAGGAACCCCACTCCAGCAGCGTCTGGGAGACCCACGCCTCCTTCTCCAGGCCCGGGTCGCCGGCGGCGCAGGCGCGCTCGGCGGCAACCGGATCCAGCTCCCAGTAGACGCAGAGCCGGCACGGCCGGGGAAGATCTTCAAGAGTGTCGAGCGTCAAATTGACAAGGCGTCGCGACATCCGCGCATCCCCACAGTTCCCACACCACCGCAGTGCCGTTGACCGGCGAGCTCCCCGGTGTCAGATCGTACGCGGGAAACGGCTCATGCGGGAGCGGTCTGCCAGAGTACGATCGGCGGACTGTCGCCGCGCGGCTCGGCGCCTGCGCCGGCCGGCCGGTCCGCCGGGCATTGGGCGCCGCGACCGACGCGGCGGCGCCGCACCCTACAGGCTGCAGGGAGGGTACCGGACCGTGACCGGGACGACGCTCGACGACTATACCGATCGGTACGCCCAACGAATGCGCGGCATGACCGCGTCCGAGATCCGGGCTCTGTTCGCCGTGACGGCGCGGCCCGAGGTGGTCTCGCTCGCCGGTGGCGCTCCCTTCGTCGCAGCACTCCCACTCGACGCGGTCGGCGAGATGATGGCCAAGCTCGGCGGCGAGCAGGGCGCGACCACGCTGCAGTACTCCGGCGGGCAGGGCGACCTGGCGCTGCGGGAGCGGATCTGCGAGGTCATGGCGCTGTCCGGGATCGACGCTTCCACCGGTGCGTCGCCCGACGACGTGGTGGTGACCGTCGGCGGC
The DNA here is from genome assembly GCA_005885555.1 of Actinomycetota bacterium. Classification (GTDB taxonomy): domain Bacteria; phylum Actinomycetota; class Actinomycetes; order Mycobacteriales; family Micromonosporaceae; genus AC-43. The sequence continues at coordinate 56,809 of VAWN01000022.1, forward strand.
CAGCAGGCGCTCGATCTGGTGTCCCGCGTCTTCCTCGATCCCGGCGACGTGGTGCTCGCCGAAGGGCCGAGCTACGTCGGCGCGCTCGGCGTCTTCCAGGCGGCGCAGGCCGACGTGGTGCATGTACCGATCGACGACGACGGGCTCATCCCGGCCGCGCTCGCCGAGGCGCTGGAGACGGTCGCGCGGGCGGGAAAGCGGGCCAAGTTCCTCTATACAGTGCCCAACTACCACAATCCCGGGGGAGTCACCCTTTCCTCCGAGCGGCGCGACGAGATCCTCGCGATCGCCGAGCGCGCCCGGCTCCTCGTGATCGAGGACGACCCGTACGGGCTGCTCGGCTTCAGCGGGGAACCGATGCCCGCGCTGCGCGCCCGGCACCGCGACGGAGTGCTCTACGTCAGCACGTTCTCCAAGACCTTCGCGCCGGGTCTGCGGGTCGGTTGGGTACTCGCGCCGCACGCGGTACGCGAGAAGCTGGTCATCGCCTCCGAGGCGCAGATCCTGTGCCCGAGCATGTTCGCGCAGACGGCGATCGCGACCTACTTCGCGACGATGCCGTGGAAGGAACAGGTCAAGACCTTCCGGCAGATCTATCAGGAGCGCCGTGACGCGTTGCTGTCCGCGCTGACCGAGCAGATGCCCGCCGGTACCCGCTGGACCCGGCCGGACGGCGGGTTCTACGTCTGGCTGACCCTGCCCGACGGGCTGCACTCGAAGGAGATGCTGCCGCGGGCGATCGCCGCCCGGGTCGCCTACGTTCCCGGCACCGGGTTCTACGCCGACGGTACCGGTGGCTCCCACCTCCGCCTGTCGTACTGCTTCCCGACCCCCGAGCGGATCCGCGAAGGGGTACGGCGGCTGGCCGGCGTCATCGAGAAGGAGACGTTGGTACGGGCGGAGTTCGGCACGGCGGCGGCACCGGCGCCGTCCCGGGTCACCTGGACCCACGCGACCCACCTCGGCCCGGCCGCCGGCCAGGCCCCCGCACCCGGACTGGAATGATCCCCGTCATGGAACCCCATGTGCTGATCCTCGCCGGCGGTCTCTCGTACGAGCGCGAGGTGTCGCTCCGCTCCGGCCGCCGGGTACTCGACGCGCTGCGCGCGGTCGGCGTCGACGCGACGGTACGGGACGCCGACACCACGCTGCTGCCGTCCTTCGCGGAGGTCCGGCCGGACGCGGTCATCATCGCGCTGCACGGCGCCACCGGTGAGGACGGTTCCCTCCGCGGTGTCCTCGATCTGTGCGGCATTCCCTACGTCGGCTCCGACGCGCAGAGCGCCCGGGTGGCGTGGGACAAGCCGTCGGCGAAAGCGGTGCTGCGGGAGGCGGGCATCCCGACGCCGGACTGGGTCGCCCTCCCGCACGACCGGTTCTCCGAACTCGGCGCCGGTGCGGTCCTCGAACGCATCGTCGACCGGCTCGGCCTGCCACTGATGGTGAAGCCGGCACAGGGCGGCTCCGGGCTCGGCGCGGCCGTGGTGCGCGATGCCGGCGAGCTTCCCGGTGCGATGGTCGGGTGCTTCGCGTACGACCAGACGGCGCTCGTCGAGCGGTACGTCGCCGGGGTGGACATCGCCGTCTCGGTGCTCGACGTCGGGGAGGGTCCGACCGCGCTGCCGGCCGTGGAGATCGTCCCCCAGAACGGGGTGTACGACTACGCGGCCCGGTACACCGCCGGGCTCACCACCTGGCACGTGCCGGCCCGGCTCGACGAGGAGATCGCGCAGCGGGTCGCCGTCACCGCGATCGCCGCGCACACCGCCCTCGGGCTGCGCGACCTGTCCCGGGTGGATCTCATCCTCGACGCGAGCGGCGACGCACACGTGCTCGAAGTCAACGTCGCGCCGGGGATGACCGAGACGTCGCTGCTGCCGATGGCGGTATCCGCGGCAGGGCTGGACTTCGGCAAGGTACTCGCGAATCTGGTGACCCGCGCGGTCCAGCGCGGCTGAACGACTGAACGGCTCCGGGCGATGTTTCACGTGAAACATCGCCCGGATTCTTTGTCGGCCCGGCCTCAGGTCACGGGTGCGGCCACGACCGGTAACGAGGTCGGATCGCGTGGCGCCGGTACCGGAGCGGGTGCGGCATGCTCCTCGACCGCCGGGCCGGCGACCTCGTCCACGTCGTCGTCGAATCGAATCGGGTTCGAGTCGGTGAGCGTCGCCGGCGCCTGCCACGCGATGCGCGGCGGCTCGGCGAGTGCCCGGCCGCCGAACTCGGCGAGCCAGGCCGCGACGAGCGCGAGGTTCTCCCGCCACCGTTCCTCGGCGATCGGCGGCAGGATGTCGTCCCACAGCGACAGGAACGAACCGCGGAGCTGGAGCTGTCCGTGTGGCCGGGCGAGGAACCACAGATGCAGATGGGCCGCGCCGTCGCCGTACCGGTTCACGTGAACCCGGGCGACGCCGTCGAGCGACCGGACCGCGCGCTCCAGCCGGACGGTCATCACGCCGAGCTCGGCGGCGAGGAGGTTGGGTAGGTCGCCGAGATCCAGATGCGATCGGGACTCGAGGATCAGGACCATCGGGAGGCCGGTCGGCTTGTCCATCGCGCGTACCCGCCAGCGATCGCTGACCCAGATGTACGCGTCGTCCTTCGCGGCGCACGCCACACAGCCGTTGCCGTCCTCGCCCTGCCGTGCGGGCTCGGTCGCGACCACCGGATCCAGCGGCTTGACCCTCAGGTCACCTTCGAACGGAAAGCTAGGCCAGGAAACAAAATCGGGGAGATCAAGGGGGGCTTCGGGCACGAAAAAGACCCTAGCGGAGTGCTTCGCCCCTGTCGTCCTCCTTGTGGTTGGGCCACCACCAAACGGCCTTGCTCACGGCCGTGAAGCCGAACGACTCGTACAGCGGCCGACCCTGGTCGGTGGCGGTCAGCGTGACCGTGTCGTGCGGGTACCCGCGGAGGATGGCGGTCAGCAGCGCCCGCCCGACGCCGTGGCCACGGTGCTCCGGGAGGGTACCGAACTGGTACAGCCCGAGGGTCGAACCGTCGTGGTACGTGTACGCGGCCGCGGCCGGCACCCCTTCGCGGTACCCGAGCCAGACCAGCCACCCGTCGATCCCGAGTACCCGCACCGGCTGGATGCGACCGTGCGGATCCTCCGTGACGGAGGCCGGCGGGAACACCGAGATGAGGATCCGCTCGGCGGCGGCGAGCCGCCCCGGATCCCGGGCCACCACCACCCGAACGTCGGGAGGCGCCGGACGACCGGGGAGCGGACCGACCGCGCGCGACATCACCGTCATCCGGAACCGCTGATCCAGGCCGCACCCGCTCAGGTCGAGTTCACCGCTCGGATCCTCGACCACCCGGCGCCTGAAGCCGGACTCCACCAGGACGGTATCCACGATCGACGCGATCGTCGCCGGCCGGTTCACCGAGGGGTCGAGCACGATGGCGCGCAGCGCGTGGTACGGCGACGGCGCGACAATCCGCACCTGCGCGTTATCCACAAGGAGGGCGCCGTGCCCCTTGGCAAGGGCCTCCCACATCGCCGCCGCATTGCGCGCGTGCACCCCGTAATCCGTCACGCCGGGCAGTTTCTCATCCGTCGTCCACAGGCGGCGACCCCCTTTCACACGCGGTTTCACGTGAAACGGCGGGCCCCTGTGGATAACTTCTGTGGACAGCCGGCGGCCGAAAAGTCGAGGCCACCCGGAATCCGGATGGCCTCGTGTCGCGCGCGAAGACTGGTCGCTATTCCAGCGGGCGTTCCTTTTCCACACCGATGATGCCGACGATACGTTCGAGGTCGTCCACGGTCGCGAACTCGATGGTGATCTTCCCCTTGCTCCGGCCGATGTCCACCTTGACCCTCGTGTCGAACCGGTCGGAGAGGCGCTCGGCGAGGTCGGCCAGCGCCGGCGCGTGCGGCTTCGCCCGCCGCTTCGGCGCCGCCTCCTTCGCCGGGCCGTCGGAGAGCGCGAGAGCGACCAGCTCCTCGGTCGCCCGTACCGACAGCCCTTCGGCCACGATCCGCTGCGCGAAGGTCTCCTGCTGATCGGTATTCTCCAGGCCGAGCAGTGCCCGGGCATGGCCGGCGGACAGCACGCCCGCCGCCACCCGCCGCTGTACCACCGTCGGCAGGTTCAGCAATCGGATCGTGTTGGAGATCTGCGGGCGGCTGCGGCCGATCCGGCGGGCGAGCTCCTCGTGGGTCGCGCCGAACTCGTCGAGCAGTTGCTGGTATGCGGCCGCCTCTTCGAGCGGATTCAGGTCGGCGCGGTGGATGTTCTCCAGAAGAGCGTCGCGCAGCATCGCGTCATCGCGGGTGTCCCGGATGATCGCGGGGATCGTCTCCCGGCCGAGCGCCTGCGCCGCGCGCCAGCGCCGTTCGCCCATCACGAGTTCGTACCGCTCGGGTCCGGCCTCACGTACCACGATCGGCTGAAGGAACCCGACCTCCTCGATGGAGGCCTTCAGCTCGTCCAGCGCCTCCTCGTCGAAGACGGTCCGGGGCTGCTTCGGGTTCGCCACGATCCCCTCGACCGGGATGTCGGCGAACCGCGCCCCGGGTACCGGAGCCAGGTCCCAGGTCTCGATGGCGGCCGGGGTACCGCCGTCACGCGCGGCCGGTACCGCTACTTCGGGCGGCGGGGGAGGAGGCGGCGGGGTACTCGGGATCAGCGCGCCCAGCCCCCGGCCGAGCCCGCCACGGACCTTGCTCACGCTCCGGCCTCCCTCACCCGCGCACCCCGTTCGGCGATCTCCTGGGCGGCCTCGAAGTAGCTCATGGCGCCCCGGGATCCGGGGTCGTAGGTCATCACCGACTGGCTGTAGCTCGGCGCCTCGGACACCCGGACGTTGCGCGGGATGACGGCGTTGAGGACCTTGTCACCGAAGTGGTTGCGGACGTCCTGCTCGACGAGGTCGGCCAGGCGGGTACGCCGGTCGTACATGGTCAGCAGCACGGTGGAGATGTCCAGCGTCGGGTTCAGGTGCGACCGTACGAGCGCGATGTTGCTCGTCAGCGCCTGCACGCCTTCGAGGGCGTAGTACTCGCACTGGATCGGGATCAGCACCTCCTGCGCGGCGACGAGCGCGTTGACGGTGAGCAGTCCGAGGGACGGCGGGCAGTCGACGAAGATGTAGTCGTACTCGACCGGACAGGCCTGGATCGCCCGGGCCAGCCGGGACTCGCGGGCCACCACGGAGACGAGTTCGATCTCGGCGCCGGCGAGGTCGATGGTCGCCGGTATGCACGACAGGTTCGGGATACCGTCCACCGGCTGGGTCACGTCGACGAGCGGGGCGCCCTCGATGAGGCAGTCGTACACGTCGGGTACCCCGGCGTGGTGCGGCACGTTCAGACCCGTCGACGCGTTGCCCTGCGGGTCGAGGTCGATCACCAGTACCCGGTTGCCGTGCAGCGCCAGGGCGACCGCGATGTTCACCGCGGTGGTCGTCTTGCCGACCCCGCCCTTCTGGTTCGCTACGCAGATGATCCGGCGCCGGACCGGGCGGGGCATGGTGATCTCACCGCTGGGGTTCAGTATCTCCACGGCCCGCTTCGCCTCCTGTGCCAGCGGTGGATCTTCGGTTTCACGTGAAACAACGACTTCCTTTTCGGGAGTACCCGCCGGGGCATGCGGGCGAGGAGCCGGCGACATCCGACCGTCGGCGGACGCGGTGTACTCGGCCGACACCCGGTCCCCGGCCGACACCGTCTCCTCGGCGGACGCGATGTCCCCGGCCGAGTATGACCCGCCGGAGTGCGGCTCGCCCGGGGAGAGCGCGGGGGACTGGTCCATCGCCTGGGATACCGCGGGGATGGGTATCGTCGGTCCGACCGCGAACCCGGTACCGGTGCGTGGATGGGGGACGGCCTGGGGGTCGGAAGGGACCGGCCAGCCGTTGGGTCCGGGCTGGCTCAGTCGGTAACTGTCGTAGCTGCCACTCTCGTGCACAGTGTCATCCCTGCCCGCTTGAATGGGGTGCGCCCCGCCTCGTTCGCCGTTCGTGTCGCGCCGGCGGGTACGACTCACTGAGGGAACCGTACTAGCGATGCGCCGTCAGCGTACGGCGGCCCGCCCAGGCGAAGCTACCGCGTCCCGCGGCGACGCGGGTGCCCGGCGGACGAACGCGGCATCGCGACCGGCCGGCGCTCTTGGACGATCCGCTCCCGGACGATCTCCACGACCGTGGCCGGTTCGTCGAGCAACCCGACGCCGCAGTGGCGGACGGTCGGGGTACCCCCGCCCAGGCGAGCGATCACCGCGCGGTGCGCGGCGGCCTCCTCGGCCGCGCCCACCCCCTTGATCGCGAACAGCCGGCCTCCCGTGGCGGCGAGCGGCAGGCACCAGGCGGCCAGCCGGTCGAGCGGCGCGACCGCCCGGGCGGTGACCACGTCGGCGGGGGCGAGTTCGGCGGCGAGCTCCTCGGCCCGTCCCCGCACGACCGACACCTGGTCGGCCAGGCCGAGCGCCGTCACCACCTCGGTCAGGAAGGTGGTGCGGCGGGCCAGCGAGTCGACGAGTACCACCGCCAGATCCGGGCGGGCGATCGCCAGCGCCAGACCCGGCAAACCAGCACCGGAGCCCACATCGGTGACGGAAGACTTATCCGGGATGATTTCCGCCACGGTGGCGCAGTTGAGCAGGTGCCGGTCCCAGATCCGCGGCGCCTCGCGCGGCCCGATCAGGCCGCGGACGACGCCGTCGGTGGCGAGCATCTCGGCGTACCGCCGGGCGAGCGGCAGCCGCCGGGCAAAGAGAACCCGAGCCGCCGGTACCAGCGGCTCGGGTACGTCGACCTCGGGCACCGGGTCAGTCCACAGCCCGAACCACGATCCGGCGCTGCGGCTCGACCCCCTCGGACTCGCTCTCCACGCCGGCGAGCGCATTGATCACGTCGTGCACGCACTTGCGCTCGAACGCGGACATCGGCTCCAGGCGTACCGGCTCGCCGTACTCCTTGACCTTCTCGGCCGCGTTCTTCGCGATCGCGCCCAATTCCTTGCGCCGCGCGGCACGGTACCCGCCGACGTCGAGCAGCAACCGGCTCGGCGTACCGGTACGCCGGAAGATGGCCAGCCGGGTCAGCTCCTGCAGCGCCTCGAGCGTCGCGCCGCGCTGGCCGACGAGCGGCTGCAGCCGGCTACCGAGGACCTCCACCACCGGCCGGCCGTTCTGCACCACCTCGTCGATGTCACCGTCGTAGTCGAGGATGTCGAGCAGGCCCTCCACGTAGTCTGCGGCGATCTCGCTCTCGTGGAAGAGGTCGGAGTCGGTCGCCTGCGGTGTGGGCTGCTCCGCGGTCTCGGTCTCCACCGCGGGTGAGCTCGTGTCGGTCACTGTCATCTCCGGAACGTCTGAACTTCACTTCCCCCGGAACTCGACGGGTGTGCCGCCGGTGCGAGGACGTCTACGGGTACGGGGCGCGCCGCCCGGCCGGTACGCGTGCGCCCGGCCGGGGTCGCATCAGCCCGACGGGCGTTTGGCCCTGGGTGCCGTGCCGCGCTTGGCGGCCGACGCGCCCTGCCCTGCCGTGCCCTTGGCCTTCGCCGCGCCACCCTGGCTGGTGGCCCGACTGCCGTCGTCCGCCCGGCTGCCGGCAGCGCCCTGCGCGGCGGGGCTCTTGGCCGGGGTGCCCCGCTTCGGGTTCACCGGCTTGGCACCGGGCTTGGGCGCCAGCGCCTTGCCGTCCACCTTCGGGGCCCCGTTGGCGTTCGCCGCCGTACCCTTCGCCGCCGGCTTGGACTTCCGGCCGAGGATCATGTCGGTCAGCGAGCTCATAGCCGGAGCGGATGCGGTGCCCGCCCGGGCGGTGCCGGTCGCGGCCTTGCCTGCCGGTACCGGCGGCGGGTACTTGCGCAGCACCCAGAACTGCTGGCCCAGCGAGAAGAGGTTGGTGGTCACCCAGTAGATCACCACACCGATCGGAAACACCGTGCCCGAGATGAGCAGCGAGATCGGGATGCCGTACAGCATCAGCCGCTGGATCATCCGCTGCTGCGGGTCTTCCGCCCAGCCGGTCTTGAGGATCATCTGCCGGCTGGTGAGGTAGGTCGTAATGATCATGATGGCGACGAGCGCACCCGCCACGATCTTCACGGTCGTGCCGTTGGCGTGCATGTCGGCCAGGTCCGCCGCGGTCGACTTGAACGACGCGGCGATCGGTGCGCCGAACAGCCGGGCGTTCGCGGCGCTGTCGAACTGGTTGATGGTCCAGCCGGAGATCTGCTTGGTGACGGCGGCCCGGTTCGGGTTCAGGTGGCGCAGCACGTGGAACAGCGCCCACATAACCGGGATCTGCACGACCATCGGCAGGCAGCCCATCAACGGGTTGGCCTTCTCCCGCTTGTACAGGTCCATCATCTCGCGCTGGAGCGTCTCGCGGTCGCCCTTGTGCTTCGCCTGTAGTTCCTTGATCTGCGGTGCGATCGCCTGCATGGCGCGCTGCGACTTGATCTGCTTGACGAACACCGGGAACAGCAGGGTGCGGATGGTCAGCACCAGGAAGACGATGGCGAGCACCCAGTCCCAGTTGGTCTTCAGGAACTCGCCGCCACCCAGGATCAGGTGCCACAACGCATGCCACTGGAGCATGATCCAGGAGATCGCCCAGTAAAGGGGTTCTAGCACGTCGCTACTCCAGTTGGGTTCACTTCTTGGGCGGCACCGGGTCGTACCCGCCGGGATGGAACGGTTGGCAGCGCAGCAGCCGCCACAGCGTCAGTCGCAGGCCCCGCCACGCCCCGTGGGTCGCGAGCGCCTCCATGGCATACGCGCTACAGGACGGGTAGAACCGACACCGAGCCGGCAGTGCCGGGCTTATCCACCGACGGTACGCGATGATGGGCAGCGCCAGCACGCGGGCACCGGGCGTCGTGGGCCGCGGCACGGTGGTGGGGCCGGGGGTCATGGCAGGGCCGGAGGTCATCGCGGGGCCGGCTTCCCGCGGCGGGCCGCCTCCAGCGCCGCGTCCAGGTCGGCGGCGAGGCCGCGGTACCCCCGGCGGGCCGCGGCGGGCAATGCCCGGACCACGACGTCGGTACCGGTGGGCAGCTGGCCCAGTCGCTCCCGGACCAGCTGGCGCAGGCGCCGCTTCACCTGGTTGCGGACGACCGCGCCGCCGATGGTCCGGGGCACCACGAAACCGGCCCGGGCGGGCCGGCCGGAGTTTTCGGGATCGGGGAACTTCACGTGGACGACGAGCACACCTCGGGCCGCCCGGCGGCCTCCTCGTACCGCCGCGGCGAACTCACCGCGGCGCCGCAGGCGCTGCGCGGTGGCCAACACCCGACCCTCCAGGTGCCTCAGGCGGAGAGCTCGGTGCGGCCCTTGGCCCGGCGCGCGGAGAGGATCGCGCGTCCGGCACGGGTGCGCATGCGCAGCCGGAAGCCGTGGGTCTTCGCGCGCCGGCGGTTGTTCGGCTGGAAGGTGCGCTTGCTCACGTCAGCTTCTCCGTCTTCATCGGCACGTCGTCATGCACACTACTGGGCCGCCTCACAAGACAGCCGTTCCAGAGTACGCGGACGGCGCGGACGGCGTCAAAATCGACCACCTGCTCGCTGGGCCTGCGCGTACCGCGATCATGCGGCAAACTTGGCGCAGCCACATACGGGGCGGGTGTGGACAACCGGAGCACAAGGATGTGGACAGCCGTTGAGTAGGTGTGGACAGCCCTGTTAACCTGCCCGCTTGCCGGTCGCAACGGCGAGGCACCACTGTGCACATACTTAGGCAGAACCGGGCGAGGCACCCGATCGTTCGGCACGGTGAACCGCCACCATGAACGGCGTCACCGCGCCGGAACGCCGGATGGTGACGGCCCGCACCGGTGTCCTGATCAGCCCGTACACAGCCTGTGGAAAAGCTGTGTACAACGGTCGGGCGGTGTGGACGGGTTGTGGGCAACGGCGCCCACGCGGTGGGCATGCGACAGGCGACGCGACGAGCGATGGGGGTGACAGGGGTGTCAGACGGCCTCGACCTCGGCGCGGTGTGGACAGCGACGATCGAAGACCTGTCGGACGGGATCGACTCCGCTCAGCAGCGGGCGTACCTGAGGCTGACCCGGTTGCGGGCGATCGTCGAGGACACCGCGCTCATCGCCGTACCGGACGCGTTCACCAGGGACGTCATCGAGTCCAAGCTGCGCCCGGCGATCACCGAGGCGCTCTCCCGCCGGCTGGGCCGGCCCGTCCAGGTCGCGGTCACGGTACGCGCGCCGGAGGAGGCGCCGCCGGCCGGTTACCTGTCCGGCTACCCGCCGGTACCGCAGCAGCCGGAAGCGGTACCCCCGCCGCTGCCGCAGGTGCCCGCGGCCCGGGTGCCCGAGCCGACCCTGTTCGACGCGGCGCTGCTCGACGGCGGCGCGCACTACCCACGACCGCCGCTGGAGGCGCCACCGCCGGCGATGGCGGTACCCCCGCCGCCGCACCGCGCGCCGGTCGCCGCCGGCACCGGCCGCGACGACCGGCGGCCGCCGGCCGGCCCCGGCGACGGCAACCGGCTCAACCCCAAGTACATGTTCGAGACGTTCGTCATCGGCTCGTCCAACCGGTTCGCCCACGCGGCCTCGGTCGCGGTCGCCGAATCACCGGCGAAGGCCTACAACCCGCTGTTCATCTACGGCAGCTCCGGGCTGGGCAAGACGCACCTGCTGCACGCGATCGGGCACTACGCGACGACGCTGGGCAATGCCCGCTTCGTGCGGTACGTGTCCACCGAGGAATTCACCAACGACTTCATCAACTCGCTGCGCGACGACAAGACCCAGGCGTTCCAGCGCCGGTACCGGGATGTGGACATCCTCCTGATCGACGACATCCAGTTCCTGGAGAACCGGGAGCGGACCCAGGAGGAGTTCTTCCACACCTTCAATACCCTGCACAACTCCAACAAGCAGCTGGTCATCACGTCGGACCGGTCACCCAAGCAGCTGGCCACCCTGGAGGACCGGTTGCGCACCCGGTTCGAGTGGGGACTGCTCGCCGACATCCAGCCGCCGGACCTGGAGACCCGCATCGCGATCCTGCAGAAGAAGGCGGCGCAGGAGCGGTTGTCCGCGCCGCCGGACGTGCTGGAGTTCATCGCCTCCCGGATCGCCAACTCGATCCGGGAACTGGAGGGCGCGCTGATCCGGGTGACCGCGTTCGCCAGCCTGACCCGCTCGCCGGTCCAGCTCGCGCTGGCCGAGGAGGTACTGCGCGACTTCATCCCGGACGGCTCCGGCCCGGAGATCAACGCCGACCAGATCATGGCGTCGACCGCCGACTACTTCGGGGTGAGCCTGGAGGACCTGCGCGGCCACTCGCGCTCGCGGGTACTGGTCAACGCCCGCCAGGTCGCCATGTACCTGTGCCGCGAGCTGACCGACCTGTCGCTGCCCCGGATCGGGCAGGCCTTCGGCGGCCGGGACCACACCACGGTGATGCACGCTGACCGCAAGATCCGTCAGCAGATGGCCGAGCGGCGCTCGCTCTACAACCAGATCGCCGAGCTGACCAACCGGATCAAGCAGACCTCCTGACGCCCGATCGGGTGACACGTCGTTTCCACAATCTGTGGTTGATCGTCCACAGCATGCACAGGCCTGTCCACAGCTTGTGGAAAGCGCCTGGGGAGTTCGTGTGGACGTCGCCCGGATCCGGTGGACGGGCTGTGGGCTACCCGGGGCGGCCTGTGGGCGACCTGTGGGCGGCCGATCCCCACACCTGGGGGTAACTCCTGGGAATTTCCGGTGGACAACCTGTGGACGGCTGGGGACGGGCCGGGGACAACCGCCGGGCTGTGGACGGCGGGCCGGGTTACGCGACCGTCGTCCACACCGCCGGTACCCGAACGCAACCGGCTCGGCCTCGGTAAACGCCGGCTGTCCACAGAATGCACAACAGCGAAGAAGACGATGAGAGAGATCTTCTAAGAGAACTCACAAGCAATCATCACGGCTGGGGGTTCAGGGATGCCAAAAACGCCGGTACCGGCTGCACGCGCAGGGCCCCGGCGCCATAGAGTTCGATAGGCACGCAGCGGGTCGATGCATGCTGCCACGCTTACTGCCAGGACCATGGAGGGCGGCCGATGAAGTTCCGAGTCGAGCGCGACGCGCTCGCCGATGCCGTGGCGTGGACCGCCAAGAGCCTGCCCAGCCGGCCGTCGGTACCCGTGCTCGCCGGTGTGCTGCTGCGGGTCTCCGGCGGGCGGCTGACCGTCTCGGGCTTCGACTACGAGGTTTCCAGCCAGGTCAGCACCGAGGTGCAGAGCGACGCCGACGGCGCGGCTCTGGTCTCCGGCCGGCTGCTCGCCGAGATCACCAAGGCGCTGCCGGCCAAGCCGGTCGACGTCGCCGCGGTCGGCTCGCACCTGGAGCTGGTCTGCGGCAGCGCCCGGTTCACGCTGCCCACCATGCCCGTCGAGGACTACCCGACGCTGCCGGAGATGCCGGCCACCGCCGGTACCGTCGATGCCGGCGTGTTCGCCGCCGCGGTGTCGCAGGTCGCCGTCGCCGCCGGGCGCGACGACACGCTGCCGCTGCTGACCGGGGTCCGGGTGGAGCTCGAAGGGGCGCTGATGACCCTGCTGGCCACCGACCGGTACCGGTTGGCCATCAAGGAGCTGCCGTGGCATCCGGAGACGCCGGACGCGAGCCTGCAGGCGCTGGTACCGGCGAAGATCCTCGCGGACACCGCGAAGACCCTCGGCCCGCTCGGCGGCGACGTGACCGTGGCGCTGGCCCGCGGCGGGATCGGCGAGGGCATGATCGGGTTCGTCGGCGGTGCCCGGCGCACCACCAGCCGGCTGCTCGACGGCGACTTCCCCAAGGTGCGCAACCTGCTGCCCGACCACCACAACGCGCAGGCCCGGATGCCGGTGGCCACGCTGGTCGAGGTGGTCCGCCGGGTCGCGCTGGTGGCCGAGCGGACCACCCCGATACGGCTGTCGTTCAGCGAGGACGGCCTGGTCGTCGAGGCCGGTGGCAGCGAGGACGCGCGGGCGAGTGAAGCGATGGAGGCCGGGTACGAGGGAGAACCGATGCAGGTCGCGTTCAACCCGGGCTACCTGCTCGACGGCCTCGCCGCGCTGGACGGTCCGACCGCGGTGCTGTCGCTGACCGACCCGCGCAAGCCGGCGGTACTCGCGCCGGCCGGCGAGGACGGCGAGATCGAGGCGGGGTACCGGTACCTGATCATGCCGATCCGCATCGGCTCCTGAAACGTTCGCGAGACAAGGGAGAGCACCATGCAGCTCGGTCTGATCGGTCTCGGCCGGATGGGTGGCAACATGCGGGAGCGGTTGCGCCGCGCCGGCCACGAGGTCATCGGGTACGACCCGAACCCGGATGTCACCGACGTACCCGGGCTCGGTCAGCTGGTCGAGCGGCTGGCCGCGCCGCGGCTCGTCTGGATCATGGTGCCGGTGCAGTTCACCGAGCCGACCATCGACCAGCTCAAGGAGCTGCTGTCGGCCGGCGACGTGGTGATCGACGGCGGTAACTCCCGGTTCAGCGACGACCCGCCGCGGGCGCAGAAGCTCGGCGAGCGCGGCATCGGGTACCTCGACTGCGGGGTGTCCGGTGGGGTGTGGGGGCGGGAGTTCGGGTACGCGCTGATGGTCGGCGGCGACGCCGAGCACGTCGCCAAGGCGCAGCCGATCTTCGACGCGCTCAAGCCGGAGGGCGAGTTCGGCTTCGTGCACGCCGGGCCGGTCGGCGCCGGGCACTACGCGAAGATGGTGCACAACGGCATCGAGTACGGGCTGATGCACGCCTATGCCGAGGGGTACGAGCTGCTGGAGGCGTCGGAGTACGTGACCGACGTGCCGGCGGTCGTCAAGTCCTGGCGCGAGGGCACGGTCATCCGGTCCTGGCTGCTCGACCTGCTCGACCGGGCGCTGGAGGAGGACCCGAAGCTGGCGCAGCTGCGCGGGTACGCCGACGACACCGGCGAGGGCCGGTGGACCGTCGAGGAGTCGATCCGGCTCGCGGTACCGATGAACGTCATCGCCGCGTCGCTGTTCGCCCGCTTCCTGTCCCGGCAGGACGACTCGCCGGCGATGAAGGCGGTGGCCGCGCTGCGCAACCAGTTCGGCGGGCACGCCGTCCACAAGTAGCTCGGCGTGTACGTCAGTCGGCTCGAACTCGTCGACTTCCGCTCGTACCCGCATCTCGTCGTCGAGTTCGAAGCCGGGTGCAGCGTGCTGGTCGGACCGAACGGGGTCGGCAAGACCAACCTCGTCGAGGCGCTGCACTACCTGTCCACACTGGACAGTCACCGGGTGGCGGTGGACGCGCCGCTGGTACGGGCCGGCGCCACCACCGCCGTCATCCGCGGCGAGATCGTCCACGATGGACGGTCGCTGCTGGTGGAGCTGGCGGTGGAACCGGGCCGGGCCAACCGCGCGCGGTTGAACGGTGCGCCGGTGCGGCGGCCGCGCGAGGTACTCGGCGCGCTGCGCATGGTGCTGTTCGCGCCGGAGGACCTGGCCCTGGTACGGGGGGATCCGGCCGAGCGGCGGCGCTACCTCGACGACCTGCTGGTCGCGCGGCAGCCACGGTACGCCGGGGTACGGGCGGACTACGAGCGGGTGCTCAAGCAGCGCAACGCCCTGCTGCGCACCGCGTACCTCGCCCGCAAGGTCGGCGCCGGTGCGCGGGACCTGTCCACATTGGACGTGTGGGACCTGCACCTCGCGCAGCACGGTGCCGAACTCATGGCCGCACGGATGGAACTGTGCGCCGCGCTCGGTCCGCACGTCGCGAAGGCCTACGACGCGGTGGCCGCCGGCCGGGGCGCGGCGACGGTGGCGTACCGGCCCGGAGTCGAGGGCGGCCCGGACCGCGCGACCCTGGCGCAGGCGCTGTCCGACGCGCTCACGGCCGCCCGACCGTCCGAAGTGGACAGAGGTGTGACGCTGGTCGGTCCGCACCGCGACGACCTCACGCTGACGCTGGGCGAGCTGCCGGCGAAGGGGTACGCGAGCCACGGCGAGTCGTGGTCGTTCGCGCTGGCGCTGCGGCTGGCCGCGTACGAGCTGCTGCGTGCCGAGGGCGTGGAACCGGTACTGGCACTGGACGACGTGTTCGCCGAACTGGACACCGGGCGGCGGGACCGCCTCGCCGAACTGGTCGGCGGCGCGGCCCAGCTTCTGGTGACCTGCGCCGTGCCGCAGGACGTGCCGCAGCGGCTGGGCGGCGTACGGTACGACGTGGCGGAAGGAGCGCTACGCCGTGCCGGATGACGAGGAACTCAAGGGACCGGAGCTGGCCCGGGCGGTGCTCGACGCGGCGAAGACGAAGCGCTCGGCGGGCCCGAAGAAGAAACCGGCCACCGGGCGCCGGATGCGCGGGTACTCCGGGCCGGGGCCGGACCCGCGCGACCCGCAGCCGTTCGGCGCGGTCCTGGCGAAGCTGGTCAGGTCGCGGGGCTGGGAGCGGCCGGCGGCCGAGGCGACGGTGTTCGGCGACTGGGCCAAGGTGGTCGGCGCCGACGTGGCCGAGCACTGCCGGCCGGTCAAGCTCGACGGCGGCGAGCTGACCGTCGAGGCGGAGTCCACCGCGTGGGCCACCCAGCTGCGGTTGCTGGCCGCCAAGCTGCTCGCCCGGATCGCCGCGCAGGTCGGCCACAACGTGGTGACGAAGCTGCACATCCACGGTCCGGCCGCGCCGTCGTGGACGAAGGGGCCGCGCCGCGTCCGGGGGCGTGGGCCGCGGGATACCTACGGATAGACACGCGACGGGTCGTAGTCAGTCGAACACGAAGAGTCCCGTACACTCATCGCGTGATCCACCGCGAGGCTGCCGTACGCACCGTACGCTCGTCGAACGGCCAACCGGCCGGCAGCCGGCCGTGCGCGCACTGCGGGCGCCCGGTACCCCAGCCGTACAGCGGCAACCAGATTTTCCGGTACTGCCGGGACAACGAGGGCGCGTGCCAGCGGGCGGCCCGGCGGATCGGCCTGCACCGGGTCGGCGGCCCGGGCCTAGGCGACCACGTCGCCCGCGCGGTCGTGGTGACCGAGCGCCTGGAACACGTCGTCGACGCGCTGAACGAGGCATTGCACGCCAACCTGTCGCCGGCCGGCGTCGAGCGGCAGATCGCCGCGGTGCGCGGTGAGGCGGCGGCGTCGGTCGCGGCCGCGCACGCCCAGCGCGACGAGGCCCGCCAGGAGGCGCACCAGGCGCGCGACGACGCCGAGCAGGCGCGTCGGGAGGCCGATCTGGCGCGCGACGACGCCCGGCAGGCGCGGGCCGAGGCCGCCACCGCCCAGGCGTGGGCGGACGAGGCGGCCGCGCGGGCCACGGTACAGGCCGAGGCGGTGGACCGGCTCACCGCGGAGCGCGACGCGGCCCACCGGGAGCTGGCACAGGTGCAGGTCGAGCGGGACCGCGCGGTGGCCGCGGCCGCGGAGCTGACCCGGGCCCGCGCGGAGGTCGCGCGCCTGCAGGCCGACCTGGAACGGTCGCGTACCGACGCCGGCCGGCACAACAACCGGCTCACCGCGGCGGTCGCCTCGCTGCGCGAGGAGGTGGCCCGGTCCCAGCAGCACGGCTACGAGCAGGAGAGCGTCCGGCAGTCGGCGGAACGGCGCGCGGAGGCCCTCGCGGTGCGGCTGCGCGCCGCCGAGACCGAGCGCGACGCCGCGCGCGCCGAGCTGGACAGCGCCCGGTTCCAGGCGGCGCGCATCGACGAGCAGGTCAGCAACCTGGCCTCGGCGCTGGCCCGGCTGGGGACCGCCACCCGGGCCGACGTACCGGTGCCGATTGCGGCGGCTGCGCCCGTTGCGCCAGCTGCGCCGATTGCGGCGGCTGCGCCGATTGCCGCGGCCGGGCCGGCCGGCTGGGTGACGCGGGATCAGAAATCGGCGTAGACGGCGAAGCCGCGGTCGGCGCACCGGCGGTAGAAGTTGGCCAGTACCGACAGCTCGGTCAGCGTGAAGCTCCACTGCGGCGGTTCGTCGTGCTCGTCGCGCAGCGCGGCCAGCCGGTCGTCGAGCCAGCGCAGCTGCTGGTCGGCCAGCCGGCCGTTGGAGACGGCGTGGCGCAGCACCTCGCCGACCGACTCGACGGTGACCTCCTCGCCGAGCTCGGCGTGGCCGGCCACGAAGCGCTCCAGCCCGCCGGCGATCCACGCGCACCCGTCCGGATCGATCACCGGGTCCTCGTCTTCCGCCTCGGCCTCGGTCGCGTAGAGCACCCCGTTGAGCCCGAGCAGGAGATCGACCAGCTGGCTGTACCCGGTGGCCCGGACGGTACCCGTCTCCGCGATGTGATCGGCCAGTGCCGCCGCGGGTGCCGCGGTCGCCGGTACCTTCTCGGCCAGCCTGGCGAAGTCGACGAACTCGGCCGGTGCCACCGGCTCGTAGAACCGGCCGGTGCGCGGCCACTGAACGGCGACGTTGTCCAGCCCCATCGCACCCTTCCCTCCTCGTCGGCGCGTCCCCCGGTCCGCTCACCGCGCGTGTTGCTCCCCCTGCAGGTTCGCCGCGGAAGGGTACGGCACGCGACGGTCCGGCGCGACCCCCTGAACCGCCCGAGTTGGCGGCCGGCTCCGTGCGCCGGCCGCGTGCTTCATGGGGCCGGGTGCGTGGGGGGAGTTGTAGCCGGGCCCTTTCGGGGCGCTACGGCGATTTGAGGGGCGCCGCGTGCCGGTTCCAGGGCCCCGACACAGTAATATTGGACCGAGGCAGTTCAGCCGATCACGACCAGCGGGTTCGCCCGGGATCGGCGCGCCCCCTTCCACCGTCCGGTGCGGGGGGACTTCGCGTGCCGTGGCCGGTCCGGGCCCGCGTGACCCCGTCGGGGGGCGTCGCTACCAGCGACGGTACCGGCGAGAAAGCGATCGAGAGTGGCAGCGCCGAAGCAGCAGCCGGGCGATTACAACGCGTCATCTATCACGGTACTGGAAGGACTGGAAGCGGTCCGTAAGCGCCCGGGCATGTACATCGGCTCGACCGGTGAGCGCGGCCTGCACCATCTCGTCCAGGAGGTCGTCGACAACTCGGTCGACGAAGCGCTCGCCGGTTACTGCGACACGATCGAGGTGACCCTGCTCGCCGACGGCGGCGTCCGGGTGTCCGACAACGGCCGCGGCATCCCGGTCGACATGCACCCGGTGGAGAAGCGGCCGACCGTCGAGGTCGTGATGACCGTGCTGCACGCCGGCGGCAAGTTCGACGGCAAGGCCTACGCGGTCTCCGGCGGCCTGCACGGTGTCGGCATCTCCGTGGTCAACGCGCTGTCCACCCGGGTCGACCTGGTGATCTACAAGGACGGGTACGTCTGGCGGCAGGAGTACAACCACTCCAAGCCCGGCAAGCTGATGAAGGGCGAAGCGACCCGCCGGACGGGTACCACCACGACGTTCTGGCCGGACCCGAAGATCTTCGAGAGCACCGAGTTCTCGTTCGAGACGATCTACCGCCGGCTGCAGGAGATGGCGTTCCTCAACCGGGGGCTGACCATCTCCCTGCGCGACGAGCGGGAGGGCGCGATCGAAGAGAAGAAGGAAGTCACCTTCTGCTACAAGGGCGGCATCGCCGACTTCGTCCGGCACCTGAACCAGACCAAGACCGCCATCCACAAGTCGGTGATCGAGTTCGGTGCCGACGGCGACGGGATGGCCGTCGAGATCGCCATGCAGTGGAACGAGTCCTACGGCGAGTCCGTGTACACCTTCGCCAACACCATCAACACCCATGAGGGCGGTACCCACGAAGAGGGCTTCCGGGCCGCGCTGACCGGTGTGGTCAACAAGTACGGCGCGGACAAGAAGCTGCTCAAGGCCGACGAGAAGCTCTCCGGTGAGGACATCCGGGAGGGCCTGGCCGCGATCATCTCGGTGAAGCTGGCCAACCCGCAGTTCGAGGGCCAGACCAAGACCAAGCTCGGCAACACCGACATGAAGAGCTTCGTGCAGCGGGTCTGCAACGAGTGGCTGATCGACTGGCTGGAGCGCAACCCGAGCGAGGCCAAGACGATCATCACCAAGGCGTCGCAGGCCGCCCGCGCCCGCATCGCCGCCGCCCAGGCGCGCAAGCTGGCCCGGCGCAAGTCGCTGCTGGAGTCCGGGTCGATGCCCGGCAAGCTGTCCGACTGCCAGTCCACCGACCCGCGGGTGTGCGAGGTCTTCATCGTCGAGGGCGACTCCGCCGGCGGCTCGGCCAAGCAGGGCCGCGACCCGGTCACCCAGGCGATCCTGCCGATCCGCGGCAAGATCCTCAACGTGGAGAAGGCCCGGATCGACCGGGTGCTGAAGAACAACGAGGTCCAGTCGCTGATCACCGCGCTGGGCACGAGCATCCACGACGAGTTCGACATCGACAAGCTGCGGTACCACAAGATCGTGCTGATGGCCGACGCCGACGTGGACGGCCAGCACATCCGCACCCTGCTGCTGACCCTGCTGTTCCGGTTCATGCGGCCGCTGGTGGAGCTCGGCCACGTGTATCTCGCGCAGCCGCCGCTGTACAAGATCAAGTGGAACAAGAAGGGCGACGACGCGCAGTACGCGTACTCCGACCGGGAGCGCGACGGGCTGATCGCGCTGCGCCAGGAGAAGCGGGCGAACGCCAAGCCCGACGACATCCAGCGGTTCAAGGGTCTGGGCGAGATGAACTACCCGGAGCTGTGGGAAACCACGATGAACCCGGCCACCCGTACCCTCCTGCAGGTCAGCCTGGACGACGCGGCCACCGCCGACGAGCTGTTCAGCGTGCTGATGGGCGAAGACGTGGAGGCGCGCCGGTCGTTCATCCAGCGAAACGCCAAGGACGTGCGCTTCCTCGACATCTGAGCCGCCCGACGCCGCGCCGGTTTTCCACACCGTCCACAGCTTTGTCCACAGCCGGGCTCCACCTGGCCCACATACTCACCTGGCCCCACATAGCACACTGAAGGTTGACTGTGACTGACACGCCGGAGTACCCCGACTCGTTCGAGCCGCACGTGGGAGGCCGGGTCGAGCCGGTCGGGCTCGAGGTCGAGATGCAGCGTTCGTACCTCGACTACGCGATGAGCGTGATCGTCGGCCGGGCGCTGCCCGACGTCCGGGACGGGCTCAAGCCGGTACACCGCAAGATCCTGTACGCGATGTACGACTCCGGGTACCGGCCGGACCGCGGGTACGTGAAGTGTTCCCGCGTTGTCGGTGACGTGATGGGGCAGTTCCACCCGCACGGCGACTCGGCGATCTACGACTCGCTGGTGCGGATGGCCCAGCCGTGGTCGCTGCGGTACCCGCTGATCGACGGCAACGGCAACTTCGGCTCGCCGGGCAACGATCCGGCCGCGGCGATGCGGTACTGCGTCGTGGGGGACACCCGGGTGACGCTCGCCGACGGGTCGTCGATGGCGATCGCCGACGTCGTACCGGGTGCGGCGCCGTCGTCCGAGCACGTCATCGACCTGAAGGTGGCCGGGCTGCTGGGCGATCCGGTACGGGCGTCGCGGCTGTTCCACTCGGGGTCCCACCCGACGCTGCGGGTGGCCGTTGCCGGCGGGCGGTCCCTGACCGGGTCGCGGAACCACCCCGTACTGTGCCGGGTCGGTGACGCGCTGCGCTGGAAGCTGCTTGCGGAGGTGCGGCCGGGCGATCTGGCCGCCGTTGCCGGTGAATCTTGGACGCCTGTGACCCCTGCCGGGGGTACCACCGTCCAAGATCTCGACGACGCGAGCCGGCGGCTGCCCTACGACGTGCCGCTGGACGCCTTCGGCTACGCCGAAGTGACCGCGGTGACCGACGCCGGCGTCCGCCCGGTCTACAGCCTGCGCGTCGACAGCGCCGACCACGCGTTCATCACCGACGGGTTCGTCAGCCACAACACCGAGTGCAAGCTCGACCCGCTGGCCATGGAGATGCTGCGCGACATCGAAGAGGACACGGTCGACTTCATCCCCAACTACGACGGCCGGGCGCAGGAGCCGACGATCCTGCCGGCGCGGGTACCGAACCTGCTGATCAACGGTTCGGACGGCATCGCGGTCGGGATGGCCACCAAGATCCCGCCGCACAACCTGCGGGAGATCGCCGCGGCGGTGCAGTGGTGCCTGGCCAACCCGGACGACGACGAGGCGACCACGCTCGACCAGTTGATCAGCATCGTGAAGGGGCCGGACTTCCCGACCGCCGGGCTGATCGTGGGTACCACGCCGATCCAGGAGGCATACCGCACCGGCCGCGGCTCGATCCGGATGCGCGCGGTCGTCGAAGTCGAGGAGGACACCAAGGGCCGGACCAGCCTGGTGGTCACCGAACTGCCGTACCAGGTCAACCCGGACAACCTCGCCGAGCGGGTCGCCGAGCTGGTCAAGGAGCAGAAGCTCACCGGGATCGCCGACATCCGCGACGAGTCGTCCGGCCGGACCGGTATGCGGCTGATGCTCGTGCTCAAGCGCGACGCCGTGGCCAAGGTCGTGCTGAACAACCTGTACAAGCACACCCAGCTGCAGGAGACGTTCGGCGCCAACATGCTGGCGCTGGTCGACGGGGTACCCCGGACGCTGAACCTGGCCCAGTTCATCCGGCTGTACGTGGCGCACCAGATCGAGGTCGTGGTGCGCCGCACCCGGTACCGGCTGCGCAAGGCCGAGGAGCGCGCGCACATCCTGCGCGGCCTGGTCAAGGCGTTGGACATGCTCGACGAGGTCATCGCGCTGATCCGGCGCTCGCCGACGGTCGAGGAGGCCCGCGTCGGCCTGATCCAGCTGCTGGATATCGACGAGATCCAGGCCACCGCGATCCTCGACATGCAGCTGCGCCGTCTCGCGGCCCTGGAGCGGCAGAAGATCATCGACGAGCTGGCCAAGATCGAGCTGGAGATCACCGAGCTGAAGGACATCCTGGCCCGGCCCGAGCGGCAGCGGCAGATCGTCTCCGAGGAGCTGGCCGAGATCGTCGCGAAGTGGGGCGACGAGCGGCGTACCCGGATCATCCCGTTCGACGGCGAGGTCTCCATGGAGGACCTCATCGCCCGGGAGGACGTGGTGGTCACGATCACCCGGACGGGGTACGCCAAGCGCACCCGTACCGACCTGTACCGCTCCCAGAAGCGCGGCGGCAAGGGCATCTCCGGCGCGACGCTGCGCCAGGACGACATCGTCAGCCACTTCTTCGTCAGCTCGACGCACGACTGGATCCTGTTCTTCACGAACAAGGGCCGGGTGTACCGCGCGAAGGCCTACGAGATCCCCGAAGCGAGCCGCACCGCGCGCGGCCAGCACGTGGCGAACCTGCTCGCCTTCCAGCCCGACGAGCACATCGCCCAGGTGATCAAGATCTCCAACTACCAGGTCGCGCCGTACCTCGTCCTCGCGACCAAGAACGGCCTGGTCAAGAAGACCCCGCTGGATCAGTTTGACTCCAACCGGGCCGGGGGAATCATTGCGATCAACCTGCGCGACGACGATGAGCTCGTCGGCGCCGCCCTGATCGGACCGGAGGACGACCTGTTGCTGGTTTCCAAGCGCGCCCAGGCGATCCGGTTCAGCGCGACCGACGAGACACTGCGGCCCATGGGCCGGGCCACCTCCGGGGTCATCGGCATGCGGTTCACCGGCGACGACGAGCTGCTCGCGATGGAGGTCGTGCACGACGGGCTGGATGTGCTCGTCGCCACGAATGGTGGGTACGCCAAGCGCACGCCGCTCGACGAGTACCCTGTGCAGGGTCGAGGTGGAAAGGGTGTGCTCACCGCGAAAATTACCGAGCGACGTGGTGGACTGGTAGGTGCGATCGTGATCAGCCCGGACGACGAGCTGTTCGCGATCACGTCAAACGGCGGTGTCATCCGAACCCCGGTGAAGCCTGTACGACGTACGCGCGACCGGAACACAATGGGCGTTAAGCTCATGGACCTCCCGGATGGGGTCACCCTGGTGGCCATTGCTCGCAACGCCGACGAGCCTGACGAACAGGACTAGTTGATGACGGAGACACAGGCATCGGCCTCGCCGGCCGCGGCGGACTCCGACGCCGCCGAGTCCGCCGACGGCGCCGGGCGCACGGTGGTCGGCCGGGCAACGGTCAGTGGCGACGGGCCGGCGCCCAAGTTCACCCGGGCACCGGGTATGCCGGCTCCGCCGGATTCTCCCGACGGCGCGGCGCCGTCCTCGTCGCCGCCGGGCGGGGTGAGTACCGGACGGGCGTCGGTACCGGCGGGTGCCCGGCTCACCGGCACCGGGCCGGCGGAGTCGCCGACCTCGGTGATCAGCGGTACGTCGGCGGGGGCGCGGGCCCGTGCGGTACAGATCGGTGGGGCGAAGGTCGCCGAGGCGGTGCGCAACGCGCGGGCGGCGGTCTCCTCCGCGGCCTCGCGCGGCCCCCGGCGGGCCCGGCTGTTCGTCAAGCGCATCGACCCGTGGTCGGTCATGAAATTCTCGTTCGCGGTCTCGTTCGTGCTGTTCTTCGTCGCGATCGTGGCCACCGCCGTGCTGTACCTCGCGCTCGACGCGATGGGCGTGTTCGCCAGCGTCAACAAGGCGCTGGCCGACATGATCGGCGCCACCGGGTCGAAGAACGGCGGATTCAAGATCACCGCGCTCGGCGTGATCGGTGTCGCCGGGGTGCTCGGCCTGGTCAACGTCGTACTGTTCACCGCACTGGCCACCCTCGGCGCGTTCATCTACAACGTCTGCGCCGACCTGGTCGGAGGCATCGAGGTCACCCTCTCCGAGCGGGAGTGACACACGGGGATCCCGTTTGGGGAAGGCCGGACCGGTACGGTAACGTTGCTCGTCGCGCACGGGGCTATAGCTCAGTCGGTTAGAGCGCAGAGCTGATAACTCTGAGGTCGCTGGTTCGATTCCAGCTAGCCCCACTTCGTGCCGGCGGCCGGAGGGGCCGCGATCGACATCCGAATGAGGGGCCGCGCCATGTGGAAGAAGCTGCTGATCCTTCTCAGCCTGCTCGGTGCCGCGGCGTACGTGGCCAAGAAGGTCAAGGACGCCAACGACGAGCGTGCGCTGTGGCACGAGGCGACCAGCTCCACCGATCTCCGGTAGCTGGCAGCCAACCGGGGGCGTAGCTCAATTGGCAGAGCACCGCCTTTGCAAGGCGGGGGTTAGGGGTTCAAGTCCCCTCGTCTCCACCCCTATTTGATCAGCTGCTCCCACGGGTACGGCATGGCCCTCAGCCGTTCGACGTGGGCCAGGTGGCGACGCTGCCGCTCGGCGCATGGGTACAGATCGCCCCGCGGCGTGGTGGGGTCCTGGGTCCCTTCGCCTTCTGGATCACGCTCACCGGGAGCCCGGCGCCTACCAGCCGCGTCGCGTGCGAATGCTGGAGATCGCGGAATCGCAGCGCGGCTGATGCTATCTCCACGACGTGCGTCACGGCGTCCCGCTCGGTGACGAACTCCTTTCGCCAGTTGGCAGGATCGCCGCTGACCGTCCACTGTGGTCAGTGAACGGGCCAGCGGTAGTGCTGGAGACCGCTGACGTGTCGAGCAGTTGGGACAGCGGCGCGAGTGCGGCCGGGATGATCCAGTAGTAGACCCAGGTGCCGCGGCGTTCGCAGTCGATGAGTCCCGCCTCGCGAAGCACCCTGAGGTGGTGTGAGATGGTCGGGCCGGTGACGGCGAACGCGTCGGTAAGGTCGCAGACGCACACCTCGCCGCCGGCGCGGGCGGCGATCAGGGACAGCAGTCGCAGCCGTACCGGATCACCAAGGGCCTTGAACGCCTTGGCCAGGTCGGCAGCCACGGCGTCGGTCAGCGCCTCGTCGACCATGGGCGTGCAGCAGGCCGGCGTGGTGACGTCGGTGACTGGAAGCTGTTTAGGCACTCTTCTATGTTGACGACCGTCTAGTCAGCGTGCAACTCTTCTATCTAGATAAGAGTCGAAACAGGGAGGCTGGCCATGGCTGACGGAAAGGACACTCGAGAGCTCGTCCGGGCGCGGTACGCGGCGGCTGCGATCAACGTGCTGGATGGCGCGGCGAGCGGTGGGTGCGGCGGAGCGTCCGCCGTCGGGAGCTGCTGCGGGCCTGCGGCTGCGGTGGCCGAGGAGGGCTTCGGATCGAACCTGTACGACGCGGGTGAGCGGGCGGAGCTGCCGGCCGCAGCGGTGGAGGCCAGCCTCGGGTGCGGCAACCCGCTGATGGTGGCCGAGCTGAACCCGGGCGAGACGGTGCTGGACCTCGGGTCCGGTGGTGGGATCGACGTGCTGCTGTCGGCCCGGCGGGTCGGATCGACCGGCAAGGCCTACGGGCTGGACATGACCGACGAGATGCTGAACCTGGCCCGGCGCAACGCTGCCGAGGCCGGTGCCACCAACGTGGAGTTCCTGCGCGGCCAGATCGAGGACATCCCGCTACCGGATGCCAGTGTCGACGTCGTTATCTCGAACTGCGTGATCAACCTGTCGACGGACAAGCCGGCGGTGTTCGCGTCGACCTTCCGGGTACTCAGGCCCGGCGGCCGGATCGGTGTCACCGACGTGGTGGCGGAGAACCAGCTGAGCCCTGAGCAGCGCGCGGAGCGGGGCGGCTGGGTCGGGTGCGTCGCCGGCGCACTGTCGCTGGCCGAGTACGAGCAGGGGTTGGCCCGTGCCGGGTTCGTCGACGTCGAGATCGTGCCGACGCATGCGGTGGCCGACGGGATGCACTCGGCGATCGTGCGGGCACGCAAGCCCGCCGCGTAGGACCGCGTGTCTAGGGCCGGCCGTCGACGTCGACGGCCGGCCCGTGTGCGGTAACCACGTTGTCGGCGGCCCGCCCGGCGTCCGGGTACAGCGCTGCGAGCAGACCGACCCCGACGACCAGGCCGACCAGCTGCGCGGCGACGAAGCCGGGAACCGAGCCGGGCGCGATGCCGGCGAACGTGTCGGTGAACGCCCGCCCGATGGTGACTGCCGGGTTGGCGAACGAGGTCGACGAGGTGAACCAGTACGCCGCTCCGATGTAGGCGCCCACCGCGGCCGGCGCCGCGGCGGTGCGGCCGGTGCGGGCCAATGCGAAGATCAGCAGGAGGAGACCGGCGGTGGCGACAACTTCGCCGAGCCACAGGTGACCGGCGGCCCGCGTGGTCGTGGAGAACCGGACGGCCGGCAGGCCGAACATCAGGTTCGCCAGCACCGACCCGCCGATCCCACCGGCGACCTGTGCGGCGACGTAGACACCGAGAACCGGGGTGGACAGTCCGGTCCGGTGCCGGCGGCCCAACCACCAGTCGGCCAGCGACACGGCCGGGTTGAAGTGCGCGCCGGACACCGGCCCGAACGCGAGGATCAATGCCGCCAACGCGAACGCGGTCGCGATCGAGTTCTCCAGCAGTTCCAGCCCGACGTTGCCCGGGGACAGGCGGGCCGCCATGATGCCCGAACCCACCACCGCGACCACAAGCAGTCCGGTACCCACGCCCTCGGCCAGCGCCCGCCGGGCCAGACCCACCCCCGCCATCAGTTCCCGGCCGCGGGTACGCCGAGCTGGTCGAGCAGGTGCCGTACCCGTCGCTCGATCTCGTCCCGTACCGGGCGGACCTCCTCGACGGTCTTGCCGGCCGGATCGTCGAGTACCCACTCCTCGTACCTCTTGCTGGGGAAGATCGGGCAGGCGTCGCCGCACCCCATGCTGACCACCACGTCGGCCGCGCGGACGACCTCGTCGGTCCACGGCTTGGGGTACTCGGCGGAGATGTCGATACCACGCTCCCGCATCGCCGCCACGGCGGCCGGGTTGACTTCCATCCCCGGCTCGGAACCACCGGACCAGCCGACCGCCCGGTGGCCGGCCAGGTGCTGGAAGAACCCCAACGCCATCTGGCTGCGTCCGGCGTTGTGCACGCACAGGAACAGCACGGTGGGCCGGCCGTCGTGGCTGAGCCCTTCCACCTTGGCCAGGGCGGTCAGCCGCTGCCGGGCGAACCGCTCGGCCAGCAACGGCAGGAAGTGCGGCACCGTCGAGCGGGCGGCGAACTGGTCGTAGCTGCTGTACAGGAACCGCTCGATGGTCTCGGTGCCGAAGACTGCCGTGAAGTTGTCGGCGAGCCGCGCGGCGGCGGTCCGCAACGCACGTTGCTGGTCCACCGACAGGTCACCGCAATGATCGGCGCTGATATCGGTCATGACGGGCCTCCGGTCAGGACGGGAACGAGTCGATCGATGCGTTCGGCAATGTCGGCGTAGGCGGCCTCGAAGGCGGCATCCGTGTCCAACGCGGCGGGGTCGGGGACCGACCAGTGCAGCCGTGGTCCGGGTGTGGCCAGGTGTTCGTGGGCGTTGTCGCACACGGACACCACCAGGTCTCCCGCGCCGACCACCTCGGCGAGGTGCACGGGCCGGGCGGGTCCCAGATCCAGCCCGTGCCGCCGGCCGACCTTGACCGCCCGCGGGTGTACCCGCTGCGCCGGCTCGGTACCGCCCGACGCGGCCGCCACCGGCGACCGGGTGGCCAGCAGCGCCGCCGCGAGCTGCGAGCGCGCTGAGTTGTGGGTACACACGAAGACCACCCGGGAACCGGCCACCGGCTGCGGATCCGTAAGCAAGGTCAACGCCCGCGGAACCAGGCGTAGGTAGGTCCGGCGGCGGTCACCCTCCGACCGGGTACGCCGGATCAACCCGGCCTCTTCCAGGACGCGCAGATGATGGGCCACGAGGTTGGTCGGCTGGCCCAGCATCCGCGCAAGCTCCCCCGGCGACGCGTCACTGACCGTCAGCCGGTCGACGATGGTCAGGCGGGATACCTCACCGAGCGCGGCATGGATGGTGGCCCGCGCTTCCCGGGAAGATGGCTCAACCGACATTGACTCAATAGTCGTCGACAGAACGGTCGCCGGCAAGCGCCGGGTACCCCTCGGCTGGGTACCCCGCCGCCGCGCCCTTGCCCAGCGACTTGGCGCGGTACATGGCGGCGTCGGCGGCGCGCAGCAGCTCGTCCAAGCCGCGTGCCCCGCCGTCCTCGAAGGCCGCGCTGTCCTTGAAGGCCCGGCCGTCCTCGACGGCCACGCCGGCGCTGGCCCCGACCCGTACCGGTACGCCGTCGACGAGGCACGGCTGACCGATCGCGTCGACGATCCGGTCGGCCACCAGCCCGATGCTGTCCGGCAGCGGGCTCTCCAGCAGGATGCCGTACTCGTCGCCGCCGAGCCGGGCGACCGTGTCGGTCTCCCGCACGCACGCCCGCAATCTTCGGCCGACCTCGCACAGCACCGCGTCGCCGGCCGCATGCCCGTACCGGTCGTTGACCGGCTTGAAGTCGTCCAGGTCGACCAGCAGCCCGGTTGGCCAGGCCGGTGAGCCCGTCGCGGAAGGCCATGTCGCGCAGTTCGGCGGCGAGTACGTCGCGCTCGTGCAACGCCGCGCGCAGCTCACCGAGCAGTCGGGCGTTCTCGGAGAACGAGGCGAGCTGCCGTACCACGATCAGTCCGGTACTGGCCACCACGCCGACCAGTACCGTCCAGGTACGCCCGTCAAGGCCGCGGCCGAACAGCGCGACGATCAGCAGGGTGAAGCTCGCGCCCAGCGCAAGGTAGGGCAGCGTGCTGTACGGCCGGCGCCGGGGTACGGCGCAGCGTGCCGGGATCGGCGCCCACCTGCCGGCGCTGTACCACGGCGGCGAGCATGAGGCACGCGTCGCCGAACGCGCTGATCGCGAAGAACCAGTTGGCGTGGCCCTGCGCGAGCAGGCCGGGCCCCGGCCCGGCGATCAGCCCGCCGGTCGCCGGGGCGCCGGCGCCGAGCAGGCCGGCGGCGACGGTGAACGGCGGCTGCCCGGCGATCAGCAGCTTGGCCACGGCGAACACCGCGACCAGCATCATGACCGGACCGGTCAGCACGACCAGCAGCTCGGCGCCGAGGGCGGCGCCGACCATGACCGTGGCCATGTCCAGCCAGAAGCAGGCGCGGCCGCGCCGGGACGAGATCTGCAGCGGGTACGTGCACATGACGATCACGACGGTCAGCGCCGCGACGCCCAGCAACGCGGCCGTCACCGGGCCGCCGAGCATCAGCGCCGGGGGTACCGGTCCGTGGGCGGTGACGATCAACTGGACGAGGTACCCGATGCCGACCGCCAGGGCAGCGAAGCCGTATGCCCGCCAGAAGCGCCGGGCCGGGTCGCCCGCCGGGAGCAGGCGCACGATCCGCCGCGCGGTCAGCATCGCGGTCGTGTCGAAGATCACCGAGGCCGACCAGCTCAGTCGGCCGAGCGTCAGCGGCGTACCGACGCCGTGGAGCAGTACCCCCACGGCGAGTACGACGACCCCGGCGTGCGCGAGCAGTACCGGGTCGGCGGGCAGCCGGTAGCGTGCCCCGACCCGGGCGCGGCAGGTCACCGACTCCAGCACGACCTGTCCATCGGCCGGCGGGCTGAGGACCTTAGCGCCCGCCGTGTCCAAGATCGCGCCGGCACCGCCCTGAGCCCGGGTGTCGTTCGAATAACAGTGCCGTAGCGGCCACAGTTATCCGGACATGTGGTTATGCTGGCTAAAAATGAATCGAACCGCGCAAGGATTAGCACCGTGCATCCTTGGGTATGCGCACCTCGGCATTGCCATTTGTGATCACGATTTCCTTTGGGGGTCCCGTGAACGCGATCCGTCGGCGGCTGACACCCGCTGTGCTCGACCTCGCCGGGATGGCCGCGTTGGCCGCCGCGGCGGTGCAGCGGTTCATCCAACTCGCCTGGCAGCGGCTGGTCCAGGTACCGGATAGGCCACCGGCCCGGTTGGGTAGACCGGTCGCCCACGTGGGCGCCACCGAGAGTTTCGGCACCGAGCTGCGCGCGCTGCGCAGTATCGAGGTGAGCCCCGAGCTCGTCTCGGACATCGAGAACGAGCTGCGGTGGGGACTGATCTGGCACGATTTCGAGCGCTTCATGCAGGGCGAAATCGACCGGGTCTTCGCGCCCTATCTGGCTATTGCCGAAGCGCCGGACTTCGACTCCCTCCGCGAGCTGATCGGTATCCGCGAGCTGCTACCTGCATAGACACCAATAAATAAAAGGCTCAGCTTGCCGGGAACAGTGCGGCGAGCCGGTCCAGCGACCGGTCCATGTTGCCGCCGATCTCGCGGGCGCCGAACGCGCGCATGACCAGTCCCCGTACCGCGCTGGCCGGTTGCTGCGCCGAGTGCAGGCGGACGAGGGTACCGTCGCCGGCCGGCTCCAGGCTGATCCGGAAATGCGTCGAGCGCGCGAAGACCGGTGCCGGCCTGCCGTCCAGCCGTTCGGCGACGTGCCGCCAGCCGTACCGGTGCGGGGCGTCGTACTCGGTGATCTCGCGGTCGATCTCCGCCCGGCGCCGGCCCCAGGTGCCGTGTTGCCGCTGGTGCTGGCCGACGCCGTCACCGTCGAGCACCTCGACGCGGTCGGCGAACGCGAACCATTCGGCGGCCCGTTCCGGCGCCGCGACGACCGCCCACACCGCGGCGGGGTCGGCCGCCACCCGGCGCTCCCGGAAAATCTCGATCATGACGCCCCCTAGTAGTCTGGAAGTATGAAAGGTTCAGCCGCCGAACATTTCGAGACACTGTACCGCCGGGTGTGGGGCGCGCTCAACCGGCCGGACGCGCCGGATCTGAGCCAGCACGAGCGGCAGCTGCTGCACCACGTACCCGCCGACGGTGCCGTGTCGCTGACCTGGCTGGCCGAGCACCTTGCGCTGCCGAAGAGCACCGCGTCGATGGTGGTCAAGAGCCTGGGGCGGCGCGGGTTCGTCGAGCGGGCCCGCGACCCGGCGGACGAGCGGCGGCTGGCCATCGTGCTGACCGAGCGGGGAAAGGCCCGGGTGGGCGAGGACACGGTACTCGACCCGGAGGCGCTCAAGGTGGCGCTGGCGAAGCTGTCGCCGCCGGTACGGGCGGGGCTGCTGGACGGCATGGAGCAGCTCGCCGCCGCGGCCGAGGCGGTCGCCGGGAAGAAGGAGGGCGGGGCATGGCACACCACAGCCGGGTAGCCCGGATCGTCATCGACGTGGCGGCCGGTGACCACGACCGGGAGATCGAGTTCTGGCGGTCGGCGACCGGTGCGCCGCTGGCACGGTACCCCCGGTTTCCGGAGTATCACGGCGCCGGGCTGCCGGGCGCGGACATGGGGCTGCTCCTGCAGCGGCTGGGCGACGGCGCGAGCCGGATCCACCTGGACATCCACACCGACGACCCGGCGGCGGAGGTCGCCCGCCTGGAGCGGCTGGGCGCGACGCGGGTGCGGGAGGTGTCCGGCTGGTGGATCATGCGGGATCCGGCCGGGCTGCTGTTCTGCGTGGTACCGGAGGAGCCCGGCAACCTCAACGACGCGAACGCGCAGCGGTGGGAATAGGCGGGTGGGAATAGGCGATCCCCGGGACACACCGCGCGTACGCGGGCCGGCTGGACTGTACCGGCGTCCCGGGGATCGGGTAGCTGTCTGGTATTCGCCAGGACCGACGTCAATCGGTCTCGACGAGTCGGAGTCCAGAAGGACGGCGGCTAGCGGACAGCCACCTCACCAGTCCAAAAACTACTCAAAGTTCGGACCACCTCCCTTCACGTGTAGAAACAAATCTAGGCCGGGATCCCCTTACGTGGCAAGGCATTTCGGAGCCGGATCCCACTCCGGCCGAGCGTGCTTTGCGGCAGGGCGTCCCAGAACGGCCACACATTGTGCATGACGCGAAGATGGATGCTCGCCGGGTGCTGGTCGCATCGTTCCATCTGAGGCAGCATGGGCGCGGTGATGGGTACCCTCCGGACCGTACCGGCGTTGAGCCGGCCCGACCTGCTCGCCGGGCCGGTGGCGGCGGCCCTGCGTGGCTGGCCGCACGCCGACGAGGTCACGGTCGCCGAGATCGATCCCGAGCTGGCGGACACCGCCGCGTTCTGCGCCGCCTACCAGGTCGGGCTCGACGTCAGCGCGAACTGCGTGGTGGTGGCCGGGAAGCGCGAGGGGCAGGTGCGGTACGCGGCGTGCCTGGTGCTCGCGACCACCCGCGCGGACGTCAACGGCGTGGTACGGCGGCTGCTCGACGTGCGCAAGGCGAGCTTCGCGGCGATGGACGTGGCGGTCGCCGAGACCGGCATGGCGTACGGCGGGATCACCCCGATCGGGCTGCCCGCGTCGTGGCCGGTGTTCGTCGACGCGGCGGTTGCCGGTACCGCCGAAGTGGTCATCGGGTCCGGCATCCGGGGCAGCAAGCTGGTGCTTCCCGGCAAGGCGCTGGCCGGGCTGCCGGGCGCCCAGGTGGTCGACGGCCTCGCCGGCTGACCGGCGCGGGCAACGCTGACCGGCGCGGGCAACGCTGACCGCGCAGCGCGGCCACCGTGGGAGGAACGGTGGCCGCACGCTGCGTCCTGTTCAGTTGTTGGGTGCCGCGCCGCTGATCCCGCCCAGCACCGACGCCGGGTCCGCGTCGACCGCGAGGTCGCCGATCGACACGATGCCGACGAGCCCGCGATCGTCGCAGGCCAGGACCCGCCGCACCGCGCGGTCGCGCATCAGTCGCGCCACGTCGGTCGTGGAGTCCTCCGGGCGTACCGTCACCAGGTCCCTGCTGCAGACCGAGCCCAGCGTCGTGGAGTCGGGAGCCAGCCCCTCGGCCACCGCCCGGACCACGATGTCCCGGTCGGTGACCACGCCGACGAGCCGGTCGTTGTCGACGACCACCACGTCACCGATGTCCTGTTCGCGCATCATCCGCGCGGCGTCGACCAGCAAGGTGTCCACCTGCAGGCGCACCACGTCGGTCGTCATGATGTCCTGTACCGTCTGAGCCGCCATACCTGTGTGCTACCCGGCCACCGGACCGGCTACACCAGCGATCCGGCCAGCTCGGCCACGGGTACCTCCCGGCGGTCGCCGGTCGCGCGGTCCCGGACCTCCACGTACCCGTCGGCGAAGCGCCGGCCCAGTACCACCGTGTACGGCATGCCGAGCAGCTCCGCGTCGGTGAGCCGGACGCCGGCCGACAGGCCCGGCCGGTCGTCGACGAGCACCCGGACACCGGCCTCGTCGAGTCCGGCGGCGATCTCCAGCGCGGCGTCCACGTCCCGCAGCGGTACCAGGTGCACGTGGGCCGGCGCGACCGACGCCGGCCAGACCAGACCGCGCTCGTCGTGGTGCTGCTCGACGATCGTGGCGACCACCCGGGTCAGGCCGATGCCGTAGGAGCCCATCGACAGCCGTACCGGCCTGCCGTCCGGGCCGGCGACGTCGTGCTCGAACGCGTCGGCGTACTTGCGGCCGAGCTGGAAGATGTGCCCGACCTCGACACCGCGGCGCAGCTCGACCCCGGTACCGCAGCGGGGGCACGGGTCGCCGGCCCGTACCGTGGCCGCCTCGATGGTGCCCTCCGGTGCGAAGTCGCGGCCGCACACCACGTTGACCGCGTGCCGGCCGGCCTCGTTGGCGCCGGTGACCCAGGCGGTGCCGTCGACGACGCGCGGGTCGACCAGGTACCGCGCCTTCCAGGTACCCTGCGGCCCGAGGTACCCGAGGACCAGGTCGGGCCGGGACGCGAAGTCGTCGAAGATGGCGACCCGGGCCGGGAACAGCGCCGCCTCGACCCGCTTGAGGTCGACCTCGCGGTCCCCGGGTACCCCGATGACGAGCAGTTCGCCGTCGACGGTGAGCACCACGTTCTTCAGCGTGTCGGCCGCCGCCCAGTCGGTGCGCCCGCCGGCCCCGGTCGCGTTCAGCAGCGCGACCAGCGAGTCGATGGTCGGGGTGTCCGGGGTGTCGAGCACCTGGAGCGGCGGATGATCATGAGCTGCCGGGGCCGGTGACGGCGTCGTCACCGCCTCCACGTTCGCCGCGTACCCGCAGGCCGGGCAGCCGACGAACCGGTCCTCACCGAACGGCGTCTCGGCCAGGAACTCCTCGGACACCGAGCCGCCCATCGGGCCGGACATCGCCGCCACCGCGGTGTACCGCAGCCCGAACCGGTCGAAGACGCGCCGGTACGCCGACCGGTGCGCGGCGTACGCCTGCTCCAGGCCGGCCTCGGTGAGGTCGAACGAGTACGAGTCCTTCATCAGGAACTCGCGGCCGCGCAGCAGCCCGCCGCGCGGCCGGGCCTCGTCGCGGTACTTGGTCTGGATCTGGAACAGGATCAGCGGGTAGTCCCGGTACGAGCCGCACAGGTCGCGGGCGAGCAGCGCGAACAGTTCCTCGTGCGTCGGCGCCAGCAGGTACCCGGTACCGCGCCGGTCGGTCAGCCGGAAGATGTCCTCGCCGTACTCGTCCCACCGGCCGCTGCGCTGGAACGGCTCGCGCGGCAGCAGGGCCGGGAAGGAGACCTCCTGCCCGCCCAGCGCGACCATCTCCTCCCGGACAATCCGGGTGACCTGGTCGAGCACCAGCTTGCCGAGCGGCAGCCAGAGGTACCCGCCGGGCGCGACCCGCCGGATGTAACCGGCCCGGGTGAGCAGCCGGTGGCTGGGTGCCTCCGCGGACGCGGGGTCTTCGCGTAGCGTGCGGACGAGTAGCCGGGACATGCGCAGCATGTCTCGGAAGCGTAGGGTGACCGGACTCCGGAGGCGCGTGATTAATGTGGCGTAGCTACCTCGCCATGGGTGACAGCTTCACCGAAGGGCTCGACGACCTCGACCCGGTCACCGGCCGGTACCGCGGCTGGGCGGATCTGGTGGCCGCCCGGCTCGCCGCCGAATGCCGGCCGGGTGGTCCGGCCCAGGTGCCGGCCCAGGTGCCGGCCCACGAGACACCCGGGTTCACCTACGGGAACCTCGCCATCCGCGGCCGGCTGTTCGCACCGGTCGTCGCCGAGCAGGTACCCGTCGCGCTGGACCTGCGGCCGGAGCTGATGAGCTTCGCGGCCGGCGGCAACGACGCGCTGCGCCGCGGGTTCGACCCGGCGCGGCTGACCGCGAGCCTGGACGAGGTGGCCGGCAGGCTCCGCGCGACCGGTGCCGACCTGCTGCTGTTCACCTTCGCACCGGCGAACCTGCGGCTGCCCGGCCGCAACGTCTTCCAGACCCGCGCGCGGCTGGTGAACCCGGTGGTCGCCGACGTCGCCGCGCGGCACGGCGCCCGGCTGGTCGACCTGTCGGCCGACGCCGGGCTCGCCGATCCGCTGTTCTGGAGCGTGGACCGGCTGCACCTCAACGCGGCCGGGCACCGCCGGGTCGCCGCGCACGTGCTCGCCGCGCTCGACCTCGCGGCCGATCCGGCGTGGACGCAGCCGCCGGTACCGGGGCCGGCCCGCTCCTGGGCGGCGTACCGGGTCGACGACGCGCGGTGGGTGCGGCGGCATCTGGCGCCGTGGGTACACCGCCGGCTCACCGGCCGGTCCAGCGGAGACGACCGGCTGCCGAAGCGGCCCACGCTGGACCCGGTACCGGATTGACCCGCGACCGATCAGAGGACGGCGACGCTGGCCACGGGCCGGTACGGTGAGCGCGCGATGAGTTACACCGAGGACCGGCTGTGGGGACTCCTCCGGCAGGCGGAGGAGCTGCCCTACGGCGCCCACCGCACCGCACTCGTCGAGCAGGTGATCGCCGAGGCGGACGCCGGCCGGTACCCGGCGCTGGCGTTCCAGGCCCGGCTGACCGGTACCACCTGCTACATCTACGGCGGGGAGCCGGCCAAGTCGGTCGACACGTTCGCCTGGTGCCTGGCCGAGTTCGACAGCGACCCGGCCGGGTACGCGCCGAGCCGACTGACCCTGCTGTGGCAGTTCAAGAGCACGGTGACCGCGCTGCTGGCGGTACCCGAGACGCCGCTCGCGCGGGTGCACGAGGTGCTGGCCGACATGGAGCGGCGCTGGACGGACGGCGGGCACAGCCCGCACGCGGTGTACTCGCTGCGGCACGTGGTCGCCCGGCACGTCGGCGACGACGCGGCCGCGCAGTCCTGGTACGACCGATGGCTGAGCAGCCCGCGCGACCAGCTCTCCGACTGCGCGGCGTGCGACCCGGGCCGGCGGGTGCGGTGGCTGACCCGGCAGGGCCGGTACGCGGAGGCGGTGCGGGTCGCCGAGCCGGTGCTCGACGGCCGGTCCACCTGCTCGGAGCAGCCCCAGGGCATCCTCACCGACCTGCTCGAACCGTACCTGCGCAGTGGCGCGCTGTCCGACGCCCGCGACGCGCACCGCCGCGCGTACCGCCGGCTGCGCGGCAACGTCGCCTCGATGTTCGAGGTCGCCGACCACCTGTGGTTCTGCGCGGTCACCGGGAACACCGCGCGGGGCGTGGAGATCGTCGAGCGGCACCTGCCGTGGCTGGACGTCGCTCCCACGCCGCTGGCGGAGCTGCGCTTCGCGTCCCGGGCCGCGCTGGTCCTGCGCTCGGCCGCCGGGCAGCGCAGGTTGCACCGGCCGGGGCACGGTACCCGGGCGGGTGCGCCGGTGACCGCCGCCGCGCTCGGGCGGGAGCTGGCCGACCGCGCGCTGGACCTGGCCGGGCGGTTCGACGCGCGCAACGGCAGCGGGTACCAGACCGAGCGGGTGCACGCGGTGCTCGATGCGCAGCCGATCGTGGCCGCGCTGCCGCTGGTACCCCCGCCGCCCCGGCGACCACCCAGGGTGCCGCGCCCGCACGTGCAACCGGAGGTGCCCGCGGACACCGCGCCGGACGCGATGCTGGACCGCGCCGAGCAGCACTACCGGCGCGGCGAGTTCCCGGTCGCGTACGCGTGGTGGCACGCGTTCGACGACCGGTACGCGGCGGCGGAACTGACCGCGCTGCAGCGCGGCCGGCGGGCCGACGGGCACGCGCTGGAGACCGCCAACGGCGGCGACCTGGCCTCCGCCCAGACGGCCTGGCACTCGGCGATCGGCCTGTACGCCGAGGCCGGCGACGAGCTGCGCCGGCAGATCGCGCGCGGCCGGCTCGGCCTCGGCTACTGCGTGACCGGTCGCGGCGAGGCGGGCCTGGCGATGGTCGAGGAGACCACCACCTACATCCTGGCGCACGGCGGGGTGGACCGGCGGGCCGGCGCGTTCATGTCGCTGTCGGCCGCCTACGGCGCGGTCGGCCGGCACGAGGACGGGCTCGTCGCGCTGGACCGCGCGGAGGAGTACGCGCGGTACAGCCCGGACGGCAACGTACACATCCGGCTGATCCTCGACCGCGCGCAGCACCTCGGCGCGGTCGGGCGGGTCGAGCTGTCCCGGGAAACCGCGACCGAGGCCGGCGGGCTGGCGCGGGCGGCCGGGTTCCGCGAGGGGATCGCCCGCGCGGCGTGGATCCTGGGCCTGGCCGCCGAGGCCCAACAGGACCAGCAGGGCGCGGTCGCGGCGTACGACGAGGCGCTGGAGGCGGTCGACGACGTCCAGTTCGAGCGGCTGATCCGCCGGCAGCGGGCCGGCCTGCTGGCCGGGTCGGCACGGGCGGCGGACGCGATCGCCGACCTGACCGAGACCGTGGCGGCCGAGACGGCCGACGGGGACCTGGCCGCGGCCAACGCCGCGCGGCACCAGCTGGCCATCGCATACCTCAACGCCGGGCGGATCCTGGACGCGGCGGAGACCGCCGAGGAGGCCGTCGCCGGCTTCGACGCCGCGGGGGATCCGCACGCGCATGCGGTACGGCACCTGCTGGCCACCGCCGACGTGCGGCTCGGGCAGCCGGACGACGCGATCGCGGTACTGGAGATCGTCGAGGCGCACTGCCTCGCCGAGGACAACTTCGCCGGGGCCGGTCAGATGGCCGAGGAGATCGGGGACATCCTCGACCGGATGGACCGCGACGCGGCGGCGGCTGCGCGGTTCGCCACGGCGGCGAACCGGTACCGGCGGGCGGAGCTACCGATCGACGCGGTACGCGCGCAGCGGCGGCACGCCAGCTCGCTGCTCTGGTCGCGGGACCTGCCCGGGTCGCTGGCCGCCCTGGAGGCAGCCGACCTGGCCTCCGCCGAGCTGCCCGCGGACGAGCCGGGTACCGCGTGGGAGCGCGGGATGCTCGGGTACGACGGGGCGAAGATCCTCTCGCACGACGGGCGGCTGGTCGACGGCGCGGTACGGGCCGCGGCGGCGGCGGCGCGGTTCCGGTCGATCGGCGCCCGTGCCGAGGCGGCGCACAGCGAGGCGCTGCGCGGCGAACTGCTGCTGCAGGCCGAGCAACCGGCCGACGCGGAACAGGCGATGCGCCGGGCGTTGGCGGAGCTGCCCGAGGACGGTACCGAGGAGTCCCGGCAGCGGATGGCCGACCTGCTCGCCGACGCACTGGCGGCGCAGGGCCGGGAGACCGAGGCGGCGGCGGTCCGGGCCGCCTACGGCCTCGCGGGCGCGTGAGGCCCGGGCGGCGCCGCCCACGGCCGCCCGCGGTCCGCGCCACCGCCCACGGCCCGCGGCCCGCGCCCTGCGGCCCGCGGCCCGCGCCCTGCGGCCCGCGCGCCGCGCGCCGCGCGCCGCGCGCCGCGCGCCGCGCGATCTTGGACGCGAGTGCCCCTTGCAGGGGGTGCAGGCGTCCAAGATCTCGAAGATGGCGGGCCCGTGATCTCCGTTACCGAGCCCGGCGCCGCAGCTTGACACCTGGATAGGCTGGCCGGATGACGGTGGACGAGGGCCGGGTGCGGCGGCGCAGCCGGCGCGACGAGATCCTGGACGTCGCGGTCGGGCTGTTCGCGTCGCGGGGCTACCACGGTGTCTCGATGGACGACATCGGTGCGGCGGCCGGGGTGACCGGTCCCGCCCTGTACCACCACTTCGCCGGCAAGGAGGCGATGCTCGTCGCCGCCCTGGCGCCGGTCAGCGAGCGGCTGCTGGAGGGCGGCCGGATCCGGGTCGCCGCGCACGCCGGCGCGCCGAAGGCGGCGCTGGAGGCGCTGGTCGAGTTCCACGTCGCGTTCGCCCTGGCCAACCCGGCGGTGATCGCGCTGCACCTGCACGAACTGGACCGGCTGCCCGACGAGCCGCGCCGGGCGATCCGCCGGCTGCAGCGGCTCTACGTCGAGGTGTGGGTCGACGTGCTGACCGCGCTGCGGGACGAGCTGACCGCGCCGGAGGCGCGGGTACTGGCGCACGCCGCGTTCGGTCTGATGAACTCGACCCCGTTCCTCGGCGGGGAGGTGGACCGCGAGCGCCGTGCCGAGCTGCTGCGGGTCGCCACCCTGGCCGCGTTGACCTAGAGGAGGCTGCTGTACCGATGATCGGCTCGTTGCTGGTCGCCAACCGGGGAGAGATCGCCCGCCGGATCATCCGCACCGCGCGCCGGCTCGGCGTGCACACCGTGGCGGTGCACTCCGACGTCGACGCCGGGCTGCCGTTCGTGGCCGAGGCCGACGAGGCGGTACCCATCGGCGCGCCGCAGGCGTACCGCAACGTCGAGGCGATCCTCGCGGCCGCGAAGACCACCGGTGCGCAGGCGATCCATCCGGGGTACGGGTTCCTGTCGGAGAACGCCGACTTCGCCCGCGCGGTCGCCGCGCAGGGACTGGTCTGGGTCGGTCCGGACGCGAGCGCGATCGACGCGATGGGCGACAAGATCAACGCGCGGAACCTGATGGCGGCCGCCGGGGTACCGGTCGCTCCCGGTACCACCGACCCGGCCGCCTCGGTCGAGGCGGCGCTCGCCGAGGCCGGTCGCATCGGGTACCCGGTCATGGTCAAGGCGGCGGCCGGCGGCGGCGGGATGGGCATGGCCGCGGTACCGGATCCGGCCGGCCTGCCGGCGGAGTTCGAGAAGGTACGCGGGTTCGCCGAGCGGATGTTCGGCGACGGGTCGGTGCTCATCGAGCGTTACTTCCCCCGGGTACGGCACATCGAGGTGCAGATCCTCGGGCTCGCCGACGGTCGGGTGGTGGCGCTGGGCGAGCGGGAGTGCTCGGTACAGCGGCGCAACCAGAAGGTGCTGGAGGAGTCGCCGTCGCCCGCGGTGTCGCCGCAGCTGCGCGAGCGGCTGTGCGCCGCCGCGGTCCGGGCCGGCGAGGCGGTCGGGTACCGCAACGCCGGTACCGTCGAGTGCCTCCTCGACCCGGCCACCGGCGACTTCTTCTTCCTGGAGATGAACACCCGGCTGCAGGTCGAGCACCCGATCACCGAGACGGTGTACGGCGTCGACCTGGTCGAGGAGCAGCTGCGGGTGGCATCGGGGCTGGCCCCGACCTTCGGTGAGCTGGCCCCGCGCGGCCACGCGATCGAGCTGCGGATCAACGCCGAGGACCCGAAGCGGTTCCTGCCCGGCCCGGGTGCGATCACCACCTGGGTCGAGCCGTCCGGTCCGGGAATCCGCGTCGACGCCGGGTACGGCCCCGGTACCACGGTGACGCCGAACTACGACTCGCTGATGGCCAAGCTGATCGTGTCCGGCGGGTCCCGCGACGAGGCCATCGAGCGGGCCCGCGAGGCGGTCGCCGGCTTCCAGATCGCCGGGCCCAAGTGCAACCTGCCGTTCTTCGCCGAGCTGCTGGACAACGCCGAGTTCCGGTCCGGCGACTACGACACGGGCATCGTGGGGCGCATGCGCGCATGAGTGTTTCCATCCGGGAGGTCGGGCCGCGCGACGGGCTGCAGAACGAGGCGCCGGTACCCACGGCGGCCAAGGTGGAGCTGCTCGACGCGCTGTCCGGCACCGGGGTCGGCCGGATCGAGGCGGTCTCGTTCGTCCATCCCAGGGCGATCCCGCAGATGGCCGACGCCGCGTCGGTCTGGGCCGCCGCGCGGCGCGAACCCGGCGTGCGGTACTCGGCGCTGGTGCCGAACACGAAGGGCGCGCAGCGTGCGCTCGCGGCCGGGTTCACCGAGCTGGAAGTCGTGGTGTCGGCCAGCGACACGCACAACCGCGCCAACCTCAACCGGTCCACCGCGCAGTCGCTGGACGACATCACCGGGCTGATCGGGCTGGTACACGAGGCGGGCGCGACCGTCGAGGTGATCGTGGCGACCAGCTTCGGCTGCCCGTACGAGGGTGACGTGCCGCCGGCCCGGGTCGCCGGGATCGTCGAGCGGGTACTCGCCGCCGGCGCCGACCGGCTCGCCTTCGGCGACACCACCGGCATGGCGACGCCGCGCCGGGTCACCGAGCTGCTCGCCGTGGTACCCCGGGAGCGGCCGGTGCTGCTGCACTTCCACGACACCCGGGGTACCGGGCTGGCCAACATCGTCACCGCGCTCGACCTCGGCGTCACCGAGTTCGACGCGAGCGTCGGCGGCCTCGGTGGCTGCCCGTACGCGCCCGGCGCCAGCGGCAACGTGGCCACCGAGGAGGTCGTCCACATGCTGCACGACATGGGGTACGACACCGGCATCGACCTGGACCGGTTGATCGAGGCGGCCCGGCTCGCCGAGCGGATCGTCGGCCGCACCCTTCCCTCCGGCGTACTGCGCGCAGGTCCCCGTACCCAGATCGTTTCCGCCTGACTGTTACGTCGTTTTCTTCTAGGAAGACGGCGATAGCGAGAAAGGCGGGATATGACGCTGCAACGGCTCCGTTCCGTAGCGCGCGTCAGCGCCCGTGCCCTTCTCGTCGCCGGCTTCGCCGGTGGGGTCTGGCTGCTCACCAGTACCGCGGCGCATGCCTCGGCACCCGCGGCCACACCCACGAAGGCCGGCCAGCCGGTGCTCAGCCTGCTGGACCAGGTCCTGGTACCGGCAAAGCCTGGTCATCACCACACGCGGTCCGCCGCCGCGTCAGCGACCCGGCACTCCGTTCCGCTTCTCGCCAGCCAGGCGACGCCTGCGGGACCCACCCGCCGGCCGGTGGCCAACACCGGTCCGGCTGCCCTGTCCGCACTGCTCTCGACCGTTTCCCAGCTGGTACCGACGCTGCCCGCGCCGGCTGATCTGATCACGGTTCCGCTTGCCCGCCTCGTCGGCCCGGTGCTCACCGGGCGCGAGGAGTCGGCACGGTCGCTGGTCTGTCACGCCGCAGCGGTCGGCGCGACGCCGGCGGGGACAGCCGAAGCGGTACCGGTCCGGGCGCACCACAGCACGCAGGTCCGGCCCTCGGCCGGTACCGTCCTGCGGATGGCCAGGGCCGTGAGCCGGCCCGCCGTCCCCGGCACCCGCCAGGTGCCGGACCTTCCCGACCGGGCGCCGGTTCCGGCGTACCCGGGTTCGGACAGCACGGGGATCTCGACAACGGCGTCGGGATCCGGATACGACGCCGGCGGGTACGCCGTCGTCAGCGCACCGGTCACGCCCGGCCCACTGGCCGGCGCGGAGCGGTTGCGTGCGCGCGGGGCCGCGGTCCGGCTGTGGTTGGCCGACGCCCCGACCTTCGCACCCGACTGAAGCGATGGTCATCGGCCTCGCAGTGCGCGAGGCCCCGGCCCCGGTCCGCGGTAGTCCGCGGACGCGTGGAGCGCCCGGCCCGGGTCGGTTTCCTATGACAAGGCGCGTGTCGACAGGTGAGCCGCATCGCGGAGCGCCGCGCCAATTCCTGCACATCAATCCGAATTCTCGAAAGGCAAATAGCCACAATGAAGACTTGGGTTCGCAAGTCGCTCAAGGTCGGCATTCTCTCCGCCGGCTTCCTGCTCATCGGTGGCGCTGCCGCCAACGCCGCCAGTACCACCGACAACTTCGGCATCCTGGGCGGCAACCAGGTGTCCGCGCCGATCCAGGCGCCGATCACCGTCACCGGCAACGCGATCGGCCTGCTCGGCAACGCCTCGGCGACCGGCGGCGGCGGCGCGAGCACCAGCGGTACCGCGGGTGCCGACCTCGGTAGCACGTCGAACAACTACGGTGTCGGCTCCGGCAACCAGGCCGGTGTCTCGCTGCTCGCCCCGATCACCCTGTCCGGCAACGCGATCGGTGCCCTGGGTACCGCGACGGCCGCCTCCGGTGGCGCCGGCAGCTCGGCGAGCGGGATGGCGACCGCCAGCGGCAACACCTCGAACAACTACGGTGTCGCGAGCGGCAACCAGATCCACGCGCCGATCCAGGTGCCGATCAGCATCACCGGCAACGCCATCGGGCTGCTCGGCAACGCCTCGGCGACCGGCGGCAGCGGTGCCAGCACCGGCGGCGCCGGTGCCGGCGCGGGTAGCACCTCGAACAACACCGGTGCCGGCTCCGGCAACCAGGTCGGCGTGCCGATCCAGGTACCGATCGACGTCTGCGGTACCGCGGTCGGCCTGCTCGGTGGCGCGGACGCCGCCTGCGGCAGCAGCACCGGCACCGGTAGCGGTTCCGGCAGCGGTGGCTACGGCACCGGCACCGGCAGTGGTTCCGGCAACGGTGGCTACGGCACCGGCACCGGCAGCGGCGGCTACACCACCGGCACCGGTGCCGGCGCAGCCGCGAACACCTCGACCGGCGCGGCCGCGAACACCTCGACCGGCACGGGCACCTCGACCGGCAGCACCGCCGGCGCGGCCAGCACGCTGAACAACCTGACCGGTGGCGCGACCGGCGCCATCGCCGCCACGAAGCAGCACCACGCCAAGGCGCACCACGCGAAGGCGCACCACGCCAACGGTGAGTCGGCGCACCTGCGCAGCGCCATGGCGCCGCACGCGGCCAGTGCCGGTACCGGCACCAGCAACAACTTCGGCGCCCTCGGTGGCAACCAGGCCAGCCTGCTGCTCGCGATCCCGGTCAACCTGACCCACAACGCGCTCGGGCTGCTGGGTACCGCCGGCGTCTGATCCGTCACACCTGACCACAGGGGCCAGCGTCCGTCCGGGGCGCTGGCCCCCGTGCATCTCCGTTGATCGACAAAATGCGCTACCCTAACGATCGTTCAGGTGTCGGAGGGGAGCCATC
This sequence comes from Actinomycetota bacterium, assembly GCA_005885555.1. Classification (GTDB taxonomy): domain Bacteria; phylum Actinomycetota; class Actinomycetes; order Mycobacteriales; family Micromonosporaceae; genus AC-43. The sequence goes on from VAWN01000022.1 coordinate 100,341, forward strand.
GTGTCACTCGACGAGGAGTCGCTCGCTGCGCTGCGCAAGCGGGCACTGGCCGGCGGGGCGGAGAAGTACCACGCCGCCAACGCCGCCAAGGGCAAGCTCTTCGCCCGGGAACGGATCGCGCTGCTGGTCGACGAGGGCTCGTTCGTCGAGGACGGCCGGTACGCCAACGCGCTGGCCGACGGGCTGCCCGCCGACGGGGTCGTCACCGGCCTCGCGCGCATCGACGGCCGGCCGGTGTGCCTCATGGCCAACGACTCCACGGTCAAGGCCGGCTCCTGGGGCGCCCGCACCGTCGAGAAGATCATCCGGATAATCGAGCGCGCCTACACCACCGGCGTCCCGATGGTGTACCTCGTCGACTCGGCCGGCGCCCGGATCACCGACCAGGTCGACCTGTTCCCCGGCCGCCGCGGCGCCGGCCGGATCTTCTGGAACCAGGTCCGGGCCAGCGGCTCGGTACCCCAGGTCTGCGCGCTGTTCGGCCCGAGCGCGGCCGGCGGCGCCTACATTCCGGCGTTCTGCGACGTGGTCGCGATGGTCGACGGCAACGCCAGCATGTACCTCGGCTCCGACCGCATGGTCGAGATGGTCACCGGGGAGAAGACCACGCTGGAGGCGATGGGCGGGGCCCGGGTACACACCGGCGAGTCGGGGGTCGGCCACTTTCTCTGCGGTACCGAGGCCGAAGCGCTCGACGTGGTCCGCCGGTACCTGGCGTACCTGCCGTCAAACTGGACCGCCGACCCGCCAACGGCACAGGCCGCGGACGCGCCCGACACCGACCTCGCCGCGATCATCCCCGACTCCGAGCGGCGCGCCTTCGACATGCGCAAGCTGGTGCGCGGGCTGCTCGACGGCGGGGAGTACTTCGAGATCCAGGACCGCTGGGCGCGCGAGGTCAGCGTCGGCTTCGGCCGCCTGGCCGGCCGGGTGGTCGGCGTCGTTGCGAACAACTCGCTGCACAAGGGCGGGGTGCTGTTCGTCGACTCGGCCGACAAGGCGACCCGGTTCGTGCAGCTGTGCGACGCGTTCAACGTGCCGCTGCTGTTCCTCGCCGACGTCCCCGGCTTCATGGTCGGTGCCGCCGTGGAGAAGCAGGGCATCATCCGGCACGGCGCGAAGATGATCACGGCGATCAGCGAGGCCACGGTACCGAAGATCTGCGTTGTCGTGCGCAAGGCCTACGGCGCCGGGCTGTACGCGATGGCCGGCCCGGGGTTCGACCCGGACGCCACCCTGGCCCTGCCCACCGCGAAGATCGCGGTGATGGGCGCGGAGGCCGCGGTGAACGCGGTCTACGCCAACAAGATCGCGGCGCTGCCGGCGGCGGACCGGCCGGCGTTCGTCGAGGAACGCCGCAACGAGTACGAGCGCGACATCGACCTGGTCCGGCTGGCCAGCGAGCTGGTCGTCGACGCGGTCGTCGAACCCGGTGAACTGCGCGCGGAGCTGGTCGCGCGCTTCGCCGCGGCGGCCGGCAAGGACCGCCACTTCTCCCGGCGCCGGCACGGCGTCACCCCCGTGTAGGGCGTCACCCCCGTGTAGGAGGAGCCATGCAGTTGACCGAAGAGCTTGAGGCGCTGCGGGCGTCGGTACGCGACTTCGCCCGCGAGGTGGTCGCACCGGTCATCGCCGGGCACTACGAGCAGCACACGTTCCCGTACGAGATCGTCCGGCAGATGGGCAAGATGGGGCTGTTCGGCCTGCCGTTCCCCGAGGAGTACGGCGGCATGGGCGGCGACTACCTCGCCCTCGGCGTCGCGCTGGAGGAGCTGGCCCGGGTCGACTCCTCGGTCGCCATCACGCTGGAGGCGGCGGTGTCGCTCGGCGCGATGCCGATCTACCGGTACGGCACGGCCGAGCAGAAGCAGCGGTGGCTGCCGGCGCTGGTGTCCGGCGAGGCGCTGGCCGGGTTCGGCCTCACCGAGCCCGGGTTCGGGTCGGACGCCGGCGGTACCCAGACCCGGGCGGTACTCGACGGCGACGAGTGGGTCATCAACGGCAGCAAGGCGTTCATCACCAACTCCGGTACCGACATCACCTCGCTCGTCACCGTCACCGCGCTGACCGGGCCGGACGAGATCTCCGCGATCGTCGTGCCGTCCGGTACCCCGGGGTTCGAGGTCGGCCCCGGGTACTCGAAGGTCGGCTGGTGCGCGTCGGACACCCACCCGCTGCACCTGGACGACGTACGGGTACCGGCGGCGAACCTGCTCGGCCAGCGCGGCCGCGGCTTCGCCCAGTTCCTGCACACCCTCGACGAGGGCCGGATCGCGATCGCCGCCCTCGCCACCGGCCTCGCCCAGGGCTGCGTCGACGAGTCCGTCGCCTACGCCAAGGAGCGGCGCGCCTTCGGCCGGGCGATCGGCGACTTCCAGGCCATCTCGTTCAAGCTGGCCGACATGCGCACCCGGGCGCACACCGCGCGCCTGGCCTGGCACGACGCGGCCGCGCGGCTGGTCGCCGGGCAGGACTTCAAGCAGTACGCGGCAATGGCCAAGCTGCACGCCAGCGAGATCGCGGTGACCAACGCGCGGGAGGCCACGCAGATCCACGGCGGGTACGGCTTCATGAACGAGTACCCGGTGGCGCGGTTCTGGCGCGACGCCAAGGTACTGGAGATCGGCGAGGGCACCTCCGAGATCCAGCGGATGGTGATCGCCCGCGACATGGGCCTCTGAGCATTCCTGGGAAACTGTCCGGATACAGCCAGCCGCCGGTCGTGACCTTGACTTGAGCCTCCCCGGCCGGACGATCACCACCTAGCCTTCCGGGCATGTCCCCCGAACCGGGCGCGGGTACAAACACGCCTGCCAGCGCGTTCGCCGAACTGTTGCGCAGGCACCGCCAGCACAAAGGGATGACGCAGGAGGAGTTCGCGGCCGCGGCCGGAGTCGGGGTGCGTACCCTGCGCGACCTCGAACGGGGCCGGGCGCGCCCGCAGCGGGCCACGGTGGACCTGCTGGTGGCGGCGTTGGACCTGGAGGGTGCCGAGCGGCTGGAGTTCATGCTGGCCGCGCGCCGGGGCGCCGGTACCGACGCGATGATCGAGGTGCGCGACGGGGTGAACCTGCCGCCCGCGCCGGTGCTCATCGGCCGCGACGTGGAGCTGGCCAGCATCGACGCGGCACTGCGGCACGCCGCGCTGGTGACCCTGGTCGGCGTCGCCGGGGTCGGCAAGACCAGCCTCGGCTGGACCGCGGCGCACCTCGCCGCACCCCGGCACCCGGGCGGCGTGGCCGGCATCGCGATCACCGAGGTGTCCACCGAGGCCGACATCCTGGCCACCGTCGCGACGGTGTTCGACGTACCGCGCATCCGCGACCTGCCGGGCCACCTCGCCGGCCGCCCGGCGCTGCTGCTCGTCGACGCGGTCGACCGGGCCGCCGACGCGACCTCCGCGGCGCTGCGCTGGTTGCAGGGCATCATCCCGTCGCTGCGGATCATCGCGACCGGGCGGCACCCGACCCGGATCCCCGGCGAGTACGTGTGGCCGGTCGGACCGCTGGAGACGCCGCCGGCCGGGATCGTCGACCTGGCCGAGATCGCCCGGTACCCGGCGGCGCAGCTCTTCCTTGACCGGCTGCGCGCCGTCGGCCGGACCGAGCTCGGGCCGGACGACGTGGCCGCGGTCGCCGAGCTGGTACGCCGGCTGGGCGGGCTGCCGCTGGCCCTCGAACTGGCCGCCGCCCGGGGCCGGATCCTTGCGGTACCGGAGATCCTGAACCGGTACGGCGACCGGGTGCTCGACCTCGGCGGGAACGGCGACCTGGCCACGCCGCTGCGCCCCGGTGGCGAGATGACCTTGCGCGACGCGATCGCGGCCAGCTACCGGCTGCTCGACCGGGCCGATCGGTGGGCGCTGCGGCGGCTGGCGAGCTTCGCCTACCGCTGGTCGGCGGAGCTGGCCGAGCCGCTGCTCGCCGACGGGCCGGGCGGGACGCCGGACATCGTGGTGCTCCTCGACCGGCTGGCCGGCCTCGGCCTGCTGAGCGTGCGGGTCACCGGTACCGCCCGGTTCCGGCTGCTGGACATGGTCCGCGAGTTCGGCCGGGAGGAGGCGCAGCGGGAGGGGGAGGCCACCGAGGCCGCCCGCCGGCACGCCGAGGTGTTCGCCCGGTACGCCGTGCGGACCGCGCCGGACCTGGTCGGCCGGACCCTGCCGACGGCCGCGGACCGGCTCACCGACGTGGCCAGCGACCTGCGCGCCGCGCTGGTCTGGTCGACGCAGGCCGACCCGCGGCTCGGCCTGCGGCTGGCCGCGGCACTGCCGCGCTGGTGGCGGTTCCGCGGGCACGACCGGGAGGGCCGGGAGGTGCTGCGCCGCCTACTGGACGATCCGCGCACCGCCGACGCGGAACCGACGGTACGGGCGTGGGGGCAGCTCGGTCTCGCCCAGCTGGCCGCCGAGCACGGCGACGGGCTCGCCGAACTGTCCGAGGTCGTGGCGGCGCTGGTCACCTTCAACCGGTACGGCGACGTCACCGGCCAGCTCGCGGCGCACACCCAGCTCTGCGCGCTGTACCAGGCCGCCGGGGATCCGGAGGCGGCCCGGCAGCACGGTACCGCCGGACTGGCGCTCGCCACCCGGTACGGCCGGACCCGTGACGTGGTCGTCGCGCAGAACAACCTGACCTGGCACGAGATCCGGCTGGGCAACCTGGCCGCCGCCCGGCGCCGGCTCGCCGCGGTACAGCGGCTGGCCGGCGAGATCGGCGAGGACCGGCTGCGCGCCCTGGCACACGCGAACCTCGCCGAGGTGGCCCGGCTGGACGGCCGGTACGCCGACGCGGTCGCCGGTGCGCGGCGGGCCATCGTGCAGCTGGAGGAGCTGGGCGATCCGGGGCACCGGCGGCGGGTGCTCGCGACTCTCGGGCTGGCGCTCGCCCAGGCCGGGCGGTCGTTCGAAGCCGAGACGGTACTGGCCGAGTTCAGCGACGACGGGATGGCCGCCCTGATCGAGGCCTACCTCGCCCGCGCGGCCGGTAACCGGCAGACCGCGGTGGACCGGTTCCTCGCCGCGGCCGAGGCACTGCACGGCCAGTACGACATGCGTGACGTGGTCGAGGCACTGGTCGGCGCCGCCGCGAGCACCGACGACAGCGACCGCCGGGCAAAGCTGCTCGCGGAGCTGGACGAGCTGTGCCACCGTACCCGGATCAGGCTTCTCCCGACCGAACGCGCGGCGTTGGGACGGTGACACGCCAACATTGCCGCACTTGCCCTCGTGGCGGCAGACCCGGCCGGCCGCCACGAGGGCATGCGTCCCCTCGTACCGGCGAAGTCCCCCGTAGCACCCCACCAGCTCCGCCGGTACGCTCCCCGTTTCCGGGGCCTCCCCACCCGTGGCAGATTAGTCCGACGTCGCCATCCGACCCGTGGCTAGAAGCCCGGTATGTGGGCAATCCAAGCTGCTTCTGCCGGTACTCCTGCCGGTTATTTCACGACCGGAGGCCCGGCGGCGAGCCGCGCCGCCGCATAGTCGCGGACCGCCTCCCGGGCCACTGACCAGTCGGCTTCCATCCACCAGGTGGCGCCGGCCGCCTGCCAGGGCGCGACGACCGCGGCGCCGGCCGCCGGATCGTCCGGCGTCGTCCCCTCGCAGACCACGTCGTACCCGTCGACTGGCAGCCCTTCCATCGTGCGGAAGTCATGGACCCAGCGGACCCCGGCCCGGATGTGCTCGGGTGTCGCCGGCCCGGCGGCGCCCCTGTCGACGACGTTCGGCAGCCACCCGTCGTACCGGGCGGCGCGCGCCATCGACCGCCGCGCCGGCCAGCCGCCGACCACCCAGATCGGGATCCGCGGCCGTTGTACCGGCGGCGGCGGAGGCATGAAGTCGCTCGGGGTGACCCGGTAGTGCCGCCCCTCGTACTCGAACGGCTGCCCGGCCCACAGTCCGGTCACCACGTCGAGGCCCTCGTCGAGCAGCTGCGCCCGGATGCGGCGGCCAGGGTCGGGTTCGAAGGCCAACCAGCCGGCGTGGGCGGCGCCGAGCCCGACCGACAGGATCACCCGGCCGCCCGACAGGTTGTCCAGCGTGGCGGCCTGCCCGGCGAGGTCCCAGGGCCGGCGGCGGGGCAGCGGGGTGAGCATCGTACCCAGCCGGATCCGCGTGGTCACCATCGCCGCGGCCGCGAGGGCCACCCACGCGTCGACGCCCCAGACCGGTTCCCAGACGAAGAAGCCGTGCCAGCCGTGCCGCTCGGCGATCGCGGCGAGATCGGCCGCGGTGCGCGCATCACCCCAGGGGAGGACGAATCCGTACTTCACTCACCGGACGGTAGGGCACTTCCCGCGGTCGCGTCAGGCCGGACCGCGTCGCGTACCGTGCGGAGCGCGTCGATCATGGCGGTGAGCTGGTCGCCGTCGAGGCGGCCGATGAACCACTCCTCGATCAGCGCGAGATGCCCGGGCAGGACGGCGTCCAGCCGCTTGCGACCGTCTGCCGTGATCACCGCGTACCAGCTGCGCCGGTCGGTCGGGCAGGCCCGCCGGCAGACCAGGCCATCGCGGTTGAGCCGGTCGATGACCCGGGTGACGCCGCTGGTGGTGAGCGTGGTCTGGGCGGACAGGTCGGTCATCCGCAGTTGCCCGTCGGGCGAGCGGGCCAGCCGCATCAGCACTTCGAACTCGATCGGCGCGAGGTGGTGCTCGGCCAGCTGCGCGGCGAACCGCGCCGCCAGGCCCTCGTATGCCTCGGCGAACAGCCCGATCGCGGTCAGGCGCTCGTCGTTCACCAGCTCGCTGTGCACTAAACCACTGTACCAGTACTTGACGGGGAGATTATTGCTCAGTCTATAGTTGCCTAGACAACAAAGAGTCTTCGGGAGGATCCGATGAGCGAGAGCAACGCCCTGGCGGCGCGTACCTTCAACGGGATCGAGATCCCGCAGCCCGGCACGTACACCCTGGACGTCAACCACAAGCGGGTCGGCTTCATGGCCCGGCACCTGATGGTCAGCAAGGTCCGCGGCGAGTTCGCCGAGGCGGGCGCCACCATCACGATCGCCGAGGACCCGCTGCAGTCGTCCGTGCACGCGACCATCCGGGCCGCCAGCATCAGCACCGGCCAGGAGCAGCGCGACGGGCACCTGAAGAGCCCCGACTTCCTGGACGTCGAGAAGTACCCGACGCTGGAGTACCGCAGCACCGGCGTGAAGAGCCTGGGCGGCAACGAGTTCGTGCTGACCGGCGAGCTGACGATCAAGGACGTCACGGTACCGGTCGACCTGGAGGTCGAGTTCGAGGGCGTCGGCCGCAGCCCGTACGGGCACGACGTGTTCGGCTTCAGCGCCACCGCGGAGATCGACCGCGAGGCGTTCGGCATCACGTGGAACGTGGCGCTGGAGACCGGCGGTGTCATGGTCGGCAAGAAGGTCAAGATCGAGATCGAGGGCGAGGCCATCCGCCAGGCCTGATCGGCAGGGGCCGGATCGGCAACAGGGCCCGGGTCGCCCGACCCGGGCCCTGCCGTACCTTTCTGCACCTATGTACTCACGTTGCGCTGATAACCTGCCCGGTTTGTCCCTAGCCTCGATGCTGAGACGCTCATAACGTTGGGGGGCCAGACCCCCCAGAGCCTCGGACGGGAAGGGCCCATGGGCAAAGACGTGTCCCGCTCGACGTTCACCCCGGAGGACCGGACACGGTACCGCCAGAAGGTGCGTCGCTGCCTGGACGTCTTCGCATTGATGCTCAACGACTTCCGGTTCGACGCGGACCGGCCGATGACCGGACTCGAACTGGAGCTCAACCTCATCGACGACCAGGGCGAGCCGGCGATGCGCAACGCCCAGGTACTCGCCGACCTGGCCGACCCGTCCTTCCAGACCGAACTCGGCCAGTTCAACCTGGAGATCAACCTCAGCCCGCGGCTGATCGCCGAGCACGGCTTCGAGGACTACGAGAACGACCTGCTGACCAGCCTGGCCCGGGCCGACGAGCGGGCCAAGGAGGCGCAGGCGCGGCTGGTCACGATCGGCATCCTGCCGACGCTGACCCAGCGGCACGCGATCCTGGAGAACCTGTCGCCGGACCCGCGGTACCGGGTGCTGAACGAGCAGATCGTGGCCGCCCGGGGCGAAGACATCACGCTGGACATCCGCGGCGTCGAGGCGCTCCAGTCGCACACCGACTCGATCGCGCCCGAGGCTGCGTGCACCAGTACCCAGTTCCACCTGCAGGTCGCACCCGAAGACTTCGCGAACTACTGGAACGCCTCGCAGGCCATCGCCGGCCCGCAGGTCGCGATCGGCGCCAACTCGCCGTACCTGTTCGGCAAGCGGCTGTGGGCGGAGACCAGGATCGCGCTGTTCGAGCAGGCCACCGATACCCGGCCGGACGAGCTGAAGGCGCAGGGGGTACGGCCGCGGGTCTGGTTCGGGGAACGGTGGATCACCTCGATCTTCGACCTGTTCGAGGAGAACGTGCGGTACTTCCCGCCGCTGCTGCCGATCACCCAGGACGAGGACCCGGTCGAGGTGATCCACACCGGCGGGGTACCCCGGCTGTCCGAACTGCGGCTGCACAACGGCACTGTCTACCGCTGGAACCGGCCGGTGTACGACATCATGAACGGCCGGCCGCACCTGCGGGTGGAGAACCGGGTACTGCCGGCCGGCCCGACAGTCGTCGACCTGCTCGCCAACGCGGCGTTCTACTTCGGGCTGGTGCGCTACCTCGCCGAGGCCGACCGGCCGGTGTGGACGCAGCTCACCTTCAGCCAGGCCGAGGAGAACTTCCACGTCTCCGCCCGGGACGGGCTGCAGGCCTCGGTGTACTGGCCGCGCCTGGGCGAGTTACGCGCCACCGACCTGGTACTTGAGCGGCTGCTGCCCTGGGCGCACGAGGGGCTGGACCGGTTCGACGTCGATCCGGAGCTGCGCGACCGGCTGCTCGGCGTGGTCGAGCAGCGCTGCCTGACCGGCCGCAACGGCGCCAGCTGGCAGACCGAGACGGTCGGGGTACTGGAGGACAAGGGGCTGGACCGGTGGGCGGCGCTGGGCGAGATGCTGCGCCGGTACGCCGAGTTCGCGCCGCGCAACGAGCCGATCCACACCTGGCCGTTGGGCTGAAGGCCGGCCCGGGCGCGGGTTCGCCTTGCTTTCGCGAGATCTTGGACGTTCGTACCCCCCGCAAGGGGTGCTCGCGTCCAAGATCCCGGCGCGGCGCGGCGCGGCGCGGCGCGGCGCGGGGCGGCGCGGGGCGGCCCGGGCGCAGGGCGGGCCGCTCAGCGGCGGCCGAGGCGCCTGACGAAACCGCCCTTGGCCGGCGGCTTCGCCGGTGCGGCCTCGGTGGTCTCCTCCGCGGAGCCGTCGCGCTGGGTCGGCCACAACGGCACCGGGCCGGGGTTCGTGACCAGGACCGCCGCTTCCCGGTCGGCTTCGTAGGCGCGGACCGGCGCGTACGCGTCTTCGGGCAGGGACTCCTCGCTGCGCGGCTCCGGCACGGGTACCGGTGCCGGGCCGGCCGCTTCCGGTGCCGCCTCTGCCGCCGGGCCGGCCTCCGCCGCGGGACCGCCGGCCGCCGCGGCCAGTCGCTGGGTGCGCTGCGCGGCGAGGGCGACGAGGACGACCGAACCGAGCAAGCCCACCAGGTCGGCGTACGGCGCGATCGCGTACGCGGACAGCTGGTCGTCGGACTGGACGCCGGCCAGTGGCGGCGCGGCGAAGAAGTATGCGGACGAGACCAGGAGCGGGCCGAGCGCTCCGGAGATCGCCACGCCGACCGGATTGTCGCCGCGGCGGCTGGCCGGCCAGGCGGCCGCCACGGCGATGACCAGTGCGGCGCCGATCATCATCGCCGCGCCGGGCAGCGAGTACGTCTGCCGCAGGAAGTGCACGCCACCGAAGTGCCAGACCCCGAGCTGGGCGGTGGTGAGATCGTGGTGGGCGGCCAGACCGAAGATCACTGATCCGGTGGCGAGCGCCCAGACGTAGGCCATGGTCAGCACCGCGTTCGCGGCGACCGCGCGGGCGGAGAGGGCGGCGATGGCGACCAGTACCCCCACTGCGACGCCGACCAGCGCGTACCCGCCAGCGATCATCTGCGGGGCGAGCGTGCCCGGCCGGTGCGCGGCGCGGGCGGGTACCGCCACCAGCGCGACCGTCAGCAGCCCGCCGACCCCGGCGGTGAGCGCGAGGACCAGGCGCCAGGCGGTGGTGGCCATCGGCGTGGCGGGCAGCCGTCCGGCCGGCCCGGTCCGGCGTCGGGGCGGTGCGGCCCCCGGCCCGCCGGGGGAGAGCCGGTCGGCGACCACGGCGCCGAGCACCGTGGCGGTCGACGCGATCCAGGTCGTCCAGGCGAGGCTGGCCAGCCAGGCGCGTTCGCCCGCCGGATCGGTCGTCGTGGGCCAGGTCATGATGCCCAGGCCGTACGCCACGCCGAGCTGCGCGGCGGCGGCGCCCGCGCCGACGCCGATCGCGAGGGCGATCGATCCTCCCCAGCCGCGTGTGGCCATGCCGGGAGGATAGCGGCTGCCCGCGATCCGGGGCACTCCGCGGAAGGTCGAGCTTGGTCATGATGTGATGGAGGGCGTGGCCGACGACCGCCCGACCCCGCCGCAACCGCCCGCGGACGACGAAACCGCCCGCTTCGACCAGCCCATCGACCAGCCCCCCGACGAGACCGCCGTCATGCCGGCGGCGGGCGAACGGCCGGCGGGCGAGCAGCCGGCGCGGTGGGCGGCCCGGGCCGGGGTGCCGGCGGCCGGTCCGCGCCCGTCCGAACCCCAGTGGGTACCCGACCAGCAGCCGCGCACCTGGTGGGCGCCGATCCTGATCGGGGTGGCGATCCTGGTGCTGGTCGGTCTGATCGCGCTGGGCCTGTGGGTCGCGGTACGCAGCAAGCCGGGTACCCCGACGTCGCCCTCGCCGACGCCGAGCAGTCCCGCACCGTCGTCGGCCTCGCCGAGCCCGGCACCGTCGCCGACCGCGTCGACGTCGCCGCCGGTGACCATGGTCGTCGTGCCGTCCCTGCGCGGCGTCTCTCTCAGCGATGCGGAGCAGATCCTGCAGAGCCAGGGACTCAACTGGACGGTGAGCACGCGGGTCAGCAGCGAGTTCCCGGCCGGTACCGTGATCGAGTCGAACCCGCCGGCCGAGAGCAGGGTGCCGGCGGGTACCGAGGTCAACCTCGTGGTCGCGACCGCGCCGCCGTCACCGTCCCCCGCGGCGTCGTGACCGGCGTCCGGTACCGGTTGGGCGGTGCGGCCTGGGCCTGCTGCAGCCCGTCGAGCTGGACGAAGATGGACCGGCGCTCGACCGCGTCCCCCGCGCTGTTGAGCTCGTACCCGTCGAGCCACGCCCACCCGTTGTAGGTGGACCAGTCATGTACCCGGATGACCCGGAACAGCATCGGGGTGGTGAACTGCACGCTGGCCGCACGGGTCACGCGCAGGACGTCACCGGACCGCGGTAACACATCAACTCCCGCTTCCTACCAGTCCCCCGACGAATGCAACGACGGACACGCGTGACGGTCGTGGAAGAACTGTGGGTGACGCATGTCGTACAGACAGGTTGCATGACTATGATGATCAATGCAAGTTGCACCCGTCCGGTTTCACCCATCTGGGACGTGCCGGCTTCCGCACGGCTTGCCGCGCTGTTCGACCGGGCGGCACACTTGAGCCAATTCCAGCGCACTTACCCCTGTTGGGAGCCGACGCCGCTGCGTTCGGGAGGTGAAGGGTGACCGTCCGGCGCAGCCCCACGGTACGCCGCCGCCGGTTGGGCCTTGAGTTGCGCCGCCTGCGGGAAGCCGCCGGGGTGACCATCGACGTGGTCGCCGACCGGTTGGAGTGCTCGTCCTCCAAGATCTCGCGGATCGAGACCGGGCACACCGGCGCGACCCCGCGCGACGTGCGGGACATGCTCGCCGTCTACGGCGTCGACGGTTCCGCGGCCGAGGAACTGTTACAGGTCGCCCGCGAGGCCCGGCTCAAGGGCTGGTGGCACCTGTACGGCACGGTACTGACGACCGCCTATGTCGGGCTGGAGGCGGCCGCGTCGGAGATCCACGCATACGAAGGCCAGGTGGTACCCGGGCTGCTCCAGGTCGAGGAGTACGCCCGCGCGATGATCGTGAAGGGGCGGCCGGACATCAGCCCGGTCGAGCTCGACCGGCGGGTGCACGTCCGGATGGAGCGCCAATCGTTGTTAACCCAGGACGATCCGCTCCGCCTGTGGGCCGTCCTCGACGAGGCGATCTTTCATCGACTGGTGGGTGGACCCGCGGTGATGACTCGGCAAATTGATCATCTTGTGATGGTCGCAGATCTGCCCAACATCACATTGCAGGTGCTACCGTTCGCGATCGGCGCGCACGCCGGGATGGACGGATCGTTCGCGATCCTCGGCTACGAGGAACCGGCCGACCCCGACGTGGTGTTCGCCGAGAACGCAGCTGGCGGCCTCTTCCTGGAGAAGGACGAGGAGCTGCGGCGGTACCACTTCATTTTCGATCATCTGCGGGCGAGCGCACTTCCCCCCGACGAGTCGGTCGCGCTTCTCGCCGCACGGGTAAAGGAGCTGTAGATGGAAGTCATTGCGGAGGCGAAAGGGCTGCGGGTCGACCTGAGCGGGGCGGTGTGGCGCAAGAGTTCGGCCAGCGGGCCCTACTCCGACAACTGCGTTGAGGTCGCCTTCGTCGACGAGGCGATCGCGGTACGCGACTCCAAGCACCCGGAGGGTCCGGTACTCCTGTTCACCCAGGCCGAGTGGGACGCGTTCGTGGGCGGCGCCAAGGACGGCGAGTTCGACCTGTAACAGTCAGTCGACGACGGGGCCGGTGCGCTGCGGCGTGCCGGCCCCGTACCGTCGGCGGGTCGCGCGGGGGCTCGGCCGTCGCCCGCCCGGAACCGCCTCGTTGTACCAGACGGTTGCCGCATGGCCGGATCAACCCGCCGGAACGAGGAGAGTTCATGAAGAACGGTCCCGACAACGCGAACAACGTGCCCGTCGCGCCGGACGACCGGTTCGCCGGCCAGCTCGGCTACCACAACGGCGGCCGGCGGGAGCCCGGCGGCATACCGGGCGACCCCGGCCTCGACCTCACCCCGCGCAACGGCGCGAGCGGGCCGGTCGGCTCGGTACTGGACGCGCCGGTACCCGCGATGTCGCTCACCGACCTGGACTCCCTCGCCGAGCCGGTGTACCCGCCGACCGGCTGGCTGGACTCGCCGACCGGTTCACTGGCCGACCACCCGCTGCTGCGCGGCCTGCTCCTGGAGCTGCCGCCGAAGGGCGCGATGCCGCCGGCGGAGTGGCTGGACCGCTGGTTCGAGGCGGCCCGTTCGATCCTGGAACTGCTGTATGTCCAGCATGGGACACCGCGCCGCTGAGGCTTCTGCCAAGCTGGTCGGCATGGGTGCGGCGAAGATCGAGCTCCATGTCCACCTGGAGGGCTCCATCCGGCCGGCCACGCTGCTGGACATCGCCCGTCGCAACCACGTCGCGCTGCCCGCGGACACCGTCGACGGGCTGACCGCGCTGTACCGGTTCCGCGACTTCAAGCACTTCATCGACACCTGGATCATGACGACCAACTGCCTGCGCACGGCAGACGACTTCCGGCAGGTGGTGGTCGACTACGCCGAGGAGGCGGCCGGGTTCAGCGCGGTATACCTGGAGGCGATCTTCTCGCCGCCGGAACGGGTACTGCTCGGCGGGTTGGACTGGGACGAGATCTACACCGGGTACACCGACGGGGGGATCGAGGCCGCCGAGCGCTTCGGCGTGACCGTGCGGTTCACCCCCGACCTGTACCGCAACGGCTGCCCGGTCGAGCTGGCCGAGGAGTGCGCCCGGGTCTCCGTGCGGTACCGCGACCGCGGGATCGTCGCGCTGGGCATCGGCGGGTACGAGCCGGGGTACCCGCTGGCGCCGTACGCCCGTGCCGTGGAGATCGCCCGCGACGGCGGCCTCGGCTTCGTCCCGCACGCCGGCGAGGCGGCCGGCCCGGAGTCCGTCCGCGAGGCACTGGACCTCGGCGCCGACCGGATCCGGCACGGCATCCGGGCGGCCGAATCCGCCGAACTGCTGACCGAGATCGCCGAGCGTGGCATCGTGCTCGACGTGTGCCCGACGTCGAACCTGCGCACCGGCGTGGTACCGGAGCTGGCGGCACACCCGTTGCCGGCGCTGCATGCGGCCGGGGTCCGCTGCTCGATCAACACCGACGATCCGGCGATGTTCGGCACCGACCTGGGACGCGAGTACGAGATCGCGGCCACGCTCGGGGTGTCGGCCGCCGATGCGTATGCCGCCGGGCTCGCCGGGGCGCTGTGCGACGCTGGTACGAAGGGTCGGCTCGCCGGTTTGGCGCCGATCCCCGGCTGATCGGCGGATGTCGATGACCTTGCCCCGTTTTAGCCTGGCGGACATTGCGCCGCGGAGATCTTAAGAAGGAGCGCCGATGTCCACCCGGGAAACTGTGATCTTCCTGATCTGCGGAGCGGGCACCCTCGCCATGTCGACCGGCGCGTTCGGCCTGCTCGCCGCGATCAACCGGCAGTCCCGGGGTACCCGGGCGGTACCGCTGATCCTGCTGTACGCCGTCGGCATCCTGCTCGACATCGTCGCGCTGACCCTGGCCGGTACCTGGTACCTGGCCGCTCCGATGGCGCTCATGCTCATCCCCGCCGAGGTCGCCCTGCGCCGGCACGGCGTCGGCCGCCGGGTGGACCTGTCGCACTTCAAGTGACCGGCCCGCCCCCATTCGCCGATCTTGGAGTTGTGTCCGCGACAAAAGCGGCGTAGACCGCCCAACTCGGGCACCACAAGTCCAAGATCGACGAGGCGGGTGGTAGTCGCGGTCGGCGTGCGGGGCGCGGGGCGCGCTCAGGCGGGGACCGAGGCCGCCGGGTCCGTGGTCGGTGCGGGTGGGGTGGCCTTCCACAGGCCGGTCTTCTGGGCGCCGAGCCGCGCCAGGTAGGCCGGGTTCAGCAGCAGGTACCGCCGCCAGAGCCGGCCCGGTTCCAGGCCCAGCCGCCACAGCCACTCCAGCCCGCGCCGCTGCATCCACTCCGGCGGCCGGCGCAGTTGACCGGCGTGGTAGTCGAACGCGGCGCCGACCGCCAGCACCGGCATCGCCAGCACCGGCCGTACCGCGTGCGCGAACACCTCCTGGCGCGGGCAGCCCAGCCCGACGAGCAGGATCCGCGCGCCGGACGCCTTGACCCGCTCGGCGATCTCCACAAGCTCACCCGGCCGGGCGGCGCGGAACTTCGACGGTTCCCGTCCGGCGATCTTCAGCGCGGGGAACATCTCCTGCAACCGCGGTACCAGCCGGTCCAGCGTCTCGTCGGTCGAGCCGTACAGGTAGATCGGCAGCCCCTCGGCCGCGGCCCGGTCGAGTACCCGCAGCGTCAGCGTCGGGCCGTAGACCCGGTCGGCCAGCGCCGCGCCGTACATCGAGTTGAGCGCCCAGCGCACCGGCTGCCCGTCCGGCGTGACCAGGTCGAAGGAGTTGAGCCGGGCACCGTGCGCCCGGTCCTGTACCCCGGTCATCACCCCGTGTACCGCCAGCGCCGTCAGCGCGAACGGCCGCCCCTCGCGCGCCGCGTCGAGCACCGCCGCGGTCGCCCGGTCGTAGTCGGTCGCGTCGACGAGGACGCCCAGCACACTGTGTTTCATGGCGCCGGTGTCCACCGGTCCCGGTTGGCCTCGTAGATCTCCTGCAGGATCATCGGCACGTCGTAGACCTGCTTCCACTGCGGGTAGTCACGCTGGAACGCGGCGTTGGAGCCGATCCACCACTGGTGGTCGCCGACCCGGTTGGCGTCGTGGTACTCGGTGACCATCGGGGTACCGCTGATCTTCTCGGCCAGCTCGAACGCCTCCAGGTGCGAGCAGTTGGAGTGCCGCCCGCCGCCGAGGTTGTAGACGGCCGCCTCGCGCGGCGCCCGGAAGAACGCCTCGAACGCGGCCACCACGTCGTGACTGTGGATCGCGTCGCGGACCATCTTGCCCTTGTACCCGAAGATCTTGTAAGTGCGCCGTTCCATGTTGCAGCGCATCACGTAGGCGAGGAAGCCGTGCAGCTCGGTCGCGGCGTGGGCCGGGCCGGTCAGGGTACCGCCGCGGAAGCACGCCGTGCGCATCCCGAAGTAGCGGCCGTACTCCTGCGCCATCACGTCGGCGGCCACCTTCGAGGCGCCGAAGACCGAGTGCAGGCAGTGGTCGATCGGCATGTCCTCGGTGATGCCGTCCTCGTACGGGTGGCCCGGCTCGATCTCCCAGCGGGTCTCCAGCTCCACCAGCGGCAGCGAGTTGGGCCGGTCGCCGTACACCTTGTTGGTGGAGCACTGGATGAACGGCGCCTCGATGCAGTGCTCCCGCACGTTCTGCAGGAGGTTGAGGGTACCGGTGGCGTTGATGTCGAAGTCGGTGTACGGGTCGCGCAGCGCCCAGTCGTGCGACGGCTGCGCGGCGGTGTTGACGACCAGGGCGACGTCGCGGCCGTAGCGGGTGAAGATCCGCGCCAGCGCGTCCCGGTCGCGGATGTCGACGTCGCAGTGGGTGTACCGGTCGCCGAGCTCGCCGGTCAGCCGCCGCACGTTCCACGCGGTGGACGCCTCCGGCCCGAAGAACTGCGCGCGCATGTCGTTGTCGATGCCCACGATGTCCAGCCCCAGGGCGGCGAAGTGGCGCACCGCCTCGGACCCGATCAGCCCGGCGGAACCGGTCACGATCACGACACTCACGGTCGACGACTCCTCACTCGGCGGCGGCACGCGAACCCAGCGAGCATAGCCGCGCAGCTTGTCGGAGCGGCTACCAGCCGGCGATCGTCTGTCGCGCAGCTTGTCGGAGCGGCTACCAGCCGGCGATCGTCTGCCGCGGGGTCACCCGGTGCGCTGCAGCTCCCGCCGCACGCTGGCCAGCCGGCTCACGCTGATGCCCAGCTGCCGGGCCAGCTCGGACCGGCTGATGTCCGGGTGCGCGGCCTCGATCGCCTCGGCCAGCGCCGCGGTCTCCGCGGCCGGGCGGCGCTGCCGGGGTGCGGTCTTGGCCGGCGCCTTCTTCGCGGCGGCGACCTTCTTCGCCGGAGCGGCCGGGGCGGGGGCGGGGGCGGGCGCCACGACCGGCGCGGGTGCCGGCGCCTCGGCGACCTGCGCGGTCGTGGCCCGCTGCGCCTCCTCGATGCCCCGGATCCGGCCGGCGAGCTCCACCAGGCTGACCGAACCGACCACGATCAGCCCGTCGACCGACAGCGGCAGCAGGTAGGCCGAGCTGGTGCTTTCGCCGTAGCGCGCGGCCACGCCGGCCATGTGCCAGTAGGACACCCAGGCGGCGATCGCGGCGATGCCGGCCGTGGCGCCCAGCCGGGCCGCCGCGAGCAGGCGCCGATGCATCGGTACCCGGGAAATCAGCTCGACGGTCAGCAGCAGCGCGAGCGGCGGCCAGGCGGCGATCGCCTGGCTGATCGGGTTCGGCAGTGCGTGCAGGACGTTCGCCGCGACCGACGCGGCGACGCCCAGGGTCAGGGTGGCGCGGACCGCCCAGCGGACGCGGCGCAGAGCAGACAGGGGCACGACCTCTCCTCGTGTCACTGGCATCGGTGGCGGGCTCTATCCTGACGGCCGCACATTACCGGCCCGGGCGGACGGCCCGGCGTGTCGCCGATTCGAGGTAACGAAAAGCCCGGCCGGCCGACCGGGCTTCGATCAGAGTGGGGAAGGAGGGAGTTGAACCCTCACGCCCTTACGGGCACACGGACCTGAACCGTGCGCGTCTGCCATTCCGCCACTTCCCCGAGTGGTGGAGCGAGGGGAAGACTAGCACGAGTCCGGCCGATCGGTGCGCGTGCGGTGGTGCGGCGTACGGATACCATCTGTCTCGGAACCAGAGGAGGAGCCGGTGAGTGTGCTTCAGCGCTTTGAGAAGCGGCTGGAAGGCCTGGTGGAAGGGGCCTTCGCGAAGGTCTTCAAGGGGGTCGTCCACCCTGTGGAGATCCTCAATGCCATGCAGCGGGAAGCTGAGGCGCACAAGGCCATCCTGGCCGGTGGCCGCACCCTGGTGCCGAACCGGTACGTGATCGATCTCTCGCCGTACGACCACAGCCGGCTGGCGCCGTACGCCGCCGCACTGGCCCAGGAGCTGGCCCAGTCGCAGGCGGAGTTCATCGGCGAGCAGGGCTGGACGGTCTACGGCGACGTGATCGTCGAGATCGAGCGCGGCGACGGGCTGGACACCGGCATGTTCCGCGTCACCGCCGAGGTGTACACCGGCGGCGACGTGGCGCCCGTCCCCTCCTACGAGCAGCCACCGCCACCGGCCTACCCGCCCTACGAGCAGCCCGCGCCGACCGCGTACCAGCAGCAGGGCCCGCCACCGGGCCGGCCGGTCAGCGGCCCGCCCGGCGGTGCCCGCGGCGTCCGCCTGGTCGCCAACGACGGCCGGACCTATCCGCTGTCCATCGGCTCCACCGTGATCGGCCGCGGCGACCAGGCCAACCTGCGCCTGCCCGACGTGGGCATCTCGCGCCGGCACGCCCGGCTGGACTACGACGGCGCGCAGGTCGTCCTGACCGACCTCGGCTCCACCAACGGGACGATGGTCAATGGACAGCGGGTGTCTGCCGTCGCCCTGAACCCCGGTGACATGATTCAGCTCGGAACAACCACCCTCACGTTCCGAGTGGACGGCTAACGACATTGCCCGAGGAACTGGTCCTCACTGTCGCGCGCATCGGGTTCCTGGTGCTGCTGTGGATATTTGTGTTCACGGTGGTCGGCGTGATCCGCAGGGATCTCTTCGCCGGTGTCAGGTCCCGACTGGTCGCCGCGCCCCGCAGGGTCGGCGCCGTCGCGCCAGGTGCGGCCGCGGCCGCTAAGGTCAGGAAGGGCCGTGCCGCCCATCAGCTCGTGGTCACGGCCGGCGCGCTCGCCGGTACCAAGATCACACTGGGCGAGCAGCCCATCACGATCGGCCGCGCGGAGGACTCGACCTTGGTGATCACGGACGACTACGCGTCCGCCCGGCATGCCCGGCTGGTACCCCGGTCCGGGCAGTGGCTGCTGGAAGACCTCGGTTCCACCAACGGGACCTACCTCGACCGCGCGAAGGTCAGCGGCCCCACCCCGGTACCCCTCGGCGTGCCGATCCGGATCGGCCGCACGGCCCTTGAGTTGCGCCCATGACCGAGCTAACTGGCGCTCGCACGGCTCGCGCGGAAGCAGCGCCACCCGGTAGCCGACCGTCCGACTCGGTCGCTGCGCTCCCTCGCTCCCGGCCGGCTGCGGGAGGCGACGCATGACCCTCACGCTGCGGTATGCGGCCCGGAGTGACCGTGGCCTGATCCGGGACGGAAACCAGGACTCCGTCTACGCCGGCCCGCGGCTGCTCGCCGTCGCCGACGGGATGGGCGGCATGGCGGCCGGCGACGTCGCCAGCAACGTGGTCATCGCCGCGATGGCGCCGCTGGACGAGGACGTACCGGGCGACGCGCTCGTCGACGCGCTGCGTTCGGCTGTCGAGACGGCCAACCAGCAGCTGCGCGACGCGGTCGACGCGAACCCGGCGCTGGAGGGCATGGGCACCACGCTGACCGCGATGTTGTTCTCCGGCAGCAAGTTCGGCATGGTGCACGTCGGCGACTCGCGCGCCTACCTGCTGCGCGAGGGCGACTTCGTCCAGGTGACCAAGGACGACACCTACGTGCAGATGCTCGTCGACGAGGGCCGGATCAGCGCGGAGGAGGCCAGCAGCCACCCGCAGCGCTCGCTGCTGACCCGCGCGCTCGACGGCCGCGACATCGACCCGGAGTACTCGGTGCGCCAGGCGCTGCCCGGCGACCGGTACCTGATCTGCAGCGACGGCCTGTCCGGCGTGGTGAGCGCGGAGACCATCGGGGAGACCCTGCGGGAGTACGTCGACCCGGTGTACTGCGTCGACCGGCTGGTCCAGCTCGCGCTGCGCGGCGGCGGGCCGGACAACGTGACCGTGATCGTCGCCGACGTCACCGACCAGGACATCGTCGAGCAGCGGCCGATCGTGGGCGGCGCCGCGGCCCGGGACCGCGGCATGGTGTCGGCGGTCGAGGAGTCCACCCCGGCCTCGCGCGCCTCGGCGTTACAGGCGCCGCGCGCGGCGGTACCCGAGCCGCCCGACGAGGAGGCGACGGAGCGGCCGCGGCGGCATCCGGTACGCACCACGGTGGTCCTGCTCGGGCTGCTCGCGCTCCTGGGCGCCGGCCTCTGGTTCGGCTGGACGTGGAGCCAGCGGCAGTACTACGTCGGCGCCACGCCCGACGGCAGCATCGCGGTGTACCAGGGCATCCCCGGCCAGATCGCCGGCCTGCACCTGTCCCGGGTCGACCACACCGAGGCGGTGACCCTGGACCAGCTGACCAAGGTCGCGCAGGACCGGGTGCGCAAGGGCATCTCGGCGAACAGCGCTTCGGACGCCGAACAGATCTACCTGGACCTGATCAAGCCGGAGAACGGCAACATGGTGCGCCCCGGCTGCGGCGCCAGCGCGTCGGGCAGCCCGTCGCCCAGTGCCAGCCCCTCGCCGACCGCCTCGCCGAGCGCGACCGCGTCGGCATCGCCGCACCCCGCCGAGACGAACCCGACGGGCTCGGCGTCGGGTACCTCCGCTTCGGCCTCGCCCTCCGGATCCCCGTCTCCGACGACCCCGTGTTAGTGCGCAGCCAGGGAATGTTCCGACCGTGACCGCGTCGACCACCTCGTCTCCCGCCCCCGCCGCGGCGGCCGGCCCGCGCGCGCCCACCCGGCGCAACGCGGAGCTGGCCCTGCTGCTGTTCGCGATGGGCGTGGTGACCGTGTACGCGGCCGCGGTCGAGTACGGCGTGAACCACCACCTCGGCCGGTTCTGGCTGCTGCCGCTGCTGCTCACCCTGGTGTTCCTGGCGATGCACCTGGCGGTGCGGTTCCTCGCGCCGTACGCCGACCCGGCGATCGTGCCCGCGGTCGCGCTGCTCAACGGGCTCGGCGTGGTGTTCCTGCGGCGGATCGACCTCGACCCGAAGATGCCGGACCTGGACTACCACCCGAATCTCGTCGACTTCGGCGGCATCGCGTTCAAGCAGCTCATCTGGACGGTCGCGGCGGTCATCGTGGCGACCGTGGCGCTGGTCGTGGTGCGCGACCACCGCACGCTGTCCCGGTACGCCTACACGCTGGGGTTCACCGGGCTGGTGCTGATGATGATCCCGGCGATCCTGCCGGCCAGCCTGTCCGAGGTCAACGGGGCCAAGCTGTGGATCCGGTTCGGCGGCTTCTTCCAGATCCAGCCCGGTGAGTTCGCCAAGATCCTGGTGCTGTCGTTCTTCGCCTACTACCTGGTGCGCAAGCGCGAGGTGCTGTCGCTGGCCAGCCGGCGCGTCCTGGGCGTCGACTTCCCGCGCGGGCGGGACCTGGGGCCGGTCCTCATGGTCTGGGGGGTCAGCCTGCTGGTCCTGGTCTTCGAGAAGGACCTCGGTACCTCGCTGCTGTACTTCGGCATGTTCGTGGTCACCCTGTACATCGCGACCGAGCGGGTGAGCTGGCTGATCATCGGCCTGCTGCTGTTCTTCGGCGGTGCCTTCGCCGCATACCTGCTCGGTGCCGCCGTCGGTGGCCCGTTCGCCAACTTCTACGGCCGGGTCGGGGTGTGGCTGCACCCGTTCGACGACCCGAACCGGTCCGGGTACCAGCTGGTGCAGTCGCTGCTCGGGCTCGGTACCGGCGGGCTGTTCGGGTCGGGTCCCGGCGCCGGGTTCCCCGACCAGGTACCGGCCGTGTACAACGACTTCATCTTCGCCGGCCTCGGCGAGGAGATCGGGCTGTTCGGGCTCACCGCGCTGCTGATGGTCTACCTGGTGATCGCCGAGCGCGGGCTGCGCGCGGCGATCGCGGTGCGCGACTCGTTCGGCAAGCTGATGGCCGGCGGCCTGGCGTTCACGCTGGCGCTGCAGGTCTTCGTCATCGTCGGCGGGGTGACCAAGCTGATCCCGCTGACCGGCCAGACCACCCCGTTCCTGTCTGCCGGCGGTTCCTCGCTGATGGCCAACTGGTTGCTCATCGCGCTGCTGCTGCGGGTGTCCGACGCGTCCCGGCGACCGGCCGGCGGGGTCACCGCCAGCGGCGCGGCCCCGGTCAAGCTGGCCGGCCTGGCGACGGAGGTCATGCGGTGAACGCTCCGCTGAGGCGCGTCGGCGTCGTCGTGCTCGTCCTGTTCGGGCTGCTGTTCGTGAACCTGAACTGGGTGCAGGGCTACCTGGCCAGTTCCTACCGCAACAACGAGCACAACGGCCGGGTGCAGCTGACCGAGTACCAGCGGCAGCGCGGCACGATCGCGGTGGTCAACGGCCGCGACCAGGTACCCGTCGCGAAGAGCGTGGAGACCAGCGACCAGCTCAAGTACCTGCGCCAGTACCCGGTGGACCCGAACGCGTACGCGTCGATCGTCGGGTACAAGCCGGTCAACGGGGTGGCCACCGGCATCGAGCGCGCCGAGGACGACTTCCTGTCCGGTACCTCCGACGCGCTGTTCAGCGAGCGGCTGCGCGCCATGTTCACCGGCCAGAAGACCACCGGCGGCAACGTCCTGCTGACGATCGACCAGAAGGTGCAGGAGATCGCCTACAACCACCTGCTGCACAACGGTACCGACGCGAAGAACGGCGCGGTCGTCGCGCTGGACCCGGCGACCGGCGCGATCCTCGCGATGGCGACCACGCCCAGCTACGACCCGAACCAGATCGTCTCGCACAACACGACCGCCGCGCAGAAGGCGTTCGACGCCCTGAACAAGGACAAGGCCAAGCCGCTGCTGAACCGGGCCACCCAGGACGCGTACCCGCCCGGCTCGACGATGAAGGTGATCATCTCGGCGACCGCGCTGACCGAGGGCGACTACACGCCGCAGACGTCGATCCCGGCCGGACCGAGCTACACGCCGATCGCGGGCGGCGGGTTCTCGATCCACAACGCGCACCCGTCGATCTGCCCCGATCCGCAGATCACCCTCATCGAGGCGCTGACCCAGTCGTGCAACACCGGCTTCGCGCAGCTCGGCGTCAAGCTCGGCGCTGACAAGATCAAGGCGATGGCGCAGGCCTTCGGGTTCGAGGACGCGGGCCTGACCCTGGCTGGCGACGGCGACCGCAAGATGGGCGTGGTACCCAGCCACACCGGCTCGATGACCGGCCAGAACGGCCAGGACGACCCGAACGCGGTCGCCCAGTCCAGCATCGGGCAGCTCAACGTGCAGGTCACGCCCATGCAGGGCGCGCTGATCGCGGCGACGGTGGCCAACGGCGGCCGGCAGATGCGCCCGTACCTGGTCGACAAGCTCCAGGCACCCGACCTGACCACCACCGACCAGACCCAGCCGAAGGTGCTGCGCACCCCGATCAGCGGCACCGTCGCGGGCGGGCTGCAGCAGATGATGGAGAGCGTCGTCGACCACGGCACCGGTACCAAGGCGAAGATCCCCGGGTACCAGGTCGGCGGGAAGACCGGAACGGCACAGAACAGTGAGGACGACGGCGACCACGGCTGGTTCATTGGGTTCGTCATGAAGGACGGCCAGCCGATCTGCGCGGTCGCGGTCTTCCTGCAGAACGCCGGATCAGGTGGCAGCTCCAAGGCCACCCAGATCGCCCACGACGTGATGCAGGCCGCGATCCAGGAGCGGGGGCAGAAGTGAACCCGAGGTGGTCGCGATGGTGAGCGGCGGAACGGTGCTCGGCGGGCGGTACAAGCTCGACGAGCGGATCGCCAGCGGCGGGATGGGCGACGTCTGGAAGGGTACCGACGAGGTGCTCGGCCGGACGGTCGCGGTGAAGATCCTGCTGCCGTCGCTGCTGGATGAGCCCGGGTTCGCCGAGCGCTTCCGCGGCGAGGCCCGCACCATGGCCACGATCAACCACCCCGGCGTGGTCGACGTCTACGACTACGGCTCCGACCCGCAGGCCGGCGCCTACCTGGTCATGGAGTACGTCGAGGGCGACGCGCTGTCGCGCACCCTGTCCAAGGTCGGCCGGCTCACCCCGGCCCGCACGATGGCGCTGATGGCGCAGACGGCCGACGCGCTGCACGCCGCGCACGAGAAGGGCATCGTGCACCGCGACGTCAAGCCGGGCAACCTGCTGGTCCGGCCGAACGGCACGCTGGTGCTCACCGACTTCGGCATCGCCCGCTCGGCCGCGGTGGGCCAGCTCACCCAGGCCGGCGCGGTCCTGGGTACCGCCTCGTACATCTCGCCGGAACAGGCGACCGGTGGCGTGGCGACCCCGCTGTCGGACATCTACGCGCTCGGCGTGGTCGCCTACCAGTGCCTGGCCGGGCACCGGCCGTTCGAGGGCGACAACCCGCTGGAGATCGCCATGCGGCACGTCCGGGAGCAGGCGCCGCCGCTGCCCGCCGACGTACCGCCCGCGGTGCGCGCGATCGTCGAGCGGGCGATGGCCAAGGACCCGACCGCCCGGTACCCCACCGCGGCCGCCTTCGCCGAGGTGGCCCGGCGGGCCGGGGCGGGGCTCGCGTCGGGCACCGGTGTCGCGGTCGGGCCGGCCGGGGCGCCGGTGTCGGGGCCGCCGGTACCGTCGCCGACCTCGCCCGGTCCGGCCGGCACCGGATCGGTACCGCGCCCGCCGACCACGGCACCCGGCGGTACCCGCGTGATGGCGTCGTACCCGCCGACCGGCCCGGTCGGCGGCGGATACCATCGCGGCGCCGCCCCGGTACCCCCGCCTGCGCCCCGCCCGGAGACCAGCTACCTGCCCGCGCAGCCGCCACCCCCCGGCAGCAACCGCGGCCTGCTGGTGATCCTCGGCTCGCTGATCGGCGTGCTGGTGCTGCTCGGCCTGGGCTGCGGTGCCTGGGCGCTGTTCCACAACAGTGGCAACAACACCCCGGGCGCGGCCGGGACCACGGCGCCGGCCAGCCGGCAGACCACCGGGCAGCCCCGGGCCAGCGCGACCGCGCCGCTGGTCAGCGCGCGCTGCGACGTGGTGTCGAAGGGGCCGACGTTCGAGCAGACCCGCGACTACCTGGAGGGGCAGGGCTTCAAGATCAATCGCGAGGAGGTACCAGGGCCGCGCAACCGGGTGGTTGAAGTCACACCTTGTGAGGCACCCCGGGGCTCCACGATCACCGTCAAAGTTGGCAATGGCCAGCGGGGCGGCAGCGCGCCGGCCAGCTCGAACTCCCCGACCCCGGACAACACCGGCAACGGCAACGGAGACGGGGGTAACACCAGCCCGGGTCTGCCGGGCCTGCCGGGAACGAACTGACGCTAAGGTACGCCGATACCGATGACCGAAGGACTTTGGACGAGATGACTGCGGGCCGCCTGCTCGGGGGCAGGTACCAGGTCGGCGAGGTGCTGGGCTACGGCGGGATGGCCGAGGTGCACCGGGGACGCGACCTGCGGCTCGGTCGCGACGTGGCGATCAAGCTGCTGCGCACCGACCTGGCCCGGGACGAGACCTTCCAGATTCGGTTCCGGCGGGAGGCGCAGAACGCGGCCTCGCTCAACCACCCGGCGATCGTCGCCGTCTACGACACCGGCGAGGAGACCGCGCCGACCGGCGAGACGATCCCGTACATCGTCATGGAGTTCGTCAGCGGCCGCACGCTCAAGGAGGTGCTCACGGCCGAGGGGCGGCTCATGCCGCGCCGGGCGCTGGAGATCGTCGCGGACATCTGCGCGGCGCTGGAGTTCAGCCACCGGCACGGGATCATCCACCGCGACATCAAGCCGGGCAACGTGATGCTCACCCCGACCGGCCAGGTCAAGGTGATGGACTTCGGCATCGCCCGGGCGCTGGCCAGCGGGGCGACCACGATGACGCAGACCAGCGCGGTCATCGGTACGGCGCAGTACCTGTCTCCGGAACAGGCGCGCGGTGAGGCGGTCGACGCGCGCTCCGACGTGTACGCCACCGGCTGCGTGCTCTACGAGCTGCTCACCGGGCACCCGCCGTTCGTCGGCGACAACCCGGTCTCGGTCGCGTACCAGCACGTCCGGGAGGATCCGCGGCCGCCCAGCGACTCCAACCGTGACGTCCCGCCCGACGTCGACGCGGTGGTGCTCAAGGCGCTGGCGAAGAACCGGGCGAACCGGTACCAGAGCGCCGCCGAGATGCGGGCCGACGTGCTGCGCGCCGCCGCGGGCCGGCCGGTGCTCGCCACGCCGGTACTGCGCGATGTCGAAGCGCCGCCGCTGCCGCCGCCACCGCCGCGGGTGATCGGCAACCGGCCGACGGGCACGATGGCCCGGGTCGGTACCCCGTCCCGCCGCCGTACCTCCACGTGGGTGCTCGTCGGGCTGTCCATCCTCGGCATCCTCGCCGTCATCGCGCTCGGCGCCGGCCTGTACCTCGCCGGCCGGCCGCAGATGTCGCCGGTACCGGACCTGATCGGCGCAACCCGTGACCAGGCCAACTCCAAGCTCGCCGCGGTCCGGCTCAACGGCAACGGCACCGTGGTCGCCAACGGCAGCTGCACCAAGGACAAGGTGTTCGACCAGGACCCGAAGGCCGGCGCCCAACTGGAGCAGGGCAAGACGGTCAACTACAGCATCTGCGGCGGCCCCGGTACCACGACCGTGCCGCGGCTGCTCGGGCTCAGCCAGCAGGACGCCGAAGACCAGGTGAAGGCGGCCGGGCTCAACCCGGCGTCGCAGACGATCGACGGCCCGATCGACCAGAAGGGCAAGGTCATCCAGGCCGATCCCCAGGTCGGGAGCAACGTGGCCAGGGGTACCACGGTGCACATCTACGTCTCCGCCGGCAACGAGGCGAAGGTACCCGAGGTGCGCGGCCTGGATCCGGACGCCGCCAGGGCGAAGTTGGCCGATGCCGGGTTCACCAACGTCGGTACCGCGCTGAACACCGCCCCGCCGCCGGGGCTGGCCGGCAAGGCGATCGTGACGACGCCGGGTGCCGGAACGCTGGCGAAGGTGGGCGACCGGATCACCATCCAGATCGGCGCGAACACGCCGCCGTCATCCGCCCCGCCGTCGAAGTCCTCGTCCCCGTCCCCAGGCACGCTCGGCGCCTGAGCGGCACCCCCGCCCCCGCCCCCGCCCCCGGCGCCGGCCCCCCTGCTCGCCGATCTTGGACTTGTGGTGCCCGGTTCGTTGGGTTTGCGCCCTATTTGGGACCGACATAAGTCCAAGATCGGCGGAGCGTTGGGTGGCGGCGGGGGGCGGGGCGGGCGGCGGAGGGTCAGGCGGCGAAGGCGGCCAGGCGGCGGGCTTCGACCTCGGCGACCAGTTCCGGCGCCCGCTCCCGGGCCTGCGGGTACCCGCACGTCGCCAGCCAGTTGGCGAGCATCAGGTGGCCGCCCTGGGTCAGTACCGACTCGGGATGGAACTGCACCCCCTCGACCGGCAGGGTGCGGTGCCGCATCGCCATCACGATCCCCGACTCCGTCCGCCCGGTGACCTCGATCTCGTCGGGCAGGGTGTCCTCGACGACCGCCAGCGAGTGGTACCGCGTCGCGGTGAACGGGTCGGGCAGCCCGGCCAGTACCCCGGCGCCGGCGTGGTGCACCTGCGACGTCTTGCCGTGCAGCAGCTCGGGTGCCCGGTTGACGGTGGCGCCGTATGCCGCGCCGATCGCCTGGTGACCGAGGCACACGCCGAAGATCGGCAGGCGGCCGGCGTACTCCCTGATCACGTCGAGGCAGATGCCGGCCCGCTGCGGGGTACCCGGACCGGGGCTGAGCAGCACGCCGGCCGGGTTCAGCCGGCCCACCTCGGCGACCGGGATCTCGTCGTTGCGCCGC
Organism: Actinomycetota bacterium; assembly: GCA_005885555.1. GTDB lineage: Bacteria > Actinomycetota > Actinomycetes > Mycobacteriales > Micromonosporaceae > AC-43. The sequence goes on from VAWN01000022.1 coordinate 128,089, forward strand.
ACGTCGCAGTCCACGCCCAGCTGGCCGAGGTACTGGACGAGGTTGTAGACGAACGAGTCGTAGTTGTCGACGACGAGTACCCGCATGCCGACGCAGTCTAGCCGCGCCACCGCGGGCGCCACCGCGCGCGCCAGGGCGGGCGTCACCGCGGGCGCCGGCGCCTCAGCCGCCGGTCACCTGGGCGGCGGTGTTCGGCAGGTTCTGGTCGACCAGCGGGAACACCACGAACCACAGCAGCGCCACGGCGACGCCGACGAGCAGCACGCTGCCGATGAGCTTGCCCGGGGTACCGCCCGGGAGGTGCCGCCAGATCCAGCCGTACACGCCTCAGCTCCCCAGTGCGGCCGGCCGCTGCTCGTGCGGCAGGCGCTGGACCAGCCGGCCGTGCACGACCAGCCGCTGGTAGTTGTTGTACTTCGGGTTGCACGTGGTCAACGTCAGGTATGCGGTGTCCGGTGCCTGGCCGGGCCGGTCCGGCGTCGGGGCGATCACCTCGACCGCGTGCGGGCTGACCACCTCGGTCTGGCTGACCTGGTACACGTACCAGCCGGTACGGGTCTCCACGATCGCCGCGTCGCCGGGGCGCAGCTGGTCGAGGTCCCAGAAGATGCCGATCAGGCGGTGACCGGCCACGGCGAAGTTGCCGGGCTGGCCGGGCAGCGCGGTGCCGGGGTAGTGCCCGGGCGCGTACCGGATGTCCTTCAGCGACACGCCCTCGACCACGACCCAGTGCAGGTGCAGCTTCGGCAGGTACAGCCGGCCGATCGCGTCGCCGGGCGGCGCGGCCAGGGCGGCCTGGCCGGGTGCGCCGGCCGGTCCGGCCGTCGGAGCCGGCGTGATCAGGGCCGGGTCGTCCCACGCGTGGTCGAGCTGGTTGTTCAGCGCGTTCTGGTGGTCGTCGATCGCGGCGGTCTTGCCGTACACCTCGTAGGCGGCGAACAGCAGGAGGACCAGGCCCAGCGTGATGAGCAGCTCACCGCAGACCCGGGCGGTGCCGCGGAGCAGGTCGGCCATCAGTCGGGCGCCTGCGCGTACTGCAGCGCGGTCGAGCCGTCGTATGCCGGTACCGTCACGTCGGTTTCGGCCCTGACCTGGTACCCCAGGCCGAGCGTGGCGGCCGCGAGCCGGAACGCACGCACGGCGTCGGACTGCCCCAGCGCCGCGGTCATCGTTTCCGGGTTGCCGATCGCGGTCATGACGAACGGCGGCGAGTACACCCGGCCGCCGAGCAGCAGCGTGTTGCCCACGCAGCGGACCGCGCTGGTGGAGATGACGCGTACCCCCATGATCGTCATCGCCTCCGCACCGCCCGACCACAGCGCGTTGACCACGGCCTGCACGTCCTGCTGGTGCACGACCAGGTCGTCCGGGCTGACACCGGAGGGCAGGTTGGCGTCCGGGCGGCGCGGCGCGTCGTCGAGCCGGACGGTGAGCCCGGGGCCGTGCACCGGGGTCAGCCCGGCGGCCGCGCGGCGGGCGTCGGCGCGCTGCCGCAGCGCCGCGATGTCCTTGTCCGAGCCGCCGGCGAGGTCGGTCTGGTGCTCGACCTGGTTGCGCAGCCCGGCGGCGATCTTGGACTGCTGGTCGATCTGGCGCTGCCGGTCCTGGATCAGGCTGGACAGCTGCGGGTTGCGGTCGTCGCGCAGCGCGGTGCCCTGCGCGGCATGCGCGGTCATCGAGAACAGCAGGCCGGCGAGCAGCGCCACCAGCGGTACCAGCAGCGACCACGGGCTGCGCCGGACGGTACCCCGGCTGGGCAGCAGCGCGCGTCCGGCCCGGTGCAGCGCGGCGCGCCACGAGGTGGGTGCTGGGTTCTGCACGACCAACCCTTCCGCTCGGGTCCCCTTCCTCAACGGGTCGGGTCCCTACCTGGCTACGCTAGCTGCGAACATTATTCCGTCCGTGCCGCATTGTTCGACGCCCGAGGTGCCGGCGCGATAGGGTTCATCGACGTTGCCCAGCAGGAGACCACGGTGCCCAAGTCTCGAGTACGCCAGAAGAAGGTCTACACCCCGCCGACCGACGTGGTACCCCGCGTCACGCGGGTCAGCCGCAAGCAGAGCGGCATCTGGCTGCCGATCACCGCGGTGTCCCTGATCGTGGCCGGCATCGCCTGGCTGGTCGTCTTCTACCTGTCCCAGGGTCAGTACCCGGTGCTGAGCTGGCGGTACTGGAACCTCGCGATCGGGTTCGGCGCGATGGTCTCCGCGCTCGTCCTGCTCGCCCGCTGGCGCTGACCGGCCGTGCTGACCAGCGGTTTTCCCCAGGGTTGTCCACAATTGTGGACATTGACGGTGGTCTAGCTGCTGGCGACCGCACCGCCCGCCGCGGCGACGGCCGCGACCGCGGCGGTCGCCGCCTGCACCTCGCGCACCGCCGCCCGTACCGCCTCGCTCGCCCAGGTGCCGCGGGAGATCTCGTCCAGCCGCCGCCGCAGCTCGCGACGGGGCAGGTCCGGGAAGAGCCGGCGGCCCAGCCCGGCCGGCCCGATCAGCGAGCACAGCGCGGCGACGCGCGGCTCGGCGACGGGCGACTCGGTGACGCGCGGCTCCGCGACGGTGCCGCCGCCCCGGACGGCAGCCTCGACGGCCGCCCGCAGCTCGGGCAGCCCGGCCGCGTCGGTCACCGGGTACCGCGTCGACGGGAACACCTTCAGCACATGGGTGACCTGCATGCCGGTCAGCCCACCGCGCACCAGGTCGGCCAGTACCCGCTTGCGCAGGCTGCGGGACAGCCGCGGGATCCAGTCCTTGGCCCGTCGCCGCTTGTCCCGCTCGATCGCGCTCAGCGCGTCGGCGAGCACCGGTTCGCGCAGCGGCGCGCCGGGCAGCGCGGCCACCCGCTTGTCCACCACGTCGAGCCGCTGCGCCAGCGCCAGCTCCAGCAGCACCGCACCGGCCAGCGCGTAGTCGAAGCCCGGGTTGCGCCCGACCACCCGGCCGTCCGCGCCGAGACCGAGCAGCATCAGCTCCTGCACCAGCGGTCGGTTCGCCATGGCTCGACGGTACCGAGCCCGCGCCAGGGGTTCGGGCGATCGGGCACAATGAGAGCCGGGGTGAGTTGACCATCGACGTCCTGTTGACCGCGCTGCCGCTGGCCGCGTTCGTGCTGCTCACCGCCGCCAACGCGTTCTTCGTCACGGCCGAGTTCTCCCTGGTCACCGTCGACCGTGCGGCGATCGAGACACAGGCCCAGGCGGGCGACCGCCGGGCCCGCCAGCTGCGCCGGTCGCTGCGCGAGCTGTCGTTCCAGCTGTCCGGCGCGCAGCTGGGCATCACGATCGCCGCGCTGCTCACCGGGTACCTCACCGAGACGCTCGCGCACGAGCTGCGGCTGAACTACGCGGTGGTACTGGCGAGCGCCACGCTGGTCTCGATGCTGTTCGGCGAGCTGGTACCGAAGAACGCCGCCCTGGCCCGGCCGATGCCGCTGGCCCGGGCGACGGCGGTACCGATGCGGGTGTTCTCCTCGATCTTGGGCTGGCTGATCCGGGCGCTGAACGGCAGCGCCAACCGGGTGGTCCGCGGGCTCGGCGTCGAACCGCAGGAGGAGCTGGCCAGCGCCCGCTCGCCCGAGGAGCTGGGCCTGCTCGCGGCGATCTCGGCGCGGGCCGGCGAGCTGCCCGAGGACACCGCGCGGATGCTGCAACGGACCATCCGGTTCGGCGACAAGCGGGCGGCCGAGGCGATGACGCCGCGGGTCGACATGGTGGCGCTGCCGGTCACCGCGACCCTCGACGAGCTGGTGGCCGCCGCGCTGGACAGCGGGCACAGCCGGTTCCCCGTCTACGAGTCCACAGTGGACATTGTCACCGGGGTCGTGTCGGTCATCGATGCCCTGGCGGTACCGGCACCGCGCCGGCCGGCCGAGACGGTGGCCGGCATCGCCCGCGAACCGGTGTACGTACCGGAGAGCCTCGACCTCGACGGCGTACTGGAAGCCCTGCAGGCGGCGGGCGCGGAGATGGCGATCGTCGTCGACGAGTACGGCGGCACCGACGGCGTGGTGACCGTCGAGGACCTGGCCGAGGAGCTGGTCGGCGAGATCGCCGACGAGTACGACGTGGAGCCGGCGGCCTACGAGGTCACCGTCCCGCTCACCGCGATGCCGAGCACGCTGCTCGTCGACGGGGTGGTGCGCGAGGACGAGCTGGCCGAGTCGACCGGCTTCCGGCTGACCGAGGGACCGTACGAGACGCTGGCCGGGTTCATCATGGCGCGGCTGGGCCACATCCCCGTCGAGGGCGAGACGGTCGAGGAGCACGGCTGGAAGTTCACCGTGGTCGAGGTGCAGCGGCGGCGCATCGAGAAGGTGCGGGTGACCCGTCCGGAGGAACCGGATGGCTAAGGTCCTCGTGGTCGTGCTACTGCTGCTCGGCAACGCGTTCTTCGTCGCCGGCGAATTCGCGCTGATCGCGGCGCGGCGCACCGTCGTCGAACCGATGGCCGGCTGGTCCAAGCGCGCGCGGCTGGCGCTGCGGGCGATGGAGCAGCTGCCGTTGATGATCGCGGGTGCGCAGCTCGGCGTCACCATCTGCTCGCTGGGCCTGGGCGCGATCGCCGAGCCGGCCTTCGCGCACGTGCTGACCGGCCTGCTGGACCGGGCGCACCTGCCGCGGTCGATGGCCGACCCGGTGGGGTTCCTGCTGGCGCTGATCGTGGTGGTGTTCGCGCACACGGTACTGGGCGAGATGGTGCCCAAGAACCTCACGCTGGTCGGGCCGGAGCAGGCGGTACTGTGGCTCGGCCCGCCGATGCTGTGGTTCTGCCAGGCGACCCGGCCGGTACTGGTGTTCATGCGCTGGGCCTCCCGGCAGGTGTTGCGGATCTGGCGGATCGAGGCGACCGACGCGGTGAAGACCGTCTACACGGCCGGGGAGCTTGCGGGGCTGGTCGCGCAGGCGCGTACCGAGGGCCTGCTCGACCAGGAGGAGCACGCCCGGATCAGCGGCGCGCTGGCGCTGCACGAGCGCACCGCCGCCGAGGTGATGCGGCGGTGGTCGTCGGTCACCACGGTCACCGAGGAGGTCACGCCGGCACAGTTGGAGCAGCTGGCCAGCAGGACCGGGCTGTCGCGGTTTCCGGTGGTACTGAAGGAAAGCGGGCGGGTGGTCGGCTTCGTGCACATCAAGGACGTGCTCGCCAGCACCGGCCCGGCCCGGCAGGCCCGGATTCCGGCGACGCTGATCCGGCCGCTGCCCGTGGTACCGCCGGAGCGCCGGCTGGCCGAGGCGCTGTTGGCGATGCGGCGGGAGCGGCGGCACGTGGTACTCGTCACCGAGGGGCGCACGCCGCTGGGTCTGCTCACGTTGCACGACGTACTCCGGGCGGTTGTCGGCGAATCGGGCGGCGTACGCAGCGTGGCCGGCTGACGCCGTACCGAATTGGTTTCTGTGTCGGGTTGATACCGGGTGCGGCGCTTCCCTAGGGTGATGGGCCGTGGCTGTACCCCTCACCCCGCCACCCCTCGCCCCGCTGCGGTCGGCGCGTTCCCTCGCGCTGGCGCTGATCGCCAGCCTCGTGGCCGTCATCGCCGGCCTGGCGCCGGCCACCAACGGCTACGCCTCGCCCACCGTGCAACAGATCGAGCAGCAGATCGACCAGCTCTGGGCACAGCTCGAACCGTTGATCAACAAGTACGACGCGGTGCAGGACCAGCTGAAAGCCAACCAGGCCAGGCAGTCCACGCTGACCCAGCGGTTGGCGCCGTTGCAGATGCAGGTCGACCTCGGCTCGGCCCGGGTCGGCGCCATGGCGACGCAGCTCTACGAGAGCGGTCCGGCGACCCGGATGGCGCAGCTGCTCGACGCGGGCAGTCCGGAGGCGTTCCTCGACGAGCTGAGCGCGCTCGACCAGATGGCCCGGCGGCAGCAGAGCACGTTGGCGGCGACGCAGAGCCAGCTCGACGACTACACCAGGCAGAAGCGGCCGCTCGACGCCCTCGTCGCCCAGGAACAGCAGCAGATCGCCGACCTGGATGCGCAGAAGAAGAACATCCAGGCCCAGCTGGACCAGCTGCAGAAGCTGCGCCAGCAGGCGTACGGCGGCTCCGGCTCCGCGGGCGGCAACCTCAAGCCGGTACCGTGCCCGCAGGTCTACGTCGGCGGTGCGGCCGGCAAGGCGGTCGCCTACGCCTGCTCGAAGATCGGTTCGCGGTACGAGTTCGCCCAGGCCGGCCCGACGACGTTCGACTGCTCCGGTCTCACCGAAGCCGCGTGGGGCGCCGCGGGTGCGTCGCTGTACCACTTCACCGGTACCCAGCAGAAGGAGACCACACCGGTCAGCGCGGCCAACCTGATGACCGGCGACCTCATCTTCTACGGCAACCCGGCATACCATGTGGCGATCTACATCGGCAACGGGTGGATGGTGCACGCCCCGAAACCCGGTGATTTCGTGCGGGAAGCACAGATCGGCAGCCCGGGAAGAATCAGCGGTTACGGTCGGGTCAAACTCTAATCACGTTGGGGCGTAACGGGATGCGACTCGCACAATCCGTCCGGTAGTACTTCCCAACTCAACTTGCGCGCCGCGACCCCGTTTCCCTACCGTTATGAAGTCGTCCTCCGGACGTCGGTTTCCCCCCCTGGGAAGCCCCGGACACACCGCCGAATCGTCAATACGAGCCGGGGAACCACGTACACCAGGTGGGGTGAATCCGCGTCCAGCGGTAGGGGGACTTCCCATCCCGAACCCGTCAGCTAACCCGGTAGGCGGCGAATGTCCGGTCGCGCGCAGCGGCCGGCCTTCGGGGAAGAGGAGTTGCCGCGTGACACGCTCAGCGCTGCGAGCGTTCGGGCCCGTTTCGTTGTTCCCCCATCGGCTGCGGTCAATGCTGCTTGCGGCGGCCATCGTGGTCGGAGTCGTGGCCACCACCGGCATCGCCGGGTACGCCGACCCGAGTCCCGCGCCGGGTCAGGTGGAGGCGCAGATCGACGCCACGTGGGGCCAGCTCGAACCGCTCATCGAGCAGTACAACGCGGTACACGAGCAGAAGGTCGCGATGGAGGCGAAGGTCGCCGCGCTGCAGGCCCAGATCCAGCCGCTGCAGATGCAGGTCGACCTCGCGATGAGCCGGGTCGGTGCGATCTCCGCGCAAGCGTACAAGTTCGGTCCTGGTTCCAAGCTCAACGCGCTGCTGCAGAGCGGCAGCCCGGACCAGTTCCTCAGCCAACTGTCCGACCTCGACGAGATCGCCCGCCAGGAGACCGCGATGGTGGCGGACATCGCGGCGCTGCGCGACCGGTACGACCAGCAGAAGAAGCCGCTCGACGAAGCGCTGGCCAAGCTGCAACAGCAGGACGCCGCGCTGGCCGCGCAGAAGCGGCAGATCACCGACCGGATCACCCAGCTCAACCAGTTGCGGCTGACCGCATACGGCAGCGGCAACGGTACCGGCAACCTGCGCCCGGTCGCCTGCCCGCAGACCTACGACGGCAGCCTCGGCGCGCGCGCCGCCAAGTTCGCCTGCAACCAGATCGGCAAGCCGTACGTGTGGGCCGCCGACGGGCCCAGCGCCTACGACTGTTCGGGCCTGACCGAGGCGTCCTGGCGCTCGGTCGGCATCAGCCTGCCGCACAACGCCTTGGAGCAGAAGCAGGTCACCGTCCCGGTCTCGCTGGGCAACCTGCACGTCGGCGACATGGTGTACTACTACCGCGACGTGCACCACGTGGTCATCTACGTGGGCAACAACTGGGTCGTCGCGGCGTCCACGTTCGGGCAGCCGATACAGATGCAGAAGCTGGACATGACCCGCTACAACTCGGCGGGACGGCCGCACGGGGCCTGAGCCGGGTCACCCGCCAGCGGCGGCTGCCCGCCGGTCGCGCAGCACTCTGCGCAGAGCCGGGGGTACCGGTCCGGTGCGCGCCGCAAGCGACGCGATGCGGTCCCGGTGCGCCTGCCGGCGCGACCGGGGCAGCACGATGCGCATCTGCGCGGCGGCGGCGAGCGAGACCACCGCGGCGGTACGCTCGCCGACCGGCCAGGCGTCGCTCAACGCCGCGTCGATCGCGCCGACGATCCGGTCGCGCACCAGCCGGTCGAGCACGACAATGCGCTCCGCGGGGACGACACCGAAGATGCGGTACCGGTGCAGCTCGATCCGGCGCGCGGCGACCAGGCCGTCGGCGACCTCCCGGGTGATCCGGCGGGCGTCCCGGCGGATCCAGTACCGCCAGCGGCGCCCGGGGTCGGCGGCGACCTGGCTCAGCACCCCCGCGAGCACCGGATCCGGTACCGGCTCCGCGTCCCCGGCCTTCGGCCGGCCGTCCACGTCGATCAGCTGGCCGCCGAGCTGAAGCTCGACGAGCGCGGCCGCGCGCAGGACATAGCCGAGCTCGCCGCGGCCGGTCAGGCGCTGCCGCCGCGGGTCGACGGCGAGCAGGAACAGCTGAGCGGGCAAGGAGTCGGGCCGCTGCACTGATGATCCCTTCTGGTCTGGTATCGGCTAGAGCGTCGCACCCGTCGTCCGTCAAGGCCACCTGCCGCGGTCACCCGAACGAGTGAGGACGGCGAGCCGCTGCGGATGCCGCGCGCAGAATCGGCCGGTAGCGTGGGCACCCGACGACGCCAGAAGGGAGACGCAGAACATGGATGTCGATATCTCGTACCCTGGCGAGGACGCTGCCGTCGTGTCCGTCCGCGGAGCGCTCGACATCGATACGGCGTCGGAAGTGCGCGCCGCGTTCGACACGCTGAGCGACCGTGCGGTGATCAGGATAGTGGCTGACCTGACCGGTCTGGAATTCTGTGACTCGATCGGCCTGTCGACCCTGATCGTCGCGCACCGGCGGTGTACCGACGCCGGTGGCTGGGTACGCATCGCCGGGCCGGCGCCGTTCCTCGTCCGGCTGCTGTCCGTCGTCGGGGTGGCCGAGGCGGTATCCATGTACAAGACCGTCGACGGGGCGGTGCGCGGCGACGCCGACCAGTTGGTACCGCCGTACAAGGACGACCTCGCCGCCTGATCACCGTCGCGGTCCAACGATCTCCTCGCCCCCATGCCGTCCATCATCGGCGTGGGCCGGACCGGGGGCATCCCCGGCCCGGCCCGTGTTCACCGGTCGGGCATCAGAAGCAGTTGAACAGGAACAACTCCCACGCCTGAACCTGGGTGGCGTCGCTGTGGATGACGTCGGTGGTACGGCCGCCACCGCCGACCGCGGTGAGGAAGTGGCCGTTGACGGTCTGGATGGCGAACCCGTCACCGCCGAACCGGATCACGCTGAACTTCTCCCACGACCGCAGCACCGTGGCGTCCGAGTGGATGACGTCGGTGGTACGGCCGCCACCGCCGACGGCCGTCAGGAAGTTCCCGCTGACCGTCTTGATACCGACGTGAACCCCGTCACCGGCATCGACGAGCGTGAACGTCTCCCACGACCGCGCCACGGTCGCGTCGGTGTGGATGACGTCCGTGGTCCGCCCGCCCCCACCGACCGCGGTCAGGAAGTTCCGGGTGTTGAACGTCTGGATGCTGCATGTGGTCGGCGTGGCGAACGTCGCCGCTGCCGAAGCAGGCCGGCTCGGTACCGCCGACGCGGGCTGACTCAGCCCGATCACACCGGCGGCGCAGAACACGAGGCCCGCTGCCACGCTGAACGCGCGTCTCAGATTCATTGCGTCTCTCCCTACTCATGACTGCGGCTCCCACCGCGGGAGCCTTCGCCCGGTACGGCGTTCCGAGACGTTCCAGGCCGGTTCCACTGCGACGCAGGACACGGCGACGGTGGTGCCCGGTCAGGTGGAGGGAGCGGACGACGGGAGCGCAGCGAGCGGCGGCCGGGACCGGCTGCGGCGGGAGCAACGGTCCGGTCCACCGCGGACGCACGACATGAATGGTTACTGGTCTGTCGTGGGCCAGGTGCGCCAGTTCTGCCAGGAGCGGCTGGGTGTCGGGCCGCGTTGACCCTGGTAGCGCGAGCCGTACACGGCCGCGCCGTAGGGGTGCTCGGCGGGCGAGGAGAGCCGGAACATGCACAGCTGCCCGATCTTCATGCCGGGCCACAGGGTGATCGGCAGGTTCGCCACGTTGGACAGTTCCAGGGTGACGTGGCCGGAGAAGCCGGGGTCGATGAAGCCCGCCGTCGAGTGCGTCAGCAGGCCGAGCCGTCCGAGGCTGGACTTGCCCTCCAGCCGCCCGGCCAGCTGGTCGCCGAGGGTGATGACCTCAAGGGTCGATGCCAGGACGAACTCACCCGGATGGAGGACGAACGGCTGCCCCTGGGCGACCTCGACGAGCGAGGTCAGGTCGTCCTGCTGGATCGACGGATCGATGTGCGTGTACAGGTGGTTGTTGAACACCCGGAACCACCGGTCCAGGCGGACGTCGATGCTGGACGGCTGGACCAGGGCCGGCTCGAACGGGTCGAGCTGCAGTTGCCCGCCCTTGAGCTCGTCGATCAGGTCGCGGTCGGAGAGCAGCACGAGGTGCAGCGTACCGAATGCCCCGGGCGGGTGATCCGCTTCCGATCTCGAACATATGTTCGATAGAGTTCCGGCATGGCTTCATGGTCCGAGTTCGCCGCTGCCCAACCAAGGTTGGCGGCCGCCATCCGCGACCTGGTGCACCAGTACGGCCCCGGTCTCGGTTACCTGGCGACGGTGCGCTCGGACGGCGGTCCTCGGGTGCACCCGGTGTCTCCGGTGATCCGCGACGACGGGCTCTACTGCTTCATCCTCGACTCGCCGAAGCGGCGTGATCTGGAGCGCGACGGGCGCTACGCACTGCACTCGTTTCCGCCGGAGGACACCGACGACGAGGCCTACCTGTCCGGCCGGGCGCGGCGGGTGACCGATCGCGACACGGTCGCCTCACTCGCCGGGGCGATGCGGGCGGAGGCGGGGGTGAACTGGCGACTGTACGAGTTCAGTGTCGATGTCGCGATGCTGGCGCGGCGGCGGCCCGGGGAGCACGGGCCGGGCGGGGCGGCGTACGAGGTGTGGCGCGACGCCGACGGCGATGCACCGGAGGAAGTGGATCGGGTACAGTAGGGCGGCTCGCGGGTGTAGTTCAATGGCAGAACATCAGCTTCCCAAGCTGACAGTGAGGGTTCGATTCCCTTCACCCGCTCCAACGTCCCGGCAGTTCGCATGAGATCCCGCTGAGCTCGGGTGTCTGTTTATCTGTTCCGGCTCCTGCCATGCAGCACACCGCCCCGAGGGGCCCGCGCGGACGGGCCCCTCGGGATTCGGTGCGGTTCCGGTCAGCCTGGCATGCCGTAGACCGCCAGCTCGACGGTGTCCACGAAGAAGCATCCGCTGAAGTCAAAACTCGGGCACGTACCGCCGGACTCGGCGACCTGGGTCGACAGGATCGTGTACCGCACATATCGCACGCCCGCGGTGCTGGCCGGGGCGAGCGGCAGGCTGTTCATGCGGTTCTGGTCGGCGACGTGGAAGGTGCCGGCGGACGCGTCCGTCCAGGTGGTGCCGTCGACGGAGGTCTCGACCTTGTACCCGCCGACACTGGAGGAACCATCGTCACCGCACGTGCCGGTCGGGTTGATGGCGATCCCGTTGATGTTCACCGCGGCGGGAAGCTTGACCACCGTGGTGATGGGTTTCAGCGTGCCGTCGGGGTTGAATGCGGTGAACCAGCTCACGCCCGTGCTCTGGTCCATGTCGAGCATCAGGTCCGGTCCGCAGGTGGGCCACGGGTCGCCGTCGAAGGCGGTCACCGCGCTGCCGCCGCTGAGCGCCGCCCAGTCGTGGCGCATCACCCAGTTGACGACGTTGGTCCGCGAGGCGATCGAGATCGTCCGTATCTGCGGTTCGTAGACGCCGCCCCTGGCCCTGACCTTGGGGTAGGTGCCGGGGAGGATGCCGCTGATCGTGTACGTGCCGTCGGCGCCGGTCACGCCCACGTAGTCGCCGGCGAAGCCGGAGGTGTGCCCGGCGAACTCGACGGTCACGCCGGCGGCCGGAGCGCCGCTGTCCTGGTCGGTGATCGTGCCGGTCAGCGAGCCGGTCGGGGTGCCGGCCGGCGGCGGAGTGTTGAAGTCCTCCACCGGGTCGTTGTCGTCACCGTCCAGCGTTGCGGCGAAGAACCCCATGCCGCGCTGGGCGAACACCTGCCAGATCTTCTTGTGCGCCTGGCCGCCGTTGACGACGGTGTCGGCCTGCAGGATCGAGTTGCGCATGTCGAGGAACGACGGGCTGGCCGGCGACAGCTCCATCGCCCGGGTGACCAGCGACTCGGTCAGCGTCGTGCCGAGCGCCTTGCGCAGGTCCCACAGGGTCTCGCCCCAGATCTCGCCGTCGGCGTGCACCTCGGGGAACCCGATGATCCGGCCGTAGTCACCGTAGGTGTAGCCGCCGGGGCCGGCGCCGTCCGTGCCGTGGCACTTCGCGTCGGTGGAGCCGACCGGACAGTCCAGCGGCTGGGTGCGGATCAGGTCCCGACCGTGGCTGACGTACTCGCCGACGCGGACGTCGCCGGCCGCGGCGGTGTCCTTGACGAAGCCCTTGTCGACCAGGTAGTCCTCCGCGTACCAGTCGCTCCACGCCTCGCCCATCGCCCCGGACTGCTCGCTGTCGAGCGTCGAGTTGCCCTGCGCGTCGACGACGAGGCGGTTGGACAGGCCGTGGGTGTACTCGTGGTAGACGATGTCGGCCTCGTCCCCGGCGTTGCCGGCGAGGAACGGGTCGTCCGCCCAGACGTCCGGCCGGGCGTGGAAGAGGAACATGCCCATCAACGGCGACTCGCCGTCCGGCGGCGTGCTCATGAAGGCGTTGTCGACGAAGAACCCGCGGGGGTCGTCGGCGCCCAGGTCAGCCGCCGCGAAAATCGCGTCGCCGTCAACCTTCTCGAAGTTGCCGGCCGCCCGGGTGAAGCCGATCGGGAACGCGGCCAGGTGGTCGTGGAAGTTTCCGAGGTAGTAGAAGACCTGGGTGCCGTCCTGGTCGGCGTTCGTCCGCCACGAGCCGGCCACGGCGGAGTTCCACGAGCACGGGTACGTCGACGAGCAGAACCCGGCCGCGCCGGTCTGGGCGGTGAAGTCGGTGAACGGGTAGTCGAAGCGGCCCTTCGCGCCGGACGGCACCTCCTCGCCGGGGTCGACCTTGAGGTTCACGTTCACGTCCAGGAAGACGTGCGCGGTGTTGCCGTCCAGGGTCTGCGAGCCCGCGGGCAACCAGCCCGCTTCGGTGAAGTCGCGCCGCTTCTGGGTACCGCCCTTGGGTGCGCCGGGGTAGTAGTCCCACGCCAGGCCGGAGGCGTCCGCGGCCTCGTGCTCGGTGAGGCTGTGCCGGTAGAGCGTGCGTCCGTCCTGCGCGTCGACGACCTCCAGGAACAGCTCGTTCTTCGCACCGCGGGTGATCGTCTGCCACGCCGGGCGGGGCCCGCCGGGGCTCTGGAACACCACCCGCTGGGCCCGGTCGCCGCCGCTGAAGACGGTCGTGGACACCGCGTCCGCGGCGGTGGCTGCCTTCGCGTCCCGTACGGGAGCGGCGATGTTGGTCAGGGCGGCCCGGCGTGCGGCGTCCGGCGTGAGCTTCACGGCGGGCAGGCTGGTGGGCAGGCCGGCCACCGGAGATCCGTTGATCTGGATCAGCCGACCGTCCTTGGTCACGTGCGCCTGCACGCCGTTGCCGAACAGCGGTACGCCGCCGACGCTCTGGACGAAGCTCAGGTGGTGGGTGCCGGCGATGTCGACGTAGTCCCGGCGCAGGCTCAGCCGCGACACGTCGGCGGCGCTCAGCCCGAAGACCTCCGGGTACCGGTTGAGATAGCCCGTCGCGATCGCCGCGGGGGCGGCCGCGCTCGGATCGGTCAGGAACCCGTCCAGCCGCCCCACGACCCGGGGCGTGCCGGTCAGTGGGTCGAGGTCGACGACGCCCTCCACCCCGAGGCCGGCACGGAACGACTTCAGCGCCGGTGCTGCCACGGCCGCCCGCGCCGCGCCGCGCTGCCGCAGCGCCTGTTGGGTACCCGCTTCGCGGCGGGAGTCGAACACGCCGGTCTTGCCCGCCGGGGCGGCGCCGGAGGCGATCGGCGAGCGGACCGTGCCGGGCGGTGTGGGCTTCGGCGGCCCGGCCTGCGCGGTACCGGCGGTCATGCCGGTCGTGAGCAGGACGGCGCAGGCGGCGGCGACCATCCGGCGCTTTCGTTTCCGACCGGGGAACGGGGACCAGGGCTTCATGGGAGGTTTGCTCCTTCGTTGGAGAGGTGGGGGAGCGGCGCGTCATGGCACCCGTCGATCCCGTCGCGCGCGCGTATACGCGCCGGGATCCCTTGCCTGACCTGCCCGGATGCTGACATGATCGGGAATCGACGGTAAATAGATCCGGCCTGGCGGCAGTGCGTCATGACGCTTTGACGCCACCGGCCACGAAGGTCCAGGGGGCGACCGAGGTCAACCGAGGAGGTGACCCAGGTGCTGGAGGCATTTCAGCTCGGCGACGCCGAGGAGATGCTCTACCTCGCCCTCGTCGACGCGCCCGGCCTGACGGCCGCCGACCTCGCGCCGCTGGCGAAGACCACCGAGGATGAGGTCCACGAGATCCTCGGCGGTCTCGAGTCGGCCGGGCTGGTGACCCGCCTGCCCGGCACGCCCCGCCGCTACACCGCGATCGAACCGGGCGTCGGCCTCGCCGCGCTCATCGCCGCCCAGGAGGAGCGGGTGCAGCGTGCCCGCACGGCCGCGTACCAGATCGCCGAGCGCTTCCGGCTCTCCCGCGACGCCGGCAGCCGGCGGGACATCGTCGATGTCGTGGTCGGGGCGCCGACGGTACGGCAGCAGATCTACGATCTCGAACGGCTGACGTGCGCCGACCTGCGGATGTTCGAGAAGCCGCCGTGCCTGGGGCTGGACCACGGCGTGGCGGTCAAGCAGCTGGTCGGCGGCGTCCGGGTGCGCTGCCTCTACGACCGGGCGTCGCTCGACCAACCGGGCCGGATCGCGAATATCCAGGGCATGCGTGCCGCGGGCGAAGAAGGCCGGGTCATGCTGCGGGTTCCGTTCAAGCTGCTGATCGGCGACAACCAGTCCGGCCTGATCATCCTGGCCCCGGAGGAGGTGGGCTGCACCCCGACCGCGCTCGTGGTACGCCCGTCCGCGCTCCTCGACGGCCTGGCGGAACTGTTCGAGATCGTCTGGCGGTCGGCCATCGCCCTGCAGCCCACCGAACCTGTCACCGACGCTCCCAGCGAGCAGGAGCGGCAGCTCCTCGCCCTGCTCGCCGCCGGCACGACGGACGAGGCGGTGGCCCGGCGCCTGGGACTGAGCAGGCGCACCGTGCAGCGCCAGATGCAGCAGCTCATGCGTCGCCTTGGCGCCGACTCGAGGTTCCAGGCCGGCTTGCAGGCCAAGGCCCGCGGCTGGCTGTGACGGCGCTGCGCGGGTCGCTCGCCGAGGACGTGCGCCTGCGGTTGCTGGTGCCGCGGGGTCCGCAGGCCAACACCGGCGCCGACGAGACACTGGCGCGGTTCGCCGGGTGGTTCGGCGCCGCGGACGAGCTGCGGGTCGAGTCGTCATCCGTGGGTACCGTGGCCAGCCGCCTTGTCGTCGCGTACCGGCTGCGCCTGCGCGACGCCGCCGGATGGCGCCTGATCGAGCAGCACCTCGTCGCCGACCCCGGACCGGACGGGCGCCTGGCCACCATCGACCTGCTGTGTACCGGGTTCCACGCCGCCGACTGACCGGGCCGGGCGGCCACGTCCCGGTGCGTCAGGCGCCGGCGCAGTGGTCGTCCGCGTACGCGGTGATGTCGCCGACCGCCTGAGCGTGACCCTCGGTCATGATGACCGCGAAGAGCTTCTCCCGCGCCGCGTCCGGGCTCCAGCCGGCCTGCTCGCTCGCCGCCCGTACCTGCTGAAGATCACCGATGACCACCCGGTAGTCGCCGGCGAGCTGGGCCGGGGCCACGGCGGCCAGCGCCTGCTCCTCCTGGATCAGTTTGTCGAACGACGAATGGACCTGGTCCGGGGTCATCGACGGGACGAACGTCTGGGCCAGCAGTTGCGAGTTGGACACGCGGTCCCCGTGGAACCGCGCGCACCACGCCTTGCTGTCGCCCGCCGGTGCGGGCCCCGGCGCCGCACTGCCCGCCGCCGCGCTGGCCGGTGCGGCCGTCGTCGGGCTGCTGCCCCCGTTGTGGGTACCGCAGCCGGCCAGCAGCGCGACGAGTACCGCGGCCACACCGACCCTTCGCATGTACCCATCGTCGCCGCACCGGTCATCAAACCGTCCCCGTTCGGTCCTCCGCCCGTTTTGCCGGTCCGGCCTAGGATCGACCGGTGCGCAAGGAGCCGGCCCTGACGTACCAGGGTGCCCTGAAGATCCTCGGTAAGCACGAGTCGTCCGCCGTGAAGGCGCTGGATACCCTGCTGGGCGGTCTGATCCTCGCCGCCGGCCCGGCCGCCTACCTCGGCAGGCAGGCGGCCCAGTTCCTGTGGGGCGCGGTCGACCAGAAGAACGAGGCGATCGGCCTGCTGAACCGGTTGGTACGGGCCGGCACCGCGCGGCTGCTGCGCACCACCGGCCGGGAACGGCACGAGCTGCTCCAGGCGGCGCACACCACGATCGTGGCGGCGGCACTGTTCGAGGCGCTACGGGAGGAGCTCGGCGAGCGGTACAAGGATCTCGACCTGACCCGTGCCGAACAGGTGCAACTGTTGACCGGCCGGACCACCGAGGAGGTCGTGGAGACCCTGTGCTTCGCCGAGGTGCCGATCCCGTCGGCCGCCCGCGGCTTCGAGGAGAACCTCGCAGCCCTGTCGCTCTACTACAACCGGATGGCACTGACCTGCCAGAACTTCTTTGGCGGGCTGGCGGCCGGGGAGAACCTGCGCATCGATCTGCAGGCGACCTTCGACATCACCGCTCGCGCACTGCGCCGGTACCAGTCGCACTACCTGCAACTGGCCGCCGAGGTACCGGAGTTCTTCGTCTGGGCGATGCTCGGCGAGCAGGCCGCCACCCGTACCGCACTGCGCGGGATCGGTGGCGACCTGCGCGCCGCGCTCGACGCGCAGGGCGAGGGCCTGACCCGGTTGACGGCGCTGCTGGAGCTGCTCGCCCGCTCGGCACCGCAGCCCGGTGGCCAACGGGAACGGCTCGGTCGCGCCAACCAGGCGGCGCTGGCCAAGCCGCTGGCCCCGGCCGACGTGCTGCGCTACGTCGAAGGTCTGCGCTTCCCGTCGGTCGGGTCGGGATACGTGACGCCGCAGTACCGGTACGCCGTGGTGGGCGACGACACGCGCATCGACGACGATGAGTGGTGGGCCGGCCGGCCGGAGCACGAGGATCTGGACGCCTTCCTCGCCGCTCACTTCACCGCGCCGGTCAGCAGCCGCCGGCCGTTGCTGATCCTCGGCGATCCCGGCGCCGGGAAGTCCATGCTCACCAAGGTGCTCGCCGCCCGGCTGCCGGTCGACGGGTACACCGTGGTGCGGGTACCGCTGCGTGACGTCACCGCGCACGACAAGGTGCGGGGGCAGGTGCAGGAGGCGCTCGACGACCTCACCAACGGCCGGGTCCGCTGGGACGTGCTCGCCGACGAGAGCCACGACATCGTCCGCGTGGTGGTCTTCGACGGGCTCGACGAGGTGATCCAGACCGCCGGTACCGGACGCAACTACCTGCGCGACGTCATGGACTTCCAGGACGCCGAGGACGGCCAGGGTGCACCGGTGGCCGCGGTGGTCACGTCGCGCACGCTGGTCACCGGGCGCACGTGGGTACCGCCGGGCTGCCTCGTCGTCAAGCTCAGCGAGTTCACCGACGAGCAGGTGGCGCAGTGGCTGACCAGCTGGCGCCGCGCCAACGCCGACGCGGTGGCCGCCGGTCAGGTACGGACGCTGGAGGTACCGGCGACGCACCGCCTGCCCGAGCTTGCCCGGCAACCGTTGCTGTTGCTGCTTCTCGCGCTGTACGCGGCCGATCCGCGCAGCCCCGGCCTCGGCGACGAACAGCTGTCCTCCGCCGAGCTGTACCGCCGGCTGCTCGACAACTTCGTCCGCCGCGAGATCGACCAGAACCGGCTGGACATCCCGCCCGACCAGCTCGACCGGGAGATCGCGGACCGGTTGTGGCACCTGGGAATCGCGGCGCTGGCGATGTTCAACCGCGGCCGCACGTTCGTGGTGGAGCAGGAGCTCGACGAGGACCTGAAAAGCTTGCACACCAACGTGCCCGAGGGCGGCGCGCGCCGGGTCATCGGCCAGTTCTTCTTCATCCACGCGGCGAGCGCCAAGGTACCGGGGCACCTGAGCCGACAGGGCACGTTCGAGTTCCTGCACAACACCTTCTGCGAGTACCTGGTCGCGGCCACCGTCCTGGAGGTGCTCGGCGACATCGCGTCGACGGTGCCGACGGGGCGGGCCCGTGCCCGCGCGGCCAATCGCCTCGACGACGACCTCCTGCACGCGCTCCTGTCGCATTACCCGCTCGCCGTGCAGCACCCGATCCTGACCTTCGCGGAACAGATCGCGGCGGCGTTGGACGAGGGGGAGCGAGCCGCGCTTCTCGACCTGCTGACCGAACTGCTCGCCCAGGTCCGGGACCGCGCGGACGCCGGCCTCTACGCGGGATACCGACCGCGGTCGCAGGATCCGGTCCGGGAACTGGCCGCCTACACCGCCAATCTCGTCCTCCTCCGGGTCCACCTGGATTGGCGGGCCGCCCCGCTGACCGCGGTGGCGCCCGGCGGAAGCACCGCACTGGAGGCGTGGCGCTCGACGGTCCGGATGTGGCGGGCAGGGCTCGACGGGCAGTCGTGGCGGGCGATGCTGGAGGCGCTGAGACTCTCCGGTGACGTGGTGTTTCCCGGCCTCCTGCACGGACTCCTCATGGGTCGGGAGGATGTCGTCGAGGCACGCTTGCTGGGTGATCAGGCGCTGGTGCGCCGATTGCTGGCCGGCTACGCGGCCGACCCGGAATCGTCGTACGCCTCGCCTTGGAATGGGATGGACACGCACGCGGAACTCGTCGGAACTCTCCTGTACGGAGGAGCGTTCGGTCCCGCCCTTCTCGACGCGATCGGCGTCATCGGACTGGAGGAGAACCTTCCATCCAACACCCGCCAGTTGGCCGTCAACCTCCTCGGCCAGGTCGCCCCGGACTCCCCGTACGAGGTTGTCCGGTCCGCGGTCGCGGTGGTGCTTCCGACCGGTCTCAGCCTCGAGAAGATCGATTACTCGCCGCTACTCGTGACCGCGGCGATGTTCCCCCAGCTTGACGAGGACCTCCCCAGGTTGTTCGACGTCCTTGGCGCACAGCGCTGGATCCGGGGATGGCCGGCCCGGACAGCGGTCGTGACGATTGCCCGCAACCGTGAGATCCGGGAGCGGTTCCTCGCCCTGCTCGATGACACCGAGCGGTTCAGCCTGCCGTCCGGAGAATGAGGTCGACGACCAGGCCGGTCCAGCCGGTCTGGTGGCTCGCCCCCAACCCGCGGCCGGTATCGCCGTGGAAGTACTCGTGGAATGGCAGCAGGTCGTGCCAGTCCGGGTTCGCCTGGAACAGTTCCTCGTCGCCGAACACCGGCCGGCGTCCGTCACCGTCGTCGAGGAACAGCCGTACCAGTCGCCTCGACAGGTCGTCGGCCAGCTCGCCGAGCGTCACCTTGGTACCCGAACCCGTCGGGTACTCCACGACCAGATCCTCGCCGTAGAACCGGGCGTACCGGCGCAGCGCCTCGATGACCAGATGGTTGACCGGGAACCAGACCGGCCCGCGCCAGTTGGAGTTGCCACCGAACAGTCCGCTGGTCGACTCCGCCGGCTCGTACCGGACGGTGTGCGCCTCCCCGTTCAGTTCCACGGTGAACGGATGGTCGAGGTGGCAGCGGGACAGCGCGCGCAACCCGTACGGGGAAAGGAACTCCGTCTCGTCGAGCATCGTCGCGAGGATGCGCACGAGCTGGTCTCCGTCCACAATGGACAGTAGCCGGCCCAGGTGGCCGTCGCGCGTACGGGTGGCGCCCACGACGTCCCGGTACCGCTGCTTGTGCGACAGGAACCACCGGAAACGCGAGGCGAAGTCCGGCAGCCGGGCCAGCGTGGCCTCGCCCAGCGTGGTCGTCGCCGCCAGCGGCAGCAGGCCGACCATCGACCGCACCCGCAGCGGCAGCCGCCCGCCGTCGTCGGCGGCCAGCACGTCGTAGAAGAACCCGTCCTGCTCGTTCCACAAACCCTTGTTCCGCATGGCTTCCGCGATGTACGCGAAGTGTTCGAAGAACTTGGTCGCGGTGTCCTCGTAGGTCGGGTCCTCCTCGGCGAGGACGAGCGCCATCTCCAGCAGGTTCAGCGCGTACATCGCCATCCAGGCGGTGCCGTCGCTCTGCTCCAGCCGGCCCGGCGGAACGGTGGAGCGGTCCAGCGGCCCGATGTTGTCCAGCCCCAGGAAGCCGCCCTGGAAGACGTTGTTGCCGTCGGCGTCCTTGCGGTTGACCCACCAGGTGAAGTTGAGCAGCAGCTTGTGGAAGACCCGGGCGAGGAACAGCCGGTCGCGCCGGCCGTCGATGTCGAACACGCGCAGCGCCGCCCAGGCGTGCACCGGCGGGTTCACGTCGCCGAAAGCCCATTCGTAGGCGGGGATCTGGCCGTTGGGGTGCATGTACCACTCGCGCAGCATCAGCACCAGTTGCCGCTTGGCGAACTCCGGGTCGACGTGCGCGATGGCGACGCAGTGGAACGCCAGGTCCCAGGCGGCGTACCACGGGTACTCCCACGGGTCGGGCATCGAGATGACGTCGTGGTTGTTGAGGTGCCGCCAGTCGCTGTTGCGTCCGGAGGTGCGCTGCGCGGGCGGTGGCGGGCCGGCCGGGTCGCCGTCCAGCCAGCGGTCCACGTCGTAGTTGAAGAACTGCTTGCCCCACATGAGCCCGGCGACCGCCTGCCGCAGCACCATCGCCGCCTCGGGTGAGGCGTCCGGGGCCAGCGCGGCGAAGTACCCGTCGGCCTCGCGCTCCCGCTCGGCCAGCACCGCGCTGAAGCCGGCGCCGAGGTCGGGCGCCGGCACGTCGCCGGCAGTCAGCCGTACCCGGATCTCCCGCTCCTGCCCCGCCGGTACCGCGACGACATAGTGCAGTGCCGCCTTCGTCCCCTGGCGGTCGGGGTTGACCGTCGGCGCGCCGTGCACGACGTGGTCGTTGACGCCGTCCTTCGGGTACGCCGACCGGCCGGGTGTCCCGAACAGCCGCGCGCTGTTGGTTTCGTTGTCACAGAACAACATCGCGGGTGCCCCGTCGCCGGCCAGCGTCAGCCGACCCAGCCGGTGGTGTTCGGCCAGCAGCCGGCCACCGGCGTCGCGGATCACCGGTACCGCGTCCTGGTTCGGCAGCGCCCACGCCCACGTGTTGCGGAACCACAGCGTCGGCAGCACGTGCAGCACCGCGTCGGCCGGCCCGCGGTTGCCGACCCGGATGACCACGCACATGTCCTGCGGCCCGGCCTTGGCGTAGTCGACGGTCACCGCCCAGTACCGGTCCCCGGCGAACACCCCGGTGTCGACGAGTTCGTACTCGGGCTCGGTCCTGCCGCGGCGGGCGTTCTCGGAAACCAGTGCGGCATAAGGGAATGCCGCCTGCGGGTAGTGGTACCGCCAGCGCATCCACGAGTGCGTCGGCGTGGAGTCGAGGTACCACCAGTACTCCTTGGCGTCCTCGCCGTGGTTGCCCTCCGGGCCGGACAGGCCGAAGATGCGCTCCTTCAGGATCGGGTCGTTGCCGTTCCACAGTGCGAGGCCGAGGCAGAACGTCTGCGTCTCGTCGCAGATGGCGGCCAGGCCGTCCTCGCTCCACCGGTACGCGCGGGAGCGGGCGTGGTCGTGCGGGAGGTAGTCCCACGCGTTGCCGTCCGCGCTGTAGTCCTCCCGTACCGTGCCCCACGCGCGTTCGGCGACGTACGGCCCCCAGGCCCGCCACTGTTCGCCGGTCGACTCTTGAGCGGTCATCGCTGCAGCACCTCGGCGAGCGTCCGCGCGCGATGGCCGGTGATGCGCTCGACGGTGTCGGTGACCCCGGCCAGTTCCCCGGCGGCGATCGCGGTGTAGGTGCTGACCCAGGCGTCGACCTGCCAGTCCGGCGCGCCGTACTTCGCCCGCGACGCGTACGCCTGCGCGAGGGTCTGCGGCTCGTACCGCACGTGCGGACCGAGCGCCGCGGCGATCTCGTGCAGCGTCAAGGCTTCCGGCCCGGTCAGCGAGTACGTGCGCCCGTCGTGCGCGCCCGGCGACCGCAGTACCGCGGCGACCACCTCACCGATGTCGTCCTGCGCGACGGCCGCCACCCGACCGTCGCCGGCCGGCCCGCGGATCACCCCGCCGTCCACCATGTACGGGAAGAAGTCGAGGTACATGTTGTCCCGGACGAAGACGTGCGCCAGCCCGGTACCGCGGATGTGTTCCTCGGTGACCCAGTGGTCGCGGGCCAGCGTGAACGTCGAGTCGGCAGCCGCGCCGTAGAAGGACAGGTACACGATCCGCGCGACCCCGGCCGCGGCGGCCGCGTCGATGAACGTGCGGTGCTGGTCGACCCGGTCGGCGGCCTCGGCTCCGGAGACCATGAACAGCGTGTCCACGCCGTCCAGCGCCCGCCGGGCCGCCGCGCCGTCGCCGTAGGTCGACGTGACAACGGTGGCACCGGGGAGCGACGGCGCCCGGCCGGCATCGCGTACCACCAGCCGTTGCGGTACCCCGGCCGCGGCCAGCAGTCGCGCGACCCGGCCACCGACGTTCCCCGTTGCACCGGTCACCGCGAGCACGCTCATGACGGCACGCTACCGCCCGGCGGCGCTCCGGAGCGGGGACCTCCCGGGACGACTACCGGACGTCACCCCGGGTCGGCACCGGATCGGCCGAATGGGCCAAAGATAACGGTCAAATTACAACACACCGGCGTGATCGACTTGACGGATCAGGAACGGCGGCCGCTAGCGTCACCTTCGGCCTGTCGCCTACGAAGGGTTCGACCTTGTCCGGTAAGCACGCCGACTCCCGGCCTGCACCGCGCGGCTTCTCGACCCAAATAGCCAACATCGCCCAGTTTCTGCCGCGCCGGTACGTACCGCTCATCGCCTCGCTGACCCTCGCCGGGGTGGTTCTCGGCGCCTCGGTCGCCGCGATGAGCCTCGGTCCCGCGACCGATGCGCCACCCAAGCCGTCCGCCGCCGGCATGACCGCGGCACCCAGCTCCTCGGCCGGCCGCGCCGGCGACGAGCGCGCCTCCCGCAGCGGCCTGCGGGAGGACCCGGACCCGTCGCCGTCGGCCTCGCCGTCGCCGACCAAGCCGGCCGCGCCGCCGCCGAAGAAGGCCGCGCCGAGCCAGCCGTCCGGGGGTGGCAGCGTCGTCAGCTCCGGTACCTGCGGCGCCTCCTACTACAGCGGCGGCACCAACGCCGACGGGTCGCCGATGAACCCCAACGCCTACACCGCGGCGCACAAGACGTTGCCGTTCGGCACGCGGGTAAGGGTGACGAACGCGGCCAACGGGAAGTCGGTGGTCGTCGTGATCCGCGACCGTGGCCCGTTCGTCGCCGGCCGGTGCCTCGACCTGACGCCAGCCGCGTTCGGCGCGATCGCCAGCCTGAGCTCCGGTGTGATCACCGTGAAGTACGAGGTCCTGTCCTAGGACCGGACCTCGTGCTTTCGTCCGTTCGCGCGGATCTCGGCCCCGGACGTATGGCGCGGGCCGGTTATCCGGCATGCTTGTCATTCGGTACCCATGAAGCTGCGCCTGCCGGGCGACTACCGCCCGATGAGTTCCGAGGCCCGCGCCGGACTCGGCGCGGCTTTCGTGTTGCTCGCACTCATCTCCGCGATCGAGATCGCCGACGGCCGTGAGCCGCACTACATCGGGCTGCTGGCGGCGGCGCCGTTCCTGGTCGCCACGTTCGCGGCGTGGCGCGAGGTGCTCATCGTCGGCGGGGTGGCCACCGCCCTCGGCGTCGCCTTCGGGTCGTACCCGCACGGGCTGACCATGCCGAGCGCGGTGCAGATCGGCGCCATCATGGCGGCCACCGCGATCGCCGCCGTCGCCGGTACCGTCCGGGCCGGCCAGGCCGAGCGGCTGGTGGAACTGTCCCGCCTGGCCTCGGTCGCGCAGGCCGCGGTGCTGCGGCCGCTCGGTCCCCGGGTCGGTCCGCTGGCCGTGGCCGGGCGGTACATCTCGGCGAGCGTGGCGGCCGACATCGGCGGCGACCTGTACGAGGCGCTCGACACGCCGTACGGGGTACGGATGATCATCGGTGACGTGCGTGGCAAGGGGCTGGACGCGGTCCGGCTGGCGAGCATCGTCCTCGGCTCGTACCGGCACGTTGCCTACGAACGGGCCGACCTGCGCGCGATCGTGGCCGACCTGGACCGTGCCGTCGCCCGCTCGGTCGGCGACGAGGACTTCGTCACCGCGGCGCTGGTCGAGGAGCGCGGCGGCACGCTGACCATCGTGAACTGCGGCCACCCGCCCCCCCTGTTGCTGCGCCGCGGTGAGGTGATCCCGCTGGAGCCGCCGGCGAGCGCGCCGCCGCTGGGGTTCATGCCGGTGGTACGCCCGCGGGTGGAGCGGCTGGAACCCGGCGACCGGCTGCTGCTGTTCACCGACGGCCTGGCCGAGGCGCGCCGGGACGGTGAGTTCTTCCCCACCGCCGAGCGGGCCTGGCGGCTGCTCGGCCACGGTACCGTCGGCGACGGCCTGGCGTCCCTGGAGAGCGCGCTGCTGGAGTGGGTGCACGGCCGGCTCGACGACGACATCGCGCTGGTCCTGATGGAGTACGCCGGTGCCCAGCCGGCCACCGCCGCAGCCGGCCCGAGCTGGGAGGTTGGTACGGATACCTGACTCGTGACTTGTTGACGTTACCCGTGGGTAATACAGTGGTGGTTACTCTTGAGTAACTGAGCCGCCGACTGACGGGGGACGCGATGAGTCACTACCGGAGCAACCTGCGGGACCTGTACTTCAACCTGTTCGAAGTGTTCGGCGCGGATCGGGTGCTGGGCAGCGCGGCCTTCCCCGATCTGGACGCCGAGTCGGCGCGCAGCATCCTGGCGGAGGTCGACCGGCTGGCCCGCGAGGACCTCGCCGCCAGCTACACCGAGGGCGACCGCAACCCGCCCGTCTTCGACCCGCGGACGCACAGCGTCACCATCCCCGAGGCGGTCCGCCGCTCGTACCAGGCCTTCATGGACAGCGAGTTCTGGCGGCTGGACCTGCCCGCGGAGCTGGACGGCACCCCGGCGCCCCGGATCTTCTGGTGGTCGCTGGCCGAGCTGGTGCTCGGCGCCAACGCGCCGGTCTGGATGTACGCCTCCGGCCCCTCGTTCGCGCACACCCTGTGGGAGATGGGCACCCCGGAGCAGAAGGAGTGGGCAAAGATCGTGGTCGCCAAGCGCTGGGCGGCGACCATGGTGCTCACCGAGCCGGACGCCGGGTCGGACGTGGGCGCCGGGCGCACCCGCGCGGTACCCCAGCCGGACGGCTCCTGGCACATCGAGGGTGTCAAGCGGTTCATCACCAGCGGCGAGCACGACCTGAGCGGCAACATCATCCACTACGTGCTGGCCCGGCCGGTGGATACACCGGGGGCGGGCGGTCCGGGTACCAAGGGGTTGTCGCTGTTCGTCGTGCCGAAGTACCACTTCGACGGGCAGACCGGTGAGCTGGGCGAGCGCAACGGCGTGTTCGCCACCAACGTCGAGCACAAGATGGGCCTCAAGGTCTCCACGACCTGCGAGCTGACCTTCGGTGGGCACGGGGTACCGGCGCAGGGCTGGCTGCTCGGCGGGGTGCACGACGGCATCCGGCAGATGTTCATGGTCATCGAGTGCGCGCGGATGATGGTGGGTACCAAGGCCATCGCGACCCTGTCCACCGGCTACCTGAACGCGCTGACCTACGCCAAGGACCGGGTGCAGGGCGCCGACCTGCTGCGGATGTCCGACAAGACGGCGCCGCGGGTGACCATCACCCACCACCCGGACGTGCGCCGGTCGCTGATGCTGCAGAAGTCGTACGCCGAGGGGCTGCGCGCGCTGGTCGCCTACACCGCGTCCTGGCAGGACCGGGCGGCGACGACCGACGACGCGGTGGTCCGCGACCTCGCCGGCCGGGTCAACGACCTGCTGCTGCCGCTGGTCAAGGGGGTCGGCTCGGAGCGGGCGTACGAGCTGCTCGGGCACGAGTCGCTGCAGACCTTCGGCGGGTCCGGGTTCCTGCAGGACTACCCGATCGAGCAGTACGTGCGGGATTCGAAGATCGACACGCTGTACGAGGGGACGACCGCGATCCAGTCGCTCGACCTGGTGTTCCGCAAGATCGTACGGGACCGGGGCCGGGCGCTGACCGCGCTCGCGACCGAGATCCAGGAGTTCCTCGACAGCGAGGCCGGCAACGGGCAGCTCAAGGACGAGCGGCTGGCGCTGGCGAAGGCGCTGGGCGAGGTGCAGCAGATGCTGGCCACGATGACCGGCTGGCTGATGGCGGCGCAGGGCGGTGAACCGCGCGAGCTGTACAAGATCGGGCTCAACTCGCGACGGGTACTGCTCGCCCTCGGCGACCTGATCGTCGGCTGGCTGCTGCAGAAGCAGGCCGACGTGGCACTGCGCGCGCTGGCGCAGCCGGTGTCCGCCGCCGACGAGTCGTTCTACGAGGGCAAGGTGGCGGCGGCCCGGTTCTTCGCGCACGAGGTGCTGCCGCGGATCGGCGCCGACCGGCGGATCGTCGAGTCGACCACGCTGGATCTGATGGAGGTACCCGAAGAGGCGTTCTGACCGGGTTAGCCTGGTTGGTATGGGTATCGGCGGCGGCATCTTCCTGGTCGCGATCGGTGCGATCCTGGCCTTCGCGGTACGCGCCAACTTCTCCTGGCTCGACGTGCACGTGGTCGGGTGGATCCTGATGCTGTCCGGCGCGACCGTCCTCGCCCTGACCGTGTGGTTCTGGCAGCAGCGGCGCGCCCGGCACCACCTGACCCTGGTCGAGGAGACCCAGCTCATGCACCACCCGACCGGCCCGGTACCGCCGGAGCCGCCGGACGCCGAGCTGCCGGCCGGCCCGCAGGGCTGACCGGCGCTCCCGGCGCGCGGCGGGCACCGGGGCGGGCACCGGGACGGACGCCGCGGGCGGACGGCCGGGCCGGGGCCGGGCGCCGCGGTTAGGGAGATCTTGGACGTCTGCACCCCTGCAAGGGGTACTCGACTTTCGGAGTTTTTGGATCGGCAGCTTCCCCAGGTCGGCGGGGGAAGCGTGTAGATCTTGCGGGTTGCCTGGTCAGGGCGATGCCGCCGGGTGCTGGTTGCGCCTGGTCTCCGAGATCTTGGACGCTTGCACCCCCTCGGTGCCGGAGTCGAAGTCCGCCCAGTCGCCGTCGCGCCGGTGTACCGCGATCCCGCAGGTGCGCAGCCCGTCGCCGTCCCGGCCGGCGGGGCTGTCCAGCAGCGCGGACAGCGTCGACACGGCCGGATTGTGCCCGACCAGCAGCACCGAGCCCGCCTCCGGCGGCGCCTGCCGGATCAGCTCCAGGGCGTCCTCGACCCCGCCGTAGTACAGCTCGGACTCGAAGCGCACCTCCGGCTCGGGCCCGCCGGCCAGCGCCACCGACACCCCGCGCCAGGTCTGCCGGGTGCGCTTCGACGGCGAGCAGAGCACCAGGTCAGGGCGGTATCCACGGGCTGCGAGCCAGGCACCCGCGGCGGCCGCGTCGGCATGCCCACGCTGAGTCAGTGGCCGGTCGCTGTCGGCCATGCCGGCCGGCCGTTCCGCCTTGGCGTGCCGCAGAATCACCAGGGACCGCTGGCTCATGCGCATAGCCTGCCCGATTAGTGGCCGGTGGGACGGGGTACCACTCATGTCGTCCCGCACTTGTGACCATTGGGAGGACACCGTGGGTATCGGTGGAAGTATCTTCCTCATCGCGGTCGGCGCGATCCTCGCGTTCGCCGTACACGTCTCGGTGGGCTGGCTCAGTCTCAATGTCGTGGGCTACGTTCTGATGCTCGCCGGAGTGGTCGGCCTGCTGCTCACCCTGTGGTTCTGGAGCAACCGCCGCCGTACCGTCGTCGCCCGCCCCAACGTCGACACCGCCGACCGGGTCGTCGACGAGAAGCGGCGGGTGGAGTACCAGCCCCGGGACACGGACTACTGAACCGGAGCAGAAGGGCGCCCGCCGAAGGGCGCCCTTTCGCGCGTCAGGCGAACAGCGCCAGGTAGACGGCGACGTGGTGGCACAGCGCCGCGACCAGGGTGCAGGCGTGGAAGAACTCGTGGTGGCCGAAGGTACCCGGCCAGCCGCGCGGCCGGCGCAGCGCGTAGCAGACCGCGCCGAGCGTGTAGAAGACGCCACCGGCCAGCAGCAGCACCAGCGCGGCCAGCCCGCCGCGGGCGAGCAGCTGCGGCAGTACCGGGATCGCCACCCAGCCCAGCGCCACGTACAGCGGTGCGCCGACCCAGCGGGGTGCGTGCGGATAGATCAGCTTGAGGCCGACGCCGAGCACCGCGCCGCCCCAGACGATGGCGAGGATCGTCGTGGCCACCCCGCGGCGCAGCAGCAGTACCGAGAACGGCGTGTAGGTACCCGCGATGAACACGAAGATCATCGAATGGTCGAGCCGGCGCATGACGAGGTACCAGCGCGGCGACCAGACCCGGCGGTGGTACAGCGCGCTCGTGCCGAACAGCGCGCACACCGTCACGCTGTAGACGGCGCACGACACGGCCGGTGCCGTACCGGGTACCAGGGTCGCCGCCAGCGTGGTGAGCACCGCGCCGGCCACCACGGCGACGAAGAACGCGTAGGCGTGCAGCCAGCCGCGCATCCTGGGCTTACCCAGGTCGATCGGGCGCAGCGGGGTCGGGGTTGTCGTCACGGCACCAAGGTTACGGCACCGTAGGTTACTCGCCAGTAGAAACGTTGTGCTTCTCACGAAGCCGGCTAGAGTCTCATGGCGGGCCGATTTCGGCGGAAGGAGGCGGCCCCGGTGCGGATGTCGGTGTCCAACCAGCGCAGCGGAAGCCTGATGACCGTCGCCGTCTCCGGCGAGGTCGACCTGTCCACCGGTGCCGACCTGGAGAACGCGATCACCGGGGCGGTCCACGCCGAGGGCGTCACCGAGGTGCTGATCGACCTGTCCGCCGTCGACTTCCTCGACTCCTCCGGCATCGCGCTGCTGCTGCGCGGCCGGCGGGCCGCCGACGCGCGGGGCGTCGCATACCGGGTGGTCGACGCGCACGGCATCACCCGCCAGGTACTGGAGATTACCGGCGTGTGGGCGCACCTCGTCGGCGACCCCGGCCACAACCAGCCGACCACCCCATGACCGTGACCGGATTCGTCACCGAAGAGGATGACGAGCGGCTGCGCCGGCTGCTCGCCATGACCGATGCCGCCCTGGCCCAACTGGACGTCGACGAGCTGCTCACCGAGCTGGCGTCGCGTACCCGCGAGCTGATGGGCACCGACACGGCGGCGATCCTGCTGCTCGACGCCTCCGGTCGGGAACTGGTCGCGACCGCGGCCAGCGGCCTGGAAGAGGAGGTCCGCCAGGGTATCCGGGTGCCGGTCGGGTACGGCTTCGCGGGCCGGATCGCGGCCACCGCGCAGCCGCTGGTCATCGACCAGGTGGACCGCACCACCGTGGTCAACCAGCTCCTCATCGACGCGCACCTCGCCGTCCTGGCCGGGGTACCGATCACCGCGTCCGGCCGGGTACTCGGCGTGCTGCACGTCGGCAGCCGCAGCCCGCGCCGGTTCACCGGCGGCGACATCGAGCTGCTGCGCCTGGTCGCCGACCGGGCCGGCCTGGCCGCCCAGGCGCGCATCTTCGCGCTGGAACGCCAGACCACCGTCGCCCTCCAGCGCAGCCTCCTGCCGGCCCGGCCGCCGGTCGTGGCCGGCTTCGACATCGCGGCCCGGTACCTGCCCGGTGCCGAGGTCGGGGTCGGCGGCGACTGGTACGACGTGTTCGCGCTGCCCAGCGGGTATGTCGGCGTGGTGATCGGTGACGTGGCCGGCAGCGGGCTGCGCGCCGCGGTCGTGATGGGCCGCATCCGCAGCGCGCTGCGCGCCTACGCGCTGGAGACGAACGACCCGGCCGACGTGCTGACCCGGCTGGACAACAAGATCCAGTTCTTCGAGCCCGACGCGATGGCGACCGCCGCCTACGCCGTGATCGATCCCGCGCGCACCACGTTGACCGTGTCGCTGGCCGGGCACCTGCCGCCGGTACTGCTGGACGCCGACGGCAACGGCCGGCTGCTGGTGGCACCGGCCGACCTTCCCCTCGGCGCCTACCACGAAACGCCCCGCCGGACGATCACCATCCCGGTACCGGACGCGGCGCTGTTCTACACCGACGGGCTCATCGAGCGCCGCGACCGGCCGCTGCGCGACGGCCTCGTCGAGCTGCTCGCCGCGGTCGGCGCCGGTACCGCCGACGACCTGTGCGTGCAGGCGATGCGGGTACTGCACGAGAAGCCGGCCACCGACGACGTGGCGCTGATCGCGGTCCGCCGCGCACCCTGACGGGCGTCGCGATGCGGGGCTGGCAGTTCTGGATCGACCGCGGCGGTACCTTCACCGACATCGTCGCGCGGACGCCGGACGGCCGGCTGGTCACGCACAAGCTGCTGTCGGAGAACCCGGCCCGGTACCGCGACGCCGCCGTCGCCGGTATCCGCGCGCTGCTGGACGGCGGGCCGGCGGAAAGCCGCGTCGAAGCGGTCCGGATGGGTACCACGGTGGCGACCAACGCGCTGCTGGAACGCAAGGGCGAGCGGACGGTACTGGTCATCACGAAGGGCTTCGGTGACGCGCTGCGGATCGGGTACCAGAACCGGCCGCGCATCTTCGACCGGCACATCGTGCTGCCGGAGATGCTCTACGAGCGGGTGATCGAGCTGGACGAGCGGGTCGCCGCGGACGGCACCGTCCTGCGGTCGCCCGATCTCGACGCGCTGGCCACGCACCTGCGGGCCGCCCGGGACGCCGGGGCGGGCTCGGTCGCCGTCGCCTGCCTGCACAGCCACCTGTACCCGGAGCACGAGCGCGCCGCCGGCAAGGTGGCCGAGCAGCTCGGCTTCGCGCAGGTCTCCTGCGGCAGCGAGGTCAGCCCGCTGATGAAGCTGGTACCCCGCGGTGACACCACGGTCGTCGACGCGTACCTGTCCCCGGTGCTGCGCCGCTACGTCGACGGGATCGCCCGGCAGCTGCCCGGTGTCCGGCTGATGTTCATGCAGTCCAACGGCGGCCTGGCCGAGGCCGGGCACTTCCGCGGCAAGGACGCGATCCTGTCCGGCCCGGCCGGCGGCATCGTCGGCATGGTACGGATGTCGCAGCTCGCCGGCTTCGACCACGTCATCGGCTTCGACATGGGCGGCACCTCGACCGACGTCTCGCACTACGCCGGGGGGTACGAGCGGGTCTTCCACACCCAGGTGGCCGGCGTGCGGCTGCGCGCGCCGATGATCGACATCCACACCGTCGCGGCCGGCGGCGGTTCGATCCTGCACTTCGACGGCGCCCGGTACCGGGTCGGCCCGGACTCGGCCGGTGCCGACCCCGGCCCGGCCTGCTACCGGGGCGGCGGCCCGCTCGCCGTCACCGACGCCAACGTGATGCTCGGCCGCATCCAGCCGGAGTACTTCCCGCGGGTGTTCGGGCCGGACGGCGACCAGCCGCTGGACGCCGACGTCGTCCGCGCGCGGTTCGCCGACCTGGCCGCGCGGATCGGCGACGGCCGCGGCCCGGAGGAGGTCGCCGAGGGGTACCTGCGCATCGCCGTGGCCAACATGGCCAACGCGGTCAAGCGGATCTCGGTGCAGAAGGGGCACGACGTCACCGGGTACGCCCTGACCACCTTCGGCGGCGCGGGCGGCCAGCACGCCTGCGCGGTCGCCGACTCGCTGGGCATCCGGTCGGTGCTCGTCCCGCCGATGGCCGGGGTACTGTCCGCGCTCGGCATCGGCCTCGCCGACACCACCGCCATGCGCGAGCAGTCGGTGGAGGTGCGGCTGGACGAAACCGCGGTGCCGCGGCTGGTCGAGGTCGCCGACGCGCTGTCCGCCGCCGCGCGGGCCGAGCTTGCCGAGGAGGAGGTACCCGACGAGGCGATCACCGTCAGCGTCCAGGTGCAGCTCCACTACGACGGCACCGACACGGCGGTACCGGTGGCGCTGGCCGACCTGGACGCGATGCTCGCCGAGTTCGCCGAGACCTACCGCCGGACGTACTCGTTCCTCATGGACCGGCCGCTGATCGCCGAAGCGGTCACGGTCGAGGCGACCGGCCGGACCGAGCAGCCGGAGTTGACCTACGCCGCCGGCGAGCCGGTCGAGCCGGTCGAGGTGCGGATGTACACCGGGGGCGGGTGGCGTCCGGTACCCCTGTACCAGCGGGACGGGCTGCGGCCGGGCGACACCGTCGACGGACCGGCGATCGTCGCCGAGGCGAACGCCACGACCGTGGTGGACGACGGGTGGCGGGCCGCGGTCACCGGGTACGGACACCTGCTGCTGGAGCGGGCGCGGCCGCGCGCCGACGACGCGGGGGCGACCACCCGCGTCGATCCGGTCCTGTTGGAGATCTTCAACAACCTGTTCATGTCGATCGCCGAGCAGATGGGCGCGCGGCTGGAGGCCACCGCGCAGTCGGTCAACATCCGGGAGCGGCTGGACTTCTCCTGCGCGCTGTTCGACCCGGACGGCAACCTGATCGCCAACGCGCCGCACATGCCGGTGCACCTCGGTTCGATGGGCGCGAGCGTCAAGGAGGTGATCCGGCGGCGGGCCGGCGACCTGCGGCCGGGCGACGTCTACGCGATCAACGACCCGTACCACGGCGGCACCCACCTGCCCGACGTCACCGTCGTCACCCCGGTGTTCGGTACCGGCGGCGAGATCCTGTTCCACGTCGCCTCCCGCGGCCACCACGCGGAGATCGGCGGGATCACCCCCGGCTCGATGCCGGCCAGCAGCCGCGACCTGCACGAGGAGGGCGTGCTGTTCGACAACTGGCTGCTCGTGGCCGACGGGCGGTTCCGCGAGGAGGAGACGCAGGCGCTGCTGGCCGGTGCGCGGTACCCGTCGCGGAACCCGGCGACCAACCTCGCCGACCTGCGCGCCCAGGTCGCCGCGAACGCCAAGGGCGTCGAGGAGGTCGGCCGGATGATCGGGCACTTCGGCCTCGACGTGGTGCAGGCGTACATGCGGCACGTGCAGGACAACGCGGAGGACGCGGTGCGCCGGGTGATCGGCGCGCTGGGTTCCGGCTCCTACCGCTACGAACTGGACTCGGGTGCGGTGATCGCGGTGCGGGTCTCCGTCGACCGGGCCGCCCGCACCGCCACGATCGACTTCACCGGCTCGTCGGCGCAGCTGGACACCAACTTCAACGCGCCGACGTCGGTGGTCACCGCGGCGGTGCTGTACGTCTTCCGGACCCTGGTCGCCGACGACATCCCGCTCAACGACGGGTGCCTGCGGCCGCTGCGGATCGTGGTACCGCCCGGCTCGATGCTCGCCCCGGTGTACCCCGCCGCCGTCGTCGCCGGCAACGTCGAGACCTCGCAGGCGATCACCGGTGCGCTGTACGCGGCGCTGGGCATCCAGGCCGAGGGCTCCGGGACGATGAACAACGTGACCTTCGGCAACGACCGGCACCAGTACTACGAGACGGTCGGTTCCGGCTCCGGCGCGGGTGACGGCTTCGCCGGGGCGGCCGTGGTGCAGACGCACATGACCAACTCCCGGCTGACCGATCCGGAGGTGCTGGAGTGGCGCTTCCCGGTACGGCTGGAGGAGTTCGCCATCCGGCGCGGCAGCGGGGGTACCGGACGCTGGCCGGGCGGCGACGGTGCGGTGCGGCGGATCCGGTTCCAGGAACCGATGACGGTGAGCACGCTGTCCGGGCACCGGCGGGTACCGCCCTACGGCATGGCGGGCGGGTCGCCCGGCTCGCTCGGCGCGAACCGGGTCGAGCGGCGCGACGGCACCGTGGTGCATCTGGGCGGATGTGACTCGGTCGAGGTACAGCCCGGCGACGTGCTGGTGATCGAGACGCCGGGCGGCGGCGGGTACGGCCGGGGCGGGCCCGGCGGGTACGGCGCGAACGGGCTCAGCCGCGCAGGACCAGGGATAGCCGGCGCGCGCCATCGGGCGTGACCCGCACCGGTACGCCCCAGTCCTGGCGGGTCAGGTGGCAGGCGGCGAACTCGGCCTCGGCGTCACACGTGGCGGCCTGGGCGGTGACCTGGATCACGCCCTCGGTGATCCCCGCCGTCACGCGCAGGGTACGGGTCAGTTCGGTGCCGACCCCGGCGCCCTCGACGAGCAGCTCCGGCGGCGAGGCGGAGACCTCCAGCCGGACCGGTACCCCGAACGAGTCGTCCAGCTTCTGGCCGGGCGGCAGGGTGAAGACCACGTCGAGGGGCAGCTCGCCGGGTGCGATGTCGGTGACCGGGCGCTCGGTGCGGTACCGCTCGTGGGGAGGCTCCGCGCCGGGCGCCACCGCTGCCGCCACCGCTGCGGTCGCGGCGCCGGGGGGCAGGCGGGACAGCCGGTGCGCCGCGGACTCCACCACGATCACGTCGCCGTCCGGGGTGAGCACCAGGTCGCTCGGTTCGGCGAGCCCGGCCGCGACGGTGCTCACCGCGCCGTCGGCGTACCGGCGTACCGCGCCGTTGTACGTGTCCGCCACCAGTACCGCGCCGTCCGGCAGCGCCAGCACGCCGAGCGGGTGCTGGAACAGCGCCTCGGTCGCCGGCCCGTCCACGTACCCGAAGTCGAACAGCCCCTGCCCGGCGGCGGTGTGGATCGCCCCGTCGGCGACGAAGCGCAGCGCCGAGGACTCGCTGTCCACCACCCACAGCCGCTCGCCCCGTGCGGACAGGCCGGACGGTTGCGCCAGCCAGGCATCGGCTAGCGGGCCGTCGCGCAGCGCCTCGACCGTGGTACCGGCGTAGCCGCCGACCGTCCGCTTGACCGGATCGAACCACCACAGCTGGTGGATGCCGGCCATCGCGACGATCAGCCGGTCGTCGTACCACGCCAGGTCCCACGGCGAGGACAGGTCGGCGGCCTTCGCGTCGTGCGCGTGCCCGTCCCGGGTGGCCGAGCGCCACGGCCGGCCGCTGCCGGCGACGGTGACCACCTCGCCGTCGCCCAGCCGTACCCCGCGCAGCAGGTGGTTCACCGTGTCCGCGACGACCAGGTCGTACCCGGCGATCTCGGCGACGTGCGGCGGCAGCAGGCACAGCCCCTGCGGCTCGTTGAACTCGGCGACGTCGGCGGCCCCGTCCGCCCGGCCCGGCCGGCCCGAACCGATCCGCCGCACCACGCTCACCCCGTCGGGTTCCAGCTCGACGAGCTGGTGCCCGGCCGAGGAGGAGACCAGGAAACCGGCCGGCGAGACGATCGCCTTGCCGGGGAAGTGCAGGTCACCGGCGGGTACCGGAGGCGGCACGTACGGGCCGGTACCGCGGTGCAGGGTGCCCTTCGCGCCGTGCTCCTCGACCAGCTCGTCGAGCAGCGCCATCAACCCGGCCGCATGGCCCTCACCGGCCATCGTGGCGACCAGGTACCCCTCCGGGTCGACGACGCACAGCGTCGGCCAGGCCCGGGCGGCGTACCGGTCCCACGTCTCCATCCGCGGATCGTCGAGTACCGGGTGCCGCACGCCGTACCGTTGCACCGCGGCGGCCAGCGCGTCCGGATCCTTCTCGTGCTCGAACTTCGGCGAGTGCACCCCGATCACCACCAGCACGTCGGCGTACCGCTCCTCGACCGGCCGCAGCTCGTCGAGCACGTGCAGGCAGTTGATGCAGCAGAAGGTCCAGAAGTCGAGCAGTACGATCCGGCCGCGCAGGTCGGCCAGGGACAGCGACCGGCCGCCGGTGTTCAGCCAGCCGCGACCGCGCAGTTCCGGAGCGCGTACCCGGACCGTGGAGCCCGACGACATCCGACTACCTCGTGAGCAACGTGGTATCCAGCGCAGCCGGGAACGGCTCGGTGAGCCGTAGGGCTTCCCCCTTCGCCGCCACCGCGTGCTCGACGTAGTAGCGACCGTCGAGCCGGAAAAGGCGCAGTTCGACGGGCTCGACCTGGGCAAGGAGGTACCACCGGATGCCGGCCAGGGCGTACAGCTGCATCGTGACGACCCGGTCCGCCGCCTGCTTCAAGGCGTTGGTCAGGCGGCGGGCCACCTGCTGGTGCGGTCCGGACGGCGCCGGGCTCACGATCAGACTCCCGTCCAACAGCTCGATGCGGTCAGTGGTCTGCCCCAGCTCGAAGTAGTCCTCTTCGTTCCAGGGCCCGACATGCTCAAGGGGCGCTGCTGTCACCGCTGCTCACCTCAGGAACCGCTCGATGGCGTCGAACAACCCGAGTCTCCCACAGCATCCGGACACCGGGCCGGCGCCGCCGGGAGCCCGCCTACTTCGCGGGCTTCAGGCACAGCACCTGGTCGGACTTGCCCTTCTCCTGGAGCACGACATAGGGCTGCTGCTGGTCCGGGCACTGGCTGGGCGAGCCGACCTTCGACACGATCTTGAACGACCCGGACGTCGAGCAGGTCACGCTCTCCGCCTTGTCTCCGGAGCGGCGCACGCAGGAGTTCACCGCGAAGTTGCTGCCGCTGTTCGAGGACACCAGGAAGAAGAACCCGACCGCACCCAGGACCAGCACGGCGACGACGGCCACGACCACGCCGATGATCAGCCCGCGCCGGCTCTTCCGCTCCGGCGGCGCACCGCCCGGCCCCTCCTCGTACCGCAGCGAGCCGAACCGCCCGGCCTCCGGGCCGCGCTCACCGTACTGGGTCGGGTCGTGGTACTGCGTCGGATCCCCGTACCGGCCCGGCTCGGCACCGTACTGGCCGGGGTCGCCGCCGTACTGGCCGGGCTGCTGCGGGTACGGCGGAGCGGCACCGTAGCCGCCGGGCTGGCCGCCGCCGTAGCCGCCGCCCGGCTGGCCGAACCCGCCGCCGGGCTGGCCGCCGCCCGGGTCGCCGTCGTAGGACGGGCGACGGTACTGGTTGTGCGGATCGTTGGGCGACTCCGGGCCGGCGTACCCGGGCGCGGGGTAGTTGGAGGTCGACCCGCCTTCCGGACGCTGCTGCGCGGCCCAGTCCGGCTGCGGTGCCCGGGCCGCTCCGCGGCTGGGCTCCGGGTACCCGTCGCCGGGCTGGCGCCGCGGCGGCTGGGGACCGTCAGCCGGGTCGTAGCCGGGCGGGTACGGGCCCTGGGACATCTCTGTAGCCTCCTCCTGCGCACGGAACTCCGGTGGCACCGGCCGGTAGTGACAGTACCCGTCCCGGGCCATCATGGGAGGGCCTGAGTTCCGGGCCCGGGAATCCCGGACCCGGAGCGCTCAGCACGAGGCCAGCAGCGTGGTCTCGGGATCGGCGAGGAACGCGCCGACGTCACGGAGGAACCGGGAACCCAGTTCGCCGTCGATGATCCGGTGGTCGAAGGACATCCCCAGCGTGGTGACGTGGCGTACCTTCACCCTGTCCTTGTGCACCCACGGCTGCTCCCGGATCGCCCCGAAGCAGAGGATGGCGGCCTCGCCCGGCGGCAGGATCGGGGTACCGGTGTCCACGCCGAACACCCCGACGTTGGTGATCGTGAAGGTACCCCCGGACATGTCCGTCGGCGCGGTCCGGCCGGCCTTCGCGGTCTGCACCAGCGCGGTCATCGCGTCGGCCAGCTCGCGCAGCGACATCCGGTCGGCGTCCTTGATGTTCGGCACGATCAGCCCGCGCTCGGTGGCCGCCGCGATGCCCAGGTTGACGTATTCCTTGACCACGATCTCTTCGCCGGCCCAGGTCGAGTTCGCCAGCGGGTACCGCCGGATCGCCAGCAGTGCCGCCTTCGCCGCGAGCAGCAGCGGAGACACCCGCACCTCGCGCCACTCGGGCAGCGCCCGCAGCCGCTCCAGGGCCCGGACCGAGCGGGTGACGTCCACGGTGAGGAACACCGACACGTGCGGCGCGGTGAACGCGCTCGCCACCATGTTCTCCGCGGTCAGCTTGCGCACACCCTTGACCGGGACCCGCTGCTCGCGGTCGCCCGTGACGGGCGCCGGCGCGGTCGCGGCCTCCACGTCGGCCCGGGTGATCGAGCCCTGCGGGCCGGAGCCGACCAGCCGGGTCAGGTCCACGCCCAGGTCCCGGGCGAGCTTGCGGACCGGCGGCTTGGCCAGCGCCTTCCCGACGCCGTTCGGCTCCGGCTCCGGGGCGGCCGGCGCGACCGGGGTGGCCGGGGCGACCGGGGCAGCCGCGAGTGGGGCTCCCCGGGGCCGGCGCTTGGCCGCGGTCGTGCGCGGTCCATACCCGACGAGTACCGCGGTCCGCCCGCCCGGTGCCGGCCCGCCGATCAGGCCCGGTTCCACCATGCCCTCCGCGGGGGCCACCTCGACGGCGGCCAGGGAAGCAGCCGACGGCGCGGTCTGCGCCCCGGGCTCGGTGTCGATCGCGATGATCGGGGTACCCACCTCGACCGTCGTACCCTCCGGCTGGAAGATCTCGGTGACCTTCCCGGCCCATTTCGCGGGGATCTCGACCGCGGCCTTGGCGGTCTCCACCTCGACGATCGGCTGGTTCAGCTCGATGGTGTCGCCGACCTGTACCAGCCAGCGCAGGATCTCCCCTTCGGTGAGCCCTTCACCGAGGTCGGGCAGCGGGAACTCCTTGACCTTCGACACGGCGCTCACCATCCGAAGCTCCGGTCGACGGCGTCCAGCACCCGGTCCAGGTCGGGCAGGAAGTCCTCCTCGACGCGGGCGGCCGGGTACGGCACGTTGAACCCGCACACCCGCAGTACCGGCGCCTCCAGCGAGTAGAAGCACTGCTCGGTGACCCGGGCGGCGATCTCCGCGCCGACCCCGACGTTGGACGGCGCCTCGTGCACCACGACCAGCCGACCCGTCTTGCGCACCGACTCGTACACCGGCGCCATGTCCAGCGGCGAGATCGAGCGCAGGTCGATGACCTCCAGCTCGCGGCCCTCCTCGGCGGCAGCCGTCGCGGCGTCCAGCGCGGTGCGCACCATCGGCCCGTAGGCGACCACCGTGGCGTCGGTACCGGGACGCGCGACCCGGGCGGCGTGCAGCGGGTACGGCTCGGCGTCGGTGTCGACCGGGCCCTTCTCCCAGTACCGGCGCTTGGGCTCGAAGAAGATGATCGGATCGTCGGAGGCGATCGCCTGCTGGATCATCCAGTACGCGTCGTTCGGGTTGGCGCACACGACGACCTTGAGCCCGGCCGTGTGCGAGAAGTACGCCTCCGGCGACTCCGAGTGGTGCTCGACCGCGCCGATGCCGCCGCCGAACGGGATCCGGATCACGATCGGCAGGCCGCGGGAACGGTAGTGCATCTTGGCGACCTGGGACACGATCTGGTCGTAGGCCGGGTAGACGAACCCGTCGAACTGGATCTCCAGTACCGGCCGGTACCCACGCAGGCACAGCCCGACCGCGGTACCCACGATGCCGGACTCGGCCAGCGGGGTGTCGATGACCCGGTCGTCGCCGAAGTCCTTCTGCAGCCCATCGGTGATCCGGAAGACGCCGCCGAGCCGGCCGATGTCCTCGCCCATGAGGATCACCTTCGGGTCGTCCTCCAGCGCCCGGCGCAGCCCGAGGTTGAGCGCCTTGCCGATGGTCACGGTCTCCATCAGTGCACCTCCCCGGCGAAGCTGGACAGGTAGGCGGTGAACTGCTCGCGCTCCTCGTCGATCTCGGGCGACCCGTTCGGGAACACGTGGTCGAACATGGTCACCGGGGCCGGGTCGGGCAGCTCCAGTACCCGTTCCCGCAGCTTCACCGCCTCAACCCGGGCCTGCTCGTCGACCTCCCCGAAGAAGCTCTGGTCGGCCAGGCCCTGCTGCTCCAGGAACCGGCGTACCCGCAGGATCGGGTCCTTGGCCTGCCACGCCTCGACCTCGCTGGCGATCCGGTACCGGGTCGGGTCGTCGGAGGTGGTGTGCGCGCCCATCCGGTACGTGTAGGCCTCGATCAGCGTCGGTCCCTGGCCGACCCGGGCCTGGTCCAGCGCGGCCCGGGTCACCGCGTAGCTGGCCAGCACGTCGTTGCCGTCGACCCGGACGCCGGGGAAGCCGAAGCCGTGCGCGCGCTGGTACAGCGGTACCCGGGTCTGCCGCTCCAGCGGCTCGGAGATCGCGTACTGGTTGTTCTGGCAGAAGAACACCACCGGCGCGTGGAACACGCTCGACCAGACGAACGCCTCGTTGACGTCGCCCTGGCTGCTCGCGCCGTCGCCGAAGTAGGCGATGACGGCCTCGCCGTCCTCGGTGCCGACCTTGCCGTCCATCGCGATGCCCATCGCATACCCGGTCGCGTGCAGCGTCTGCGCCCCGATCACGATCGTGTACATCGCGAACTTCATCTCGATCGGGTCCCAGCCGCCCTGGTCGACGCCGCGGAACAGGCCGAGCGGCATGATCGGGTCGATCCCGCGGCAGTACAGGACGCCGTGCTCCCGGTATGTCGGGAAGGCCATGTCCTGCGGGCGCATCGCCCGGCCGGAACCGACCTGGGCCGCCTCCTGGCCGAGCAGGCTCGCCCAGATGCCCAGCTCACCCTGCCGTTGCAGGGCGGTGGCCTCGGCGTCCAGCCGGCGTACGACGACCAGGTCGTGGTACAGGCTGCGGTACTCGTCGTCGGTGAAGTCGACCCGGTGTCCGGGTGCTCGACCCGTTCCCCGTCGGGGGTGAGGAGCTGCACGAACTCCGGTTCCGGTGGGGGTGTGCCCGCGGGCTTCGCCATCCGTATCTCCCTGTCGGTATGCGTCGGCAGCGGGATCGCCGTGCCGGTCTGGTGCCCCTGCTCCGGTCGGAGCGCCAGGGCGCGGGGAGCCGGCTCCGGGTCAGCCCTACCGCAGGGTAATGGGAGGGCGGTGGCCTCGTCGCCGCCAGAGTCCAAGCATGGCAGACGAGGTGAGCACAGCCACAATCTACGGGAACCGCAAACCTCGTAAAAGGCGCGGAGCGGACGGCCGCTTTCCTCGTTGCTCCCGGTTTCCGGTGTGACGGACTTCGGAGTGACCGGGCCGGTGCGCCGGTACGCGTTGATCGTGGCGATGCTGGTCGCTCTGGCGTCGGTACCCACGTTTGTGGTGATGGCCATCGGCACCGCCTCGTTGGGGCAGCGCGGGCCGTCGGGTACCCCGTTGCTGGGCGGCCCCGGCGACCCGGTCATCGTGGTGTCCCCACCGGCCGGGAGCCGGCCGGCGGCCCGGGCGGGTACCGTCGTCGGCCCGTCCACGAGCCCGGCCGCCCCGCCGCCTGTGCTACCGCGCCGGGCCGGGCGGCCGCCGGTACCCACTCCGGCTGCCGCGGAGGCCGCGCCGGACCGCGGAGGAGCGGAGGCGGCGGCCACCCCCGACGCGTCGCCGAGCGACAGCCCCGCACCCAGCCCGAGCCCGAGCGACGCGGACCCGGCGCCGAGCGACCCGCCGACCCCGGCTGCCTCCCCGAGCCCGAGCTGCGACCAGGACTAATGGTTCGCGTCGTTGTACGCGGCCAGCCACTCCTCGACGGCGGCCGGGTCGGCGAGGTCGACGCCCTCGGCGACGAGCTGGGCGGTCGCCCGCACTGCCGGGCTCTGCCGCTCGCCGGTACCCACCAGCCGCGCGAACTCGCCGCGCAGCGCGTCGATGCGGTCCAGGGTCGCGGCGACCGCGGGCTCCGGCAGGCCGACCCGGCGACCGGCCCAGGCGACCCAGGCCGCGAGCACGTCGGGTAGCGCCGCCGCGTCCTGCGCGTCCAGTACCGCCCGCTCGTGTACCCAGTCCAGCAGGAACGCCTCGACCGCCCGGGGGCTCCAGCGCAACGGGTCGCCACCGCGGGAGCCGGCGAAGTCCACACACAGCCCGAGGACGTACCCGACGGCCTCGCCCTGCGTACCGGACGCGCGCGCCAGCCCGGCCAGCCGCGCCTCCGGCCCGGCGAGGAACTCCGCGGTCAACTCCGCGTGGTCAGCGGCCCTCTCCTGCCCATCGGCCCCGGCCGGCTCGCCCGGTCCAGCCGGCCCGGCCGGCTCGCGCGCGTCCGGCAGCAGGGCCAGCCGCCGCCCGGCCAGCCAG
This sequence comes from Actinomycetota bacterium, assembly GCA_005885555.1. Taxonomy (GTDB): domain Bacteria; phylum Actinomycetota; class Actinomycetes; order Mycobacteriales; family Micromonosporaceae; genus AC-43. Next base: position 170,122 of record VAWN01000022.1, read on the forward strand.
CGGTTGTCCACCAACGCCTCGCTGTCGGGCAGCTCGTCGGCCAGGTCGGTGGCGCGCAGGTACGCCGCGACCGCGACCCGTACCGCCGCCAGCTCCATCGGCGCCGACCAGGTCATCTCGTCGGTCTCCGCGCGGAGCCGGTCGAGCACCGACGCCGCCGGTACCACGGTCACGATGTCGCGCAGCAGCCCGAGCGTGTGGTCGACGACGAACACGACGGCGTGCTCCGGCTCGCTGAACGTGACGACGTACCCGGTCTGGTCGCCGTACCGGTCGCCGTACGCGTACCCGCCGGTCGGCGCCACGGTGTCCGGCTCGGTGAGCAGCGTCCGCAGGCGGCCCGCGGCCCGTTCGGCGAGCGTGCCGACGAGCTCGTCGAGGGCGGCGGCCCGATCCGGCCGGGCGCGCCGGTACCCGCTGCCGAGCAGCGTCGACAGCAGCAGTTCGGCGTCCAGCGAGGTCGGCAGCCGGTCGAGGTCGCCGGCGGTGGCCAGGATCAGCTCGGGCAGGTCGGGGGACGCCCGGCCGGCAGCGGGGGAGGGTCCGGACGACCGGCGGCGTGCGGGCCTGGGCATGGTTCGAGGGTATGCCCCGGCGGGCGGGTTGGGCCCGGTGGCCGGCCGCTTTTCCTCAGCCCCGGACGGTGCGCAGCGCCTCACGCGCCTGTGCGTACCGGCCGAGCACCTGCTGTACCGGCTCGATCAGGTATCCCTCGGTCAGCTGGCTGACCGCCGAGCGCAGGCGGCGTTCGGCGCGCTGGCGTGCCGCCGCGGCCCGGGAGTCGATCATCGGCCCGGACAGTACCGCGATGATCAGCCAGACGCCCAGCCCGGCGCCGGCCAGCAGCAGCGGCAGCCCCGGCCCGCGCGCCGGCCCGGCCACCAGCCAGCCGATCCCGGCCAGCCCGGCGAGCAGCGCGAGCCAGCGCAGCAGCCCGAGCAGCCGCCAGCCGGCCGGGTCGCCGCGCTCGATCGAGGCGCCGGTCACGGTGGCGCGCAGCCGCTCGGCGAGGTCGTCGGTCGCCGCGCGGGCGGTGTCGGCCAGCCGGGTCGCCCAGGGCGCGGGCAGGCGGTCGACCAGCGGCTCGACCACATCCCGTACCGCGGCCCGCAGTGCCGCCTCCTGACCGGCACCCGGGTCGGTGGTCAGCACCTCGGTCACCGGGTCCCGCCGGGGGAAGCCCCACACCCGGTCCAGCGCCCACCGGGCCCGCTGCCGGTGCGCGTCCGCGACCGCGCCGGCCAGCGCGGGTACCCCGGCCGCGGCGGCCAGGGCATCGGCGAGCAGGGCGGCGCGGTCCCGGTCGATGTCCTCCGGCCCGACCGGCCCGTCGACCACGTCGGCGAGGTCCGCGGCCACCTCGTCCAGGTCGCCGGCGAGCCGGTCGAGGGCGGCGCGGCGGGCGGCCACGGCCCGTTCCAGTACCGTGCGCAGCTGCCCGCTGCCCGGCGCGGCCACGGCGGAGACCGCGAAGACGGGTACCTCGGCCAGCCCGTCGGTTGCCAGCAGCCCGGCGAGGTCGTCGACGCACCGGATCACGTCGTTGGGGCTGAGCCGGTCGGCCTGGTTGAGCACCGCGACCGTGATGTCGCCGTGCTGCTTGAACGCCCGCAGGTACCGGTCGTGCAGCACCTGGTCGGCGTACTTCTGCGGATCGGTCACCCAGACCACCAGGTCGACGAGGCCGAGCAGCCGGTCGACCTCCGCCCGGTGCTCGGTGGCCAGCGAGTCGAAGTCGGGCAGGTCGAGCAGCACCAGCCCGCGCAGCCCCAGCTCGGCGTCGCCGTCCAGCACGCTCTCCCGGCTGAACCGCCGCTCCGGCGCGACCTCCAGCCAGTCCAGCAGCGGTACCGCACCGTCCGGCCCCCACACGCAGGCGAACGCGTGCGCGGTCGTCGGCCGCCGTACCCCGACCGTCGACAGTTCCATCCGGGCCAGCGCATTGAACAGGCTGGACTTGCCGCTGCCGGTCGTGCCCGCGAGCGCCACGACGGTGTGCTCGCCGGACAGGCGCAGCCGGTCACCGGCCCGCTTCGCCAGCGCCGTCGGCTGGCCGAGCCGGTCGGCCGGCAGTACGCCGTCGGCCATGATGACGAAGCGGGTGAGCCCTTCGGCCCGGACCGCCAGGGCCTGCGCGTCGACCATCGCGGGCGGCAGCTCGTCAACCGTCACTGTGTCTCCCCTGGGGCTTCGGTCTCCCCGGTACTCACCGCCGCGCGCAGCCGCTGGGCGGCGGCGGCAGCGCCGTCGGCGTCGGCCAGCAGGGCGGTGAAGGCCGCGGCGTCCGCGTCGAGCACCGCACCGATGCGCGCGAGCAGGTCGGCCTGGTGGGTCTCGACGAGGGTACCCACGGCAGGTTGCCCGAGTACGCCGCGCACCCGGGCCTGCTCGCGGGGTTCCAGCGGCAGCTCTCCGGCGAGGATCCGCAGCACCGCCAGCAGCGCCACCGGTTCCTCGCCGGCCGCCTCCCGTACCCCGGCGAGCCAGTCGCGCAGCAGTGCCCGTACCTGGTCGGTGCGCACCGCGCCGACCGCGACCCGGCCGGGCGCCAGGGTGTGCGCACCGCCGGTCAGCAGTCCGGCCCCGGCCGGGTCGGCGGACCAGGCGGTACGGACCCGGTCGTCGGCGTCGGCGAGCGTCTCGACGACGAGCGTCACCAGGGCGGCCCCCAACGCGGCGAGCAGCCGGCCGGACCCCGGTTCGGGCCGGCCGAACGTGGCGCGGATCCGCTGCCCGAACCCGCCCTGCCCGCGCAGTGCGGCGCGCAGCCCGCCCTCGTCGACGAACTGCCGCCACCGGACCAGTACCTCGCCGCGCAGCAGGGTACCGTCGGCCAGCGCACGCTCCACAGTGGACAGTGCGGTCCCGTACGTGTCGTCGACGACCTCGTGCAACGCGGTGGCCGCGGCGTGCTGCCGCTCCGCGGTGTCGGCCAGTTCCTCCACGCCCCAGCGCAGCGCCGCGAGCGCGCCGCCGAGCGTGTCGCCGACCACCCGCACCCGGGTCTCCGGATCGGCGGCCAGCTCCTCCAGCCACGTGCCGATTGGCGCCACCTGTTCCTCGGTGAGCAGTCCCTGCCCGTCGAGGACCACCTCGGGCAGCACGAACAACTGGATGCCCGACAGCCCTTCGGCGTCGAGCAGCTCGCCGAGATGGCCGAGGATCTCCTCGTCCGCCCCGACCGGTACCCGGTTGAGCAGCAGCGCCAGCCGGGTACCCCGGTCCCGCGCGGCACGCAGCGCCGCCCACGGCACCGCGTCGGCGTACCGGACCGCCGTGGTCACGCACAGCCACAGGTCGGCCGACCGGTGTACCTGGTCGGCCAGTGCCCGGTTCGCGGCCACCACCGAGTCGAGGTCGGGGGCGTCCAGCAGCGCCAGGCCGCGGCGCAGCCCGGGAGCGGAGATCACCCGGAGCGCGCCGGGCGCCGCGTCCAGCCCGGTGGTCCGGACGAGATGGGGCAGCAGGTACAGGTCGGCGTCGGTACCGGTGTCCGGCGGCCCGAGGAACCAGCGGGTGTCCCCCGGCGCGCTGACCACCACCGGCGCCCGGGTCGTCGGCCGCAGTACCCCGGCCGGGCTGACCGGGGCCCGGACCAGGCTGTTGACCAGCGTCGACTTGCCGGCACCGGTGGACCCGCCGACCACCACGAGCAGCGGCGCGTCCAGCCGGGCCAGCCGGGGCAGCAGATAGTCGTCGAGCTGGGTGGCCAGCGTGCGGGCGGACTCCGCCGCGGTACCGGCGTCCGGCAGCGCCAGCGGGAACCGGATCGCGGCCAGCTCCGCCCGTACCCGGCGCAGCGACCCCACCAGGGCCGGCTCCCGCGGTATCGGCTCCGGCTCCGCGCCGGCCTCCTCGACGTCGGCGGCCTCGCCAGCTTCGGCGGCCTCGCCAGTCTCGGCGGCCTCGTCGACGTCGCTGCCCTCGTCGGCTTCGGTGGCCTCGCCGACTTCGTCGCTCTCGTCGGGCTCGCTGGCCTCGTCAACGGGCTCCTCGGCTGCCTCGTCAGCGGCCTCGGCGTCCGGCTCGGCTTCGGCGTCCGGCTCGGCTTCGGTGGCGGCCTCGGCGTCCGGTGTCTGCGCAGGCTGGACCGCCTCCGGAGGTGCCTCGACGCCGCCGGCGGCGTCCGTACCCGCCTCCGGGTCGGCCGTCCCGGGCGGTTCGTCCGCCCCCTCCGTGCGACTACCGGGAGCCGCTCGCCTGGTCACAGTAAGAGCGTGCCCGATGGCCATCTATCTTGCTAGCCAACGCGCGCGTCGCCACTTGCGCCGGTCGGACTCAACCCGGCTTTGACAGCTGGCGGACCCGTGGCAGTATTGAGCCGGGTCCGCTCAACCCGACCCACCCAACGGCTTGATCAAACTAGGGGATGTGAACATGGCACGTGCGGTCGGCATCGACCTCGGAACGACCAACTCAGTGGTCAGCGTTCTTGAGGGTGGCGAGCCCACCGTCATCGCGAACGCCGAAGGGTCGCGGACGACGCCGTCGATCGTCGCGTTCGCCCGGAACGGTGAAGTACTCGTCGGTGAGGTCGCCAAGCGGCAGGCGGTGACGAACCCGGATCGGACCATCCGCTCCGTCAAGCGGGAGATGGGCACGAGCTGGTCCATCGACATCGACGGCAAGAAGTACACGCCGCAGGAGATCTCCGCGCGGGTACTCATGAAGCTCAAGCGCGACGCCGAGGCATACCTCGGCGAGACGATCACCGACGCGGTGATCACCGTGCCGGCGTACTTCAACGATGCCCAGCGCCAGGCGACCAAGGAAGCGGGCGAGATCGCCGGCTTCAACGTGCTGCGGATCGTCAACGAGCCGACCGCGGCCGCCCTGGCATACGGCCTGGACAAGGGCTCCAAGGAGCAGACCGTCCTGGTCTTCGACCTCGGCGGCGGCACGTTCGACGTCTCCCTGCTGGAGATCGGCGAGGGCGTCATCGAGGTCAAGGCGACCAGCGGTGACAACCACCTCGGTGGCGACGACTGGGACGAGCGGGTCATCGACCACCTGGTCAAGACCTTCCGCGGCCAGCACGGCGTCGACCTGTCCAAGGACAAGATGGCCATGCAGCGGCTGCGCGAGGCCGCCGAGAAGGCCAAGATCGAACTGTCCGCGGCGACCACCACCAGCATCAACCTGCCGTACATCACCGGCGGCGGCGAGTCCGGCCCGCTGCACCTGGACATCCAGCTGTCCCGGGCCGAGTTCCAGCGGATGACCCAGGACCTGCTGGACCGCTGCAAGGGCCCGTTCGAGCAGGCGATCAAGGACGCCGGGATCAAGGTGGCCGACATCGACCACGTCATCCTGGTCGGCGGCTCCACCCGGATGCCGGCCGTGTCCGACCTGGTCAAGCAGCTCACCGGCAAGGAGCCCAACAAGGGCGTCAACCCCGACGAGGTCGTCGCGGTCGGCGCGGCGCTGCAGGCCGGGGTACTCAAGGGCGAGGTCAAGGACGTCCTCCTGCTCGACGTGACCCCGCTGTCGCTGGGCATCGAGACCAAGGGCGGCATCTTCACCAAGCTCATCGAGCGCAACACGACGATCCCGACCAAGCGCTCGGAGATCTTCACGACGGCCGACGAGAACCAGCCGTCCGTGCTGATCCAGGTGTTCCAGGGCGAGCGCGAGATCGCCGCGTACAACAAGAAGCTCGGTACCTTCGAGCTCACCGGTCTCCCGCCGGCGCCGCGTGGGGTACCCCAGATCGAGGTCACCTTCGACATCGACGCCAACGGCATCGTGCACGTCAACGCGAAGGACCTGGGTACCGGCAAGGAGCAGTCGATGACCATCACCGGCGGCTCGGCCCTGCCCAAGGACGACATCGAGCGGATGATGCGCGACGCGCAGGAGCACGCCGACGACGACAAGCGGCGCCGCGAGGAGGCGGAGACCCGCAACCTGGCCGAGCAGCTCCAGTGGCAGACCGAGAAGTTCCTCGCGGAGAGCGGCGACAAGCTGCCGTCCGACGCGAAGGACGAGATCAGCGAGGCGCTCGGCGAGCTGCGCAGCGCGCTCGGCGGCAACGACATCGAGAAGATCCGGACCGCGCACGAGAAGCTGGCGGCGGCCTCGCAGAAGGCCGGCTCGCTGCTGTACGCGCAGACGCCGCACGCGGGTGCCGCCGACGAGCAGGCCGGTGCGGGTACCGGTACCGCCGGCGGGGCCGGCAGCACCGGTCAGGCGGCCGGTGGCGACGACGTGGTGGACGCCGAGATCGTCGACGAGGGCGACAAGAAGTGACCGAACGGAAGGCTGACGGCACGGACGCGGCGGGCGTGGAGACCGAGGTCTCGGCGCCCGCCGGGAACACCGGCGACACCGTGCGCGGCGCCCCGACCGCCGAGGCCTCGGTCGAGGAGGAGCGGCAGGGCGTCGTCGTCCGGGACAACCGCAAGATCAAGGACCCCGGCAAGGCGGCGTCCACGCCGGCGCCCGCCGAGCCGGTCAGCGAGGCGGCACCCGCGGCCGAGTCGGTGGCGCAGGAGGAGAGCACCGAGGCCGACGAGTCGCCCGGCCCGCTCGGCGCGGAACTCGAGGCGCTCCGCAACGACGTCGACGAGCTGACCCGCGACCTGCAGCGGATTACGGCGGAGTACGCCAACTACCGCAAGCGGGTCGACCGCGACCGGGGTCTGGCCACCGAGCAGGCCGTCGCTGCGGTACTCGCGACGCTGCTGCCGGTACTGGACGACATCGACCGCGCCCGCGAGCACGGCGACCTGGTCGGCCCGTTCGGTTCGGTCGCCGAGCAGCTGACCAACTCGCTGACCAAGTTCGGGCTCAGCTCGTTCGGGGAGAAGGGCGACGCCTTCGACCCGACCCGGCACGAGGCGGTGGCGCACCGGACCTCCGACGAGGTCACCGAGCCGACCTGCGTCGACATCCTGCGACGCGGCTACCTGCTGGGCGACCGGCTGGTACGCCCGGCGCTGGTCGCTGTGGCCGACCCGGAGTGAACGTCGGCGGCATCGCCCGACTGGGGAGGGGGTGAGGACCCGAATGAGCTCTAAGGACTGGCTGGAGAAGGACTTCTACGCGGTACTCGGCATAAGCAAGTCCGCCTCGGCAGACGAGATCAAGAAGGCGTACCGGAAGCTCGCCCGGGAGCTGCATCCCGACCACAACCCCGGCAACACGCAGGCCGAAGACCGGTTCAAGGCGGTCTCCGAGGCCTACGACGTGCTGTCCGACGACAAGAAGCGCAAAGAGTACGACGAGATGCGCCAACTGTTCGGGTCGGGCGCGTTCCGGCGGGGTGCGCGGGGCGGCGGTACCTCCTTTGATCTGTCCGATCTGTTCGGTGAGGGGTCGCCGACGGCCGGCGGCAACGACCGCCGCTTCGGCGGTGCGGGCTTCTCCGACCTGTTCAGTTCGATCTTCTCGGGCGGCGGCGGGCGCCCGGGGGCCCGCCGCGGCCCGAGCCGGGGCCGGGACGTCGAGGCGGAGGTCGTCCTCGATTTCCGCGACGCGGTCAACGGCGCGACGCTGCCGCTGACCCTGCGGGCGCCGGGCGTCTGCGACACCTGCCACGGCAGCGGCGCCAAGCCCGGTTCGGTACCCCGGACCTGCCCGGTCTGCCAGGGTGTCGGCCTGACCACGGTGAACCAGGGCTCGTTCAGCTTCTCCGAGCCGTGCCGCGAGTGCCAGGGCGTGGGCACGATCGTCGACGTGAAGTGCCCGGAGTGCGGGGGTACCGGTGGGATCACCAAGACCCGCACGCTCAACGTGCGGATCCCGGCCGGGGTCGCCGACGGGCAGAAGATCCGGCTGTCCGGCCGGGGCGAGCCGGGTGCCCGGGGCGGTGCGGCGGGTGACCTGTACGTCCTGATCAAGGTACGGGAGGACAACCTGTTCGGCCGGTTCGGCGACGATCTCACGCTGGCCGTGCCGATCACCTTTCCGGAGGCGGTCAACGGCGTCGACCTGACCGTGCCGACGCTGGACGCGCCGGTGACCGTGCGGGTGCCGCCGGGTACCCCGAGCGGCCGCACGCTGCGGGTCCGCGGCAAGGGTGTGCCGCGCCGCGATGGTACGCACGGCGACCTGCTGGTCACGGTGGACGTCGTCGTACCGAAGGATCTGCCCGAGGGCGCCCGCCAGGCGCTGGAGGACTACGCGCAGGCGGCCCCGCGGGCACCGCGCGAGCACATCGAACGGCAGGTACGGCATGGCTGACGAGCGCCGCTTTGCTGGTCCGACCCACGACGAGTACTTCATCGCGATCGAGCACGTTTCCGACGCCAAGGTCCTCATGATCTCGGTGGCCGCCCGGCTGGCCGGCATGCACCCGCAGACGCTGCGCCAGTACGACCGGCTCGGGCTGGTGCAGCCGGGCCGGGCGGCGGGCGGGGGGCGCCGGTACAGTGCCCGCGACGTGGAGATGTTGCGCGAGATCCAGCGGCTGAGCCAGGAGGTCGGGGTCAACCTCGCCGGCATCAAGCGGATCATCGGACTGGAGCAGCTCGTTGCCGACGTGCAGCACCGGGTCGTACAGCTCGAAGCCCAGCTGGAGGCGGCGCACCGCCGGGTCGCCGAGCTGGAGAGCCTGCTCACCTACGGCCGGCGGGATCTGGTACCGACCCGGGACGCCAGCACCGCGCTGGTCGTCTGGAAGCCGCGCCGGGAGAGCTGACCGGCCCGCGCCACGTCAGCGGCCCACCGGTTTGGCGTCGCGTCAGCGGCCCACCGTGCGGCGCCCCGTCAGCGGGGTACGGTGCGGCGTCGCGTCAGCGGCCGGCGGCAGCGTTGCCGCCGCCGCGGGGCTGGTGTTTCGCCGCGATCTCCGGCCGCGCCGCGACTTCGGGCCGCGCCGCGACCTCCGGCCGCGCCCGGGCGGCGATGTCCATCGGCCGCCGCAACGGCTCTTCGACCCGGCCGGGAGCCTCGCTGGACAACCGGATGACGGTTTCGTGCTCGGCGGGGACCGGCTCCTGCTGATCGAGCCGCGCCAGGTCCGCCGCGGACACCAGGGCCGCGATCGGCTTGCCGTGCCGGGTGAGCACCACCCGCTCGCCGCCGTAGACCACCCGGTTCACCAGGTCCGCGAACTCGGCACGAGCCTGCGTCACCGGGACTTCGTACGCCATCTGGCCATGATATGTTCTGTACAGAATCTACATTCTATACAGGAGGCCCGAGATGGCTGCTGCACTGCCGAACATCGTCGAGCGGACCAGCCGCGGCGAGTACGCCATCGACCCGTACTCGAAGCTGCTCAGCGAGCGGGTCGTGTTCCTGGGCACCGCTGTCGATGACACCGCGGCCAACGACATCCTGGCCCAGTTGCTGTACCTCGACTACGACAAGCCGGAGCGGGACATCTCGCTCTACGTCAACTCGCCCGGCGGTTCGCTCACCGCGATGATGACGATCTACGACACCATGCGGGTACTGCGCTGCGACGTCCGCACCGTCTGCCTCGGCCAGGCCGCCTCCGCCGCCGCGCTGCTGCTCGCCGCCGGTACCCCGGGCAAGCGGATGATGCTGCCCAACGCCCGCGTGGTACTGCACCAGCCGCGGATGGAGGTCAGCCAGGGCTCGACGAGCGACCTGGCCATCCAGGCGCGGGAGCTGCTCCGGATGCGCACCGCGATGGAGGAGATCCTCGCCGAGCACACCGGTCGCGACCTCGACCAGATCCGCCGCGACCTGGACCGGGAGACGATCCTCGACGGGTCGCAGGCGGTGGCGTACGGACTGGTCGACCTGCTCCTGCCGGTACGGGAACTGCGCCGGGCGGCCTGACCATGGCCGACATCGTCCGCATGCCGGCGCTGACCGGCGCCGAAGCCGACATGGTCGACGAGTACCTCAACTGTGTCGACTGCCTCGGTCGCAGCAACCCGGCCCGGGTCGACGACACCTACGCCGCCCTGGTTGCCGCGCAGAAGCTCGCCGCCCATGCCGCCCGGCTACGCGACGCGCTCACGCTGATGTTCGAGCGCGGCGAGCGGGAGATCCACACCGGTACCCTCGGGCGCACCCTGCGCCTGCTCGACGC
>VAWN01000082.1:0-16521 GCA_005885555.1 Actinomycetota bacterium
CCAACAGCATCCCGCACACCGTGCGCCGCCCGGTCTGCGCGATCAGACCCGCCAGCAGCACCCGGAACGTGGCGAACGTTGGCACCGTGAAACAGGATCCGAACACCTCCACCAACATGGCCAACGAGGGAGGTAGGGTCACCTGCGGAAGCATCGGCGGAACTCCCTTGGTACAAGGGCGTTGTAGAGACCGCCGATGCTTCCGTCTTCACACCCTCAAGTCACGCACCTCGATCATCTGCGTGTCGCCGCCCAGCACCCACGATGCGAAAGCCGAGATATATGCACTGCACCGGTTTAGTGGTGGTGCTGCGCTGCCTCTTCGCGACCGCATCGCAGTCCGCCTTGACAGGCCCAGTCCCACGCGCCCTTGTGCCGCGCCGCCCTGTCCCACCGTGCACAGCGCCCAGGGTGCCGCAGCCACGCAGTGCGCCGAACGCCCCGCGACCGGCACCAGCGCCGCACGACGTTCGGCCGCGGGCGTCGGCACCCTGCACGCGTGATGTCACTACCCAGGCAAAGGAGAGCGTCAATGCGATACGAGAAAGGCCAACGCGTTGCCCTGGTGTACACCGACGATCCGCACACGCTGCTGCGGCCCGGCGACAAGGGCACCGTCGTTCGTCACGACGAAACCACCGACACCGTCGACATCGCCTGGGACAGCGGGTCCCGGCTGTCGATGTGCCTGGACGCCGGCGACCGTATCCGGCTACTGCCCACCCACCCAAGCACCGGCGGCACCGGCGGCGTCGATGACGGTGCCGCTGCCGGTCAGGGGGTGCGGTGATGGCCCGCGCACGGAGCCTGATCGGCGCCCCCACCGGCGGCGGGCACACGGCCACCGCCCGTCGACTCGCCCGGGGCCGGGTACCGCAGCGGATGCTGCCGGTGCTGCGCCGCATCTGGCGCGACGTCTTCGACGGCGACACCGGTCGGTTCACCGACCGGCTGCTGGCCCAGGACTGGGCGTTGCTGGACCCGACAGCGCCGGCCCGGTCGCCGGGGCATTCCTGGTGGCGGGGATCGGCCGCATCGACCGCAGCGGCCAGCCCGACACGGTGCGCGTGGACCTGCACGACCCGCGGGCGGCGGTCGGCCACGACTGGCTGTACCTGATCGAGGGCCTCGACGACACGGTGCTGGTGTTCGAGGCATCCGTGCACGGCCGGTGGCTGCCCCACAGCCGCCACCGGCTGCGGGCCGACGCCGACGGCCTGGAAAGCGGTGCGGCGCCGATCGTCGGCGACCCGGCCACCGCCGCCCACCTCGGGCACCGCTGGTCCCGGGCGGTACCTGTGCCCGGTAGAGGTACGAATCGGCCAGGCCCTGCCACCGATGTGGGCGGGCGACGCTGAGCGTCTGGTGCACGGTCGCGCTCCCGATGAGTGTCACCGGCCGGCCCGATCCCACCGCGACGGGGTGGCCGGTCGCATCGCGCAGCACGGTCACCGCCCGAACCCGGCGTGCGGTTGCGGAGTCGTTGCGCAGCTTGGTCTCCACCTCAACGTCGGCGGTGCGCCCCAGATCTCTCACTCGGAGATAGACGCCCGGTCCGCCGTCGTCGAGCGGATCGACATGGGCCGGGTGGACCGCGAGCAGCCGTACCCCGCGGTAGATCCCCCCCGAACTCGGTCCAGTCGGTGCTCAGCGGAGCGACGTCCGGATTCCTCCCGTTGTCCACCCGCACCGCGAGCACAGCGGGCCTTCCGGGCACCAGCCCGGCCAGCGGTACCCGGAACCGGGAGTACCGCCCTCGTGCCGCCCCACCGGCCGACCGTCCAGATACACCTCGGCCGCGAGGTTGACGCCGTCGAACTCGGCGAAGAACGCCCTGGCGGCCAGCCTCTGCGGCACGGTGACGGCCCGCCGGTACCATCCGACGCCCCGGTAGTAGCCGGCCGTGGTGTCCAACCCGTCCACGGCGTTCCAGGTGTGCGGTACGGCGACCCGCTCCCACCCGGCATCGTCGTATCCGGACAGCGCGGCGTCGGCCACGTCACCGAGATGGAAGCGCCAGCCGTCGGAGAGGTCCACCGCGCTGCGGGCATCATCGACGCACTCGCACCGTACATCCGGGCCGGGCGCGGCCGAGCCGGCCGCTGGACCCACCCCACCTACCGGACTCACCCCGACCAACAGGCCGGCGCACATCACGACAGTGGCGACCCGCACAAGGCGCCGGCCCAGTGGGCTGCCCATGGTGGCCTCCTCGGTCTGCCCGACCCGCGCGACCGGGCGCTCACCGCCGGGCGCTTGCGGGTCGGCGGCATGATCCCAGAGGCTAGGGCGCGTGCTGACCGGCGTCTCCCCCATCGAGGATGAGGTCAACTTCGTCTTTTGGTGGACGGGGCCTTGCCGTGCTTACGTCCTGAGCAAAGCGCGTACCTTGGTGTGTCCGTCGCGCAGAGCCTCACGCCGACGCGTCGATGATCGCGCGCTCCGTGGGTTTCTCAGCGTGCAGGTTGATCGTTGACGTCTCCTGCGCGGCGAACACCGCCACAATGGTGATCAGCAGCATGGCGGACACGTAGAGGGAAATCGCGAGCCAGGTGTGGAAGCGGCCGAGCAGCGCGATCGAGATGATGGGCGCGAGAGCGCCACCCAGGACACCGGCGATCTGGTACCCGAGCGAAGCACCGCTGTACCGCAGCCGGGTGCTGAACAGCTCGGCGATGAACGCGGCCTGTGGCCCGTACATGGCCGCGTGGAAGACCAGGGCCACTACGGTGGCGAGAACGATCAGCGGCGCGCTACGGGTGTCCAACAGGAGGAAGAAGGCGAAGACCCACAGCAGTGCGCCGACCGCACCGAAAAGGTAGACGGGACGGCGCCCCAGCCGGTCGGACAGCCACCCGAACAGCGGGATGAGCGCGAGCTGGACCGCCGCCCCGATGAGGACGGCGTTGAGCGCGGTCGCTCGCGGTACCTTCAACACCTGGGTGACATAGGTGACGATGAACAGGACGAACGTGTAGAACGCGACGTCCACGCCGATCCGGGCGCCGAGCGCCGTCAACACCGACCGTGGGTACACCCGCAGCACGTCGAGGACGGGCATACGCGCCTTCGTGTGCTCCTGTTCGATCTCCTCGAACAGCGGGCTTTCGGAGATCGTCAACCGGATCCACAGCCCGACCAGGACCAGCACACCGCTGAGCAGGAACGGTACCCGCCACCCCCACGACAGGAAGCCCGCATCCGACGTGAGGGCCGAGATCAGGGCGAGGACGCCGTTGGCGAGCAGGAGACCGGCCGGTACGCCGACCTGCGGCCAACTCGCGTTGAGCCCCCGCCGGGCCGGGTCGCCGTGCTCCATCGACATGAGGACCGCGCCGCCCCACTCGCCGCCCAGCCCGAGTCCCTGCACGAACCTCAGCGCGACCAGCAGGATGGCCGCCCACCTGCCGATCGTCGCGTACGTCGGCAGCAGGCCGATCAGGAACGTGGCGAGTCCCATCACCAGCAGCGTCACCACAAGGACGTTCTTGCGTCCGAGCCGGTCGCCGTAGTGCCCGAAGATGATGCCGCCCAACGGCCGGGCGGCGAAGCCCACGGCGTACGTCGTGAACGCCAACAACGTACCGACCAGCGGCTCGAAACTCGGGAAGAACAGCTTGTTGAAGACCAGCGCCGCCGCCGTGCCGTAGACGAAGAAGTCGTACCACTCGAGCGACGTGCCGATCAGGCTGGCGACGACCACTCGTCGCGCGGAGCTGGGACCACTGCCGGCAGTTTGTGAAACCATCACTGCCTACCTCTGATCGATACGGTGAGATACCTCGTCACACGGCCTACCCCGTCGATGTGACAATCAAACTCGGGTCGCCCACATATCGATCGCCATGCTTGACATGCGGCTCCTTCCGGTGGTACGGCAAAGACGCGACACGCTAGCGATACCGGAGATCCATCGGAAGGAACCGATCAGGATGATCCGACCAAGCCCACGATCCGCGCTGGCCCGCATCGGCGTCGTTGCGCTGCTGTCGGCCACCGCCGTCGCCACCACGGCAACCGCTACACAGGCCCACACCGGCACGTCGGGTTGCCTCGACCGGAGCGTGCCGCTGTCCGTCGAGGAAAGCAGGCTCACGTTCACCCTTCCCGACAACGACAATCCGGCGGTACTGCAGTCCAAGCCGTTCGCGCGCCAGATGATCGAAGGTGCCGGCTTCGAAGGTTTCACACCGGGATTCGTCGCGCGGCTGTGCAACGCCGGTAGCCGCACCGCGGCCGAGAAGCTCGTGGTCCGCTTCGCCGAACGGCTGTGGCGGATGGCCGTCGACCGCGCACAGCGGCACGGGGAGGTCAGGGGCAACCTCCCCTACAGCGACGACCGGCCGCTCTACTGGACCCGGCTGGAGGCGACCGCCGCCATCCGGCAGTGGATGCCGCGCTTCCCGTTGTTCTCCGGGCAGCGCCTGGCTCTCATCGAAGCGTTCGATCGGGCGTCACGAGGGACGTCCGACATCACGTTCCGACCCGGCAAGCGGGTCGAGCGGGTCATCGTCAGCGGCTTCGATCCGTACACGCTGGATGGCGGGCCGGCGGGAACGGCACCGGGCGCGGCCGGCAACAACATCCGCCACGGGAATCCGTCCGGCGCGACCGCACTTTCCATCGACGGCACAACGTTCCGCACGAAGGACGGCAAGGTGGCGTACTTCGAGGCGTACACCCTTCCGGTCAACTACCCCGAATTCCGCCGCGGTTACCTGGAGGACACGGTCGGCCCGTTCATGGTGCCGGGTCCGCGGCAGGTGGACGCTTCGATCACCGTCAGCCAGGCCGTCGACTCCGTCTTCAACCTGGAGCAGTGGAACGGTCGGTACCACGGCGTATCCGTTGGCAATGACCGCTTCCGGCCCTGCCCACAGATCAACGGTGTGCCGCAGATCGCCGTGAACAACCCCGAATGCGACATCACGGTGGTTGACCGTTGGGGTGGGCCTCCCACGTTCGACCTCCGCAACCCGCCACAGTGGACCACGTCGACACTGCCCATTGCCCAGATGATCGCGGCCGACACGGGCCGCAACGTGCCTCGGCCGCCCGGTGACCAGTGGCCGGATCAGTCGGTTGCCTTCGGCGTGGTGTGGCACACCAATTTCACCGAGTTCCCCGACTGCGCTTCGCCGGCGACGCAAACCCGCAACGATCCGCCGCCGACGGTGTACCCGCCGCCGACGCCACCGATTCCACCCGACCCGCAGTCCTGTGCCTACAGCGGTGGCGGCGGGAACTACCTGTCCAACGAGAGCGCATACCGCAACACGTTGCTGCGCGACCGTATGGGTCTCAGCATTCCGGCCGGTCACATCCACACGCCCCTCATGCAGCATTTCGAGACCGACTACAAGCCGACCGACGCCACCTTCGACGCGTGGCGCCTCGCGATCGCCCAGCAGGCACGCAATCTGATCCACGCCGTGGCCAACTCGGTCGCCTGACGAGGGGCCGCCACCGAGCCGCCGGCGGCGCCGGTTCGCGTGGCGCTAGCCGGCCGCCTCATCCGGCCGCGGCGAAGCGGACCGGCAGGGCGTGCAGTCCGCGCAGGTGTGGGCTGCGCCGCCAGCCCAGCTTCGCTGGATCGTCCGCGAGAGCCAGGTCGGGCAGCCGGCGCAGGAGGGTACCGATGGCGAGCTCGCCCTCCAGCCGGGCCAGCGGCGCGCCCAGGCACCGGTGGATGCCGTACCCGAACGCGACGCCGCCCGCGTCCCGCCGGTTGACGTCGAAGCGGTCCGGGTCACGGAAGCGCACCGGATCGCGGTCCGCGACCGCCAGCGCGATGAGCACCGCCGGGTCCGCACGGACGGCGGCGAGCTGCTGCGGATGCGACAGCAACGCCAGCATCCCGTTACCGATCAGGTCGAGCGTCGTGGTGTATCCGGCCAGCAGCAGGAGGCTGAGCATTCCGCCGAGCTCTCTTCCGGGCTGAGCCGGTCGGTACCGTCGCGCACCGCCACGAGCTCGGAGGTCAGGTCGTCGCCGGGGTCGTGTTCCTTGTCGGTGACCAGATCGGCGAGGAAGGCCCAGATGCTCTCCCACGCCTGCGGCACGCCCGCGTACTCGTGCGGGCGTGGCTCCACCGCACCCCGTACCCATCCGTCGAACTCCTGGCGGCGGCTCGCCGGTATGCCGACCAGGTCCATGATGACCGAGCAGGTCAGTGGGAACGCGAACTCCTCGATCAGGTCGGCTTCGCCGCGGGCGGCGAAGCCATCGACGAGGGTGTCGACGCGGGCCTGGATCGCCGGCCGGACGGACTCCACCCGCCGAGTGGTGAACGCCTTGCCCACCAACGACCGCAGCCGTGTGTGTGGCACCGTCGGAACGCAGCATGTCGCGGTCCAGACCCAGGGCGTGCTGTCCACCGATCCACGGCACGGCGAAAACCGCCGGGCCCGCGTGGTTCGGATCGGTGGACAGGCGCGGGTCGATCAGTGCCTGCCGCACGTCGTCATAGCGGGTCAGCAGCCAGGCCGTGAGCCCGTGACGGATCACCCGGCACACGGGTGACTGCCCGCGCAGCCGCGCGTAGCCCGGGTACGGATCGCGGGTACGGCCCGGCTCAAAGGGTTCGAGATCGAGTGCGGTGTCCATCCCGGTACTCTCCGATCGACGGCGGCGATGCCGACCAGTGCACACCTTCGCCGGCACCCGAACCTCCGCCAGATGGCCTAGCCGGTGTCTTGACACGCGAAGAGAGGCGCGGCGTGGCCCTGTGGGTGACCGGATGCGGTCAGGGGTGATCCAGTTGCTGTACGGCCGGACGGACGAGACGGGGTAGCTTGAGTCTCTGGTCGCGGCGGTGTGCCGGGGCAGCGGCCGGGCGGTGGTGCTGGAGGGCGACGCCGGGATCGGCAAGACCTCGTTGCTCCGGCAGGTCCGTTCGGCGGCCGGCCGGCAGAACATCCAGGTGCTGTCGGGTGGCGGCGAGGAGTTGGAGCAACGGGTACCGTTCGCCGCGGTCGCCCACTGCCTGGGCGTACGGGACGCGGCCGACCCGGACCTGGCGCCGCTCACGCGGTTGCTGACCAAGAACCTGGAAGAGGATGCTCCGGCGGCCCTGGGGCGGATGGAGTTCGTCATCACCGAGGCGGTGGTGGCGTTGCTGGAGCGGCGGTGTGCCCAGGGACAGGTCGCGCTGCTCATCGACGACTTGCAATGGGCCGACGCCGGCACGTTGCTGGTCGTCCACCGGCTGTGCCAGGCCATCCAGCAGTTGCCGCTGCTCGTGGTGGTCACGCGGCGCCCGGTACCGTGCGGTGGAATACGCCAACTGGCCGATGCGCCATGGACCGCACCACGCCACCGGTGCGAGACGGGTTTGACGCCGGCAACCCTCAATGGCGGTTGCCCGAAGGTGTACGGCTCGTGCCTGCCGGTGCTGCCGCCGAGGTCGGCCTGGTGATCAGGTCGGAGGGCAGCAGGAAGCTATGTCGGTGCACGCAGCAGGTCTTGACATGCTCGACAGGGCCATGGGTGGACGACAACGTGAACCGGTCGGCGACCTCCGCTGGAGCGGCGCAGTCCGGGTCCGGGCATACCACGATACAAAGCATGAGTCCTCCACACGCCGCGCTGGCCGCGCCAGCTGAATGGATACCGGTGTGGTGCGGGTCGCCTGTCGCCGCCGACGCTCGATGACGAGATGGTGCCGCCTGAGCCGCCGCCTACGTCTCGATGAGTCGGGTCCGGTGTTTGGCGAGGATCGCCGGGAAACGGTCTTCGTGGGCCTGACCAAGTTCTTCGATCATGGCCAGCGCGGCGGCCGGTGCGTGGAGGGCGAGGTGTCGAGCCGGGTACGGGCTCGCGTTGCGGAAGGCGTGGACGACGCCACGGGGTACACAGACGGTGGTGCCGGCTGACGCCGTTGTCCACTGGTCACCGATGCGGTATTCGATCTCGCCGTCGAGTACGTAGAAGATCTCCTCGTACTCGTCGTGTATGTGTGCCAGCGGATAGCCGCCGCCTGGCGGCAGAGTGGACTCGAACACCGTCGCCAGTATGTGCCCCGTTTCGGGTCCGGCCTTGACGGTCAGTTCGTTAGGGCCGACCGGGAACCGTCGCCCGCTGCCCGGCGGCACGATGCGGCCCGCGCTCATGACGTCACCCCGGTTCCGCGGTCGGCACCGAACCCAGGCAGTTGCAGGACGGCGCCGGTGGACGTCCACGGCGGTCGGTCGCCCGGCGGACCGGTCACCGTCACCCAGATCGTCCTGCCGTCGGGTGAGACGGCGATGCCATTGAGCCGACCGGCTCGCAGCGAACCACCGCCAGGCAGCCGCACATGACGGGCCGCCACGACGGTACCGTCCTGAGCGACCCGGACGATGGTGTTGTTGCCACGGTTGGCGACGTAGAAGTCGGCACCCTCCTCGAGGGTGGTGTTGCTCGACCAGTTCGGGTCGGATGTTTCCACCGCGGCGGGTGCGAGGTCCACCGGTTCGTCGAAGGCGGCCGATCGGATCCGGTGTACCAGCCCGGGTTGGAAGACCAGCCCGTTGTCATGAAGGTCGATCGCCGCGACGGTGTTGGTGAAGGGCTCGCTGACGTACAGCGTCCGGCTGGGTCGGTAGTTGACGATCACGCCGACGCGTACGGTGACCCCCTGGCCATCCGGCCATCGGCGACCCAGCACAGGACTGACCGTCCGCAGCGGTGCCAGACCGTCGACCGCCTTCTCCGTGTGCTCCTGGACAATGCTGCCGTCGGCCAGCACCACGCAGAACACCGCGCGCCCGGAGCCGTCCGGTGACCGGCCGAGGAAAGCGGTACCGACCGCGCCCCGCGCGAGCGCACCGGGAATGAGCTGAGCCGGCAGACGCGGGGTGAGGTTGCCGGCGAACACGCCGCCAGCGTGGGGATTCGGTGCTCCGGCAAGTGGTATGCCGGTGGGGTCCAGAATGGTGGACGAGCCGATCCCGGCCAGGCCATTCGGGGCGTTCGCCGGCCACAACCGCCCGAAGGCGTTGTTGATCGACAGGCCCACCGGATTACTTACCCCGGTGAACGTGGCGGTCACCGCCAGCGGGTTGTTGTTTCCGTTACGAAACGGCCCGCTCTGCGAGCTGAACAGCTGGACCCGCCCCTCCAGTGTGGAGGCCTGCCCGCCTGATGCGGCGAAGCGCGGCGGGATGGCCAACGGACGCCCGCCGCGTGGGTCGATGGATAGCAGCGCGCCCTCTTCCCAATCGGGGCTGGCGTTCGGTGCGCCGAAGTTTGACCGGCTCGCGACCAGAATCCGGCCGGGATCCAGGATCCGCCCGGGCTGGGTGTGGGCCGCGAACGCCGGGTTGTCGTGGATCGGACCGCCGGGCAGGAAAGTACCGACCGCGCTGACGGCCGACGCATCTGGCACACCGACGGCGACCAGCCGCGCGGTCACCCATCGCTCGGTACCCACCTGGGCGGCATGCACCGGGGTGCCGGTCGCTGTGACGCCGAGCCCAGCGAGTACCGCAGCTGCCAGTCGAGCCATCCGACCGGGTCTGCTCATGTGACAACGCCTCCTCGTATTCGATTCCCGGCCGGCACGGCGGGCGGCCGGCGCCTCACCGCGATCACCGCGGGGCGCGCATCTCACCAGGCGACCAGGACCAGTCAGCGCCCGGTGGGCCGAGCGCGGGAGACTACGGAGCATAGACGGGTGCAACGTCGAAGAACACGCGGTAGTCATCGATCAGACCGTCGGCTCGGGTGTGCCAGATCGACACCACGGGAATGGAGACGCTCTTGCCGTCAAGGCGGCTGTAGGTCACCTCGGTTTCCGCTACGGTGTCGGCGTCGACGTACCACTGGTTGACGATGTGATGCCGCAGGCCGTTGATCGTGGAGAAGAATCCCTGGACTCCGGCGATGATCGCCTCGCGGCCGACCAACGGTTCGGCGTTGCCAAACACCATTCTGGCATCCTCGGCAAGGAACTCCGCGAAGGCGCCAGGCTCCATGGAGTCGACCGCCGCGAGTACCCGCTCCGTCAGCTCGTGTGTCATTTCGGTTCTCCTTCAAATGGGCCGGCTCCCGGCGTCGAGGTGTCAGCCGGAGGTTGGATACGCATTCCGTATCGGGGCGCGCTCTTGATGATTCGGTCGATCTCACCGGGGCCGAGGGGCGGAGCCTGCTTACCCGGACGGGCGGGTGAGCCGACCTCGTAGAAGAAGCGGTCGATACCCGCCGGCGCGGCCAGGACCAAGGCTCGGGCGGCGTCGACACCGGAGTTGGTGAAGCAGTGTGGCGTTCCTCGTGGTAGGAACACGAAGTCGCCTGCCCTCGCGGCAAAGGTCTCCTCGCCGGCCGAGAGCTCGAGTACCCCGGCGAGCACGTAGAACGCTTCATCCTCATGGGTGTGGACATGCGGCGGGGGTCCCGAGCCGGGAGGGATGGAGACTTCCATCAGCGCGAGTACGCCGCCGGTTGATTCTCCGGTCGCCTTGAACGTGTACGTGTCGCCTACCACCCACACCGAAGGCCCTTCACCGGCGCGGACGAGACTGACGCCCGTCAGCGCGCGACCATGGTCAATCATTCGTCGGCTCCTCAGATCTCGGTCTCATCGGTGGCGGCCCCGGATGGGTTGCCCCGCCGCCCGGCAGGAGCGGGCGCCTCGGCCTCCAGCGTGGCGCCGCTCGGGATCCGGAGCACGAGTAGTCGCTACTCGTTTCCAAAGATCGGGAAGTGCGCGCCTCGCGCTCGTTGCGTTGGGGCCTGCGCATCACTTCGGCGTCGAGGCACCGGACATGGGCGAGCAGCAGACCGACGCGCTCGACCTGAAGCGCCGCGAACCGCGGCATAGCACCACGCCCGCGGGGTCGATGACCGAGCGACCAGCGCGAGTCAGCGCGATGGTGTGGACCGGCCGAGGCCCAGCGTCTCCGCCAGCGCTGAGCGGTCGGTGACGCCGAGCTTCGTGCAGGCGTGGTAGATGTGTCCCTCGACGGTTCGCACAGAGACCACCAGCCGCCCGGCGATGTCGCGATTGGACAGCCCAGTCGCGGCGAGCGTGGCGATCTCGCGTTCGCGGTCGGTCAGCGGCGACGGTTGCAGCATGGCCCGCATGGCCGGTGTGGCCGCGTTCTCGCAGGCGCTCGCCAGGGCCTGCGCGCGGACCGCCGCGGCCGTACCGGCGGACGTGCGCCCGTGCCGGTGGTGCAAGACGGCCGCCTGCGCCGCGGCGTCGGCCGCCGCGAGCCGCATCCCGATCCCCTCGAGTTGGACCGAGGCCCGGTCCAGGCCCTTGGGATCGTCCTCGGCGAGGGCCGTGGCCTGCGCCGCCGCGGCCCCGGCGATCGGGCACTGCGCAGCCGACGCCAGAACGGTCAGGCGCTCGGCGACCGTCGCGTCGCCGAACCGGACGGCCGCGTGCAAAGCGCCGATCTCTTGTGTCGGTAGCTCACATGTCGCGGCGATGCTGGCCGCTTCGCGGGCCAGTGTCGCGCCCTCACCGACGGCGCCTTCGGCCGCGGCCACCCAGGCGCGGGCCAGGAGCACCTCCGGGTCACGGTAGCGGTGGGCCGGGTGCGGCCGCAGTTCGGCCAAGGCGTCCCGCGCCCGTAGCACGTCCCCCGCCATGGCCAGCGACAGTGTGGAGACGAGGAGGCTGTTGAACACCCACCCGCCCGGATCGGTCTCATGCTCCAACGCCGAGCGTGCCTGCATGGCCGAACGGGCCGCGGTTCGGACCCGGCCACAGCCGAGCTCCGCCTCGGCCGTCAGCACGCTGGCCATGTGCTGAGCGATACCGGGTGTGTCCGCTGCCAGGCCGCGGAAGTGCTCGGCCACCGCACGCGCCTGGCCCAGCCAGCCGGCAAGGCGCAGCACCACGACGCGGACATGCGCGAAGACGAACATGAGCATCGAACTCTCCGCCGGCGGTGCCGTCTCGCCCCACCGTTGAACGACGGTGTCGGTCCACGCCCCGGTCGCGGTGCTCACCGCGTCACTCCGGCCCTGCAGCCCCGTCCCGAGCGCAAGTCCCCAGATCGCGAACATGACAGCCAGGCCGGGCAGGTCCGGTCGGGCGAGCAGCGTGCGCGCACTGTCCGCGGCTCGGCTGACGCGGGCGAGGAAGGCGTCCAGCGCAGCCCCCATCGCGGTAAGCACGAGTTGGCTGGGCTCGTCGGTCACCGTGTCGAGTGCCCGCCGCAGGATCGACTCAGCCTCCACGGGTCGCGCCAGCCCCCAGAACAGGTTGGCGACCTGCGGTACGGTCGCGCGTGCCCGTTCCGCATCGGTTGCCGCGAGGTGGTACACGGCGTCCAACTCGACATCGGCCTCGTCGCAACGCCCCCGCCAGAACAGCACCAACGCCATCAACAGATGTGCCTCGAAACCACCGCCCGCCGAGCAGCTCGCGCCGGCCAGCCGCTCGGCCAACCGCAGGTCGAGCAACTCACTTGCCCGCCACCCCGCGACAGTCAGTAGTTGCGGTTCGAGCGCGACGTCGCTGTCCAGCGACAGCACCGCCCGGCGCAGCAGATCGTCGCCGCGCCGGGCGCCGGCCGCGATGATTGCCTCGGCGATCCGGCCCCGCAACCGTCGTGCGCGGAGCACGCTCGTCCGGGCGCGGCGTACCTCCCCGTAGAGTGGGTGCGCCAATCGGGCCGGCAGCCGCCTGCCGTCCCGCTCGACGCTGATCAGCCCGCGCTGTTCGGCTTCCTCCACCGCCGCCGCCCCGGCCAACGCGGCCAACATGCCGGCGCCGAGGGGCTCACCGAAGGCGAGCAGATCGACGACCTCGCCCACCTCAGCGGACAGCCGCCCGACTCGGGAGTCCACCAGTTCGGTCAGCCCCGGCGACAGCACGGGATGGCCCCGCCATTGCCACACACCACGAACCTGGCACAGCCGCCCGCACTCCAACTCCGCATCGACGAGGTGGCGCAGGTACAGGGCATTGCCGCGGGTGATCTCCCACAGCCGCCGCAGGCTGTGACTGTCCACCGACCCGCCGAGCACCGCCTCCACAAGCGTCGCAAGCTCCGGCTCGGACAGCGGCTGAAGCTCCACCCGGGACAACAGCCCGTCCTTCCACAGTGCGGTCACCGCATCCGGCGCCGGCTCCCCACTGCGCACAGTCACGATCAGCGTGACGCCGGCCCGCAAGGCCAACCGGTGCACCAACATGGCCGATACGTCGTCGAGAAGGTGCGCGTCATCCACACCGACGACCACGCCGCCCCTCGCACCAGGGATCAACGCCTCGATCGCGCTGCGCACCAGGCGCGCGGGATCGGCACCCACCTCACCGAGCATCGGGGCGAACGCGCCCAGCGGCAGGGAACGGGCCGACCGGGTGGCGGCCGCCCAGTGTGTCCGCGCCCCCCGGCGGGCCGCCATACGCAAGGCTTCTCGCGCCAACCGGGTCTTGCCCACCCCCGGCGCGCCCGCCAGCACCATCCCGCCCCCGCCGGCGCGTCGCCCCACCGCGTCGGCGACCAACTCCATCGCCTGTGCCCGGCCGGTCAGCGGCCACCCGTCCGCCACCCGTCAAGCGTAGGCGTTCGACTTCAGGACGACGCGACCAAATTCCGGGCAGGTAGCAAGGTCAACGCACGGGAAGCCGATGTAAAGCCGTGGATCCAGCACTGTACCGGGCATAGCGTCGTCAGCGAACGACAACGCGTAACCGGAGGCCTCGTGCCAGAACCAAGGAGCGTCGATACCGGCGGTGGGCTGTACGTGGCCGGCTCGCTGACCGCACCCGTCCAGCCCGAGATCCTTTCCCGCCATATGCCGCACAGCTGCCTGAGCCGCGCGTTTCCCGGGACTCAGGCTGCTCGCTCGCTGCTCGGCGGACCGGTGAGGACCGTGGGCACGTACTCGAGCAGCTGCAGCCTGCCGTCGAATGTGCGGCTGGCGACCATCTCAAGGCCGACGTCAGGGTACCCGTCGTAGATCCGCTCCCGCCCGGTGCTGCCGGTGATGACGGGGAAGACAACCACCCGGAAGCGGTCGACGAGGCCGGCCTGAAGCAGTGACCGGCACAAGGTGAGGCTGCCGATCGTGCGTAACCCACGGGTGCTTTCCGCCTTCAGCGACCGTACGGCCTCGACCGGGTCCTCCCCGACCAAACGCGTGTTGGCCCACGCCAACGGCTCGCTAAGGGTCGAGGAGAACACGACCTTGGACATCGCGGTCAGCTGCGCGAAGCTCTCGTCGTCGGACGTGGCCGCAAAGCCGGACATCAACCGGTACGTGGTCGCCCCCAGCAGGGTCGCGTAGTCGCCTTCCGGCGACTCATCGAGCCACGCCAGATACTCGGGTCCCTCCAGGCCCCAGAAGCCCGGGAGGTGATGAAGTCCACCAACAGTTCCGCCATCGGGTTTCCTCTCGCTCCTGCTTTCTACACCGTGCAGGCTGCGACGCTCAGGGGCAACTCCAGGTGATCGCCCTTCAGCTCGGTCGCCGGGCTGAAGGTCCAGACAGCCGCGTGACCTCAGCGCGCTACGCACCAAGCCGGTCCAAGGTCGATTGCCTGGTCGAGCCAGCCGGTGGCCATCTGATCGACCCCGACTGATGGCCTGTTTTTCCGGCATAGCCGCCCACCCGGTAGTCCGCGGGCAGGACAAGTGGCGGCCGCGTGAGCGGCCATGCGATGAGGGGATGGACGATGACGCCTCTGGTCCCTCCAGCGGGTCGGGGTCGACCAGCCAGGCCGTTCGGGAGCAGGCCGCGAACGTCGGCCAGGGTGCCGCCGAGGCCGGCGGGCGGGTGGCGCAGACCGCTAAGGAACAGACCACCGAGGTGGTACGGGAGACAGTACCCAGGCCCGCAATCTCGCCAGCGAGGCGCAGGACCAACTGCGTCACCAGACGAGCATGCAGCAGAAGCGGTCGGCCGAGGGGCTGCGCGCGCTCGGGTCGGAGCTGCGTTCGATGGCCGGGCAGGGCGATCAGCAGCAGGGTGTGGCGGCCGAGCTGGTGCACCAGGCGGCCGACTGGCTGGAACAGCGGGAACCCGGGCAGGTACTGGACGAGGGAAGAACCCGGCTTTCGCCAGAAGGCGAGACGGATGACACGAAACTCTTGTCCGCCACACCTCTTGGCATCGACAACAGCCGTCGTACTCAATGCCCGCGACGACGCCCGCCCGGCTGGCTGGCTCATGCAGCAACGGCGGCGATAATCTGCGCCGCACTGGCCTGGGCTTGTGTGGCCAGTTCTTCCAGCTGGCCCAGGCGGATCTCAGTACGCTCGGACGTCCATTCGATGCGGACGCCGCTGTCGCGCAGCAGCCTGCCTCGTGCCGGTTGGTCCAGCCGGTCCCACAGCTGTTGGAAGGTCTCCCCGGTGGGCACCTGATGCCATTGGTCGACGTGCCGTGGCTTGGCTTGTAGCTCATGCAGGCGGGTCTCGTGTTCGCGCATCCGTGTGAGGATCGCCGCCTCAGCGGGGCCGCCGTCGGGCAGTTTCTCTAGCCGCTGCACGAGCCGGGCGAGGGCTTCCTCAATCCGGTTGATCTCGTCGGTGTGGTCCTCACCTGCGATGTACACCTTGCGCATCACGTCGAGGTGGCCAACGCGTGCCAGGAACAGCTCCGCGGTCAGTTGTTCGAGCACATCGGCTTGGATTGAGCCGTTGCCGCACGAGCGTCCGCCGATGGATCGGGAGGCGCAGCGGTAGTAGGGGCGGCTGCGGCCGGGTGCTTGGTACATCGGAGGATGTCTCGATCTCCGTAGAAGTTGACAGTGGCGGTCCCCCGCCCGGAGCCTGCCGAGTGGTAGGTGTCGGGCAACCGCCAAGTCGCACCGACGACCAGGAAGGGGACCGCCGTGAGCAACATCTACCAGAGCAACGGTGTGGACACGAGCCCGACCCCGGTGATGCCGGCCGAGGTGCTGGTGTGGCTGGATCAGATCGCCGAGTCGGCGAAGGAGGGTCTGCTGGCCCTCGCGGTCGGCGCGGGCATGCAGGTGATGTACGCGATGATGGACGCCGACGTGGCGGCGCTGGTCGGGCCGAAGGGCAAGCACCAGCCGGACCGGGCCGCGGTGCGCCACGGTCACGAGGACGGCTCGGTGACGTTGGGCGGGCGGCGGGTGCGGGTGCGCCGACCCCGGGTCCGGGCCGCTGACGGCGGTGGTGAGGTGCGGTTGCCGTGCTACGAGCTGTTCTCCTCGACCGAGGTGCTGGGTCGGATGGCGCTGGAGCGGATGCTGGCCGGGCTGTCCACCCGCCGCTACGGCCACGGCCTGGAGCCGGTCGGCGAGGAGTTCGCGGTGGCGGCCACATCGACGGGCCGCTCGGCGGTGTCCCGACGGTTCGTCGCCGCCACCGAGCAGGCGTTGGCGCAGTTGATGGCCGCCGATCTGTCCGGGCTGGACGTGGTCGCGGTGATGGTCGACGGGGTCGGGTTCGCCGAGCATCTGTGCGTGGTGGCGCTGGGCATCGGCATCGACGGCACCAAGCACCCCCTCGCGCTGGTGGAGGGCTCGACGGAGAACGCGACCCTGGTCCGGGATCTGCTGGTCGGGCTGCGGGAGCGGGGCCTGGATGTCACCCGGCCGATCCTGGC
>VAWN01000082.1:16569-19606 GCA_005885555.1 Actinomycetota bacterium
GTGCGCGAGGTGTTCGACAAGCCGATCATCCAACGCTGCCAGGAACACAAGATCAGAAATGTTCGGGACCGGCTGCCGGACAAGCTGCGTTCGCTGGTGCAGCGGCGCATGCGCGAGGCCTACCACGCCGGGAGCGCGCTGGCCGCCGAGGCCAAGCTGACCGCGCTGGCCGCGGAGTTGGACAAGACCCATCCCGGTGCCGCCGCGTCGCTGCGCGAGGGTCTGCCCGAGACACTGACCGTGCTGCGGCTGGGCGTGCCGCCCACCCTGGCCCGCACGTTGCGCTCGACCAACCCGATCGAGTCGATGATCTCCATCTGCCGCAACCACTGCACGAACGTCAAGCGCTGGCGCGACGGGCAGATGGCGCTGCGCTGGTGCGCCGCCGGCATGGTCGAGGCCACTACTCAGTTCCGCCGCGTCAACGGCCACCTGCACCTACCCAAGCTACGCGCCGCGCTCGAGCGCCACTTCCGCGAAACTGTCACACCCCTACCGCACAATCAGACCAAGACCGCGGCCTGACGATCACGGGGCCGCCCCTCGAAGTTCAACGGAACTCGGGACATGCTCGACCGGGCCCCGAAGAACAGCAACTACGAGCCCCGCAAAACGATGCACATCAACCAAATGAAACGGTTGCCCGAACCCAGTTTTCGGGGGGTATTCGGGGGGCGGGCCGAAATCTCATAGAAGAACATCAAAGCCCTGACCGCGTTACCGCTGGTCAGGGCTTTGTCGTGGTCGGGACGGCGGGATTTGAACCCACGACCCCTTGACCCCAGTAGTCCGGTGGCCCAGCGGCATGCTCGCGCACATTTGCCCAGGTCGCCTCCAGCCTAGACCGGCCGAGTAAAGGAGTCGCCGAAGCCGCGTCGCGAAGCCGAGCAGGCGCGGCTACTGGGTGGCCTGCCCGGGGGAGACGATCCACCGCGATCGCAGATCGGTCGCGACGGAGGCGATGTCGTCGAAGTCGCGGTCGTGGTGTACGAGCACGGCGTCGTGGGCCTGGGCCACCGCAGCGATGATCAGGTCGGGAATCGGCTTACGGTGCATGCCGGCGGCCAGCATCGCCTCCTGCAGGTCCACGGCCGCACGCAGCGTGTCGTCGCCGGTCTCCAGCCAGACGCATTGCTGATGCAGGTATGTCTTGAGCCGTTGATGGTCAGCCGGGTTGCGGGCCGAGTAGAGGATCTCCAGCTCCACGATCGCGCAGGTCGCCAGAACTCCGGTCATGGCCATCGTCTCGAACGTACGTCGAGCATCCGGATGCCGCCGCGCCAGCTCGTGCGCCGACTTGTCGAGAAGGAACAGCACAGCAGCGAGTCAGGCCGCTCGCCACGCGCGGGTCCGATCGTTATCGTCCATGTCCAGCTGTGCCAGCAGGTCCAGGTAGGCCGCCGTCCGGCGACGGGCGGCAGCCAACCGCAGCGCCTCATTCACCGTGGCCACCTTCGTCGTGGTACCCAACTCCGCCGCCGCATCGGCCAACGCGTCATCATCTAGATCGATCACTGTGCGCATTCCGCCCCCAAGGATGATATCGGCTTGGCAGATGAAATGATATCACACCTGGCTGCTGCCCTCGAACGCCAGCTGCGCGGCCGTGCCGGCCGCCGCCCGGTATGCGCGTCTGTCGGCGTACGCCGCGGAAGCGTTTGGGTTCGTCCCGTTCGACATGGTTGACTTTTCGGTCCCCGAGGCCGGGCTTAGGGGTGTCGCGTTCGTGCTCCCCATGCCGGCCAGTCCGGCGTCGCGCGTGACTCACCGGGTCTATCTCAAGCAGATGCTGTTGTCGGAAAGCGTGGAGGGGCTGCTGCCCGAGTGGGCGTTCTTCGTCCGCTGTGTGATCGACACGACCGAGCTGCGGCCGACTGCCAGCCGCGAGGCTCTGTACGAGGACAGCCTTCTGGCTGACGTGCGGGAATCGCTGGGCGACCAGCTACGCGGGTGGATGACCCGGCTCGCAGCCACCGACCCGCTACGGCTGGCCGCATTCTTGCGCATCCACCGGTGGGGCTCACAAATCCGCGTACGGCGGGTTGACGTGCGGCTTTGTCCGAGGTCGACGATCCGGTGGCTGGCACGCTGCCGGTCATGAGCGTGTCGTTGGTGTACCTGCTGCTGCGCCAGGTGCTGCAAATGTTGACCCAACTCGCCCGCGACGGCGGCGCCAAGGACGTCGAACTTCTCGTGCTGCGCCAGCAGGTCGCGGTGCTCCGCCGACAGGTACCCCGCCCAAGACTTCAGCCTGCTGACCGGGTCGTGCTGGCGGCGCTGTCCCGGCTACTGTCCCGCACCCGCTGGCCGGTCTTCTTCGTCACCCCGGCCACCCTGCTGCGTTGGCACCGCGAGCTGATCGCCCGGCACTGGACATACCCGCATGCCAGGGCCGGCCGGCCACCGGTCAGCCAGCAGATCCGCCAGCTGGTGCTGCGACTGGCCGCCGACAACCCGACCTGGGGGCACCGGCGCATCCACGGTGAACTGGTGGGCCTGGGCTACCAGGTCGTGGCCAGCACCGTGTGGAACATCCTGCACCGCGCCGGCGTCGACCCCGCGCCCCGCCGCACCGGTCCTACGTGGACACAGTTCCTCACCGCCCAGGCTCGCGGTATCTTGGCGTGCGACTTCTTCACCGTCGACACGGTCTTCCTCAAACGGGTCTACGTGCTGTTCTTCGTCGAGATCGCCACCCGGCAGGTCCACGTCGCCGGGGCGACCGCCCACCCGACCGGTGGCTGGGTCGTCCAGCAGGCTAGGAATCTGCTGATGGACCTCGACCAACGAGCCAACCGCTTCCGGTTCCTGCTGCGCGACCGGGACGCGAAGTTCAGCGCCGCCTTCGATGCCGTGTTCACCGGGGCCGGCATCGAAGTGATCAAGACACCGCCGCACGCGCCACGCGCCAACGCGTACGCCGAACGCTGGGTCGGCACCGTCCGACGCGAATGTCTGGACCGGATCCTCATCACCGGCGAACGACACCTCGCAGCCGTGCTCGACGCGTACACCGGCCACTACAACGAACACCGGC
>VAWN01000083.1 GCA_005885555.1 Actinomycetota bacterium
GAAGCCCACCGCCCCGGCACGAGCGGGTACAGTTGCCGGAGCCCCTCGTGCGGCGTACACCCTGTGAACCTCCCCAGGGCCGGAAGGCAGCAAGGATAAGCGGGCTCTGACGGGTGCACGGGGGGCCCTGTCACACCCGCAGGGTAGCTTGTACGCGTGGCACTGGCGCTGTACCGCAAGTACCGGCCGCGCACGTTCGCCGAGGTCATCGGGCAGGAGCACGTCACCGAGCCGTTGATGCAGGCCCTGCGCAGCGGCCGGTTCAACCATGCCTACCTGTTCTCCGGGCCGCGTGGCTGCGGTAAGACGAGCAGCGCCCGGATCCTGGCCCGCTCGCTCAACTGCGTGAAGGGGCCGACCCCGGAGCCGTGCGGCGAGTGTGACTCGTGTGTCGCGCTGGCGCCGGACGGGCCGGGGTCGATCGACGTGATCGAGATCGACGCGGCCTCGCACGGCGGTGTGGACGACGCGCGTGACCTGCGGGAGCGGGCGATCTTCGCGCCGGTGGCGAGCAGGTTCAAGGTCTATGTGATCGACGAGGCGCACATGGTCTCGTCGGCCGGCTTCAACGCGCTGCTCAAGCTGGTGGAGGAGCCGCCGGACTACGTCAAGTTCGTGTTCGCGACGACCGAGCCGGAGAAGGTACTCGGCACGATCAAGTCGCGCACCCACCACTATCCGTTCCGGCTGATCCCGCCAGGCACGCTGCGGCCATATCTGGAGCAGCTGTGCGAGCGCGAGGGCGCGCAGGTGGAGCCGGCGGTGTTTCCGCTGGTGGTACGCGCGGGTGGCGGTTCGGTGCGGGACAGCTTGTCGGTGCTCGACCAGCTGATCGCCGGGGCCGGGCCGGAGGGCGTGACGTACGGCCGGGCGGTGGCGCTGCTCGGGGTGACCGACGTCGCGCTGATCGACGACATGGTCGACGCGTTCGCGGCGGGTGACGGTGCGGCGGTGTTCGCGACCGTCGACCAGGTGGCCGAGGCCGGGCACGACCCGCGCCGGTTCGCCACCGACCTGCTCGGGCGGCTGCGCGACCTGATCGTGTTGCAGCAGGTACCCGACGCGGGCGGCAAGGGGCTGCTTGACGCGCCGGCCGACGAGCTGGCGCGGATGGCGGTACAGGCGCAGCGGTTCGGGCCGGCGACGCTGTCCCGGATGGCGGATCTGGTACACGACGGGTTGACCGAGATGCGGGGTACCACGGCGCCACGGCTGCTGCTGGAGCTGATCTGCGCCCGGATGCTGCTGCCCGGTGCCGACGACTCGGCCGGGGCGCTGTTGCAGCGGCTGGAGCGTATGGAGCGGCGGCTCACGGTGACCGCGGACCCGGGCCAGCCCGAGATCTTGGACGCCGGTACCCCCGCCAGGGGGGCCACGCGTCCAAGATCCGAAGCGCCACCCGAGCCACCGAAGGAGCCGGCGCCGATAAACGAGCCCGAGCCAACGGCACCCGCGCCGCCGGCTCCCGCACCGCCGCAGACGGAGCCGCCCCCGCAGGCGGCGGCGCCGCCGCCGTCCGCGCCGCCGCCGTCCGCGCCGCCGCCGTCCGCGCCGCCGCCGTCCGCGCCGTCGTCGCCGGTTCCCGCGCCGACGCCCGCAGCGCCCGGGGCGCTGGACGCCGCCGCGGTACGCCGGGTGTGGGACGAGATCCTCGGGTACGTGGGACGCAAGCGTCGCGCGGCCGCCGCCGTGGCGCGGGAGGCGACGGTACGCGAGGTGCGGGGCGACACGCTCGTCCTGCTGTTCAAGCACCTCGTTCACGCCAACATGCTCAGCAACGCGCCGGACCTGCTGCTGGAGTCGGTGCACGAGGTGCTCGGCCCGCCGCCGTCGGGCGGGAAGTGGCAGGTGCGCTGCGAGGTCGGCGGTCCGGGACCGGGCGGGGGTACCCCGGCTGCTGCGCCTCCTCCACCGGTACCCCCGGCGCCGCGGACCGCAACCCCGCGCGACGAGGGAGCCTGGCCGACCACGGCGACTCCCGGCAGCCCGGCGCCGGAGGCGTCGGGGAAAGAACCGGAGGCGTCGGGGAAAGAACAGGACGACGAGTTCGACCCCGACGGCGACGAGGTGGTCGACGAGCCGACCGCGCGGCAGACCAGCGAGCAGCAGGCTCTACATCTGCTCGCGCAGGCGCTCGGCGCGGAGAAGATCGGCGAACTGGACAACCGGTAGGCTGACGGACAGTCAGGTCGAGGCAGAGGAGCGCACCGTGCAGCCGAATCTTCAGCAGCTCATGCAGCAGGCGCAGAAGATGCAGCAGCAGATGGCCGAGGCGCAGGCGGAGCTGGCCGAGGCCGAGGTGACCGGCACCGCCGGCGGCGGCCTCGTCACGGTCACCGCGAAGGGCACCGGCGACGTGACCGCCATCAAGATCGACCCGAAAGCGGTCGACCCCGACGACGTCGAGACGCTGGAAGACCTGGTACTGGCGGCCATCCACAACGCCATGGAGGCGGTGCGCGACCTGACCGAGGAGAAGATGGGTCCGCTCGCCTCCGGGCTGGGCGGGCTCGGCGGGGGTCTGGGGATCCCCGGGTTCTAGATGTACGAAGGCGCCATCCAGGACCTGATCGACGAGCTGGGCCGGTTGCCCGGGGTCGGACCGAAGAGCGCGCAGCGCATCGCGTTCCACGTGCTGTCCGCCGACCCGGCCGACGTCAAGCGGCTCGCGGCCGCGTTGCAGCGGGTCAAGGAGCTGGTCCGGTTCTGCACGACCTGCTTCAACGTGGCCGAGTCGGAGCAGTGCCGGATCTGCCGCGACCCGCGGCGTACCGGTGACGTGCTGTGCGTGGTCGAGGAGCCCAAGGACGTGGTGGCGATCGAGCGCACCGGCGAGTTCCGCGGCCGGTACCACGTGCTCGGCGGGGCGATCAACCCGCTGGAGGGCATCGGGCCGGACAACCTGCGCATCCGGGAACTGATGGCGCGGCTCGCCGACGGTACCGTCAAGGAACTGATCCTCGCCACGGACCCGAACACGGAGGGTGAGGCGACCGCGACCTACCTCGCGCTGCTGGTCAAGCCGATGGGCATCGCGGTGACCCGGCTGGCCAGCGGGCTGCCGGTGGGCGGGGATCTGGAGTACGCCGACGAGATCACGCTCGGCCGGGCGTTCGAGGGCCGGCGTGCGGTGTGACTACGTACAATGTGACGTCACACGAACAGCAGGTCACGCCTGTGTCACAAGGTGGCCTGAAGTTGGTTACGGGGCCGTCGTGCCCTTGACGTTGCTGGCGCGGACCACGAAGGCTTCACTTCACCGAGCGGTGAAGGCTCACCGCTGGTGGCGCGTACGTGCTGACGGTCGAACCCGGCGGCAGGCGCGCGGGCGTCGACGTGGAAGACAACCGATCGGTTGCTGACTGCCACGGGCCCGGGGCCAGGCTGGCAGCGGCGAAGCTGTACCGGTCTGCTGCGGCGTGCCGTGCGGCGGCCGGAGAAGGGCGGGACCGTTCATGGTCATAGGACCTGAGCCGGTTGCCGGCGACACGACGACGCTGGTCGCCGAGGAGACCACCGCTCCGCCCGGAGCGGCGAAGGCGATCGAGGGCCGCTCCCTCTGGCGGATCGCGTGGATCCGGCTCAAGCGGGACAAAATCGCCCTGGCCGGCGGCGTCGTCGTGATCTTCCTGATCCTGGGCGCGGTTTTCGCGCCGTTCATCGTGGCGCTTCTCGGTCACCCGCCGAACGAGTTCCACCAGAACCTGATTGACATCAACCTCGGTACCCCGATCGGGAAGTTCGGCGGGATCAGCAAGGACTTCCTGTTCGGCCTGGAACCGGGCAGTGGGCGCGACCTGTTCAGCCGGATCGTCTACGGCTCCCGGATCTCGCTGCTCATCGCGTTCCTGGCGACCGCCATGTCGATGGTCATCGGCACCGTCATGGGCGTCATCTCCGGGTACTTCGGCGGCTGGATCGACGCTTTCATCGGCCGGCTCATGGACGTCTTCCTGGCCTTCCCGCTGCTGCTCTTCTCGCTGGCGCTGGTCGGCGTCATTCCGGACCGGGCGTTCGGCCTGTCCGGGGTGAGCCTGCGGATCGCCATGCTGGTCTTCATCATCGGGTTCTTCAGCTGGCCGTACATCGGCCGGATCATCCGCGGGCAGACGCTGTCGCTGCGCGAACGGGAGTTCGTCGACGCGGCGCGCAGCCTGGGTGCCCGCGGTCCCTACATCGTGGTGCGTGAGCTGCTGCCGAACCTGGTCGCGCCGATCCTCATCTACACGACGCTGCTCATCCCGACCAACATCCTCTTCGAAGCGGCGCTGTCCTTCCTCGGCGTCGGTATACCCGCGCCGACGGCGAGCTGGGGCGCGATGCTCACCGAAGCCTCACACGGCCTGTACCAGGTCGACCCGTTCTACATGATCTTCCCCGGCTTGGCCATTTTCGTCACCGTGCTCGCGTTCAACCTTTTCGGTGACGGCCTCCGCGATGCGCTGGATCCACGTGCGCGCTAAGAACCCTGGCCACGCGAGGGCCGGGCACTACCACATGAAGGGGTGTGTCAGCAGATGAGGAGAAGAACTGCTGTCGCAGCGATCGCCGTGGGTACGGTGATCGCCCTTGGCTTGACCGCCTGCGGCAGCAACACGCCTACGTCGAGCAGTTCAGGAGGATCGGCCTCGGTGGCCGCGTTCAACGCGGCCGTCGGCCACGTGTACAACCCGTCGACAAAGAAGGGTGGCACACTGCGGTTCGCGTCGACCGGTGACTGGGACTCCCTGGACCCGGCCGACACGTACTACGGCTTCTCCTGGGACTTCATCCGGCTGTACGGCCGGTCGCTCACGATGTTCGCACCCAAGCCGGGGGCGGATGGGCTGAAGCTGGTACCGGACCTGGCCGAGTCGCTGGGGGTACCGAGCGACGGCGGCAAGACCTGGACCTACAAGATCCGCAAGGGCGTGAAGTTCGAGGACGGTTCGGCCATCACGTCCAAGGACGTGAAGTACGCCGTCGAGCGGTCGCTGGACAAGGACACGTTCGTCAACGGCCCGACCTACTTCAACGACTTCCTCGACCTGCAGGGCTACACCAGCCCGTACAAGGACAGCGACCCGAACAAGCTGGGTCTCAAGGCGATCGACACGCCGGACGACCAGACGATCGTCTTCCACCTGAAGTCGGCGTTCGGTGGCTTCGACTACTTCGCGATGCTCCCGTCGACCATTCCGGTACCGGCGGCGAAGGACACCGGTACCAAGTACAAGGAGCACGTGGTCTCCAGCGGGCCGTACATGTTCCAGACCAACAACCTGGGCAAGAACTTCACGATGGTGCGCAACCCGAACTGGGACGCGGCCAGCGACCCGAACCGGGCCGCGCTGCCGGACAAGATCGAGGTGGCGCTGAACACCAACGCCGACGACGTGGACAACCGGCTGCTGGCCAACGACCTTGACGTGGCGGTCGAGGGTACCGGCGTGCAGGCGGCCACCCAGGGCAAGATCCTGTCCAACCCGGACCAGAAGAAGAACGCCGACTCGGCGTCCCTCGCCCGGCTGTGGTTCTCGGTCATCAACGCCGACGTGGCGCCGCTGGACAACATCCACTGCCGTAAGGCGATCGAGTACGCGGTGGACCACGAGGGTTACCAGCGGGCGTACGGCGGTCCGGTCGGCGGCGGTGACATCGCCACCAACCTGCTGCCGCCGCAGATCCCGGGTGCGCAGAAGATCGACCTGTACAACTTCGGGTCCAAGCCGAACGGCGACGTCGACTCGGCCAAGCAGGAGTTGCAGCAGTGCGGCCAGCCCAACGGCTTCGAGACCAACGTCTCGTACCGTGCCGAGCGCCCCAAGGAGAAGGCCACCGCCGAGTCCATGCAGCAGGCGCTGCAGCGGGTCGGCATCAAGCTGAACCTCAAGGCGTTCCCGCAGGGCGACTACGCCAAGCTGTACGCCGGCAAGCCGGACTACGCCAAGAACAACAAGCTCGGCATCATCATCTACGGGTGGGGCGCCGACTGGCCGGACGGCTTCGGCTTCCTCCAGCAGATCGTGGACAGCCGGGTGATCCGGGCCGCGGGTGGCAACACCAACCTCGGCATCAAGCTCCCCGCGGTCGACCAGCTCATCGACAAGGCCCTCACCACGACCGACGCCAGTGCGCGTAACCCCATCTGGGGCGAGATCGACAAGACGGTCATGGAGAACGCCGAGGCGCTGCCCGGCGTCTGGGCCAAGGTGCTGCTGTACCGCCCGACGACGTTGACCAACGTCTACGTCAATGATGGGCTCGGTGGGTTCTACGACTACGCCTGGATGGGCGTGAAGTAGTTCCCTGACACCTGGAGGAAGGTGAAGGCCACCGGTGGCCGGCGAGGGTCGACCTCGCCGGCCACCACCGGCCGAATACTGTGATCAGATACGTCATCCGGCGGTTGCTCGCCGCCGTTCTGATGCTCTTCGTCGTGAGCGTGGTGACGTTCGCGATCTTCTTCCTGGTACCCCGCCTGGCCGGTGCGACGGCCGACGACATGGCGTCGCGGTACGCCGGCAAGACCGCCAATGCCGCCCAGCTGCACGAGCTGGCCCAGAAGCTGGGCTTCCTCGACCCGATCTACGCGCAGTACGGGCGGTTCGCCAAGGCCATCCTCCTCGGCGCCGACTACAACACCGGGCCGGTCACCGTGCACTGTCCGGCGCCCTGCTTCGGGTACTCCTTCCTGACCCAGAACCCGGTCTGGCCGGACCTGACCGACCGGCTGGCCGTGACGGTGTCGCTGGCGATCGGCGCGGCGATCCTGTGGGCGGTGTCCGGGGTGGCCGTCGGCCTGCTGTCGGCGCTGCGCAAGGGCAGCATCTTCGACCGTTCGGCGATGGCCATCGCGCTGGCCGGCGTCTCCCTGCCGATCTTCTTCACCGGGCTGCTCTCGCTCGCGATCTTCTCGTACAAGCTGCACTGGACCGCGCCCGGTGGCGCCTACACGCCGTTCACCCAGAACCCGATGCAGTGGGCACACGACCTGCTCCTGCCGTGGGTCACCCTGGCGTTCCTCTTCTCCGCCGCATATGCCCGGCTGACCCGGGCCGGCATGCTGGAGACCATGGGCGAGGATTACATCCGCACCGCACGGGCCAAGGGACTTCCGGAGCGCACGGTGGTGTTCAGACACGGGCTGCGGGCGGCGGTGACCCCGATCCTGACCATCTTCGGCCTGGACCTCGGCCTGCTCCTCGGCGGCGCGATCCTCACCGAGAGCACCTACTCCCTACCCGGCATCGGAAAGTATGCGGTGGACGCGATCGTCAGCAACGACCTGCCGAAGGTGCTGGGCGTCACGCTCGTCGGCGCCTTCTTCATCATCTTCGCGAACCTGGTCGTGGACCTGCTGTACGCGGTGATCGACCCCCGGGTACGGCTCGCATGAGCGAGCGTCAGCGAGTGAGTCATGGGTTCAGCGCGGTCGTGCCTCATGGCGTCGGCGAGCGCAGCGAGGCGGCGACATGAGCGAGCGTCAGCGAGTGAGTCATGGGTTCAGCGCGGTCGTGCCTCATGGCGTCGGCGAGCGCAGCGAGGCGGCGACATGAGCAACTTCCTTGAGGTCAACGACCTGCGCATCCACTTCGCGACCGACGACGGTCTGGTCAAGGCCGTCGACGGCCTGACGTTCGGCCTGGAACGCGGCCACACGCTCGGTATCGTCGGCGAGTCCGGCTCCGGTAAGAGCGTGACCAGCCTGGGCATCCTCGGCCTGCACCGGGGTGGCAGCGCGCGGGTCAGGGGCGAGGTGTGGCTCGACGGCGAGGAGCTGATCTCCGCGCCGCGCGAGGAGGTACGCAGGCTGCGCGGGCGGAAGATGGCGATGATCTTCCAGGATCCGCTGGCCGCGATGCACCCGTTCTACTCGGTCGGTCGCCAGATCATGGAGGCGTACCGGGTGCACCACCGGGTGTCCAAGCCGGCCGCCCGGCGGCACGCCATCGACATGCTCGGCCGGGTCGGCATTCCCCAGCCGAACCGCCGCATCGACGACTACCCGCACCAGTTCTCCGGCGGTATGCGGCAGCGCGCGATGATCGCGATGGCGCTGGTCAACAACCCCGAGCTGCTCATCGCCGACGAGCCGACGACCGCGCTGGACGTGACGGTACAGGCGCAGATCCTGGACCTGATCCGCAACCTGCAGGCCGAGTTCGGCTCGGCGGTCATCATCATCACCCACGACCTGGGCGTGGTGGCCGAGCTGGCCGAGAACCTGCTGGTGATGTACGGCGGCAAATGCGTCGAGTACGGCAGTGCCGACCAGGTGTTCCGCCGGCCCGAGCACCCGTACACCTGGGGGCTGCTCGGCTCGATGCCGCGGCTGGACCGCGACGTACGGGAGCGGCTGATCTCCATCAAGGGCAGCCCGCCGAGCCTGATCAACCTGCCGTCGGGGTGTGCCTTCCACCCCCGCTGCCCGTACGCCGGCCGGGAGGGGATCCCGTCCCTGACTGAGGTACCGCAGCTGGAAGGCGACGGGCACCTGGTGGCCTGCCACCTGCCGGTGGCGACCCGCTCCCGGATCTTCGCCGAAGACGTCGCACCGCACCTGTAGGGGGAGAGAGCATGACTGAAAACCTCCTTGAGGTGACCGGCCTGGAGAAGCACTTCCCGATCACCCGCGGGATCATCTTCCGGCGCAAGATCGGCGCGGTCCGCGCGGTCGACGGCATCGACCTCGCGGTCCAGCCGGGCGAGACGCTGGGCCTGGTCGGCGAGTCCGGGTGCGGCAAGACCACCACCGGGCGCCTGGTCACCCGGCTGATCGAGCCCACCGCCGGCAGGGTGGTCTTCGACGGCCGCGACATCACCCACGTGTCCGCGGGGCGGATGCGGCCGATGCGGCGGGAGATCCAGATGATCTTCCAGGACCCGTACTCGTCGCTCAACCCGCGGCACACCGTCGGCGCGATCGTGGGGGCGCCGTTCCGGGTGCAGAACATCAAGACGCCGCAGGGGCGCAAGAAGGCGGTACAGGAGCTGCTCGAACTGGTCGGGCTCAGTCCGGAGCACTACAACCGGTACCCGCACGAGTTCTCCGGCGGTCAACGCCAGCGCATCGGCATCGCCCGCGCCCTGGCCCTGCGACCGAAGATGGTCGTGGCCGACGAGCCGGTGTCCGCGCTGGACGTGTCGATCCAGGCGCAGGTCGTCAACCTGCTCGACGACCTGCAGAAGGAGCTCGGGCTGACCTACCTGGTCATCGCGCACGACCTGTCGGTGGTACGGCACATCTCCGACCGGGTCGCCGTCATGTACCTCGGCAAGATCGTGGAGGTCGCCCCGCGCGACGACCTGTACAGCCGGCCGCTGCACCCGTACACGCTGGCACTGCTGTCGGCCGTGCCGGTACCGGATCCGGCCCGCCGCGACGCCGCGCAACGGGAACGCATCCTGCTCGTCGGCGACGTACCGAGCCCGATCGACCCGCCGTCCGGCTGCCGCTTCCGTACCCGTTGCTGGAAGGCGCAGGAGATCTGCGCGCAGCAGGAACCGCCGCTGGAGACGCCGGCACTTGACGAGGTCACGGCCGGACACCGGGTCGCCTGCCACTTCCCGATCACCCCGGAGGAGCGCACCGGTCGCGGCGCGCAGCAGGCCCGGGAAGCCGCGGCGGCGGTCGGCGAGGCGGACGACTGACCGGTGCCGGGCCGCACGGCCTTGCGTCCCCGCCGCGCTGCGCCGATCTTGGACGCTTGTGCCCCCTGCAGGGGGTACCGGCGTCCAAGATCGACGAGACGACAGGCCCTGATCCGGAACCGGGCGCCG
Source organism: Actinomycetota bacterium (assembly GCA_005885555.1). Lineage (GTDB taxonomy): Bacteria > Actinomycetota > Actinomycetes > Mycobacteriales > Micromonosporaceae > AC-43. The sequence continues at coordinate 9,763 of VAWN01000083.1, forward strand.
ATCGGGCCGGGGACGGCGGATCGACGGTCGATTGACCGCCTCCGCACCCGGCGGCGAATGTGGATTCCGTGCCGGAACCGCATATCCCCGTACCGGACGACGTGATCCACTGGTTCCTGGTGACCGTGTTCGGCTCGGGCAGCGTGATCGTCGTCCTGTACGTCGTCGGGAACTCGCTCTGGTCCTGGTACGGCGTGTTGAAGACCGGCGTCAAAGCCGGCCAGATAGGGGCCGCCAGACTCAAGCAGGTGCCCGGACGGCTGTTCGCGCTGGGACCGTTCGGCGTCCTTCTCGGGTTCGTGCTCACCGTCGTCGTGCTCTGCCTTCAGGCACTCTGGCTCGGCCTGTCGTACCTCATCGGAAACGGGCTGTCCTGGTTCTTCGTCGGCCGCCCGGGAATGCGCAACGGCCCGGACTGGAAAGCCTTTGTCGCGACGCTGCGCTGGGACGCAATCACCCAGATCTATGTGGTGGCGGCGCTGATCGTGCTCGCCCTCGCATACGCCGCCGCGTACCGCCCGCATTGGCAGGACCGGGCGGACCGGGCGGTCACGGTACTCACGATCCCGTTGATGTTCATCGGCGGAATCTGCGGGCTCGGTGCGGCGCTGGCCGGAATCCTCTACGTCATGCAGTCGATCAGCCACGACCACGAGCCGTACGTGCAGGACTTCGGGCTCAAGACGCTCGCCCTCGTGGCGATCTCGGTGGCGTACATCGTCGCCAGCCACACGATCGCTGCCACGCCGGCCCTGATCGCCCGCGTGTGGCGGCCGGTACCGGCTCGGCTGGCCGCGCCGGGCGGCTATCCCTACTACCCCTACTAGCCGGACGGGCGGTCGAGCAGCGCGACGGCGATCGCGTGTACCGCGTCCACGTCGGTCTTGTCGGCCAGCTGCGCCTTGGCGCCCTGCACCGTGTACCACTCGTCCGCGCCCTTGTACTGCACCTTGACCGTCACCGCGCCGTCGGACAGGTCGGTGCGCAACGTCAGGTCTCCGGTGATGACGCCGACCTCGACGGTCATCACCCCGCCGGGCCCGGCGGTGATGTCAGTCGTCCTACCAGTCATGGGCACGTCCCCAGCATGTCGGTCAGGGCGGCCTTCTCGGCCGCTGTCACGGTCAGTGCCCAGTACTGCTTGACCGCAATCCAGTCCTCCGCGTACCGGCACCAGAAATCGTGGTTCGGCGGCTTCCACTGGGATGGGTCCTGGTCGCCCTTGGCGCGGTTCGTCGTCGACGACACGGCGAGCAACTGCGGCCGGGTCAGGTCGTTGGCGAAGTCCTGCCGCTTGGCGTCGGTCCAGCTGTTCGCGCCGGACCGCCACGCGTCAGCCAGCGGTACCAGGTGATCGATCTCGACCTTCTGCGGCTCGGTGAAGGTCTGGTTGTCGTAGGGGCTCAGCCAGGTACCATGTGTGATCTTGCAGTGGGCCGTGACGGTGACGTCCTGCCCCTGGCGTTGCAGCACAAGGTCCCGGGTGTTGCACCCGGCGCCCTGCTCGATCCAGAGCGGGAACCGTGCCCGGCTGTACCCGCTCATCGGCTGCGGCGCGCGGACGGTGAGCGTGGCGAGCTCGCCGCGCGCCCCGGCCGGATCGCTGGCGGCCGGCGCGCTCGCGCCGCCGGCCGGCACATTGAGACCGGTGCATCCACCGAGCGTTGGGGCGAGGACCGCGAACAAGAGGACCGCGAACAACCGGAGGGGGCGCACGCGCACAGCTTAGGCGGCCCGGCCGACAGCCGGGCCGCCTGACACGTCACGCCCGGTTGACCGCGCTCGCGACCGCCCGCAGGGACGCGGTGACGATGTTCGGGTCCACCCCCACGCCCCAGCGGACCTCGCCGTCGACCTCGCACTCCACGTATGCGGCGGCCTGCGCGTCGCCGCCCGCGGAAAGCGCGTGCTCGGCGTAGTCAAGCACGCGTACCGAGATGTCCACAGTGGACAGCGCGTGGATGAACGCGTCGATCGGACCGTTACCGAGCGCGGCCAGCGTGTTCGGCCGGCCGTTGACCTCGGCGTCGGCGACGAGCTCCACCTTTCCGTCCACAGTGGACGTCGTGTACCGCGCGATGCCGACCCGGGCCTGCTCCCGCCGGAGGTACTCGGCGGAGAAGATGCTCCACATCTGCTCCGGGGTGACCTCGCCACCCGCGTCGTCGGTGTGCCGCTGGACGACCGCGGAGAACTCGATCTGCAGGCGCCGCGGCAGGTCCATGTGGTGCTCGGTCTTCATGACGTACGCGACGCCGCCCTTGCCGGACTGCGAGTTGACCCGGATGACCGCCTCGTAGGTGCGGCCGAGGTCCTTCGGGTCGATCGGCAGGTACGGCACCGCCCACGGGTACCGGTCCACCTCGACCCCGGCCGCGGCGGCGTCCCGGGCCAGCCAGTCGAAGCCCTTGTTGATGGCGTCCTGGTGGGAACCGGAGAACGCCGTGTACACCAGGTCACCGGCGTACGGGTGCCGCTCGTGCACCGGCAGCTGGTTGCAGTACTCGACGGTGCGGCGGATGTCGTCGATGTTCGAGAAGTCGACCTGCGGGTCGATGCCCTGGCTGAACAGGTTCAGGCCGAGGGTCACCAGGTCGACGTTGCCGGTGCGCTCGCCGTTGCCGAACAGGCATCCCTCGACCCGGTCCGCGCCGGCCAGTACGCCCAGCTCGGCGGCTGCCACCGCGGTACCCCGGTCGTTGTGCGGGTGCAGCGACAGCACGACGCTGGACCGGCGCGGCAGGTTGCGCGACATCCACTCGATCGAGTCGGCGTACACGTTGGGCGTGGCCATCTCCACGGTCGCCGGCAGGTTCACGATCAGCGGCCGGTCCGGCGTCGGGTCGATCACGTCGATGACCGCCGAGCAGATCTCCAGCGCGTACTCCAGTTCGGTACCGGTGTACGACTCGGGGGAGTACTCGTAGAAGATGTCGGTGTCCGGGGTGTGGATCTCCGCGTACTTCTGGCACAGCCGCGCCGCGCTCGTCGCGATGTCGGTGATCCCGTCCTTCTCCAGCCCGAAGACCACCCGGCGCTGCAGGATCGACGTCGAGTTGTAGAAGTGCATGATCGCGCGCCGGGCGCCGCGCAGCGACTCGAAGGTCCGGTCGATCAGGTGCTCCCGGCACTGGGTCAGCACCTGGATCGTCACGTCGTCGGGGATCAGGTCCTGCTCGATGAGCTGCCGTACGAAGTCGAAGTCGGTCTGGCTGGCCGCCGGGAAGCCGACCTCGATCTCCTTGTATCCCATCTGTACCAGCAGCGTGAACATCCGCCGCTTGCGCTCGGGCGACATCGGGTCGATCAGGGCCTGGTTGCCGTCGCGCAGGTCGACCGCGCACCAGCGCGGTGTCCGCTCGATGCGCCGGGTCGGCCAGCGCCGGTCGGGTAGCTCGACGGCGAACTGCTGATGGTAGGGCTGGTACCGGGTGAACGGCATACGGCTCGCGCGCTGCTGCGCGATGGGATCGGTGTCTGACATGGCGAGGTCTCTCCTGTGCCGGTGGATGGCGGAAGGGGCAGACCGGCTGCGCTCAGGCGAGGACGCGGGTCAACTCCGCGACGGGGTGCCGGCCGAAGTGGCCCCGCCGCGGCGACGAAGAAGGAGCGTCCGCCACATGTCGCAGACCACCATACGGCACGCGCGCCGCTCCCGCTCGCTCCCTCAGTCCGCCCCGTCCACTCGCTTCGCGGCGCTCAGACGCCCGCTCTTCCCTCCTCGCTGCGCTCGTCAGTCCAGAGCGGGCCGCGCCGCTCCCGCTCGCTCCCTCAGTTACCGCGAGGCCGACGGAGACGGGCTCGGCGGGGCGGCGGTGGCCAGCGGGGTACCGGGTACCACCGGCCCGGGCAGCACCACGCTCGGCGGCGCCGGGGCGAGCGCGGAGGCGAGCGTGAGGGTACCCAGCGGCAGCGCCGCCGCGGTCAGCGTGCCCTTCTCGTCGTAGCAGTACACTCCGGGGTCGACCGGGCTGGCCAGCGCGGCCGAGTTCGGCTCGACGGAGAAGCACTGGCCGCGGGCGCCGGGCAGCGGGGCGGCGCTGGCGACCGAGATCGCCGCGTCGCGGTTGCTGAACACCTGCAGCCAGTCGGTGAAGACGTGGTGCACCCGCGGGTCGCTGCGCGCCGGCAGCGCGGCCTCGGCGCTGCCCACCCGGTAGCAGTTGGTCGGCGCGCCCACCGTGCATTCGAACAGGCCGCCGGGGGTGGCCGCGACCGCGACGTCGGCGCCGCCGCCGAGCGCGCCGCCCGGGATCGTGACCAGCCAGGACCCGTCACCGGCGATCGTCACGGTCACTGTCCGCGCCGGTCGGCCCCGGGTCTGCAACGTGTACCCCGCCACGAAGCGGCTGTCCCGCGCGGCCGCCACCCGCCCGGCGAGCTGGCCCCACGGGTCGGTCAGCGTGGTGGGTCCGGGGCTGCCCGGGGTCGCGTCG
>VAWN01000123.1:0-846 GCA_005885555.1 Actinomycetota bacterium
GGGCGCAGCCCGTGCGCCAGGCGGCGCAGCTCGGCGATCGTGGCCTCGAGCGCCTGGACCGCTGCGTCGAGGTCGCGGTGCTCGGCGGAGCCCGGCTCGAGCCGGCGCTGCGTCGAGCGCAGCCGCATGCCGACGCTCACGATCTGCTGCTGGGCGCCGTCGTGCAGGTCTCGCTCGAGCCGGCGGCGCTCTTCGGCCGCCGTCGAGACCAACCTGGTCCGGCTGTCCCGCACGTCGCGCAGCGCCTCCCGCAGCTCCAGCCGCAGCCGGCTCACCTCGATCGGCAACCGGGCCGCGAGTGCCACCTCACGGGCCCGCCGCAGCCTCCGCGCCGAGCTTACGCCGAGCACCAGCAGACCGACCTCGGTCCCGCCCGACGACAGCGGCACCCGTACCGGGGTACCGGCTTCGGGCGCCGCAGCGTCGTCCAGGCGGACGGGGGAGCCGGTGAGGTCGACGTAGACGTCGCCGGCTCCGGGGCGGCGCAGCAGCAGGCGCACGCCGGGGTCGGCCAGCACCGTGCGGAACATCTCCTCCGCCTCCTCCGGCTCGGCGGTGCCGTCCCGCACCGCCCGCACGAACTGCTGGACGCGGGCGTCGACGACGTACCGGTCGCGGTCGACGAGCCGCCCGACCGCCGTGTTGAGCCGGCGGTGCATCGGCAGCAGCGCCAGGGCCGTCACGAACGCAGCGCCGGTCGCGCCCGCCCGGCTGCCCGCGCCCAGCCGGGCGCCGACCGTCACGGCGAGGGCGAACACCGCCGCCGAGCCGATCGTGGTGAGCAGCCAGGCAAGCGAGGAGCCGAGCAGGCGGTCGACGTCGAACAGGTCGTGCCGCAGCACCGCG
>VAWN01000123.1:867-1461 GCA_005885555.1 Actinomycetota bacterium
AGGCCACGCCGGGCGGCGCGCCCAGCCATTGCAGCGCCCAGCCGAACACGAGCAGCACCGGCACGGTGCCCGCGCCCAGCATCAGCCAGCGCAACTGCCGCCGGACGACCGGGCTGGCCCTGCGATACCGGACGACGAGGCTCGCCACGATCGTGCTCAACGCCGCGAGACAACCCAGCAGCGCGCTGACGGCATGGACGGCGAACATGGGCGTGGACAGCGTGACGGGCTGTCCCCCACCGGGCGGCCCGAACAGCGCCTGCCCGGTGTTGACGTAGACGCCCGCGACGACGGCGAGCCACGCGACGAGCCGCCATCGCCGGCCGGGCAGCGGGCCGTCGGGGAACACGAAGCAGAGCGCGGCGAAGCCAGCGAGGTTCCAGACCCAGGCGCCGACCTGGACGTGGTAGAGCACCTGGGCGGCCGGCCACGGATGGGCCGTGTGGGCGCTCTGGCCCCACCATTCGAGCGCGAACACCGCGGATGGTGCCGCGCCGACCCAGGCGAGCGCCGCGCCGACCGGGCTCGCCGGAATCCGCCGGCCGAGCAGGCAGCCCACCGCGACCGGCAGGCCGAGCAGGAGCAGGCCCAGCG
>VAWN01000123.1:1524-5633 GCA_005885555.1 Actinomycetota bacterium
CACGGGAAGCGCAACGGTCCAGCGCACGGGCACCCTCTCATGATGCCCGACCGCGGTCGGCGGGCGTATCCGTGCCAGCACGTAGGTAGTGTCCACGCGAAGGTCCGGTGCTGCCCTGGAAGTCCGGATCCCTTTTCCCGCGCAGGATTCGAGGCATGGAACTCATCCTCATGCTCCTCGTCCCGTTCCCAATCGGCTTCTTCGTCCGCAACCGGCTCGCCGCGTTCGTCACGTGCATCGCGGTCCACTCGTTCGTGTTCACGTTCCAGACGATGGAGCTGCTGCGCGAATGGGTCCGCGGCAGCACCGCCGCCTTCCCCGCCGAGGTCACCGACTTCGACGCCTTCCCCTACGGCATCGTCAACCTGCTGATCTTCGCGGCCGGTCTCGGCCTGGTCTGGCTCGGCCACCGCCTCGGCAGCAAGCGCCGCAAACCCCAGACCGTCGACCTCGCCGCCTAACCACCTCGCACTGGGCACGGCGGTCAGGTCTGACCGCCGTGCTGTTGCAGTTTGTGCCAGGATGAGGACCCTCCTGGCACACGCCGCAGCCCCGTTCGCGCAGTCACTGTCTCGCTTCCATCCATGATTGTGTGCTCTATTCTCGGCACGAGCGCGTGCCGGCCGGCCTCGTCGACGAGCACGCACGGCGACGTTCGGCGTGTCGCCAGCGCACCGTCGGCGGCAGATCAGCTCACCTGGTCTTGTTCGACGCGCCCCGGCGGGCGATGTGGTGCGTTCCCGCCGTCGGACCATCCGCACAGAGCGGGGGTCAGTAGAGGCTCAGGCGGAAGACTTCGAAGCCGGCGGCATACTTGACGCCCAACCGGGTGCCGGTCTGCCGGGAGAAGCCCTCCAGGAACTCTTCGGGGTCGAAGTCGCCGGGGCCCAGGCCCCGCAGATAGGTAGCGTGCGCTTTCAGCGACCGGACGCCCTGGTCGAACGTGTCGGTGGTATCGGCTGCGTGTCTGGCCAGCGGTGAACCGGATACCCACACTTCCCGGACGCCGCCCCACTTCTGCATGCCTTCGTCGATCTGTTCGCGGAACACCCAGCGGTTCGCGGCGTCGCGCACGGCGTCGAGCACGGCCCGGCCGGTGACGATGTGGTCGGACATGTTCAGCGCGTTGCCGGCCTCGTCCCAACTGTCGCGGAAATTGTTGGTGATCACGATGTCTGGCTTGTACATCCGGATCACCCGGGTCAGGTCGCGACGCAGCGCGACGCCGTACTCCAGGACGCCATCGGGCAGTCCAAGGAAATCGACCTGGGATACCCCAACAATCGCCGCGGAGGCGCGCTGCTCCTCCTCACGCGTCGGACCGGCCTCGGCCGGGTCCATCCCGTCGATGCCCGCCTCACCGCTGGTGAGCAACACGTAGACGATCTCTTTACCCTGCCGGGTCCAGCGGGCGATGGCCGCAGCGGCACCGAACTCCAGGTCGTCGGGGTGGGCCACGATGGCCAGCCCACGCTGCCAGTTCTCGTCGACGGGTTGGAGCGAGTTCGGCACCGCGTGCGCGTCAGCAGTCATGGGACCCATCTTGCTCGCACCTGTATCAAGGCTGGCTCGGGATGGTGTTCGCTGGCGCCGGACTGTTCGCGGTGTGGATCTACCTGCGCACGGGCAGCCTGCTGCTGCCGATCGTGCTGCACGTGGTGATGGACCTGCGGGCGCTGGTGCCGGCCAGGCAGGCCGTCACCGCGCCTGGCCGGCGTAAGAGCCTGGTGAATGACCGGGCGAAGCGACGACGATAGCTGTGATCATCCGTGCCCTGGGGGCTGGGCGGCGTGTCGGGCTAACCGGTGGGCCTTCGAGTAAAGGCCCCCGATCATGGACCGTGACCAGGCGTGGAGCCGGGCGCGCGTTGTCTGCGGCAGATCCGCGCACCCGACCTTGGCGACCGCGCGTCGAGCGGTCGGGTTCGACCGTGGTTCGGCATCGTGGACGGTGTTCGTGGTGAACCGGAAGGACTCACGCCTGAGGAGCGTGGCGCCTTGGCGGTGCGGTCTTGCGGTGCGTGGTGGGACTACGCCGTGACGATGGCGCCGACCAGGAGGGTGATCGCCCGGTCCGGGTTGAAGCTGGGATCTGGGAAGGCAAGCTGGTGCAGCATGATGCCGTCGAGCTGGTCGAGGATGAGCTGACACTGGCCCTCGGGATCGGTGGATCCCAGTGTGCGCAGCCATTGCGCGCCCCGCTCCCGGACTGTGCGCGCGGTCTCGGCGAGCCGCTGTTGCAGCTGCGGTTGCCGGGCCGCCTCGATGAAGAGGCTGTAGCGGGCGATCGTCACCGCGCGGTCCGGGCCGGTGGCGCGGCGTACGTAGGCGGCGAGTGCGGCGGCGAGCTCGCCCGGGGTGCCGGGCTGGACCAGCTCGGCGATCGTCTCCCAGGCTGTCTGCTCCCGGGCGGCGAAGTGGTCGACGATGGCACTCAGCAGCGCCTGTCTGGTCTTGAAGTAGTTCGACGTCGAGCCGGCCGGTACCCGCGCCGCGGCGTCGACCGCGCGGTGGGTGAGCTGGCGGATGCCCTGGTTGCCGACGATGGCGATGGCGGTGTCGAGCAGCACTTCTTGACGGGACGGCACGATCTCACACTACAGCAGTAGTCCGAGGACTATAAATGTAGTACCCTCGTGGGGTGGCGGACACGGCGGCGGTCGTTGGCGGCGGCATCGGCGGGCTCGCGACGGCCATCGCCCTGCACCGCTACGGTTGGCGGGTCGTCGTCTATGAGCGGGACGCGGAGGTCCCGGCGACGGGGACCGCGTTGGGCATGTGGCCGGCGGCCCTGCGCGCGCTCGACGCGCTCGGCGTCGGCGACGACGTACGCAGGCTGGGCCGGCGGCAGCGCGTCGGCGAGTTCCGCCGGCCGGACGGCACCCGGATAGCCGCGATCGACACTGTGAAGTTGGAACGGCGGACGGGTGACCCGGTCTACCTGCTATCCAGACCGGCGCTGCTCAATCTCCTGCGCCGCGCGGTCGGCGACGCCGCGCTGCACCTGGGTACTGCGGTGCGAGGGCTCAGGCCGCTGCGCGAGAAGTTCGACGTCGTGGTGGCCGCCGACGGCGTGTTCAGCCAGGCCCGCGAGGAGGTGTTCGGCCCGGACTACCGGGCCCGGTACGCCGGGAACACCGCCTGGCGCGGCTTCGTGGAGGACCTGCCCACCGAAACCTTCACCGAGACGTGGGGCGACGGCGCCAAGTTCGGCGTCACGCCGCAGGAGGGCGGGCGGACCAACTGGTACGCCAGCATCCCGGCGCCGGAGGGCGGCTTCACCCCCGGTGCCGAACTGGCTAACCTACGACGGCTGTTCGACGGGTGGGCCGACCCCGTCCGGACCGTCCTCGACGCGATCAGCGAACCGCAGATCCTGCGCCACGACGTGTACGTGACACCACGCCTGCCAACGTTCGTACGCCACAACGTCGCGTTCATCGGCGACGCGGCCCACGCCATGCGCCCAGACCTCGGGCGTGGTGCGTGCGAGGCGCTCATCGACGCCATCACACTGGCGACCTGCCTACGCGACGCCTCAGCGATACCACACGGGCTGCACGCGTACGACCGCCAACGGCGCCGACCCACGCAGCGGCTGGCCGGCATGTCCGGCGTGGCGGCCGGGCTGAGCCGGATCCGGCACGCCCTATGGCTACGCGACGCCCTACTGCGCGCGAGCGTGCTCGCCGGCCCCCCGGGCTGATCGGTACCCGGGCACACTCCGAACCCCGGGTACCGACCACCGACAACCACCCGGCTCGACGATGCAGGGACCCGACCACGCTCGCAGCGAACCTTGTGCTCAGGGTGGGGAGCGGCCGCCTGCGCGGCGACTGCGGCCGTCATCGCCCACCCCGTCACAGCACGGCGACACACCGGCCCATCGCAAGTAGAGACCAACCAACTCACGAGCAACATCCCGCTCATCGGCTACGACCGAACGCTGCGGCACCCAGGAGTCCATCGCGCTCCGTGTCGCCCGGTCGGCGGCAGATCCGGATGCCGCGCGGGTCGGCGTGGCTCGCTGGATGAGCCTGATCCGGAGCCAATCGACAGAGTCGTCATGGACAAGTCAATGGAGGGTGCTGCCGCTGCCGCAGCCGAACA
>VAWN01000124.1 GCA_005885555.1 Actinomycetota bacterium
GGCTGGGCTACAACCTGTGCGAAGGCCCGATCCACGGTCGCAAGCGCGAACACTGGGGCCGGTCCGGCCCCTGGACGAAGACGATGCGCGAGGGACCCTGCGCGCCTGCGCCGACCTGCAGGCCCTCGGCGGCGCCTACGCCGAACAGATCCCGGCGTTACACGCCCTCATCAATGGCCGTACCCCCATCCCGCCCGGCGACGACAGCTGGCAGGCCCCCGCATGGGCCCTGCTGGCCCTGGAACGTCAACGCCACGGCCTGCACGACGGCCAACCCGCCTGACCGGGCGACCCCGGCCCCAGGCCCAGGCCCGGCAACCCGGCAACCCTCGCCGCGTTGACAGCGGCGCCATCCAACCGTCACAACCGAAAGGAGTTATCCGCATGTCCACCCGCAGCTACGTCGGCGTCCTGCAGGCCGACGGCCGCACCTACCGAGTCCGCTACGCCCACTTCGACGGCGGCCCGGGCACCATGCCGTACCTGATCGCGGCCGTCTGGTGGCACACCTTCGGCGGCGACGACGCCGCCACCGTGGCGGCGCTGCTGGCACATGACTGACTTGTTGACCGGACTACGGACCGACACGCGGCGTGTCCCGGGCCGGCACTCGGTTCCGGCCGGTAGGACGCAGGCAGTCCAACGGAAGGAGGCCGCGTGGGCCTGAGTGATGAGCTTGACCGTGACGTCGAGTCGATCCGCCCGCCTGAGTGGGGTCGGGTCGTGCCATCCCGCAGTGCGGTGGCGTGGCAGGTGGTGGACCCGGACGGGAAGCCGGTCCAACCGATCCAGCGGTTCCTGCGTGACTTCGTCGCCCGGGGGAACCGTCCGGGCTCGGTCCGCAGCTACGCCTACGCGCTGCAGCGCTGGTGGCGATTCGTGCTGGCCATCAATGTCAGCTGGGACAAGGTGACCTCCGCTGAGGTCCGCGACTTCGTGCTGTGGCTGAAGGCGGTCGACAAGCCGCGCCGGGTACCGCGCACCAAGTCGGCCGCGACAGCGGGCCGGATCAACCCGATCACCCGCAAGCAGTACCCCAGCGACCGCTATGAGGCCCGGACCATCCGGCACAGCAACGCCGTGCTGCGCAGCTTCTACGAGTTCTGGATCGAGATGGGTCAAGGACCACTGGTCAACCCAGTGCCCCGCGAACGGGCCAAAGGACGACGCCCGCACGCGCACCACAACCCGCTCGACCCGTACCGGCCGGAGGGACGACTGCGCTACAACCCTCCGCTCGCCAAACGACGGCCGCGGGCCATGCCGGACCAGCGCTGGATCGAACTGTTCGCGGCCCTGCGCTACAACCGAGACCGGGCCATCCTGGCCCTGGCGATCAGCACCGCCGCCCGCGCCAGTGAACTACTCGGCCTGCGCGGTGCTGACCTGGACTGGGGCGACCAGCTCATCCGGGTGCGCCGCAAGGGCACCCGCGCCGAACAATGGCTACCGGCCAGCCCGGACGCATTCGTGTGGCTGCGGCTGTATCTCGCCGAAATCGGAGAGGTTGGCGCTGACGAGCCGGTGTGGCAGACCCTGCGGCGCCGCCGTCGCGATACCAGCGGCCTGCGCCGCCACCCGTTGGACTACGCCGCCCTGCGGGCGGTGCTGCGACGAGTCAACGCGGCGCTGAGCACCAACTGGACCATGCACGACCTCCGGCACACGTGTGCGCTGCGGATGATCCGCGACAAGCGCCTGTCGCTGCGCGACGTGCAGGTCATCCTCGGACACGCGCACGTGACCACCACGCAGATCTACCTTGAGGACGACGACTACGAAGTGATCAAACGCGTCCGTGGCTACCTGGCCGATCGGGACACGTCGCGACCGACGGCGCCGGAACCAGTCGCCGCCGGCTACGACGCCAATGACCTGACGGTCCTGTTCGGAGAGACACCCCGATGACTGCCGTGCAGGCGGCCGGAGTCAGCCGAAACGTAAGCCGCTCGACCGTTCCACACAGCGATGGCCCTGGGCCGCAACCGCCGCGGCCCCGTGGACAACGACCGGCGACCATGCTCACGCGCCACGACGATCTGATCGAACGGCTTCATACCGGGCCGTACGACGAACTGCCGGCACCGGAGGTGCTCGCGCTACTGCTGTCGCTGCAGCCATGGCAGCTGCTGGCGGGACGGCCCAACCCACCGCTACGTGGAGCGTCCGCAGTCCTTGACTGGCTGAGCAACCATCCTGGGACCGGATGGCAGCAGCGGTGGCGAGCCGCCGGCTGTGACAGCGACCTGGACTGGATCGGTCAGATCGGTGTCGGCGGCGACCGATCTCCAGCCACCGCCCGAGCCGAGATCCTCGCCGGGCTGACCGGTCTGCTGCTGTGCCGCGTCGTCCTTCCCGGATACGGCTTCCTGAACGCGCTGAAGTCACCCGCGCTGCTCGAACTCGCCCGACGCGCACACAACCCGGACCGGTTCGCCGACCTCGCCCGACTCGCGACCGACCATGGCATGTCCCCGCAAATGGCCCGCTCAGGCATCAACATCGTTTCCAAGATCGTGCTGCACACCGGGCGTGACGTCGACGAACTGAACGCCGAGGACATCTTCGAGTACCGGGCAGCCGGTCTTCGGCCGTCCGGCGGTGCACCGGCGGGCACCTACGCGGCGTGGGATCTCCTCGCCGGCGCCGGGATCCTGCCGCAGGGGTCGTTGAAACAGGCACTGCGGCACGGTCAGCGACCCACCACCGAACTGGTCGACCGGTACCGGTTGACATGCCGACCGATCCGCGACCTGCTCATCCGATACCTCGAGGAACGACGACCGGGCGTGGACTACGGCACCTTCCGCGGCATCGTCGGCGACCTTGCCGGCAGATTCTGGGCCGACATCGAACACCACCACCCCGGCATCGACAACCTGCACCTTCCCGACGAGGTCGCCCAAGCGTGGAAGCAGCGGATGGCCGTCGTCACCGCCCCAGACGGCAGCACCCGACCCCGCAGGAACCGGTTCGACATCCTGGTCCGCGTCCGCGGCTTCTACCTCGACATCCGGGAATGGGCCCTGGAGGACGCCTCCTGGGCGGCCTGGGTGGTGCCCTGCCCGGTGCGCAGAGGCGACACCGACGGCATGCACAAGGCACGGCAGAAGCAGACCGCCGAGATGCACCAGCGGGTTCGGGAACGGCTACCGCGCCTGCCCGTCCTCGTCGACGCGGCCGAGCGGCACCTCGCCGACCAGACCGCGCTGCTCGCCGCCGCCACCGCAGCCGCGATCGGCAGTACGTTCGAGCACGCCGGAAGCTGCTACCGGCGCGTCATCCGCAAGTCCTACACCAAGAAGGGGCAGCGGCCCGGACCGGCCGACGTCCTGGTCGACAACACCGACACCGGCGAACGTATCGAGTTGCTGCGCAGCGAGGACGAGGCGTTCTGGGCGTGGGCGATCATCGAGGTCCTGCGACACACCGGTATCCGCAGCGAGGAACTGCTGGAGATCACTCACCTGACGCTGGTTTCCTACCGCGTCCCCGACACCGGGGAAGTCGTCCCACTGCTGCAGATCGTGCCGTCCAAACGCAACGAGGAACGGCTGCTGCTGGTCAGCCCTGAGCTGGCCAGCGTGCTGGCGACGATCATCGGCCGGCTGCGGCACCGCAGCAACGGTACGGTGCCCCTCGTCACCCGCTACGACGAGTACGAGTGCGTCACCGGCCCGGCCCTGCCGCACCTGTTCCAGCGCAAGCACGGCTGGCGCGACGAGGTGATCAGCCGCAACATCGTGATGGACCTGCTCAACGCCACCCTCGCCCGCACCGGGCTGCGCGACGCCGCCCGGCACCCGTTGCGCTATACCCCGCACGACTTCCGACGCATCTTCGCTACCGACGCCGTAACCGGTGGGCTACCCGTCCACATCGTCGCGAAGCTCCTCGGACATCAAAGCCTCACCACCACGGAGGCGTACACGGCCATCTTCCAGGACCACTTGATCCGCACCTACCGCGCGTTCCTCGACCGGCGACGCTCGATCCGACCCGAG
>VAWN01000125.1 GCA_005885555.1 Actinomycetota bacterium
AAGGCGACCAAGACCACGTCAACCCGGGTTGCCGCCAGTCCGCTGCCCGCGCCGGTTGCGCTGCCTGCGACGGTACCGGCATGGCTCGCCCACGCCGCTGTCGAGCGCTTCGGCGACCGGGCCGAGCGTCACGTCCGCTGGCTGCGTGAAACGTATCCGCAGGCGACCGCCCCGGGACTTGCCCGCGCGGTCACCGAGCACTTCGCCGGTCGGCCGTGGTTCACGGCGCTGGCGGGTACCGCCGGGCTGGGCGCGCTGCTGGCCGCGCAGGCGGAGCTGGTACTCCACATTGCCGCCGCGTACGGTCGCGATCCGCGCGCGCCGCAACGGGTACCGGAGCTTGTTGATCTGCTTGCGCCCCGCGGCCTGGCCGCGAACGCGGGCAGCCATCTCGCGGGCCGATGGTTGCCCGGTGCCGGCCTGGTCTTCGGGCTGCTCGCCGACCGGGGCGCGTTGGATGCCACGTCGCGCCGAGCGGTCGCCTACTACCGCACTAGTGGAGAAACCGCAGGTGCTTAGCAAATAAGGCATACCCGACGAACGCCACGGCATCCAGCACGGTGTGCGCGATCACCAGCGGCCCGACCCGCCGGAACCGCACGAAGAACAGCGCGAACACCACGCCCATCGCCGCGTTGCCGAGGAAGCCGCCGAAGCCCTGGTAGAGGTGGTACGACCCGCGCAGCAGCGCGCTGCTCGCGACAATCGCCGCCGTCTGCCAGCCGAGTTGGCGCAGCCGGGTCAACAGGTACCCGACGACCACGACCTCCTCCAGGATCGCGTTCTGCGCGGCGGCGAGGACGAGCACCGGTACCGACCACCAGACGTGCGGCAGCGCCGCCGGTACCACCGTGACGTTGAAACCGGCCCGCCGCGCCGCGACGTAGAGCGCCAGGCCCGGGATGCCGATCAGCGCCGCGAGCGCGGCGGCGGCGGCCAGGTCGAAGCGGGGCCGCCGGGGCGACAGGCCGAGCGCCACCGCCGGGCCGTCGTGGTCCCGGTGCAGCAGGTGTACCGCGAGCAGCGCCGGCACCAGCCCGAACGCGATGTTGGCGAGCTGGAAGGCGAGGTCGAGCCACGGCCGGCCGGGTGCCGCGGACTGCACCAGGGTCTGCGTCTGCTGGTTGAGCGGCTTCGCGGCGGTGAGCGACCGGACCAGGTCGAGCAGCGCGAACACGCCGCTGGCCCCGAGCGAGACGCCGAGGACGAGCAGGACCTCGTTCCGGACGGTACGGCGCGACAGCGTTTCCACGCCGGCACGGTACCCTTCCCGGATCAACGTGGCGGGCACCGCTCCTCGCTGGCGGCGCCGAAGAAGTCGCCACCCTTGCGGCGGACGTCGTCGGTGCCCCAGGCCCGCTCGCGGGGCAGCTTCAGCAGCCGCGGGATGTGCTTGGCGCAGTGGATGTACGCCTCCTCGACATTGACGAGGACCCATCGCTCGGGGCGCCGCCCAGGTACCGGGTCGACCGGCGGGTCGTCGATGAGCACCTGCATCTCGTCGCGTTCGACGATCATCGCCCGGCCGTTGACGTGCAGTCCGATGACGTCCCGGAAGAAGTCCACGAAGAACAGGCCGACGTACCCGTTCTCGGTGATGTTGCCCAGGCTGGCCATGACGCCGTTGCCGCGGTACTCCGGCCAGGCGACGCGCTGCTCGTCGAGTACCCGGACGAATCCCGGCGGGCCGGCGCGGAACGTGCAGTCGCACTCGCCCCGGGTGTCCGACGTCGCGACGAACAGCATCTCCTGGCGCGCAACGAAGTCCCGCATGTGCTCGTTGAGATGGTCGAGCACCTGCTGCGCGTAGAACCGTTCGGCCCGGTCAACGGTCCCGTACCTGCGTTGCAACTCCCGCTCGCCGGATGATCCGGTCAGACTGATCAGGTCACCAATACGCTCCACGACGCCTCCCGGTACCCGCCAACCGATGTCGTAGCAAACAGGTTCGCAGCGGCGTGTCGCATTTCATCGCACGCTTTGTGCGATACGACCGGTCATCTAGTGCTCACGCTTGGTCCCGCGCACGACCACACGTCGATCGAGGGCCATACCAGGCGTAAGGGCGTCCATGAGCAACTTGTCGAAGTTGTTGAAGGAGAGCTGGACTCTCGTCGAGGAGTACCAGGACAAGGTCGCCGGGTACTTCTACGCCCGGATCTTCCTGTCCCACCCGCAGCTGCGCGACCTGTTCCCGGTGCAGATGGATGTACAGCGGGCGCGGCTGCTCGGCGCGATCGTGACCGCGGTACAGAGCCTCGACGATCCGGAGAGGTTCGACGAGTACCTGCGCTCGCTCGGCCGCGACCACCGGAAGTTTCACGTGAATCCAGAGCACTACGACGTGGTCCGCGTCGCGCTGCTCGAAGCGCTGCGGACGTTCGCCGGTGAGCAGTGGTCGATCGAGTACGACCAGGCGTGGCGGGACGCCTACGACGTGATCGCGCGCAAGATGATCGCGGGTGCGGACGCCGACACGAACCCGCCGTACTGGCACGCCGAGGTGCTCACCCACGAGCGCCGCGGCGCCGACATCGCCGTGTTCACCTGCCGGCCGATGCAGCCGCTGGAGTACCGGGCCGGGCAGTACGTGAGCATCGAGTGCCGGTACCAGCCGCGGCTGTGGCGGGTGTACTCGATGGCGAACGCACCGCGCAAGGACGGCACGATGGAGTTCCATGTGCGGGCGCTCGGCGCTGGCTGGGTGTCGTCTGCGCTGGTACGGCGGCTCAAGGTGGGCGACATGATCCGGCTCGCCGCGCCGATGGGCTCGCTGACGCTGGAACGCAAGTCGACCCGGGACATCGTGTGCGTCGCCGGGGGTACCGGACTGGCGCCGATCAAGGCGCTGGTCGAGGAACTGACCCGGTACAACCGGACGCGGTGGGTGCACCTGTTCTTCGGCGCGAAGCACCGCGACGACCTGTACGACCTGGCCGACCTCAACCGGCTCGCCGCCCGGTACCCGTGGCTGTCCGTCGTGTCGGCGGTCAGCGAGGACCCCGGGTACGGCGGCGAACAGGGCAACATCTCCGACGTGGTAGCGCGGTACGGGCCGTGGAAGGAGCACGACTTCTTCGTCTCCGGATCGCCCGCGATGGTGAAGGCGACGTTGCGCCGGCTTGCCGAGTTGCAGATCCCGTCGATCCGGATCAAGTACGACGCGTTCGGCGACATGTGAGTCAGGCAGTCGCTCTTCGACGGGTCAGGAGGACGATCGCCACGACGATTACGGCGAGCGCGGCTGCCGCCGTGGCGATGATGAGGCCGGTTCGATTGGTGTGGGCCGGTGGGGTTTGGCTTTGTGCTGGAGGGCTCTGGCTCGGGCTCGCGGCTAGTGGGGGTACGTCGGCGGTGAGGGCGGCGTAGGGGTTGACGATTCCGTAGCCGTACTGGTCGTCGCGGCCCTTGGGTCCCTTGTCGGTCGCGGTGGCGGTCAGCCGGTGGATGACTTCGGTCGCGGGAAGGTTGGGAAACTTGGCCCGGATCAACGCGACGACTCCAGCGACGATGGCGGTCGAATCGCTCGTGCCATATCCGGTCCCGTAGCCGTTGCCTGTATTCGTCGACGTGATGTCCACGCCGGGAGCCGAGATCAACACCTGCCGCCCGGACACGGAGAAATCGGCGTGGTTGCCGTTCCGATCGACAGCGGCGACCGCGACCACGCCGTCGTACCGCGCCGGCCAGGTGACGGTGTTGTACTGGGGCAGATTTCCAACACCGGCGACG
>VAWN01000126.1 GCA_005885555.1 Actinomycetota bacterium
GGGCCCCACTATGACGGTCCTTGGTGGCCCCATCGTGTCTTCAGCGGTGGCGCGGTGACGGTCCTGTTTGGCCCCGTCTGCTTGGCGGGGTGTTGAACAGCTTTGGTACGACGGGGACGGTCGTTGTTGGCCCCACCGGGAGATGCTGATTCGATCTTGCAGCGGCCGGGTGCGGGTGATCGGGTTCAGTCGTGTCCGGTCTGGTCGTTGTCGGTTTGGTGCTGTTGGAGGCGGTGGACTGCGTCCTCGGGGGTGCGGGCTTGGAAGGGCTGTCCGGAGTGCTGGCCATCGCTCATCGTCCGGGCGACCCAGCCGCCGGCGGGCTGGTTGTAGAGGTATCCGCGTTGAGTACCGCTCCAGAGTTCCCAGACGCAGATCGTCTCCCGGGGGTCGGTCCCAACGATCTGAACGCCCCAGTACGGTCCGAACTGCTTGTTCTTCGCTGGTGCTGCCATCGGTGCCTCGCTAAAACGGCGGGTTGGGAACGGTGTCGGTAAGGGTGGCTGGGGTTGGTTCGGGTTCGATGTCGTAGCTGGTGGGGTGGGTCCAGACGCCGATGATCCGGGCGGGGGTCTGGGCGGTGTGTTCGGCTTCGTCGGCCAGCCATGGCAGGGCGGCGGCGCTGACAACGAAGGTGGTGCCGTTGTTGTCCTGTTTGACGACGAGGTAGGGGAAGGTGGTTGGTGGGGCGAGGGCGGCGCCAACGGAGGGTTGGTGGCGCATGTCGCCGTTCCACCGGACCTGCGCCGCGACATCGGTGAGGGCGAGGATGGCTTGCAGGGTCCACCGGGTGCGCCAGGTCGGGTCGGCGGCGATCCATTGTGGCAGTGGGGTCAGCGCGTCGAAGTCGTCGATCGGCTCGTGCAGGGCGTAGACGAACATGGCGGCATGGAGCGGGTTCACTGGGCAGCGAGTTGGGTGCGGGTGCGGGCCAGCCGGTAGGAGTCGGTACCGGTCTGGATGATGTTGCCGCCGAACGTGAGCCGATCGACAATCGCGGCGCAGAGTCTGGGGTCGGTGAACGTCTTGGTCCAGCCGGAGAACGACTCGTTGGAGGCGATCGCGACGCTGTTCTTCTCCTCCCGCTCAGTCAGTACCTGGAACAGCAGTTCCGCGCCGCGCCGGTCCAACTCCATATACCCAAGCTCATCAATACAAAGAAGGTCGACGCGGCCGTAACGGGCGATCGTCTTGGTCAGCTGCTTGTCGTCGGCGGCCTCGACCAGTTCGTTGACCAGCTTCGCGGCCAGCACGTACCGGACCCGGTAGCCGGCCATCGCCGCCGCCGCGCCCAAGCCGATCAAGAGGTGGGACTTGCCGGTGCCGGAGTCGCCGATCAGGCACAGCGGCTCGCCGTTGCGGACCCAGGCGCAGGTGGCCAGGGTGTTGATGACGGCCGGGTTGATGTTCGGGTTGGCGTCGTAGTCGAACTCTTGTAGCCACTTGTCGCGGGGGAACCCGGCGGCGCGGATGCGTCGTTCGGAGCGGCGCCGGTCCCGCTCGTCGCACTCGGCCATGAGCAGTTCGGCGAGGAACCCACGGTAGGTCAGCTGCTGGCGCTCGGCGGCGTCGGCGGCATCGACGAACCGGGCCCGCAGGGTGGGCAGGCGCAACGCGCGGCAGGCTTGATCGACGGCGGCCTCGGCGGCCTGCTCGGTCAGACCCCGACGTTGGGTGATGATGCTCATGACACTCCTGTGCTGGTGGTAGTGCTGGTGGTCACGTCGCGCCCAGGGGCGGGTGCTGGGCGGGTCGGTAGCCGCAGCAGGTCGTCGTAGTGGGCGACGCTGGGCAGCGGCCGGGGATCGGCCGGCAGCGCGGCGACGAGGGCGGCCGGGTCGGCCTGCCGCCGCGCGGTCAGGCTGACCACCTTGCCCATCGCAGTGTCCGCTGCGACTGCCGGTGGCACGACAACGTCCTGCTCGCAGGCGAGAGCGACGGGTGTGGCGCGGGTCTGGGCGGCCTTGCGCGCCTCAACGGCGACCACGTCAGCGGTGGCGGCACCGACGCCGACAGCGGCGGCAAGTCCGGCCACCACGTCGGCGTGCGGCAGGTGCCGGTGCAGCAGCAGCACTTCCACCAGCTCGCGGGTGCCGCCGGCCTGTCCATGAGCCAGGCGGGCCGCGGCCCAGAACGCGTCGTGCTGTGCGGTGAACACTCCGGCCGCGCGGGCCTGCTCCAACGCGATCGCCCCGGACAGCGCGCCGGGTTTGCGCACCAGCACTTCGAGATAGTGGTCCAGCACCAGGGTTTGGGAGCCCTTGCGCACTGACCGGGCATGGCGGGCGACCTCCCGGCGCCCGTCGAAGACGACCAGTTCACTGGCGCGTAGACACACCCGTACCCGCCGGCCGATCAACCCGATCGGCACCGAGTAGCGGCAGCAGCGCACCGTGATCCGCGCGAACCGGTCCACGGTCGGGAAAAGCCACAGACCCGGCTCGAATTCCTCGACCGGCACAGGCGCCAACAACGGCGCTTCGACCGCGAAGTCCTGCCCGACCGTGCGAGCCCGGTCCTCGATCCGCCGAGCGAGGTCAGCCGCGTCGGCGGCGTCGATGCGGGCATTGAGCTCATCCAGGCTGTCCACCACCGGGACCGGGGTCAGATGGTTACGGCGAAACCACCCGACCTCACCTTCCACGCCGCCCTTCTCGTGGGCGCCATCGATACCGGGCATGCAGTAGAACGCATCGAAGCCGTAGGTCGACCGGAACACGATCCAGTGATCGGACTCGGTGCGGTTACGGCCGAACAGCACCCGCTTGACCGCCGACTTCAGGTTGTCGTAACGGATCTTGTCCGTCGGCACCCCACCCACCATGGTGAACGCGTGCACGTGCCCTTCGATGAACGCCTCCTGCCCCTGCGAGGCGAACACCCGATGCACCGCCCGACCCGAGTACGACAGCCGGAACGTGAACAGGAAACACTTGGTCATCTCCCCGGCCAGGTCCACCCACACATCGCCGAAATCAACCTCCGCCTCGGCGCCGGGCAGGTGCGTCTGTGGGACGAACGCCTGCACCGGGCTCTTCCCATTCGCGGCGGCGATCTCCGGACGGCGCCGACGCACGTAGTCGCGCACCGTCGAGTACGTCAACCCGTCCACACCGTGCTCGTCCACCAGCCGGCCATGGATCCGCCGGGCGGTGTGCCGCTGCTTGCGTGGCGCGTACAGGTCCGCGGTCAGCATCTCGTCGATCAGCGGCTTGACCGGATCCAGCTTCGGCGCCTGCGCCGTTCGCGGCTTGCGCGGTGGCGGTAGCGCAGAGGCCAACGCCGCCCGCACGGTACGGCGGTGTACCCCGTGCCGGTCGGCGAGGGCCCGGATGGACAGCTCCTCACGCCGCGCGTCCCGACGGATCGCGGCGAACAGCTCTACCCGGCTCGACCTCAACCGACCCCCCGCGAGTCGAGCGTGATCATTCCAAGGCAGAGAGTAAGCGGGTGGGGCCACCTATAACTGACACACCCACCCGGCGTGTCGCTCGGTGGGGCCAAATACGTCCGTCACACCCATCGACCAACCCGACTCCAAGGCGAAGCCAGATAAGACCGT
>VAWN01000044.1:0-4414 GCA_005885555.1 Actinomycetota bacterium
CATGGTCCGTACCCGCTACGACTGGCCGGGCATCGCCGCCCGCACCGCGGACATCTACCGGGCCACCCTCGCGACCCCGCCCGGGCACCGCGCCCGGCGCACCGCCGACCGGCCGCCCATCGTGGTACCGGACGGCAACCTGCTCGCCGTTCCCTGAGATCTCGGCGTGACCGCCGCTGACCCGCTTTGGTGGCGACCGACCGGCGTCCGGCGGTGGCGGGTCTGGTTGACTTGAGCACCATGACCGACGACAGCACCCTGGGCGACGACGTCACGTTCTGGTTCGACCCCAGTTGTCCCTACACCTGGCGTACCTCACGGTGGCTGCTCGCGGTCACCGGGGCGCGCAACCTGATCATCGACTGGCGGCTGATGAGCCTCGCGGTCCTCAACGAGGACAAGCCGGTGTCGCCGCGGCTGCGGACGATCCAGGAAGGCGGCCGCCGCGCCGGCCGGGTACTCACCGCGGCCGACGAGAAGTACGACACCGATGCGGTGGAGCGGCTGTACACCGAGATCGGGGTGCGGGTACATGAGCAGGGCCGGGACATCGACGAGCGGGTGCTCACCGAGGCGCTGGCCGCGGCCGGGCTGCGCACCGACCTGTACTTCTCGGTCGAGGACGACCAGATGGACGAGTACCTCGTGGAGAGCCACTACGAAGGCCAGGACCGGGTCGGTACCGAGGCGGGCAGCCCGATCATCGCGTTCGGCGACGGCCCCGGGTACTTCGGCCCGATCGTGGTGCCGATCCCGGAGGGCGAGGCGGCGGAGAAGCTGTTCGATGCGGTACGGCTGCTGTCGGCGGTACCAGAGTTCAGCGAGCTCAAGCGCGGCCGCAACCGGCTGTAGAAGCCGGCTGTAGAAGAAAGACTCCGGGGCCGGCCCCGCCGGCCGGCCCCGAAGCGATGCGGTCCGTCGTCGCTAGTTGACGGAGATCTTGTCCAGGTCGGGCGCGAACGCGGTGTTGTTGAAGAACTTGACGCTGTTCGATCCGGCGGTGAGATTCACCGTGATCGTCTTCGTCGACGGCGTCGCGAAGCTGGTACCCGTCAACGGCACTTCGACCGCGGTACCGCCGTTGACGCTGACGAAGAACGACCGGCTGCCGTTCAACGTGTAGACGATGGTCAGCGTCCGGCTGCCGGCCGCGCTCGGCGTGACGTTGAGGGTCACGAAGTTGGCCGCACCGTTGCCGATGAAGCCGACCTTCTGGCCGCCGGAGCAGGCCGAGCAGCTCGCGACCTTGGCGGCACCGGCGATCGAGCCCGCCTCCGCCTCGACCGTGGAGCCGCCACCGCCGCCGCTGCCGGGGACGACCCGGATCAGCCGGGTCTCGCCGGGCCGCAAGGTGGCGCTGTAGGTGTTGGCGACGGTACCGCCGCTGTTGCCCGACCACAGATCGGTGACCTGACCGCTGCCGCTGAAGCCGACCTGCGACCAGTTGACCGAGACGGTCATGCTGCCGGAGGTGTTCGTGTTGAACAGTGCCACCACGAAGCTGCCGTCCGACTCCTTCTTCGAGTACACCTGACCGCCGCCCGAGTTGACGATCCGCTTGGCCGCCTTGCCGTCCTGGTCGACGGCGATGATCCGGTCGTTGAACAGGATCGTCTTGTCGGTGGACACGCCGGCCGCCGGGGTTGCGCTGGTGAGCTGGGTCAGGTCGGTACCGAGGATCAGCGGACCGGCGGCCATCGACCACAGCGTGATCTGGGTCCGCTTGATGTCGTTCTTGTTCATCCCGGTGATGTCCTGGATCTCCTGGTCACCACTGCCGATTTCGAGGGAGTCGTAGTCGTTCCAGTGCCCGGGACCGGCGAACTGCTGCCAGCTCGCCACCGAGTTGAACCGGGTCGCGATCGACGACCACCGGGTCAGCGGGTACCCGACGCCGTTGGGCTGGCCGCTGCAGTAGCACTCGACGTCGCCCTGGGTACGCCAGCTGTTGGCGTTGTCGACCCAGGTCTGCGCGTTGGCGATCGGCAGGTTGTTGGACAGCGCGTAGTTGATCGGCCGGCCGGTCTGTGCCAGCGCCTTGCGCCACGCCTGCACGTCCGGGATGTCCGCGGCGCCGACCCCGTCGATCTTCAGGTAGTCCACGCCCCACGAGGCGTACAGGTTCGCGAACGAGTTGACGTACTCCTGCGCACCGGGCTTGGAGTAGTCGATGAAGAACATGTGCTTGCAGTTGAAGTTCCGCTCGGTCTTGCTGGTGTCGGCGATGTCCTTGGCGTGGAAGCTGGTGCCCTGGATCGGGGTGTTCTTGGTGACCGCGTTCTCCGGGATGCCGGGGGTCACGTAGAGCCCGAACTTCAGGCCGAGGCTGTGCACGTGGTCGGCGACCGCCTTGATGCCGTTGGGGAACTTGGCGGTGTCCACCGTCCAGCGCCCGAACCCGTCCACCACGAAGCCGTTGCTGTCGCACTTCTGGAAGAAGTCGTCGAGGTTGACGTAGGTGTACCCGTGCGCGGCCAGGCCGCTGTTCTTCATCGCGTCGGCCTGCGCCATCACCTTGGCGGCCGTCGGGCTCCGTCGCACGAAGCTCCAGGTGCTCCAACCCATCGCCGGGCGGATCGACAGCCCGTTGTTCAACGCGTGGGCCTCGGGCGCGGCGGCGAGTACGCCGGCCACCACCCCCGCGGCTCCGGTCGACAGCGCAGCCAGCACTATCGACAATCGCTTCAGCCGTGGACGCACCGGGCCTCCTCATCGCTCACTCACACCGTGCCACTGAGCCCGTGGGTGGGTGAGCGGGGACGCCCGCCGTCCCCCCGAGGCAACAAATATAGAACCCTCCATGAAGGTTCGTGTCAATATCTGTTGCGCCGTGATTGAAACTAGTTTCTTAAACAACCCTAACTGGACGCGCGCAAACACAGCCCGTAGCGGCTACCGGGATGCCGGCTCCAGCGCCCGGCGTACCGCGTCGGCCAGCCGGTCCGAGGTGAACGGCTTCTGTACCAGCGCCGCCTCCTCGCCGACCAGTCCCTGCCCGACAGCGATGTCCTTGGGCAGTCCGGACACGTAGAGCACCCGCAGGTCCGGCCGGATCGAGGTGGCGGCCCGGGCCAGCTCCCCGCCGGACGCGCCGGGCAGCGTGAGGTCGGTCAACAATAGGTCGATCGCGCCGCTGTGGTCCCGGCACAGCGCCTCGGCCTCGGCCGGGTCGGCCGCGGTCAGCGTGGCGAAGCCGCGCCGCTCCAGCATCCGGCGCATGGCCTCGCGCAGGTCCTCTTCGTCGTCGACGACGAGGACGGTCGCGGCGGGAGCGTTCATACCGTCATGGTAAGCGGGGATATGAGAGCTTTCGTCGCTTCAACAAAACCGGTCGGACCGCCGGAGCGTCGTTGCTCCGGCGGCCCGACTCTTCGGGGGGAACCCTCTCCTAGCGGACCCGGACGTTGAAGCGCGGGTCGGCAGCGATCTTCCGGAAGGCGGCCAGCGCGGCCGGCGAGCTGTCCACCCGCGAGTCCAGGCCGCTCTGCACGCTCGGCGCGTCGAAGTACAGCATCGCCTTCAGCGCCGGGTACTTCGCGAGGTCGGGCAGCACCGTGTTGAAGTGGGCCGGCTTGACGGTCAGGTCACCGGCGGTGTTCTCGTACACGCCCCACTCGGCGAGCATGACCGGCTTGGTCGGGTGCTTCGTGGTGGCCCAGCTGTAGAAGCCCGGGAAGCTGGTGCTGGTGGTGCGGTCCATCAGGTCGCTGAACGGACCGTTGTGGAAGGCGGTCGGGCCGGCGGTCAGGTACGCGTCCACACCCACCCAGTCGATGACGTCGTCGCCCGGGTACAGGTCGCCCCACCAGCTCTGGTTGAACCACTTCTCGTAGCTCATGTACGCCATGACGAACACGACGTTGGTCGCGCCGTCGGCACGCAGCCGCTGCACGGTGTGCCGGTACATGTTGGCGTAGTCCTTGGCGGTCATGCCCGAGCCGGCGGTCGGGTTGACGTCGTTCTCCGGCTCGTGGTGCACGGCCATGAAGAACTTGCCGGTGTAGTTGGCCTTGAGGTAGGCGGCGAGCCGGTCGATCCGGGCGTCCTGCTTGCCCGCGGCGACGGCGGCCCAGGTGGTACCGGCGGCGACCTTCCAGTTCGTGAACAGCAGGCGCGGCCTGGTCGGGTCGCTGGCCATGGCGATCTCGTCGGCGGTCGGGAACAGCTCGTCACCCACGTGGTACGTGTGGAAGATCGAAGCGGTCCGGCCGGTCTTCGCCTCCCAGTCCTTCAGCGCCTGGTCGCGCGGGGTGGCGGTGAAGCCGCCGGCGGCGGCGCCCCACAGGATGTTGCACGACGGCACGAGCTTGGTGTTGACCGTGCAGACCGGCGTCGCGGGAGCCGACACCGGGGCGGGGGCGACGGTCACCTTGAGCGTCGGGCGGTCGGTGCCGTACTCGTCGGACCGGAAGCG
>VAWN01000044.1:4423-45075 GCA_005885555.1 Actinomycetota bacterium
GAGTCGGTGACGGCGAAGGAGTAGGTACCGGCCTTGGTGACGACCGAGCTGACGTCGAAGGTGACGCCCGCGGCGTCGCTGGCCGGCGTGACGCTGGCGACCACCGCGCCCAGCGCCGGCGCGTTGCGCAGCGTCAGGGTGCTCTCCGACCAGGTCGTGTCGGCGACCTTGAGCAGCTTGACGGTACCCGGCAGGTGGTGCTCGTCGCGGGTCAGCGTCAGCGTCGCCTGCTTCGCCACGGTACCGGTGGGCAGCGCGCCCACCGTGAACCTGAGGAACGTGACCATCCGGTCGCCGTTCAGCGTGCCGGCGACCAGCCTGGTGATGCTGCCGTCGTTGAAGGACGGCCGGGCGGTCGAGGTGTAGGCGTCGCCCGCGGCGTGGACCGACACGACCTGCGTGGTCGCGGCCTGGGCGGCGGTGTTCCCGAGGGCCAGGGCTCCGGTGGTGGCGACGAAGGGCAGCAGCACGGTGAGCAGCGGGCGACGGATCACGTTCTGGGTTCTCCTTGGCGATCTGGTCCAGCGCAGTGGCGTCAAGCAGCGACAAGAAGAGATTCCGGGGCGCCCGGTTCAGCCCCGGGTCGTGGAAGGTTGCGGTACCGGTGCGCGCTGCGCGGCGGCTAAGAATCCGGCATCCGGGCCGATCTGACCGGTGCCGCCTCCGCAGCCTGAGTCGGGGCCTGAGCAAGGGAAGTAGCCATGGAACAGACCACCTTCACCCCGCTGCTGCACGTCGTCTCCGAGATGGCCGAGCGCTGCGACCAGTGCGGTGCCGCGGCCAAGCTCCAGCTGACGCTGGCCGGTGGGGCGCTGGCGTTCTGCGGCCACCACGCCAACGCGCTGGCCGCCACGATCATCGGCAACGCGGTACGGGTGGCGGTGCTGTCCGGGTTCGCGTGGCACGGCGAGCTGGCGCTCGGCACGCCGGCGTCCACTGTGGACGGCCAGACGGGCGCGACGCGCGGCCAGCGGGTCTTCCGGAACAGCCGGTAATCTGGTCGATTTCGCCTATCTCGGCATTTACTGTTGGCTGGATGCCACTGAACCTGGGCCTTGTCGTCGGGGTCGTGACCGTCCTGCTGGTCGCCATGGGTACAACGATCATCGCCTGGTCGGCGCGCTCCCCCAGCCGCGGCGCGGTACCCCGGCGGGCGGACACGCTGATGGACGCCGTCGGGCAGGCCGTCGTCCTGTTCGACGCCGAGGGCCGGGTGGTGCGGGCCAACCCGCGCTGGTACGAGCTGATCGGGCGGTCGCCCGTCGAGGTGGTCGGGGTGCGGCCGCCCTTTCCGTGGCAGTCCACCGAAGGGCCGGACGACCATGTGACCCGGCCGGACGGCAGCCAGGTACCGGTGCTGGGCACGACGGCGCCGGTACCCGGTGCCCGGGGCGGCTCGGTGGCCACCTACCTGGACATCACCGACCGGCGCAAGATCGAGGACGCGCTCGCCGAGCAGGCCGCCACCCTGGAACGGGGCAACGAGCAGCTGCGCGAGACCAACCGGCGGCTGGAGCGCGCGGCGGCGTTCAAGAACGACCTCATGGCACTGGTGTCACACGAGATGTCCCAGCCGCTGAGCTCCTCGGCCAGCCTCGCCGAGCTGCTCGCCGACAGCTGGGACACGCTGCCCGAGGACACCCGGCTGGACCTCACCCTCAAGATCCACCGGAACACCCGGCGCCTGGTCGGCATGGTCAACGACATGCTCCTGCTGTTCCACCTGGACAGCGGTACCGTGACCGCCCGGCGCACCCCGGTACCGGTCGGCGAGGCGGTCGACGTGGCCGCCGCGACCCTGCCGGAGGGTACCGAGGTCGAGCGCCGCCTCGACCCGGCCGTCGACGCGCTGGCGGACCGCAACCACCTGGAGCAGATCATCGGCAACCTGCTCGCCAACGCCGCCACCTACGGGCAGCCGCCGATCGAGGTGGTCTCCGGGCGGGACGGGTCGGGCGTGCGGATCACCGTCACCGACCGGGGACCGGGCATCCCGGACGAGATCCGCCAGCAGCTGTTCGAACGGCCGGTCCGGCCGAAGGCCACCGGTACCGGTTCCGGCCGCGGCCGGGGGCTCGGCCTGTTCATCGCCCGGCACCTGACCGAGGTCAACGGCGGGCGGATCTGGTACGAGCGGGCCGAACCGCACGGCGGCGCCCGGCTCCTGGTGTGGCTGGAGTCGACCGCGACCGACTGATGCACCGAGGCGGGCGTCGTCTGGACTGAGGAGCGCAGCGACGAGGGAAGACGTCGCCCGCGGAGCCTCGGTGCCGCGCGAGCGCAGCGAGCGCCAACGTGATGCACCGAGGCGGGCGTCGTCTGGACTGAGGAGCGCAGCGACGAGGGAAGACGTCGCCCGCGGAGCCTCGGTGCCGCGCGAGCGCAGCGAGCGCCAACGTGACGGCCCCCGCGCCGTGCACGGGGGCCGTCAGGAAAGCCGATCAGAGCGCGTGCTGCGTGCCGACCTGCTGCTCGATGTAGTTCTTGAACTGGTGCAGATCCGCCTTGAGTCGCCGGCCCAGCGACTCCTGCGCGTGTGCGTCGCTGGGCAGCAGGGCCATCGCGTCGGCCTCCAGTTCGGCGATGATCTGGCAGCGGTCCGGGGCGACCTGCTTCAGGGTGATCGCCTCAGCCAGCAGCGGCGCGCCGGTGGACTGCCAGGCGACCTTCTGGTCGGGACGGCACTCCGTGAGCCGGGCGTCGAACTCGCGGTTCTGGCCGTCGAGGTCCATGACCCAGTGGGTCTCGGTGTCGGAGAGCTGGATGACCTGCTTCACGCCGGTCATGAACTGGGGGTAGCTCTCGAACTGGGTGAGCTGCTCGTAGGCTGCCCGCACGGGTACGCCTACCTCGATCGTCTCCCGGAATCTGCTCATCGGAGCCTCCTTGCCTGTTGGGCGAAGGGGCGAGTCGGGCGGGTGAACCGCCGGCGGGGACCGGCTGGACAGACGGTACCAAGCCGGCGACCGGGCGCGCGGTGGGTCCGAGATCCTCTCCGGTCACCCTGACCACGAGCGCCTCGATGGTAGCCAGCAGCACCGAAACGGACACCACGGCCAGGCCCTCGCCGGCCGCCGCGTACGAGGTGACCGCCGGGCCGCCGGTCGGGATCAGGTACTGGACGAGCCAGGCCCACCAGTTATCCGGTACCTTCCGGCCGGCCTCGTGGTGCCGCTCGAACAGCAGCGCCACCGACATCGGCGAGCCGGGGTTGACGTCGACCGTGCAGGCCTCGAAAAGCTCGTGGCAGAAGGTCAGCCAGTGCGTCAGCACCAGGTTCCCGAGCCAGCCCTTCACGGTCATGCTGTCAGCCTCGCGAGCGCGCAGGGCACGCCGGTTTCCCGGACGGTTGCGGTCGGGTTATCCCCTGCTGCCGGGGGTACCCCCGGAGACCCACTCGACCACGCCCTGGACCGCGCGGACGTAGCGCCACCGCCCGAGCTGGCTGGCGTCGGCGGTGTCGCTCGCGGCGACCAGCGGGACGCCGGCCACGGCCAGCGCCCGGCACAGCCGCAGCGACGGGGTGCGCCAGGCCTCGCTCACCTCGACCACGACGCGGCTGGACCGGCACGCGGCGGCCAGCTGCCGGATGGCCTGCTCGTCGACCTCGGCCTCGTCGATGCCCAGCGCGGCCAGCACGCCGAGCGGCCGGGCCAGCTGGGTCGGGGCGTACCGGCTGGTGCGCTCCACGGCGTGCACGGTCGCCGCGACGACCAGGTCGGTGACGTCGGCGGCGCGCAGCTCGCCGGAGCGGATGCGGGCGCGGACCCGCTCGGGGGCGACGAGACCCTCGGGCAGCGGTACCCCGGACAGCGCGATCGAGATGACCTCCAGCTCGCCGAGGTCGGCCGGGAAGGCGACCCAGCCGTCCGGTCGGACCACTTCGACCTCGACCGCCACGCGCAGGGCGAGATCGGTGCGCTTCTGCGCCCGGCGCACCGAGTCGAGGTACGCCCGCAGCCAGGTGGTCTCCGGCCCGACCAGGTCGGCGAAGGTGACCTGGGTCAGCCCGGCCTGCTCGGCCGCGGTCACCAGCGCGCCGACGC
Source organism: Actinomycetota bacterium (assembly GCA_005885555.1). Lineage (GTDB taxonomy): Bacteria > Actinomycetota > Actinomycetes > Mycobacteriales > Micromonosporaceae > AC-43. Next base: position 8,470 of record VAWN01000044.1, read on the forward strand.
TGAGCCGGCCCTTGGCGAACCCGGTGTGCACGTGCCCGTCGATGCTCAGGTCGAGGGTCGGCTGCGCGGCCGCCGCGCCCGCGACGGCGTACGTCGCCTCGTCCCGTTGTGCACTCACCGGATGCTCCTTGCCGGGCCCCACCTCCGGACGCCGCGGGGTCGGCGTCGCTGGGGAGCCACGGGATCACAGTCGGCTGCGCGGGATGCGCCGGTGAGAGTTGCTCAGTTGCGATCTCGGTGTTTACGGCCGGCGGTAGCGGTACCCGAAGCCGCGGACGGATTCGATCGGTGAGGTGTCCGGGTCGGTCCAGCCGAGTTTGCGGCGTAACCGCAGGACCGCGAACTTCACGCGTTCCTGTCCGATCCCGGTCGGGTCGTCCCACGCCTGGGTCAGCAGCTGGTTGGCCGACAGCACCGCGCCGGCGTGCCGTACCAGAGCGTTGAGCAGGCGGAACTCGGTCGGGGTGAGGCGGACCTCCTGGCTGTTGACGTAGACCCGGCGCTGCGTCGGGTCGAGGTGCAGCACCCCGTCGTCGTAGAGCTGGTTGGTCCACGTGGTCGCGTCGCTGGACCGGCGCAGCAGGGCCTCGACGCGGGCGAGCAGCTCGGCGTTGGCGAACGGCTTGGTGAGGTAGTCGTCGGCGCCGCTGCGCAGTCCCCGTACCTTGTCGGTCTCCTTGCCGTGCGCGGTCAGCACGAGTACCGGTACGTCGCTGATGTCGCGCAGCCGTTCCAGTACCGCCCAGCCGTCCATCTCCGGCAGGCCGACGTCGAGCACCACGAGGTCCGGGTGGGCGGCGTACGCCTCGCGCAGCCCGGCCCGCCCGTCGCCCGCGTGCACGACCTCGTAGCCGGCGCTGCCGAACAGCAGGCGCAGCGCCGTGGTGATGTCCGGATCATCCTCGACGACCAGCAACCGACTCATACCATCGCCCCGCTCCGCGATCTTGCCCGCTTTCATCTGCTTTAGGACGATATATTAATCTGCGCGGTTACCCACCGCGGAGTACCGGCGATTCAGCGGCGAGGAGGTGTCGGTTGGCCGGGCCGCCTCGCGAGCCGGAACCGATGCTCGCCGCCCTGGTCGACATGCTCGGCGTCGGCGTGCTCGGCGTCGGCGTGGTCGTGGAGGACGGGCAGCGTCGCATCGTGGCGGCCAACCCGGCGTTCGTGGACATGTTCGGGCTGGACCTGCCGGCGCAGGCACTGGCCGGCACCCGGCTGGCCGAGCTGGCCGGCACCCGGCTGGCCGAGCTGGCTGGCCCCGCCCGCGGGGCCACGCCGGGCGGGACCGAACTGCCCGACGGCCGGGTGGTCGAGGCCAGCCACACCCCGGTAGGGCCGGACGGCGGCCGGCTGTGGGTGTTCCGTGACGTGACCGAGGCCGTGGCCGCCCGCCGGGCGCTGGCCGAGCACGACACCCGGCTGGCCGCGCTGTCCGCGCTGAAGTCCGAGTTCATCAGCGTGGTGTCGCACGAACTGCGCACCCCGCTCACGTCGATCGCCAGCATGGTCGAGCTGCTCGACGGGCCGCCGCTGTCCGGGCGGGACACGCGCACGGCGATGGCCGCGGTACTGCGTAACACCGAACGGCTGCTCACCCTGGTCGAAGACCTCAACATGCTGGCGAACCTGGAGTCGGAAGGGCGGCCGGGGCCGGGCACCCCGGTGGACGTGGCCGGGCTGGTCCGCGACGCGGCGCGCGCGGTGGACGCACTGAGCCCGCGGGTCACCGTGGTGACGACGGTACCGGACGGGCCGCCCGTCGACGGCGACGCGAAACTGCTCGGGCAGTTGATGCACGCGGTGATCGGTGCGGTGGCGAGCCTCACGACGACCGCCCCGGTCACGGTATCGGCGACGGTGGACGCCGGTGGCTGGACGATCGTGGCGGCGACGGACGCGACCGAACCGGGTACCTCGGAGCGGATGCTCGCCGCGGCGCTGCCCGAACCGGACGCGAGCCCGCACCGGCGCAGCGTCGCGCTGTCCGTGCTCCTCGCGCGCGCGATCGCCACGAGCCACAACGGCAGCCTGACCCTGGAGCAGGAACCGGCCGGGCGGGCGTCGATCACGGTACGGCTGCCCGTCTAGCCTTCTCGGCATGACGAGGCGGGACTGGTACGCGTGGCACGACGGCTACGACGATCCGGGGTCGGTCATCGCGCGGCGGCTGACCGCGGTGCAGCGGGCGATCGTGGCGGCGCTCGACCGGTACCCGCCGGGGCGGATCACCGCGCTGAGCATGTGCGCCGGGCAGGGGCGGGATCTGATCGGGGCGCTCGCCGGCCATCCGCGCGGTGCCGACGTGGTCGCGCGGCTGGTCGAGCTTGATCCGCGCAACGCTTCCGTGGCGCGGCGGGCGGCGGCCGGCGCCGGGCTGCCCGGGATCGAGGTGGTCGTCGGCGATGCCGCGCTGACCGACAACTACGCGGGACTCGCGCCGGCTGATCTGGTACTGGTCTGTGGTGTCTTCGGCAACATCGGCGACGCCGACATCCACGCGACCGTCGCGGCGTGCCCGCAACTGTGCCGCACCGGCGGTACCGTGCTGTGGACGCGACACCGGCGGCCGCCGGATCTCGTACCGCGGATCTGCGCGTGGTACGCCGAAGCCGGCTTCGAGTTGGTGTCGGTCTCCGATCCGGCCGAACCGTTCGGACTCGGCGTGCACCGGTTCGCCGGCCGTCCGCGACCACTCACCAGGGGTGCCCGGATCTTCGGTGATTTCCGCCGGACGGAGCCTGAACAATCCTGAACAACACACCGGCCGCGCGGCGGCGGCCCCGTGGGAGTCTGCCGTCATGAACAGACGACTCTTCCTGACCGCCAGCGCGACCACACTCGGCGTGGCCGGCACCGCGCTCGCCATGAGCACACCGGCGCACGGCGCGACAGTCACCACCGTCGCCGGTGCCGACCCGGTGAGTGTGCCCGTCGGTACCCGGCCGGAAAGCATCACCCGCGCCTGGGACGGCAGGTTCTACGTGTCGATCCAGGGCACCCCGGGCAACGCCGACGGCGAGATCCACCTGTTCGATCCGGACACCGGTACCTCGACGGTGTTCGCCACCGGCCTGGACAACCCACGGGGTCTGGCGTTCACCGGAAAGTACCTCGTGGTGACCGACACGACGGTGGTGCGGATCGTGGACCGCACCGGCGCGCACCGCATCCTCGCCGGGCCGGACGCGTTCCCGCACCCGACCGCGTTCTTCAACGACGCGGCACCCGAGGAGGGCGGCCGGGCGGTGTATGTCACCGAGATGGGTGGCCGGGCGTTCATGCGCGACCCGGCCACCGGTCTCCTCTGGCCGACCGACAGTCCGCAGGCGCTGACCATCCCGGTCGCCTCCCGGGTGTACCGCATCACGGTGACCGGACAGGTGACCGAGGCGGTGACGCCGTCGCGCCGGGCACTGGTGATGAACGGGGTCATCGTGAACCGGCGCGACCGGCACCACCTCCTCGTCGTGGACATGTTCTACGGCAACATCACCGACGTCGACCTGCGGACCGGCCGCAAGACGATCGTCGGCACCGGGTACCGCGCGGCCGACGGGCTGGCCCAGGGCCGGGACGGCACCCTGTACCTGTGCAGCTTCGACGACGGGATCGTCTGGACGGTCGACGCCGAGGGCGAGAACCCGCAGATCCTGCTGCAGGGCGTCGGCCGGTCCAGCACCGCCGACCTGTACCTCGACGAGCCGAACAGGCGGCTGCTGGTACCCGACACGCTGCACAACGCGGTCATCGTGCTGCCACTGGGGTAGCGCGTTCAGCGGGTCACGCTGAAGCGACCGTGCTCCCGGTACGCGATCAGGAAAGGTCATACACGGTGACGCCGCCGACCGTCGTGGCGGTGTAGTTGGCCGCGACCCACTCCTCGATCTGTTGCGCGGTGCCGTTGCTCGTGCCGCCCGGGCCGGCGCCGCGGCCGCCGGGCATCCCGCCGCCGCTGATGAAGTAGTGGATCCGGTGCGCGGCCACCCATTGCTGGAACCGCGCCAGGGTCGGTGCCGGGTCGCTGCCGTTGAACCCGCCGGTGGCGAGGACCGCAGCGCCGGTCGCGAGCTGGTATCCGGCGGCGCTGTTCGCGCCGACCGTGGCGGCTGCCCACCGGTACCCACGGCTGTTGTCGAGCAGGGCGAGCAGCGCGCTGCCGGGGCTGGACGCGGTGAGCAGACCGCCCGCGGGTGGGCCCGCGGGCAAGCCGCCGGGGCCGGGGCGGCCCCCGGCGAAGCCGCCGGGCGGCCGGCCGCCGGGGCCGCCGCCGAACCGCACTCCCGCGACCATCGGGCCCGCGCTCGGGATCGCTCCACTGTGGACAGTCGCGGCGGTGTCGAGCGCATACGCCGTGGGCCCGGCGAGGACCGCGAACAGCGCGAGGACCGCGACGGCCCGGGCCACGGCGCGCGGCAACTGCCGGGCGACGAGCAGCAGCACCGCCCCGCCGAGGCCGGTGACCAGGATCACCAGGCGCAGCCAGGGGTACCAGTCGGCGCTGCGCCCGAGCAGCACGACCGACCAGACCGCGGTGATCGCGACGGTACCGGCCAGCACCGCGTCGGTGACCGTCCGGCGGGCGCGCCACAACCCGACAGTTCCAATTCCGGCAAGAGCACTGATCCCGGGAGCCAGCGCGACCGTGTAGTAGGCGTGGAAGATGCCCTTCATGAAGCTGAACGTGGCGGCGGTCACCAGCAGCCAGCCGCCCCACAGCAGCAGCGCGGCCCGCAGCCGGTCGGTCCGCGGCGCGCGGCCGGCCACCCACAGGCCGGCGATCAGCAGCACGAGGGCGGCCGGAAGCAGCCAGGCGACCTGGCCGCCGATCTCGGCACCGAACAGTCGGGTCAGGCCGGTGGCACCCCAGCCGTTCATTCCGCCGACGCTGCCGGTCTCGTCGCCGGTGAGCCGGCCGAACCCGTTGTACCCCAAGGTCAGCTCCAGGATGCTGTTGTGCTGGGAGCCGCCGATGTACGGGCGGGACGCGGCGGGCCACAGCGCGACCGTCGCCACCCACCAACCGGCCGCCACCACCATCGCGAGGGTGGCCAGCGTCACCTGCCCGATCCGGCGGCGCGGCGTCGTCGGCGCCGCGATGAGATAGGTGAGCCCGAAGGCGGGCAGTACCAGGAACGCCTGCAGCATCTTGGTCAGGAAGCCGAACCCGACGAGCGCGCCGGCCAGTACCAGCCAGCCGGTCGAGGCGTTCTCCACCGCGCGGGTGACCGCGTAGGCGGCGGCGACCAGGAGCAGCACCAGCAACGCGTCCGGATTGTTGAACCGGAACATCAGCACCGCCACCGGGGTCAGCGCGAAGGTGGTACCGGCGAGCAGGCCGGCGGCGGTACCGAACCAGCGCCGTACCGTCGCATACAGCAGCCCGACCGCGGCAACCCCGGCGAGCGCCTCGGGTACCAGGATGCTCCAGGCGCTGAGGCCGAACAGCCGCACCGACAAGCCCATCAGCCACAGCGCGGCCGGGGTCTTGTCGACGGTGATCGCGTTGCCCGCGTCGAGCGAGCCGAAGAACCACGCCTTCCAGCTCACCGAGCCGGCCTGCGCGGCCGCCGCGTAGTAACCGTTGGCCCAGCCGGAGGCGCCCAGCCCCCACAGGTACAGCACGGCGGTGCCGAGCAGCAGGGCGGGCAGGGCGAGCGGGAGCCGGCGGCTGCGGACTGGCTGGGGCCGGGATTCGCCCGGTGGAACCGGCGGGGCTTCGCCCGGTGGAACGTCGGTGCGGGTCAGCGTCGTCATAGCGGTAAGGCTCGGCCGGCGTCGTGTGACCGCGTTGTGCCGTACCTGTGCGCCGACTGTGGAGCACGCTGTATGCGGCCTCGGGTACCGCGGTGTGCGCCGCGGCCCACATCCGGTTCCGGGCCGGCGCACAGGAAATGCACAACTTCGGCCGGCACCGTGGTCGTGTCCGGAGCACCAACGAGAGGGAGCAACGATGTCACTGCGGGACAAGGGACTGCGTCGAGCCACCGCGGTCACCGTCGCAATCGCCGCGGCCAGCGCGATCGGCTCGGCGGCCGTGGCCGCGGTCGCGTGGGCCGACACCCGTGCCGCGCGGGCCGCGGGCACCTCGTCCTCGGACGGCACCTCGACGTCGGACGGCACCTCGTCCTCGGACGGTTCTTCATCCTCGGACAGCTCCTCGACGTCGGGCAGCTCGACATCCGGCGGTGGGCCGGCCGTGTCGAACGGGACCGGCCCGGGGCAAGCCACGTCGGGCGGGTCGTGACCGCCATGCCGCTGATCGAGACGCTGCCCGTGGACGCGGGTACCGCGCAGTGGCCGGTATGGGGTACCACCGCCCGGATCGTGGTCACCGAACCCGACCGGCTGCCCGACGCGCGCCGGCTCGTCGAGGAGCGGCTGCGCGCGGTCGACAAGGCGTGCAGCCGGTTCCGCGACAACTCGGAAGTCGTTGCGCTGCAACGGTCCCAGGGCCGGCCGGTGGAGGTGAGCGAGCTGCTCGCCGACCTCGTCGCGACCGCTCTCGCGGCGGCCCGGCGCACCGGCGGCCTGGTCGACCCGACGGTCGGCTCGGCGATGGTGGGCCTGGGCTACGACCGGGACCTGCTGTCGCTCGTGGCGACCGACGGGGAATGGCGGCCGCGGCCCGCGCCCGGCTGGCAGCGGATCCGCCTCACCGGCCGGCGGCTGACGGTACCCGACGGCGTGCTGCTCGATCTCGGCGCGACCGGAAAGGCTTACGCCGCAGACCTTTGCGCGCGGCTCGTCGCGCAACGCTGCGACACGGGGGTACTGGTCAGCCTCGGCGGTGACCTCGCGACCGCCGGCCCGGCACCGGAGCACGGCTGGCAGGTACTGGTCCAGGACGGGCCGGACGAACCGGCGTGCACGATCGCGTTGCCGTCCGGCGCCGCGCTCGCGACCTCCAGTACGCTCAGCCGTCGCTGGTGCAACAGCGGGCAGCTGCTGCACCACATCCTCGACCCGCGCACCTGCACGCCGGCGAAACCGGTGTGGCGCACCGTTTCCGTGGCCGCGTACAGCTGCGTGGAGGCGAACGCGCTCAGCACCGCCGCGATCGTCCAGGGCGCTGCCGCCGCGGATGCGTTGCGCCGGCCCGCGCGACTGGTCGGGGCCGACAGTCGCGTGCTGACTGTCGGGGGGTGGCCGGCGTGAGCGCCGCGTGGTACCTGGCCCGGGGTACCGGCGTCGTGTCGTTGGTACTGCTCACGATCGTGGTCGCGGTGGGGGTGGCGACGCGCTCCGGCCGGCCCGCCTTCGGGCTGCCCCGGTTCGCGGTGACCGCGGTGCACCGCAACGCGAGCCTGCTCGCCGTGGTGCTGCTGGCGATCCACGTGGGTACCCTGCTCATCGACCCGTACGCGCGCCTTCGGCTCATCGACGTGGTGCTGCCGTTCATCGGCAACTACCGCCCGCTCTGGCAGGGGCTCGGCACGCTGGCGCTGGACCTCGTCATCGCGCTCGTCGTCACCAGCCTGCTGCGCCACCGGATCGGGTTGCGCGGTTGGCGGGCGGTGCACTGGCTGGCCTACGCGGCCTGGCCGGTGGCGTTCCTGCACGGGCTCGGCACCGGTACCGACGCCGGCCAGCTCTGGCTGCGTGGCACCGCGGTCCTTTGTGCCGCAACGGTTCTGGCCGCCCTCGTGTGGCGGCTCTCGACGCGGGTACCCGCACTATCCACAGTGGACGGTAGGCGATGACGGCGACAGTGGTTGACTCCCGCGCACGGCTGATCGTCGCGGGTCCGGATCTGGCGGAGCACGTGCGCCGGCACGGACCGGTACCGTGGCAGGGCGGCCCGCACCGGCTGATCCCGCTCGTCGAGGCGGCCGGGCTGACCGGGCACGGCGGCGCCGGGTTCCCGACGCACCGCAAGCTCGCCGCGGTGGCGGCCGGCGACCGGCCGGTGGTCGTCGGCAACGGCGCGGAAGGCGAACCGGCCAGCGCCAAGGACCGCACCCTGCTGCACCACGCGCCGCACCTGGTACTCGACGGGCTCCAGCTCGCCGCCGAATGCGTCGGCGCGTCCCGGGCGTACCTCTACGTCCAGCAGGCACCGGCCGAAGCGGTACGGCACGCACTGGCGCAGCGGCGCGCGGCACGGCAGGACCGGATCGCGGTCGAGGTCGTGGTGGCCGCCGACCGGTTCGTCTCCGGTGAGGAGTCGGCGGTCGTGTCGGCCGTGGAAGGGCGGGCGCCGCTGCCCCGCGACAAGTTCCGCATGGTCGTGAAGTCCGGGGTGCGCGGCCGGCCCACGCTCGTGCAGAACGTGGAGACCCTGGCGCATCTGGCGTTGATCGCGCGGCACGGGCCGACCTGGTTCCGCAGCCGGGGTACCGCCGAGGAGCCGGGCACGTTCCTGGCCACCGTCAACGGTGCCGTCGGTGCGCCGGGCGTGTACGAGCTGCCCTACGGCGTACCCGTCGAGGAGGCGCTCGCCCGGGCCGGCGGGACACCGGTACCGTTGCAGGCTCTTCTCGTCGGTGGCTTCCACGGCGCCTGGCTCCCCCCGGAGGCCTTCGGTGCGCCGCTGTCCCGTGCCGGCCTGCGCCCCTGGGGAGCGGTACCCGGTGCCGGTGTCCTCGTCGCCCTGCCGCTCGGCCGGTGCGGTCTGATCGAGTCGGCGCGCATCGCCGGGTACCTCGCCGGCGAGACGGCCGGGCAGTGCGGCCCGTGCGTGAACGGCCTGCCGCGCCTGGCGACCACGCTGCACCGGTTGGCGCACGGGCCGCTGCACCCGGCCCTGCCGGCGGAGGTGGCCCGGCTGAGCGCGCTCGTCGAGCGGCGCGGGGCGTGCAACCACCCGGACGGCACGGTGCGGTTCATCCGCAGCAGCATGCAGATCTTCGCGGCGGAGGTCACCGCACACCTGGCCGGCCGTTGCAGCCAACACGGAAGGGGTACCCGATGACCCGCCTGCACATCGACTGGACCGCCTGCGAGGGCCGCGGCGCGTGCGTCGAGCTGCTCCCCGAGCTGTTGTACCGCGACGAGTGGGGCTACCCGCTCGCCCGGGAGAAGCAACCGCAGGTGCCGCCGGCTCTGGAAGGCCATGCCCGCAGGGCGGTGCGCGACTGCCCGCGCCTCGCCCTGCGGTTCGTGGAGACGTAGTCCCTGAAGGGCCGGACGGGACCGCCCGGCCCTTCAACCCCCTGGTTACCGCCCCCTCTGGCTTCGGAACAGTACACCAGCCCCGGGAAAACTGTAAGAGAGTCTGCCAGATAGACTGGAAGAGTTTCTACTGGTTCTCGCTGGGGAGGCGGCCGTGCCGGAGCAGGACCCGAGGCCCGGCACGGCCGGGTCGCCGTCGTTCCTGCAGGGACTCAACCGCCGCGCCGTCTTCGACGAACTGCGTCGCACCGCGCAGACCCGCAGCCAACTCGCCGCCACCACCGGCCTGTCCAAGCCGACCGTATCGGGCGCGCTGGAGCATCTGGCGCGCGCGGGGCTGGTACGCCGCAACGGATCCGCCGCCGGACGCGCCGGGCCGGCCGCGGCGCTGTACGAGCCGGACCCGACGGCCGGGTTCGTCGTCGGCATCCAGCTCAGCAGCCGCGTCCAGGTCGCCGTGGCCGACCTCAGCGGTACCGTGCACGCCCGCGGCACCGCAGCCAACCGGGCCCGTACCCCGACCACGCTCGCCGCCGCCGTCGCCGGCCTCGCACACGAGACGGCACACCGGGCCGGCATCGGGTTCGGCGACGCGTCCGCGGTCGTGGTCGCCACGCCCGGGGTACCCGACCCGACCACGCGAAGCGTCCGGCGTGCCGTGCTGCCCGGTATCGACCGTCCCGGTTTCCTCGACGAACTGGACACCGCCCTCGGTACCGCCTGTACCGTCGAAAACGACGTGAACCTCGCCGCCGTGGGCGAGCACCGGTTCGGTGCGGCACAAGGCGTTTCGGACTTCGTGCTCATCTCGATGCGACCCGGCCTGGGCCTCGCCGCCTTCGTCGACGGCCGGCTGCACCGCGGGGTACACGGCGCCGCCGGTGAGGTCGCCGTCGTACCGCTGGTCGCCGCGCACCCGCTCGACACGCTGGTTCGCCTGGCCGCCGGCGGCCCCGGCGAGGAGCTGATGCGCGAGGAGGCGGTCTCCTCGGCCGGGCTCGTCCGGCTCGCCCACCGGCTCGGGCTGCCACAGCTGCGCGGCGCGCGCGACGTCTACCGCGCGGCGCGGGCCGGCGATCGCAAGGCGCTGCGGGCGGTCCGGGTACACGCGCATCAGCTGGCGCTGACCGTCGCCGCCGCCGCGGCGGTCCTCGACCCCGCGCTGGTCGTCATCAACGGCGTGCTCGACGAGCCGGTCTCGGCTCAGGTACGCAAGGCGTTGGGCGCGCTCGACGCGCTGCCACCGGCGTTCGTGACGGGGCATCTGGGCGAGGGGGCGGTACTGCTCGGGGCGATCGCCGCGGCGCTGCCGCCGGCCTACGAGCGGGTCCTGGCCCGCGGCCTGCGCCCGGCCGGCTCAGGCTGATCCGCCGCCGTCACGCTGACCGCAGCGCCGCGTGTACCAGCTCGCGCAGCTCGTCGTCGGTGATGCCGGCCGCGTCGGCGGGGCGCAGCCGGATGGTGCCCTTGCTCGTCTTCAGCTCCGGATGGCGGGCGACGAAGCCGGCCTCCGCACCCTGCGCCCAGCCGTAGACGGAGATGCCGTGCTTCCACGCCGCGACGAACAGCCGCCGGCGGCCGACCTTGTATGTCGGCATCTGGTACGACATAACGACTTCCGCGTCCGGGTACCCGTCGAGGACCAGGCGGTGCACGCGGTCGAACAGCGGCCGGTGTTCCGGCGCTATCGCTTCGACATAGGCCCGCACCGCGTCGTCCATCCGCCAATTATGGCGTTGCCGGCCGGCCGGGCGGGCCGGGCGGGCCGGTCACGGTAGCGCGCCGCCGGGGCCGGTCCTCTACACTCCCGGCGTGCTGCAAGATTCAACGCCGTCGGTACCGGCCAACGTCGCCGGGCTCGCCGAGTCCGCCCGGCTCGGCGCGCTCCAGCGGGTGTACCTGCCCAAGCGCCGCAACTGGGCGCTGCTCATCTGCAACATCGTCATCGGGATCGTCACGGCGATCGCACTCGTCGGCTTCTATCTGCTCTGGGTCATCCTCCGGACGCCGAACTTCTCCCGCTCCCAGGCCGCCCGCCGGGTGTACCTCTACGAGCAGGGCTTCATCGTCGCGAACAAGCCCGACGACCCGCAGGTGTACCGCTGGGACGGCATCGACACGGTGTTCCAGAAGATCGTCAGCACCCGCACCTACGGCATCGAGACCGCCCGCCAGTACCAGTACACGATCACCCGCAAGGACGGGCGCACCGAGAAGCTGACCCAGTTCTTCGACGGCATCGCCGATCTCGGGCAACACATCAACCAGTGCGTGTCCACGGCGCTGCTGCCCGGTAGCGTCGCCGCCATCGACCACGGCCAGGGCGTGCGCTTCGGCGACATGACGCTGACCGCCGGCGGCATCGCCGGCCGGCGCAGGTCGGTCGGCTGGGGCGAGGTCAGCCAGGTGCAGATCCACAACGGGTACGTGCGGGTCGGCGTCGCCGGCAGGTTCTTCTCGCTGTCCACCACGGCCGCCGCCGACATCCCCAACCTGCCGCTGTTCCTCGGCCTCACCGAACGCCTGCGCAAAACCGCCGCACGCTAGCGCCGCAGCGGCTCCCCGCGCAGCGCCTCGTCCCGCGTCGCGGCGAAGGTGCCGGCCGGATCGGCGTACAGGTCCCACGGCCGGGCGCCGGCGTACCCGTCGACCGCCCGGAACGCCGTGACCGCCTCGCTGTGCCGGCCGGCCTTCGTCAGCAGGTACGCCAGCCAGTGCTGGTGATGGATGCAGTACGGGTGGTCCGGCGGGGCGGCCGCGAGGTCGGCCAGTGCCGCGTCGAGCGCCGCCGCCACCTGCGGGCCGCGGATCTGTTCCAGGAACAGGTATTCCAGCTGTACCCCGGTCAGCAGGCGCCCCGGTACCGCCCGCGCCAGCGTGTCGGCCACGAACCCGGCGGCCAGCTCCGCGGAGCCCTGCCACCGCGGCAGCCAGTAGTAGAGCGCCCGCTGGTGCGCCGCAACGCTGTGCGGCGCCCGCGCGCCGGCCTTCGCCCAGATGTCCCGGAACCGCTCGTGCGCCCAGCCCAGTCCCTGCGCGCACGCCATCAGCACGATCCACGGCGTGGCCGACTCCGGCGCGAGCGCCGCGGCCCGCTCGCACGCCGCGGGCGCCTGCCGCAGCACGCGCCGGAAGCCGGCCCGCTGCTCGGGCAGCACGTCGGCCAGGTGTCGTCGTCGACCGCCAGCTCCGCGACATCGAAAACCATTCGTTGGTACCGGTCCGGCTCGGCGCCACCGCCGGCATCGCCGCGGCGACCGCCCGCCAGTCACCGCGCCGCGCCGCATCAGCGATCCCCGTCGAGTACCGGATCCGGCCCGGCCCGGTCGATCCGCAGCCCTTCCCGCGGCACGAAGCCGTACCGCCCGGCCTCGCCGGCCGGCGCCGCGGTCGCCACCGGTGCGCCGACGATGCCGAACGCCGGCTGCCGCCCGCCGCGCCTCATGCCGGCACCGCGCCGAGCACGAGCGCCCGCAACGGCGCGGCATCGGGCCGTACCGCAACGAGCGCGAAGGTGCCCCGGTTCGCCCCTCACCGGACCACCGCGAACGCGGTCACCGCGATGAGGCCGGCGACGAGCGCCGCGCACATCACGTAGAAGCCGATGAGCAGACCGCCGCCAGCCACCCCGTCCGGCCCCGACGTCACCCCGGCGCCGCCTCACGCGTTGACCAGCCGGCCGGGTAATCGACCTTGGGAGACAGAGCCGGATGACCGACGCCCGTGATCTCGACGGCAAGGTGGCCCTGGTGGTCGGCGGTACCCGCAACCTGGGCGCGGCCATCGCCGACCAGCTCGCGGCTGCCGGCGCCACCACCGTCGTGTCGTACCGCGACGGTGCCGACGCGGCCGGACAGACCGTGGCCCGGCTGCGCAGGCACCAGGTGGACGCCGAAGCGGTACGCTCCGACGCCACCGTCGCCGCCGACGTGGACAGCCTGTTCGAGTCGGTGGTGACCCGGCAGGGTCGGGTCGACATCACCGTCCACGTTCCCGGCGCGGTGACCAAGAAGCCGCTGGCCGACTTCACCGACGCCGACTTCGACCATCTCATCGACCTGAACACCCGCAGCGCCTTCCACACCCTGCGGGCCGCGTCCCGGTACCTCGCCGACGGTGGCCGGTGCATCGTCCTGTCCACCACGCTGACGTCGGTGATGGCCGGCCCGTACGGCGTCTACTCCGGCGCCAAGGCGGCGGTGGAACGGATGGTTCTCGCGGCGGCGAAGGAACTCGGCAGCCGCGGCATCACGGTCAACGCCGTCGCACCCGGCCCGGTCGACGACGAGTTCTACCACTCCGCCGAGACTCCGCAGGCGGTCGCCTACGCGAAACAGGCCACCCCGTTCGGTCGCCTCGGCCGGCCCGAAGACGTCGCGCCGGTGGTCGGGTTCCTCGCCGGCCCGGGCGCCGGCTGGATCAGCGGGCAGACGATCCGCGTCAACGGCGCCATGTTCTGACGCTCAGTCGAGGCCGCCGAGAAGTCCCCGTACCTCCTCGATCGCATCGGCGCGACCCTGACGGTATGCCTCGCGGGCGGCGATTCTGCCGGCCTCGGTGGCTCTCGTGTGGGTCGTACCACGCTGGACCTCCTGCTTCGTCACGCACGCCGCGCCGGGGCGGTGCGACGGAATGTCGCGGACCAGCGTTCCTCCGCGGCTTGGCGGGTCGGGTCGGGCCGTCCGTCTGGCCGTGCTCGGCGGCCACTGACCGGCCACTTGGCGCGCTGCGCGATACGCCGCCCCCGTTGGCTATGCTGGCTCGCGCCGCAATCGATGGAGGAGGCCGCCGAGTGCTCACGGACGTGCTGCCGGGTAGGTTGCAGGCGACCTTCTGGCCCGGTGGCCGCGTCCCGTCCGAGGGCCACATCGCCCTGTGGGGCGCCGATGATCCAGCCGAGGCCGCCGCCGCGGTCGGCCTTCCACGTGGCGAACCGGCCGAGCTGCCCACCGTCCTGCCAGCGAGCGCGCAGGCCCGCAAGCGGGTCGTGCCGGCCGTCGTGCCGGCCAGGGTGGTGCCGATCCGGTCCGCGGTTCGGGCGTTCGCCGCCCTTCCCGGTGACTGGCCGGCGTGGCAACGTCCGGGCGACTCCGTACTCGCGTGGAGCGTGGCCGCCAAGCTCGCCCTGGAACACGTGGCCGCCGGCCACCTGGTACCCGTGTTGCGACCGGGGACGCCCGGCGAAGGCGTCGCCCACTGGCGGCTGGCGACGGTGGACGACGGTCGCCTGGACCGCCTCGCGGTCATGCTGCCGCCCGCCGGGCACGCACTGCGCCGCGACGAGGACGACCAGAGCGTCTGGACGGCCGCCGATCTACTCGCCGCGTTCTGCGACGCCGTCGCCGACTGCTGTGCCCGGACGGCGAGACAACCGTTCGACGGCATGGCCGCCGGCCGGGCCGCCCCGGACCGCGCCGTCGACTGGCGCCGCGCGTGGCTGGCCGCGCTCACCGGCGATAACCCGATCATGGAACTCCCCGACGACGCGCTCGCCGACGATCTGGCGAAGTGGGTCGCGCCGCTGGTCGGCAACGGTGGCGGCGACGCCCGGCTCTGCGTGCAGTTGCACACGCCACCGGTGCAGGCCGCCACCGATGATCCTGAGACGCTCTGGCCGCTGACCTACCATCTGCACGCGGCCGACGACCCGAGCCTCATGGTACCGGCCGACCAGGTCTGGGCGAGTGGCGCCGACAGCCGGAAGCTGCTCGGGCGGTACCTCGGCGATCCGCAGGAGTCGCTCGTCAAGGGGCTCGCGGAGGCGGCCCGCCTGTTCCCGCCGATCGACGGGAGCCTGTCCGAGCGGCAGCCCACCGGGTTGGATCTGAACCCCGGCCAGGCGGCGGACTTCCTCGCCCACGGTGCCGCGGCGCTCGTCGCGTCCGGCCTCGGCGTGCTCCTGCCCGCCGAACTGACGGCCAAGGGCGCCCGCCGGCTGCGGGCACGCCTGCGGGTCGGCCAGCCGGCGACCGATCCAGGCGCCGGGATCACCGACGGCGGGCTGTCCGGCGAGAGCCTCAAACAGTTCCGGTGGGAAGTGGCGATCGGCGACGAACCCGTGTCGCCCGTGGAGTTCGCCGAGATCGTCGCACTCAAGCAGCCGCTGGTGCTGTGGAAGGGCCGGTGGGTCCGGCTCGACGCCGACGAACTGCCCAGACTGGTCGATCTGGTGGGCCGCACTGGCGAGCTTTCCGAACTTGAGGCACTATCCGTCGCTCTGGCCGGCCAGTTCGACACCGCGGAGTTCGGCGCCGTCGAGGTGGTCGCGGATGGGCCGCTGCGCGACCTGGTGAGTCGGCTGCAGGAGGCGAACCCGACCCGGGAGCCATACCTCAACGACATCCAGGCGGTCCTGCGCACCTACCAGCGACGGGGTGTGGCGTGGCTGCAGTCCATGGCCGAACTCGGCATGGGTACGTTGCTGGCAGACGACATGGGACTGGGCAAGACACTGCAGACCATCGCATTGCTGGCCAGTCGCGACGGCGACCGGCCACACCTGGTGGTCTGCCCCACATCCGTGGTCGGCAACTGGGAGCGGGAGCTGGCCAGATTCGCGCCGTACCTGCCGGTGATCCGCCACCACGGGCCGGACCGTCCGGCCGCGGTCGAGGACTTCAAGCCAGGCTCGGTGGCCATTACCAGCTACGGCCTGTTGCGCCGGGACGCGGCCATGTTGGCCGACGTCTCCTGGGACGTGGTGGTGCTCGACGAGGCGCAGCAGATCAAGAACCACGCCGCGCAGTCGGCGGCGGCTGCCCGCCGGCTGACCGCCCTGGCGCGGGTCGCACTGACCGGTACTCCTGTGGAGAACCGGCTGTCCGAGCTCTGGTCCATCATGGACTTCACCAATCCGGGCCTGCTCGGACCGTTCACCAGATTCAAGGAACGCTATGCGGTACCGGTCGAGCGCTGGCGTGACGCCGACGCCGCCGCCCGGCTCCGGCGGATCGTCGGTCCGTTCATGCTGCGACGGATGAAGAGTGACCCAACCGTCGCCGCTGACCTACCGCCGAAGATCGAGTCGATTGTGACCTGCACGCTGACCCGCGAGCAGGCCACCCTCTACCAGGCAACCGTCACGACGCTGCTCGACGACGAGGGCCTTGGCGAAGGGTTCAGCCGGCAGGGACGGGTACTCAAGCTGCTGACCGCACTCAAGCAGATCTGCAACCACCCCGCGCAGTACCTCGGCGAGCCGGGCCCCCTGCGCGGGCGCTCCGGCAAGCTGGCCCGGGCCACCGAGATGCTTGCCGAGGTCGTGGCTGCCGGCGACCGGGCCTTGATCTTCACCCAGTACCGGGAAATGGGCGAGCTGCTGGCCCGCCACCTGAATGCGGCACTGCGCCTGCCAGCGGTCCCGTTCCTGCACGGCGGCGTGGCACGTAAGGCCCGCGACGCCATGGTGGATGCGTTCCAGACCGACGAGGACGCTCCGCCGCTGCTCATCGTGAGTCTCAAGGCGGGCGGTACCGGCCTTAATCTCACCCGGGCAACCCACGTCCTGCACTACGACCGGTGGTGGAACCCGGCCGTCGAGGACCAAGCCACCGACCGCGCCTACCGCATCGGCCAGACCAAGACCGTCAACGTCCACAAGCTGGTGACCGGCGGCACCCTGGAGGACCGGATCGCCACGATGTTGCAAGAGAAGCGCGCGCTGGCAGACGCGGTGGTCGGCACCGGCGAGACCTGGCTCGCCGATCTCGACGACGACGAGTTGCGCGCCCTGGTCGCGCTCTCCACCGAGGATGTGGAGGACTGATGGCCGCCAGCAGCGCGACGAAATTCGGGCTCACCTGGTGGGGGCAGCGTTGGATCGCCGCGCTGGAGGCGCTCGGTCGCACCTACGCCAACCGTCTGCCACGCGGGCGCACATACGCGCGAAAGGGCTCAGTCACCGACCTCAACATCGCGCCTGGCCTGGTCACCGCCCGGGTGACGGGTAGCCGGCCCACGCCCTATCGGGTCAGCCTGCGGATCCCGGTCTTCACCGACGCCCAGTGGACGGCGGCCAGTCATGCGTTGGCCCGACAACTCCGGCATGCCGCGGCGCTGCTGGACGGTCGCATGCCCGAGGACATCGACGAGACGCTGGACGCAGTCGGCTTGTCACTGTTTCCAGGCGCACGGGAACTCGCCACCAAATGCTCCTGTCCCGATGTCGCCAACCCGTGCAAGCACGTCGCGGCGGTCCACTACACGCTCGCGCGGACCTTCGATGCCGACCCGTTCCTGCTGCCTGCGTTGCGTGGACGCGACCGGACCGCTCTGTTGGCCGCCCTCCGCGCCGCCCGCGCCGGGCAGGCCGCGCCCGAGCCCGAAGAGGCGGCAGCAACGGAACCCGGGATACCGCTGCGATCGCTGTCGGCACCGCTGCTGTTCGCCGCCCGCGGCGATCTGACCACGATCGCCGCGCATCCGCACGAAGCCATCGACCCGAGCGCCGCGCTGCGCCGCCTGGGCACGCCGCCGGGGTTCGGCTCCGCGACCGAACTGGCGGAGGCGATCGGGCGCGCCGCGGCCCGTGCGTGGCGGCTCGCCCAGGAAGACGACGACGATCCACTGCTCCTCGCGCTCCGGGAACTGGGTTCGGCGACGACGGCCGAACTCAGCGCCGCTGTCCGGAAGCCGGCCGCCGACATACGGATCGCGTTACGTCCGCTCCTCGCCGAAGGGCTCGTCCACCGGACCGGCCACGCGAAAAGCACCCGCTACCACGCCTGACGGGGTCGCCAGATCGGCGATCAGGTTCTCCAGTAACCGCTCCTCGGTGGATCTGAGGCGCGTCAAGCCCCGTCATTAAGGTGGCTTCTTGCCTCGTTGAGGTACTGCTCGCGTTGTTCCGGGGTGAGTCCGGCTTGCCAGCGTTGGAAACCTGCGATGGCGTCGGTGAAGTAGTCGCCGTAGGCGGCGCTCTTGCCCAGGTCGCGCAGGGCCATGCGGCCGTCCAGCACGTCGCGGGCGACCTCGGCCAGACGTGGCCCGCCGGCGCCGTCGGCAAGACGATGCAGACTCTGCTTGATCTGCTTGGCCAGGGCCGGGCTGCCGGTCATCTGGTCCAGGTCGCGATCGAGTGCTTCGTCCGCCATGTCACGCCCTGGGGAAGCCGTAGGGGACCGACGGCAGCGCGACTCTGGACAGGTCCCCACCCTTGAAGCCGATGTCCATACCGGTGCCGAACAGGCCGAGAATGGCGGTACCGGCGGCATTGATGATGGTGGACGCTTTGTTGATCAGGTCGAGCATGTCGACGACCATCAGGCCCGCGACGCCGTAGCCGACGATCGCGCCGACACCGGACTCGGCGGTAGCCGTGCCGGCCGCGGCCGCGATGCCGGCGATGATGGCCTTATCGGCCAGGGCCTGCACGATGTTGCCGAGCTGATTGGCCAACTGCCAGGCACCCAGCGCGGCCTTGTGGTAATTCTCGCCGATGTCGTACAGCGAACTCTGCTGCCCACCGACGGCAGCGGCGAAGTTCGAGAAGTACTGGTAGGCGGCGTCGCTGGCGTTGCCGTCCCAAGCCGGGTCGAGGTCGAGCATGCCCTGCTGGATGTTGATGCCCAACTGCTCCAGACATTGACCAAGGTTGTGCAGCGCGTCGCCGAACTTCCAGATCGCCGCCCAGTCGCCGGAGACCCAATTGGTCATCCAGCCGATGACGTCGACGCCAGTCAGCTCCTCGATGGCCGCGTTGATCCACGCCGAGGGACTGACGTAGTTGAACAGGTCAAGCGGGTTAGCGAAGCCGTTACTGACACTGGCGTCCGGCTCGCCGGGGGCCACCAGCAGCGCGGTCGGGTCATCCATGCTGTTTCCCCGATGGTCAGTCGCTGGGTACCGGTCGAGGCACCTGCGGGAACGTGGCATCGAGGGCGCCCGCGGCACGCGTGTCGGTGCGCTCGTAGTTGGCGGCCACCTGGTTCATGGCCGTGCCGCAGGCGTCGGTCAACTCGCCCAGGTGCGACAACAACGCGTCCAAGGCGTGGACGAGGTTGCGGTGTCCGGGCGCGATCATTCCCATCAGACCCTGCTCGTGCATGCTGAAGTCGCCGTACTGATGCACGTAGCGTTTGGCAAGGTCCGCGGCTCGGTGGTCGTCGCTCAACTGCTTAGCGTAGGTCCGCAGCGCCTGCGGTTCGACCTGGAAGCTCACGCGGGTGTCATCCTCTCCACCACAACGGCCGTCACCGCCAGCAGCACCACGGCGACAACGACGAACAGCAGGCAGCGACGCCACAGCATCCTCATCGCGGCCGGCTCGGTAGTGCGGTGCAGCCGGAAGCCGTCCCGGACCGCCACGACGAACGCCACCCCGGGCAGAAACAGCAGCGGCCAGGCCACCAATGGCAACCGCTGGCCAGTCGCGGCCGCGACACCCGTACCGAACAGCACCAGGACGTATACGCCGGCGAAGAGAAACGCGAACTTACCGACCAGACGCCGCATCTCCAGCGACGGATCGATCATGCACACCCTCACTCAGCTGCCCGGCACTACCCGCCGACGCTATCAAGACGGCGACGTCAACACTGCCCCGCACATCACGATCGCGCAGCGCTCCCGCCTTCGGAGGGAGCTCCGCGTCCGCAAGGCCACGGCAGAGACGCAGGACGGGACCCAGATCGACGACGATCCCAAGTCGGAGGCGGGCAAGCGGCCGATCGCGCTTCCCGGCGGGCTGCGGACGGACATCGAGATCCACCTGACCAGGTACGCGCGCAACCCGGCCTTGACGATCGGCTGTTCGCCGGGCCGCAGGTGGCATCCCTCGTCGGCGCAACTTCAACCGCCTCTGGCAGCGAGCGCTGAGAGACGCGGGCATCCCGGGCGAGATGGACCTCCACCTCCACGACCTGCGGCACACAGGCAGCACCTGGTCCGCGCAGAGCGGCGCCACGCTTCGGGAGCTCATGAGCCGCATCGGCCACTCCAGCACCCGGGCCGCCATGATCTACCAGCACGCGACGCGGGGCCGAACCTGCATGACGAAGGTCGCGACCATGATCACTGGATCAGTGTCGCGACCTGCGGTAGTTCAATGGGTGGAGCCGAGGGGACTCGAACCCCTGACCCCCACACTGCCAGTGTGGTGCGCTACCAGCTGCGCCACGGCCCCGCGTACCCGGACCGCGCCGGGCACTCGCGCAATAGTACACAGGCGTCGTTGGGCAGTCATCCGCGACCCGCTCAGTTCATCGCCGGGTCGGCGGGGAAGATCGCCACCGCCGCCGTGATCCCGCCCTGCCGGCGCAGCACCATCGGCCACAGGTCGTCGGGCCGGGGTACGAAGGCGTCGCCGGGCAGCGCGTCGAACACGAACCAGGAGCCGCTGGAGATCTCCCCCTCCAACTGCCCCGCCGCCCATCCGGCGTACCCGGCGAAGACGCGTACCGACAGCACCGCCTCGCGCAGCTTCTCCGGATCACCGGACAGGTCCACCGTGCCGACCGACCCGGAGACGCGGTTGAACCCGGTGATCCGCCGTACCCCGGTGCGGGTACGGGCCAGGCAGATCGCCGCCTCCGGCTGCACCGGACCGCCCTCGAACACGACGGCCGGCTCGCCGGCCAGCGGCGCCCAACCCTCCAGGACGTCGGCCACCGGTACCTCGGTCGCCCGGTTGAGCACCACCCCGAGCGCGCCGCCCTCCTCGTGCGCGACGAGCAGCACGACGGTCCGCTCGAAGTTCGGATCCTTGAGCGAGGGGGTCGCGACCAGCAGCCGCCCGGTCAGCGACTCCATCGCGCTTCCCCCGATCGTCGGTTCCGGATGCATGGCTATGCGAGCCCGCCTGCGGCGGAAGGGCCGGGGCCCGCGGTCAACGCCATGTCCGCACGATAGCCTGCCGTTCGCATCCCGGTTAAGGTCTGTCCGTGACCGTCCTCGCCGACCTCGCCGTGATCGGCGGTTCGGGGCTGTATGCCTTTCTCGCCGACGCCGAGGAGCACCGACCGCAGACGCCGTACGGGCCGCCGTCCGACGCGATCACGGTCGCCACCGTCGACGGGCGCCGGGTCGCGTTCCTGCCACGGCACGGGAAGTCGCACCAGTACCCGCCGCACCGGATCCCGTACCGCGCCAACCTGTGGGCCCTGCACGAGATCGGGGTACGGCAGGTCCTCGCGCCGTGCGCGGTCGGCGGGCTGCGACCCGAGCTGGGTCCGGGTACCTTCGTCGTGCCCGACCAGCTGATCGACCGCACCAGCGGCCGCGTGCAGACGTTCTACGACGACCGCGCGGTACACGTGAACTTCGCCGACCCGTACTGCCCGGTCGGCCGGGCGGCTACCAAGCGGGCGGCGGCACGGCACGGCATCGACACCCACGACGGCACGATGGTCGTCGTCGAGGGGCCGCGGTTCTCCACCCGGGCCGAGTCGCGGTGGTACACCGCGATGGGCGGCGCCGTCATCAACATGACCGGTCACCCGGAGGCGGTACTCGCCCGGGAGCTGGCGATGTGCTACACGGCCATCGCGCTCGTCACCGACCTGGACGCCGGGGTGGAGGGCGAGCACGGGGTCACCCAGGAGGAGGTCTTCCGGGTGTTCGGGGAGAACATCGAGCGGCTGCGCGGGGTGCTCCTCGACGTGCTGCCGGCACTGCCGAAGGACCGCGACTGCGCCTGTTCACGGGCGCTCGACGAGCTGTAGCCGGCGGACCACGAACTCGCAGCCGCCGTTGACGTTGCGCACGGCGACCGCGCCGTGGTGCGCCTCGACCAGGCCGCGGACGATGGCCAGGCCCAGGCCGCCGCCGGAGCCGGGGGTACGCGCGGTCTCGCCGCGGAACGCCACGTCGAACACCCGCGGCAGGTCGGCCTCGGGGATGCCGCCGCACGCGTCGGTCACCGCGAACCAGCCGCCGTCCGCGTCACGGCCGCCGCTGAGGGTCACGGTACCGTCGGCAGGGGTGTACCGGATCGCGTTGCGCAACAGGTTCGCGACGATCCGGGACAGCTCGGGAACGCTCGCCTGAACCACCGGCCAGCCGGCCTCGGCGGCGACCAGCCGCACCCCGCGCGCGGCGGCGACCGGCGCGGCCGAGGCGACCGCGTCGGAGATGACGTCGCCGAGCGCGACCCGTTGCAGGCTCAGCCGCAGTGCGCCGGCGGTGATCCGGGACAGCTCGAACAGGTCGTCGACGAGTCCGGCCATCCGGTCGGTCTCCACCCGGATCCGCCGGTGGTACTCGGCCACCGTCTCCGGGTCGGCCACCACCCCGTCCTCCAGGGCCTCGACCATCGCCCGCATGCCGGCCAGCGGCGTACGCAGGTCGTGCGAGACCCAGGCGACCAGGTCGCGCCGGTTGGCCTCGGCGGCGCGTTCCTTCTCCCGTGCTTCGGCCGCCCACATCGCGGCGGCGGCCAGGCGCCGCCCGAGCAGCCAGCCGGCGGCGAGGCTGACCGTGCCGGACAGCCCGACGACGAGGAACAGCACCCGCAGGTCGTGCTCGTCGATGAACATCGCCTGGGCCACGGCGACGATGCCGGCGAGGACGGTCAGCACGCAGACCGCGACGAGCAGGCAGATGTGCCACACGATCGAGGCGCCGCGGATGAACAGGTACGCCACGGCACCCAGCGCCGGTACCGCCAGCACCGCCAGGACGACGAGCGCGTCAGTCATCGACCAGCTCGTACCGGTACCCGACGCCCCACACGGTGCGGATCCGCCGCGGCTCGGCCGGGTCGTCCTCCACCTTCTCGCGCAGCCGCCGCACGTGCACGGTTACCGTGGACTGGTCGCCGAATGTCCAGCCCCACACGGCTTCCAGCAGCTCGGCCCGCTTGAACGCCCGGCCGGGGTGGCGCATGAGGAACACCAGCAGGTCGAACTCCCGTACCGTCAACGCCAGCTCGGCACCGTCCAGCCGGGCGATGCGCCGCGCGACGTCGACCGACAGGCGGCCGTGGGTGAGCGTCTCCGGCGGCGGCGCCGGCCGGGCCAGCGACCGCCGCAGCACCGACTGCACCCGCAGCACCAGCTCGCGCGGCGAGAACGGCTTCGTGACGTAGTCGTCGGCGCCCAGCTGCAGTCCCAGTACCCGGTCGGCCTCCTCGCCGAGGGCGGTGAGCATGACGATCGGCACCCCGGCCGGGGTGCTGCGCAGCCGCCGGCACACCTCCAGCCCGTCGATCCCGGGCAGCATCAGGTCGAGCACCACCAGATCCGGCCGCACCCGCTCGTACGCGGCCAGCGCGTCGCGCCCGTCGCCGGCCAGCGTCACCGAGTATCCGGCCCGCTCCAGGTACCGGCGCACCACGTCGCTGACCGTCGGGTCGTCATCGACGACGAGAATGGTCTCGGCCATGGCTTCGAGCCTAGGCGGGCAACGGCGCGCGGCCGAGGCCGGTGAGCGGACCGTAAGACCTCACACCACCTGGCAGGGCATGCCGTTGAGGCGGAACCGGGTCGGCTTCGCCTTGTCGCCGTGGGTACCCACGAACCCGATCGAGACCGACTTCCCCGCCCCGAGCCCGGCGTTGTAGATGAGGTCGCGCACGGTCACGGTGCGGTCCTTCTGGTCCCACTGCCCGGCCCAGCCGAACCGCACCTTCTGCTCGCCGGGCAGGTCGAACACCAGCGTCCAGCCGGAGATGTCCGCGGTACCGGTGTTGCGGATGCTGAGGTCCACGCCGAACTCCGACGAGAGGTTCGCGCTGAACGTGTAGCTGACCGCGCAGCGCGCGGCCGCGGTGGTCGGCGGTGGTGGCGGCGGACGGGTGGCCGCTCCGGGGTTCGCCTGCACCGGCGTGTTCGGCCGGCCGCCGGCGAACACCACCCCGGCGAGGAACGTCAGCCCGATCAGCACCAGGCCGGACATCACCCACGGCCAGTGCCGCTGCCGGGGCGCTACCCACGCCTGCGGGGGCGCCTCCTGGCGCCGGGTCAGGACCTGGACGGGCGCCGGCCGCGGTACCGGCGCGGACGCCGTGACCGGCGCCCGCTCGGCCGCGTCGGCCAGCTCGGCCAGCCGCCGCGCGAGCACCGCGCTGCCCGGCCGCGCGGCCGGGTTGCTGGACAGGCAGGCCGCGATCAGCGCCGCGCCGTCGCGCGGCACCCCCTGCAGGCCGGGCGGCCGGGGCAGCCGCCCGGTGGCGGCGTGGTAGAGCAAGAGGCCGAGGGCGTAGACGTCGGTCGCCGCCTGCGCCGGGCCGCCGGCCCGCTGCTCCGGCGCCAGGTAGGAGGGGGTACCCAGGACCGCCCGGTCCCGCTCCCCCACCGCGGCCGCGATCCCGAAGTCGACGACCTTGACCCCGCCGCCCCGGGACAGCATCACGTTGGCCGGAGTCACGTCCCGGTGCACCAGCCCTTGCGCGTGCGCGGCGGCCAGCGCCGAGGCGACCTGGGCGGCCACCCGCACGGCGCTGCGCCACGGCAGCGGCCCGGCGCCGATGCGGTGCGCCAGCGACTGCCCGTCGACCAGCTCCATCACCACATAGGGGGTACCGTCGCCGCGCTCGCCGTAGTCATACACGTTGGTGACGTTCGGGTGGGACAGGCGGGCGGCCGCGCGTGCCTCCCGGCGCACCCGGCCGCGCAGCTCCGGATCGGCGACCAGCTCGGCCGCCAGAAGCTTCACCGCGACAGGCCGCCCGAGCACCTCGTCGTACCCGCGCCACACCACCGACATCCCGCCGGCGCCGAGCCGCTCGACGAGCCGGTACCGGCCAGCAACCGTGTCCACAACGTCATCAGTGTGCCCTATCCGGACAACGGTTCGGTCTCAGCTACGCCGGAACGTCAGGTGTAAAGCGCCGAAGCGCCGGGCACTGGCAAAACGTGAACAACTTGGGGGGCCGGTACCGGCTGAGCGAGCGGATCGCCTCCGGCGGCATGTCCGTCGTGTGGCGCGGGCACGACGAGGTGCTGGGCCGGCCGGTCGCCGTCAAGGTGCTCGCCGAAGGGTACGCGAGCGACGAGGCGTTCCGCGAGCGCATGCGCCGCGAGGCCCGTGCCGCCGCCCGGCTGGGCCACCCGCACGTGGACACCGTCTACGACTTCGGCGAACAGGACGACGTGCCCTACATGGTGATGGAGCTCATCGACGGTCCGAGCCTGTCCGACCTGCTGTACGACGACGGTCCGCTGCCGTGGCGCCGGGCACTCGGGTACTGCGCCGAGGTGGCCGCCGCGCTCGCCGCCGTCCACGACGCCGGCCTGGTACACCGTGACGTCAAGCCGGGCAACGTGATGATCGGGCCGGCCGGGGCGAAACTGGTCGACTTCGGGATCTCCGCCGAGATCGGCGAGTCCTCCGATCCGGCACCGGACGGCTGCGTTCTGGGTACCCCCGGTTATGTGGCCCCGGAGCGGCTGACCGGCGGCCCGGCGTTGGCCGCGTCCGACGTCTACGCCCTCGGCATGGTGCTGTACCGGGCGCTCACCGGGCAGCTGCCCTGGGACATCGACAGCCGTGCCGAGCTGTTGCGCGCCCACCTGGCGCGCAAGCCGGCCCCGCTGCCCCGGCTGGCCGGAATGCCGGACGAGGTCGGCCGGCTGGTGCGCCGGTGCCTGGCCAAGGAACCAGAAGCCCGGCCGTCCGCGCGCGAGCTGGCCCGCGCCTGGCGGCGGGTCGCCGAGAACACCAGCCGCCTGCGGGTGGTCCTGCCCGCGCTGCCGGCCTCCGCGCGCCGCTCCCGCCGGTCGGGCCTGGCCACCGCGGGTGCGCTGGCCGTGGCCGGCGCGGCCACCGTGGCCCTGCTGTCCGGCGGCGCCGACAACAGTCCAGTGGCCAACTTCCGCCAGCCGGCCCGCGCCGCCCTGCAGACGGTACCGTCCTGCCAGGTCACCTATCAGCTGCACACCGACAACGGCCGGGCGTTCGCCGGTGAGCTGATCCTGCGCAACACCGGTACCGAGCCGCTGCCCGACACGACGCTGATCTTCGCCGTCCACGGCGACCAGCGGATGAGCGGTACCGGCTCGCAGTGGAGCCAGGACGGCACGGCGGTCCGGGTCGCCACCCCGTCGCTGGCGCCCGGGGCGCAGCAGGTCCTCCCGTTCCGGGGCACGTACCACGGCAGCAACCCGCTGCCGGCGCAGTTCTCCCTCGGCGACACGCAGTGCGAGCCGATCGTGGTCGGCGTGGCCGCGCAGCCGGCACCCGCGGCGCCCGTACCCCGGCCCGACTCCGGCACGGGCAAGAAGAAAAAGAAGCCGAAGGACTGACCCGCATCACCGGCCGATGAACCCGGGCACGGGGATAGTTCAGGTCAACCCCCGAGCCGACCGATGGTAAGGCTGTCGGGTGGCCCGATCCGCCGCACCGGTATGGGCCGCTGAACGGAGGTGGGTGATGGGCGCGTCTGCTCGCATGACGGCCGCCGCTCGTCGCCGTGTTCCCGCCCCGGGGTGGTACCCGTGTCCTGGCTGAAGAAGGTGCTGGCGAGCGACGAGCAGGCGCCGGAGGAGGTACCGGCAGCCGCGCGCGAGATCCCGCTGTGCGGCATCGGCAGCAGCGTCACCGTCCTGCTCGACACGGCTGCGGAGGAGCCCCCGGCGGAGTTCAACGCCCAGGTCGGTGTACTCGACGGGGACACCATCATCCTGATCAACACCAACGGCGCGGCGACCGGCGACGGCGACCAGGTGACGCTGCGCTGGGGTATCGAATCCGGCGAACGGTGGGTGCGCGCGACGGTCGAATCCTCCAACGAGTCGACCTGGACGGTCCGCGCCACCGGGGAGGTCATCCACCGGCAGCGGCGCGGCTGGGTACGGGTCGACACGGGGTTGTCGGTCCGGGTCCGTGGCGACCGGTCGGCACGCTGGCACAGCGGCCGGACGGTCAACCTGTCCTGCGGCGGGATGGCCGCCGTCGTCAACGTACCGGCCGAGGACGTGCCGGACGCGGGCGACAATATCGAGGTCGAGGTCGACCTGCCGACGGCAACGGTGGCCGCCACCGGCGCGGTACTCCAGACCTGGCCGGCCCGGGAGGGTCACACGGTGCGGGTCGAGTTCGCCGAGTTGCCCGACGCGTCCCGCGAGAAGGTCGCGCGGTACGTCTTCCAGGTACAGCGGGAGGAACTGGCCCGCCGCCGCGAGGCCGGGCACTGACCGACATCCAGAAGTACGACATCGAAGTACTGGCGCTCTGACGGCTACACCGCGCCGGCGGCACCCCCTTGAGGAGGTACCGCCGGCGATAATCTTGCTGTGGAGGTGCCGGGAAT
Organism: Actinomycetota bacterium; assembly: GCA_005885555.1. Lineage (GTDB taxonomy): Bacteria > Actinomycetota > Actinomycetes > Mycobacteriales > Micromonosporaceae > AC-43. The sequence goes on from VAWN01000044.1 coordinate 35,774, forward strand.
CGAACCCGGGTCCTCCGTCGCCTTGCCAGGGCTTCTCCGAGCGCAGCTCACTTCGCCTCTACTCGGCCCCTCCGATCACGTGAGCGAGTCGGCGTGACGGGCCCAGTCGGGTTTGATCTCGCCGCACGGACCCCCCGACGGGATCCGTTTGGCCAGCCTTCTAGCTGACGCCGGTGAACTGGACCGAAGGCGAATCCAGACCGACGGCTACGCTATCCCGCCTTAGCTGGCGAGGGCGTAACGCGCTTGACTATTAGTCTTGGCGCTTATTGGTTTCCGACGACGATTACCGAGACGACGTCGGCTTCCTCGGCTCGCTTCCCCTGCCTCAACGTACGGAGTCGAAACCTGTCACCCCCAAGGTTGTGGACAACCAAGCTTAACGCACCGGCGCTCAAGATTCATTCCATGCCCTTGGCCCGCCGGCCGACGGCCCGGCTGATCTCCCGGTTCGCATCGCGCTGGGCCAGGTCCTGCCGCTTGTCGTAGGAACGCTTGCCGCGGGCCAGCGCCAGCTCGACCTTGGCCCAGCCGTCGGAGAAGTACAGCGACAGGGGTACCAGGGTCAGGCCGCTCTCCCGCAGCTTCCCGATCAGGCGGCTGATCTCCAGCTTGGTGAGCAGCAGCTTGCGGGTGCGCCGCGGCTCGTGGTTGGTCCAGGTGCCCTGGGCGTACTCCGGGATGTGCATCCCGTACAGGTAGATCTCGCCGTCCTTCTCCTGGGCGAACGCGTCGACCAGCGAGGCACGCCCGGCCCGGAGCGACTTCACCTCGGTACCGGTCAGCGCGATGCCGGCCTCGTAGACGTCGAGGATCGAGTAGTCGTGGCGCGCCTTGCGGTTGGACGCGATGACCTTGCGGCCCTTCTCCCGCGGCACCTCTACCCACTCCCTCGAACTCAGCGAGGGCCAATGGTATCCGAATCAGCACAGGCAGGGATTGAGCCAGTCCAGCGGCTGCACCGGCGTGCCGTTGACCCGTACCTCGAAGTGCAGGTGGTCGCCGGTGGCCGCACCGGTGGCACCGACCCGCCCGATCACGTCGCCCTCGTGCACCTGCTGCCCCACGTACACCAGGATCACCGACTGGTGCCCGTAGCAGGTGGACAGCCCCTTGCCCTGGTACATGCCGTGGTAGATGCAGGTGTAGTTGCCGTACCCGCCGCTCCAGCCGGCCTGGACAACTTTCCCGTCCCCGGCGGCGTAGATCGGGGTACCGCCCGCTGCGGCCAGGTCGACCCCGGCGTGCAGCTGCCAGACCTTGTAGTAGGGGTCGAACCGCCAGCCGAAGTCGCTGGACTTCCAGCCGTGCACGGGGGTGAGGAAGTGGCCGCTGTGCAGGTTGGCCACGCCGCCGGACTGCCCGCGCAACTGCGCGGCGATCCGGTCGCTTTCCCGCTGCAGCGCCGCGTACTGGGCCAGGACGGCGTCACGTTGGGCGTTGGCCGCGACCATCGCCTGCTGCTGCTGGGCGATCAGGTTGGTGAGGTCGGTGGCGTCCTGCTCGGCCGCCGACTGCGCGGCCAGGGCCGCATCCAATGCGGTACCGGCCTGGCGCGCGGCGGCATCGGCGGACTGCTGGGCCAGCGCCGCCTGGTTCTCCGCCTCCTGGGCGACGGCCTGCGCGACGCGGAAGGCGTCGAGCGCCCGCTGCTGCTGCTGCGCCGACATGTCGAGGTAGTTCAGCCGGTCCACCAGGTCGCTCGGGCTCCCGGCCTCCAGCAGGGAGTCGAAGGTGAGCAGCCCGCTGCCCTTGTACGACGCGGCGACGAAGTCACCGACCTCGGTGCGGGCAGTGTCGACCTTGGCCGCGGCGTCGAGGTACCGCTGATGTGCCGTGTCGAGCTTGTCCTGCGCGGCCTGGGCGTCCCGGCGGGCCTGGTTGGCCTCGGCCTGGCGGGCGGCGACCACGCCCCGCGCGACGGCGAGACGGTCCTGTACCACGGGAAGCTGCGCGGCCGCCGCGTTGTACGCCGCCAGAGCCGCCTGGGCCTGTGCGGAGGCCGCCTCGTAAAGGCTGTGTACCTTGGCCAGTTGCCGGTCGACCTTCGCCTTGTCGTCGTGCGGATCGGCGCCGGCCGGCGCGGCGATGACCAGCCCGACGGCGCTCAGCACGAGGGCGGCGAGCAGCGCGCGGAGTGGATGCCTGCGGTTCACCGTGCTTACGGTACCTGAATAAAGCGGCTATATCAGGCAAATCGCCACGGCTATGCGACCAGGTCCTTGGCATGAAATTCGTCCGACAGCTACATGATGGACATTGACAAGACCGTTACCAAAATCAACCCGTCTGGCTACAGTGCCCTTCGTGCAGTTCCGCGTGCTCGGACCGGTCGAGATAGCGACCGATGACGGCCGGACGTTGACCCCGTCCCGCCGGCACGAACGCGCCCTGCTCGCAATCCTGCTGCTCGAAACCGGCCGTACCGTCGCCACCAGCCGACTCGCTCAACTCCTCTGGGACGACGACCCGCCCGACCGCGCCCCGCAGGCGATCCGTACCTATGTCGCCCGCCTGCGGGGACTGCTCGCCGAGGCGGGCGCGGGTACCGACGGCGTGGTCCTGGTGGCCGACCGGGGCGGCTACACCCTCAAGGCGCCACCCGGCACGGTTGACGCGCACCGCTTCCGTACCCTGCTCGACCAGGCGGCGCAGACCACCGACCCGACGGCGCGCGACCAGTTGCTGCGCGCGGCTCTCGACCTGTGGCGCGGCCCGGTGCTGCACAACGCCGCCAGCGAGCGGCTGCGCGAACAGCTCTGCGTAGGGCTTGAGGAACTGCGCGCCGCCGCGACCGAAGAGTTGATGGCCACCGGACTGGCCCTCGGCCGGCACCGTGAACTGATCGCCGAGCTCGCGACTCTGGCGGCTGCGCACCCGACCCGGGAACGCCTCCACGAGCTGCACATGATCGCCCTGCACCGGGCCGGCCGTACCGCCGACGCCCTCGCGGTGTACAGCCGCGCCCGGGCATACCTGGACGACGAGCTGGGTCTGCAGCCCGGTCCACGGCTGCGCGAGTTGCACCAGGCGATCCTGCGCGAGGAGCCGACGCTCGATCCTGCGGGAACGGCCGGCCGGGAAGCGGTACCGGAGATCGGGACCGAGGCGATCCTGCCGTCCGCGACTCCGGCGCAGCTGCCGCCGGTACCGTCGGATTTCACCGGTCGGGTCGAGCAGATCGGTGATCTGGTGGCGCGCCTGTCCCCGGACCCGTCGGCGACCGGCGTACCCATGTGCCTGATCACCGGTCAGGGCGGGGTGGGCAAGTCGACGCTCGCCGTACGGGTGGCGCATGAGCTGGCCGCCGAATACCCGGACGGGCAACTGTTCGCGCAGCTGTACGGCATGACCGAGACACCGGTCGCGGCCGAGACGGTGCTCGCCCGGTTCCTCACCGCGCTCGGCGTGCCGCCGGACAACCTGCCGCACGGCCTTGAGGAGCGGGCCGAGCGGTACCGCTCGATGGTGGCCGGCCGGCGCATCCTTGTCGTGCTTGACGACGCGCACGCCGAGCGGCAGGTACGCCCGTTGCTGCCGGGCAGCCCGAGCTGCGCCGTGTTGATCACCTCGCGGGCCCGGCTGGCCGGGTTGGCCGGCGCCCAGCCCATCGAGTTGCCGGTGCTCGACGAGACGGAGGCCACCGACCTGCTGGCCCGGATCACCGGCCCGGAGCGGATCGCCGCCGAGCCCGAGGCCACCCGGCGCCTGCTCCACCAGGCCGCCCGGCTACCACTGGCCGTACGGATCGTCGGTGTCCGGCTGGCCACCCGCCGGCACTGGACCCTGGAGCAGCTGTCCGCCCGGCTCAGCGACGAGGCCCGGCGCCTCGACGAGCTGGTCGTCGGTGACCAGCAGATCCGCGCCACCGTCGCGGTCAGCTACCACGCCCTCGACGAGACACCGCGTACCGCGCTGCGCCGGCTCGGATTTCTCGGCCTGCCCGACTTCCCCGCCTGGGTGGTCAGCGCGCTCCTCGACGCTGCCGACCTCGTCGCCGACGATGCCGTCGAGCAACTCGTCGACGCGCAACTGCTCACCTTCGCCCGCACCGACGCAGCCGGCCAGGTCCGGTACCAGCTGCACGACCTGCTGCGCATCTACGCCAGCGAACGGGCGCAGGAAGAGGAGGACGCGGCGGCACGCAATGCCGCCGTGCGGCGGGTGATGTCCGGCTGGCTGGAACGGGTCAACGCGGTCCGGGCCGGCAACCCCACGGGCGGTCTGCTGCTGCAACAGCCGCCCGCCGACGCAGCCGCCCGGCACCCGCGCCTGGTGTCCGAGCCGCGCGCCTGGCTCGACGCCGAGCAGCACGCGTTGGTGGCCAGCGTCGAACGGGCCGCCGCGCTCGACCTCGACGACCTCGCCGCCGACCTGGCCTCGGCGTTGTGTGGATCACTGTTCGCGGTGGCGAACCTGTTCGACGCCTGGGCCCGTACCCACGACGCCGCACTGGCCGCGGCGCGCCGCGCGGGAAACCGCGCCGCCGAGGCCACCCTGTTGGCCGAGTTCGGCCAGCTGCGGTACAAGCAGGACCGGTACGTCGAGGCGCGCACCTACTTCATGCAGGCGCTGGATGCCTTCCGGGAGAACGGCGACGTCCGTGGCGAAGCGGTGACGCTGGCCGCGCTCGCCACCGCCAACCACGAGCAGGGCCACTTCGCCGAGGCACTGCACTTCTTCGGGCAGGCGCACACCGTCTTCCGGGAGATGGGCGACGAGGTCACCGCGGCCTACACCAACCGCCTTGTCGGGCTGATCCATATGGAGCGCGGCGACCTCGCCGATGCCGCCGAAGCGCTGCAGGCGGCGCTGGCGACGTTCCGCCGCAACGGTAGCCGGCGCGGCGAGGCGATGACCCTGCGTACCACCAGCCTGCTGCACCGGGCGAGCGGCGACTACCAGCAGGCGTACGAGGTGGCCGAACAGGCACGCTCGATCTTTCACGAGCTACGCGACGAACTGCTGGAGGCATACAGCATGCGGTCGGCCGGTAAGGCGCTGGTCCGGTTGAACCGCAGCCGCGAGGCGATGGAACCGCTGCAGCGGGCACTGCACACCTCACGCGCGTTGCACGACCGGTGGGGCGAGGCGATGACCCTGCGCAGCATCGGTGAGCTGTACCTCTCGCGCGCACAGTGGGCGGACGCCGAAACGCACCTGCGCTCGGCGATACAGCTGTGGCAGGCCATGCACCTTCCGCTCAACCTCGCCCGGACCCTGCGCGACCTCGCCACCGCGGTAGAAGGCGCCGGCGACCCGGCCACCGCCGAAGTCCTGCGGGCCGAAGCGTTGGAGACCTTCCGCCGGTACGGCACACGCGAGCAGCACGAACTCACTGGCTGACCGCCGATCCGCGGTTGACTGCATCAAGTGCGCGAAGACGGGCACGATGAACATCCGCCAGTGAGACGAGCTGTGGCAACGGCAATCCGCGAAGGAACGCGTCCAACTCCTGCGCGCGTACCTGCCGCAGTCGCGACGGGTGATCGCACACCGCATCGACATCTGCCACAGCTTGTTCGAGAGCACCCACGTGTTGCGGATTCGTGCCCCCGTCCAGGAGCAACCGGATCTGGTTGATGGCATCGGTCGGGTCCACATAGGTGTAGCCGGCGCGGGCCATGCAGGCTCGCCAGTCGGCCAGGGCGGCTTTGTACCGGGCCGACTGCGTCAACGACTTCCCGAAACGCTTGTCGACATCCTGCGGCAGCACAGAGTCGAGCACCGCGTTCTGCACGCTGCCGAACAGTCGCGAACGTGCCTGACCGAGGCAGCCGCCCTCGCGGTAGCTGATGACCAGTCCGCTCGGCAAGGTGACGGATGCCTGCTCGTTCGCCGGACCACCCAGTGCCTGGTCGTACCTGGTCCGTGCCGGCTCGCTGAGTTGTCTCACGTAGGCGTCCTGTGCCGACGTGAGCGGTGATGCCTGTAGGCCGTACGTCAGGTGGGTGCCGGTGCCCAACGACTCCGCGGTGCTCGTGTTCGTCCCGGGCTCCGGTCCCGGATCGGTGATGAGGTAGGTTTCGCCGTCATCGCGCATGCACTGCGCGACGAGCAGCTGCTGCGCGCGGAACAGGGTCCACTGTCCGCGGAGCACATTGACGTCCGGGACGAGCACCCCGTCCGCTGCCTGAACCAGTGCTGCCGGTGAGTCGGTGCTGCCGGTCGGGGTTTGCGCGCCGGACGGCCTGTCTGACGGTCGCGGGGTCGGTTGAGCAGCACAACCGACCCCGGCGACCGCCAGGAAAATGATGACGAAGACCCGGCGAACGACGGCGCCAACGGCACGTCGACAGCCGACGGAGCCGGCTAACAAGACCATGACCACCGGAGCGAGCTGACGTTGTCGTTCAGGCCGACCCAACTATTGTTGAAGGTGACGACCGTGAAATTGTCGAGGCCCGTATAATTTGGTAGGCAAAAGTCTCCGCCGCCGTAGTTGATGTCCTGGTACATGAACACGCCCATGCCGCTTGTACCGTAGTTGTACGCGGAGGACGCACAGTCGTTCCATGTGCCCTGCCGGCAGTAAGTGGTCGAGATCGACCACCGGGTGAGGTTGGCGTCGCTGTTGACCGCAGCATAGAAGGCGCCCGAGTCGTTGATGTCCGACCACATGCAGAACTCGGTCTTGACGCACTGGTACCAGCTCGCGTGCGCCGGCGTCGCAGGCGTTACGACCAGACCGACGACGGCGATGACTACTGCGACGCCGGCCCGGACAGCGATCCTCCGGAGGCGCGGCGGTAGTCGTAGGCGCCAGCTCCCGAATAGGCGCTGATTGCGCATTTGCATCCGATTCCTTCCTGATCTCTCGGCGTTCCCCGCGTGGAACCGCACTCGCCAGGTATTGGCGCCAGCAGGTTAGGACACATTCATTGACGGGAACGTTGACGAAACCTCGACAAGGCCTTGGACAGCCGGGCGCCTCGGCCTGCGCGATCGGGAGGCGTGCAGGGTGCCAGTTCGTAGTTCCGTGACCGCGGTCTCGCCGCGTCAATGTTCTGGTAATCAGCTTGTCGATGTATGCGCCCTAGTAAGGCAGCCGCCAATCGCTATTTGACCACGGCGTACTCGCGGCCAAGCCGAGTGCGTTGGTGGAACCAGCGTGAGCGTGCTTGGTGACGGCGGCGCCAGGTCATCCAGTGGTGGATGTGGCCGGGCGGTTTCGGCTGGTCCAGTGCAGCGGCCAGAAGCCGTTTGGTTTCGGGGACGGTCAGGGGGATCAGGCCGGGGTCGGGTGGCGGCGCCTGGTCCGGGGTGGTGGGTGGTGGCGCCTGGGTATCGGTGCGATCTCGCAGCTGCGCGGCGGCGACTGCGCAGATGGCCAGGGCGGCCATGACCAGCACCGTGTGCCGCCGGATCGCGGTGTACAGCCGAGCCTGGCACTGGTCGAGACCGAACTGGTCCTTGCCGAACTCGAAGTCCTCCTCGACCGGCCAACGCAGCCCGGCGGCACGGATCAGCTTGGTCATGCGCGCGCGCCCGTCGGGTAGGTAGCAGTAGTGGAACGCCAGGTCACCGGTACGCAGGTGCCGGCGGACCAACAGGAGATGATGAGGGCTGGCGGTGGCGATGCCCGCCCAGGCGTACCACCGTTGCCCCTTCGATCCGGCCCCGGCGCTGCGCACCTCCCACGGCAACTGGCCCAGCAGACGCGCTACCGCCTGCCGGCAGGTCAACCGTGCACCGTCGCCCAGCTCAAGCATGAACGTGCACGCCACCCGCAGCACGTACGCCTGCCCGTGCCGCTCCAGGAACTCCCGCAACTGCGTGCAGCCGCCGTAGACCTCGTCGCCACACACCACATTCTGCTGACCGGTCTCGTCCAGCGCCCCGACCACCAACCCCCGCCGACGCCGCCCGGTGGCCACGCTCAGCCCCTCGACCACGAACCGACGCACCAGGCCCATCGCCTCCTCGCCGTCCCACACCGCCCGATTCAACAGCCGCTGGGTACGGTTCGGAGCCCGGTCCCCGACGTACTGCGCGATCGTCCACCCGTTGCGTCTCGGCAAATCACCGGCCAGCACCGCGGTGTACTCCACGGCCTGCTGCCAGGCCTGCGTCCGCGCGAAACACGGCCGCAGCAGCCCCATCAGATCAGCCCGCAACCGCTGCACCCGCCCAGCCGCTATCCTGGCAGCCGCAGCCGCCCTCGATCTTGTCGTCGTCACACACACATGATCGTCAGGGCGGCTGCACCCACATCAGCAGCCCCACCCACGGCATCGACCCTGGTCAGACACCGATTGGCGGCTGCCGTACTAGCGGGTCGGGCGCGAGCAGCTTGTCGGCGGCCGGATCGGTGGCGAGGTACAGCAGGGCATGCCCGTAGCCTGCCAGATGCGGGTAGATCCAGAAAGCGCGGCCGCCAAGGCCCGACTTGGCTCAAATGAGTGCGCACCTTGGGTGATCGCGGCGACGGCGGCGTGGAGGTCGTCGGGTAGTGGTCGGCGGCGATGCTGGTGTGGTTGCCGGCCTGGGTTTCGATGGTGCGGTAGCGGCGGGCGGTGCGGCCGGGTCGTCCGTCGTCTGATCGACCAGTCAGCGCGGTCTTCGATCCAGCGGCGGGATACCTTACCTGCGGTGCCTGGAACCGCGTGAGGCGGAGGAGTCGATGCTGGGATGACGGCAGGGCGACCGGTGCCCACACAGGACGAGGTGCTCGGGTACTTCAGCACGCTGTCGAACTGGGGACGGTGGGGCGACGACGACGAGCTCGGGACTTTGAACCACATCACCGACGACGTCCGGCTGGCGGCGGCGCGGGTCGTGCGCCATGGCAGGAGCGTGTCGTGCGCGTGGGAGGTTGCCGTGCCGGAAGAGATGGAGCGGTCGACGACGACGTGCCCGTGCGCCGCCGACATGCCGGGTGCCGAGGACATGCCGGTGCCCGGCTTCCACGCCGACCGGCGGTGGGGGTTTTCGTCCGAGCGGCTCGGGATCACGTTCCACGGCAACACCGTCACCCACGTCGACTCGCCGTGCCACATCTTCTGGGACGGCACGATGTACAACGGGCGGTCGCACTCGTTGGTCGACGCCGCGACGGGATCGGCGTGGGCGGCGGTCACGGCGGCGGCGAACGGGATCATCACGCGTGGTGTCCTGCTGGACATTGCGAGGGTCCGCGATGTGCCGTGGTTGGAACCGGGCCAGGGTGTGTTTCCCGACGATCTCGAGGAGGCCGAGCGTCGCCAGGGTGTGCGGGTGCGATCCGGCGATGCGGTACTCCTGCGGACCGGCTATGGCCGCGTTCGGCACGAGGCCGGTGCGGCCAGCGGTTTCACGCAGGC